>NZ_JALNTS010000010.1:0-185773 GCF_023161725.1 Vibrio sp. 1CM24A
TAACGCTGAGATACGATGTCGAGCTACTACGGTAGTGAAGTCATTGATGCCATGCTTCCAGGAAAAGCCTCTAAGCTTCAGATTGTAAGGAATCGTACCCCAAACCGACACAGGTGGTCGGGTAGAGAATACCAAGGCGCTTGAGAGAACTCGGGTGAAGGAACTAGGCAAAATGGTACCGTAACTTCGGGAGAAGGTACGCTCTTATCAGTGAAGTCCCTTGCGGATGGAGCAGACGAGAGTCGCAGATACCAGGTGGCTGCAACTGTTTATTAAAAACACAGCACTGTGCAAAATCGTAAGATGACGTATACGGTGTGACGCCTGCCCGGTGCCGGAAGGTTAATTGATGGGGTTAGACTTCGGTCGAAGCTCTTGATCGAAGCCCCGGTAAACGGCGGCCGTAACTATAACGGTCCTAAGGTAGCGAAATTCCTTGTCGGGTAAGTTCCGACCTGCACGAATGGCGTAATGATGGCCACGCTGTCTCCACCCGAGACTCAGTGAAATTGAAATCGCTGTGAAGATGCAGTGTACCCGCGGCTAGACGGAAAGACCCCGTGAACCTTTACTACAGCTTGGCACTGAACATTGAACCTACATGTGTAGGATAGGTGGGAGACTTTGAAACCGCGTCGCTAGATGTGGTGGAGTCGTCCTTGAAATACCACCCTTGTAGTTTTGATGTTCTAACGTTGGTCCCTGAATCGGGATTACGGACAGTGCCTGGTGGGTAGTTTGACTGGGGCGGTCTCCTCCCAAAGAGTAACGGAGGAGCACGAAGGTGGGCTAAACACGGTTGGACATCGTGTGGTTAGTGCAATGGCATAAGCCCGCTTGACTGCGAGAATGACAATTCGAGCAGGTGCGAAAGCAGGTCATAGTGATCCGGTGGTTCTGAATGGAAGGGCCATCGCTCAACGGATAAAAGGTACTCCGGGGATAACAGGCTGATACCGCCCAAGAGTTCATATCGACGGCGGTGTTTGGCACCTCGATGTCGGCTCATCACATCCTGGGGCTGAAGTCGGTCCCAAGGGTATGGCTGTTCGCCATTTAAAGTGGTACGCGAGCTGGGTTTAGAACGTCGTGAGACAGTTCGGTCCCTATCTGCCGTGGGCGTTGGAAAATTGAAAGGGGCTGCTCCTAGTACGAGAGGACCGGAGTGGACGAACCTCTGGTGTTCGGGTTGTCATGCCAATGGCATTGCCCGGTAGCTAAGTTCGGAATCGATAACCGCTGAAAGCATCTAAGCGGGAAGCGAGCCTTGAGATGAGTTTTCCCTGGCGCTATAAGCGTCCTAAAGGGTTGTCGTAGACTACGACGTTGATAGGCAGGGTGTGTAAGTGCTGCGAGGCATTGAGCTAACCTGTACTAATTGCCCGTGAGGCTTAACCATACAACACCCAAGGGGTTTTGTGGACTCAAAGACAGACCTTGAATGAGTTTGAAGAGACTTTTAAATCAGTTTTCCGAATTTTAAAATTTGCTTGGCGACCATAGCATTGTGGACCCACCTGATTCCATGCCGAACTCAGAAGTGAAACACAATAGCGCCGATGGTAGTGTGGGGCTTCCCCATGTGAGAGTAGGACATCGCCAGGCTCCAAATTTATTTTCACTTTTTTGAAAAGTGAAGACAAAAAGTTTGAACACTTGTCAGCGACGACAAGTATTCCACTGCGGAGTGGTAGTTCAGTTGGTTAGAATACCGGCCTGTCACGCCGGGGGTCGCGGGTTCGAGTCCCGTCCACTCCGCCACTTATTCAGAGTTTCAGCTCTTTAAAACTGAAAATAGGGGTGTAGCTCCAATTGGCAGAGCAGCGGATTCCAAATCCGCGTGTTGGGAGTTCGAATCTCTCCACCCCTGCCATATTTAAGGCTCTAGTCGAAAGACTAGAGCCTTTTTGCTTTCTGGATTTTGATAAGTTACAGAAGGTAGCTTGGCATAAACAGCCATTCCGCTTCATCATTCATCAATAGCGACATTTTTCTGTTTTCCCCTTTCCTGTTTTAAAGCGTTAACCCATCTAATTCACTAGCTACTACCAAAAACTTAAATACGATATGCACCTAATCCTAAATGGCGACTAATATAATGAGTAAGCGTCAGTAATTTGGGATTATTATGGGGTTCTTTTTTGCACTGGTAGTATTCTTTTGTTCATTTTCTCTATCAGCAACTTCGTGGGAGAAAGAGAGTTACCCTACTAAAAATTCACCCTCATCAATTGGAAGCTATGCCAATGGCTGTCTAGACGGCGCGCAGGCTTTGCCTATTAATGGTTTGGGGTATCAGATCATTCGCCCTCAAAGAGAGCGCTACTATGGCCATACAGAAGCTATAAAGTTTATTGAGAGGTTGGGAGTCACGACCAGCGAGATACTCAATACTAATTTATTGGTTGGTGATATTTCTCTTCCCAGAGGAGGGCGCTTTTCTTCAGGTCATTCAAGTCATCAAACAGGGTTAGATATTGATATATGGCTAAGGTTAACCAGTAAGAGGTTGTCAGAGAATGAGTTAGCCGTGCCTAAACCTGTGAGCGTCGTGGATCTTACCAACTACAAATTGCGTCAATCGAATTGGACCGATGATCATTTTCAAGTTATTCGTTATGCGGCGAAAGATGAAAAAGTGGTGCGTATTTTTGTTCATCCAGTGATCAAGCAAACTCTTTGTGAACAAGAAAACTCTGACGCTAATGATAGAGCTTGGTTAGGCAAAATAAGACCTTGGTGGGGCCACCACTCCCACTTCCACGTTCGTTTAAAGTGTCCTGAAGGCAGTTCAAACTGCATAGCTCAAGCGAGCCCTCCTAAAGGTGATGGTTGTGGAGATGAACTTGCTAGTTGGGCTCCAAAGACTGTTCCAGTTCCACTTCCTAAAAAAGTAGCGAAAACTAAGAAAAAGAAAAAAGTTAAAGTGATGCCAAGTCAGTGTTTGGCCTTGATATCGAATAAGTAATCCTGTTCATCGAGGATTTTTACAGTGGTACTGCCACTGGTTTTCTCGACTCTAAAACTGGAGAAATATCACACTTTTGTCTAGAGTTTATAAACACGAGATTAAGAACATCGTTTGATATTGATAAAACCAATAACGATATCAGCAAAGGCGATGACGAATTTGACAAGGTTTGGTCAGGGATAGAGTGTTTTTGGGGTGAAAGATGCGGCTTATATGCAGTATACGAAATCAGAGTCTGATACCCGTCGATAGATAATTCAAGGATAAGACTATGACTATGATTTGTGCAAAGGAATTTTCAGAATGGCTAAGACATAGATTCAACGCTGAAAGCTCGGGTATTTCTATTTCGAGAGATGACATTACCCAACTGACAGGCAGACAGCGTTTAGACCCTAGCTTCGTAAATGATGTTCATTACGAATTGATGCAGTATGGAATGGCATTTGTGACCGATACCGGCAGGGAAAACTTTTATCTTGTTCCGATAGCTCAATCAATAAACTGGCGAGAACGACTCGAATATCAATTTGAAAAAGAGCTCTTCTGCAATATTTATCCAATCGAGAAATCAGGATAAAAAAAAGGTTCAACTTATGGTTAAGTTGAACCTTTCTTTTTTAGGTCAAGCCTTGAATGATAACAAACTTCTCGAGTAGCTCGTCATCAGTTTCAATATGGTTTGGGTCAGTGATTATGCATTTTGTAATCGGGCACACTGACTGACATGTTGGCTTTTCATAGTGACCTTTACACTCTGTACATAAATCTGGATCGATCTCGAAGATACTGTCACCCATAGTGATTGCACCATTTGGGCATTCAGGATCACACATATCGCAGTTTATGCACTTGTCAGTAATTAACAGAGCCATTGTTTTCTTCTCAAGTAAGTCGCTTAAGTGAAAATTATTTGCCTGATGCGTTACGTGTATCTTGGCCTTCGCTCAAGTTACGCATCAGTAAGCCGTACTCTAGATCTAGATCTGCTGGTACAGGAATAAATACAAAGTGACCGTTACCTTTCGCATCGTCGACCGCTTCAGATTTACGGTTTTCCATAACTTCCAGTTTGAAAACAACGTTACCTTTCGGTGTCATCATTTCTAAGCTGTCGCCTACTAGAAACTTGTTCTTCACTTCGACTTCCGCTAGGTCGTCACGGCGTTTGCCTGTGAACTCACCAACAAACTGTTGAGTATCAGAGATAGAGTAACCGTACTCGTAGTTTTGGTATGTATCGTGTGTATGGCGACGTAAGAAGCCTTCAGTGTAACCACGGTGAGCTAGGCTCTCTAAGGTACCCATTAGGCTTTCATCGAATGGCTTGCCTGCCACTGCATCGTCAATAGCTTTACGGTAAACCTGAGCAGTACGTGCACAGTAGTAGAAAGACTTAGTACGACCTTCAATTTTGAGAGAGTGAACCCCCATCTTAGTTAGGCGCTCAACGTGTTGGATTGCACGAAGGTCTTTTGAGTTCATGATGTAAGTACCATGCTCATCTTCAAACGCTGCCATTTTCTCTTCTGGCTTGTGTGATTCAGAAAGCAGAACCACTTCGTCTGTTGGTTTACCAAGACCTAGTGTGTTGTCTGGACGTTCATCTTGAACTTCAACTTCTTGAATAGCGACACCAGTTGGATTAGCTTCAACGATCTGACCGTTTTCGTCTTCTTTCGCTGCTTCTGTTTTGTATTCCCAGCGGCAAGCGTTCGTGCAAGTACCTTGGTTTGGATCGCGTTTGTTCATGTAACCAGAAAGCAGGCAACGGCCTGAGTAAGCCATGCAAAGAGCACCGTGAACAAAGATCTCTAGCTCTGTTTCTGGGCAGTGTTCGCGAATCTCTTCGATCTCTTCAAGCGATAGCTCACGAGATAGGATTACACGCTCAACGCCTTGGGTTGACCAGAACTTAACTGTCGCCCAGTTTACTGCGTTTGCTTGAACCGAAAGGTGGATTGGCATTTCAGGGAAGGCTTCACGAACCATCATGATAAGACCAGGATCTGACATGATAAGCGCGTCAGGGCCCATATCTACAACTGGTTTAAGGTCGCGAATGAATGTTTTTAATTTAGAGTTGTGCGGCTGAATGTTACATACAACATATAACTTTTTGCCTTGGGCATGAGCTTCATCGATACCAATTTGTAGGTTTTCGTGATTGAACTCGTTGTTACGAACGCGAAGGCTGTAACGTGGCTGGCCTGCGTATACTGCATCTGCGCCGTAGGCGAATGCGTAACGCATGTTTTTGAGGCTTCCTGCCGGTGATAATAGTTCAGGTACAAATGGTTTTTGTGTAGTCATTGCTTCGTTCTCTAATCTGATCTCAAGTCAGGTTGATACCACCAAGTGATATCAAAGGGGCGCAAATTTTACGCTAAAATGAGTTTGGTTGATAGCCCTAAAGATAGCAATGACATTAACAAGAGGGTAGAGAGACCGATATAAGTGAGAACTTAGTGAGAAATAAGCCCAGATACCGTTAGCACCTGAGCTTATAGTTTGACTGATTAAGCGTTAGGTTGAGTTAACCCGCCTAATGATTCAAATAGGTTTGGAAGGAAAACACTGAACTCACCACAAAGTAGAGAGAAGTCTGCATCAAAACGCGCAGCTTGATCTTCACGAGGAATATCGTCGTTTTCGTCTTTGAGCTCATCACTGAATTTTAGGCGCTTGATGCTGCCATCTTCAGCAAGAATGAATTCAATACGGTCTTGCCAGTTGATAAGAAGTTTCGTCACCATCTTATTGGCTTCGATGTGGTTTTTAATCTCATCAGCTTCTAGTTCTTGTTTCTTAACTCGAACAATACCGCCGTCTTCTTGAATAGATTTTAGTTCTGCTTCATCAAGCATAGTGATGCCTTGAGGCGTATCACCTGATTTCACCCATTCTGTAAGAGTCGTTTCGATCGCTTGCTCTGGAATAGCTGGCACTACGGGCAGGCTACCCATTGTCTTACGTAGCAATGCTAATACATCTTCTGCTTTTTTGTAGCTGCTCGCATCAACCACAATGAAACCTTCTTTTGGCATGATCAGCGCGTAAGTGAAGTTGCTGCGGCTAAATGCACGAGGAAGTAGGTCAATGATGATGTCTTCTTTTAGGCTGTCTTTCTCTTTCTTTTTCAGAGGTGTGCCAGACTCTGCCTCAAGCGTTTCTACTTTTGCGTTCAGTGATTCTTTGATCACAGAAGCGGGTAGCATTTTCTCTTCTTTCTTTGCACAGATAAGAATGCGGTTTTCTGATACGTGCGTCATCATATCGCCATGTCTACCCATTGCGTGCACCCAACCAAACTTCTGTTTGTCTTGGCTACCACAAGGAGTAAAGCGGAATTCTTCAAGTTGTTTCTCTAGCTGATCTGCGTTGAAATCAATATCACGGTTGAAGCGATAGACTAGGCAATTTTTAAACCACATATATTTTTCTCATACCTTTTTAGAAGTGCTTCATGATATGAGATCTAATTCGATTTGTCCCTAGCTCTGTATCAAAAGTTATAAAGTGAAATGTTTGAGACAGTTATATGAAAATTTGTTTTCAAAGGTCACAAAAGTGTCATAATTAACTCAGATAATGCAATGCGTTGATTAAATACAAAGGCTATTCAATTATGTCGAGAAGGATTCTGGTCGTTGAAGATGAAGCACCTATTCGTGAGATGCTGTGTTTCGTGCTTGAACAAAAAGGCTACCAAGCAGTAGAGGCTGAAGATTACGATACAGCGGTAAACAAGCTATGTGAACCTTTCCCAGATCTAGTATTACTAGATTGGATGCTACCTGGTGGTAGCGGGATAAACTTTATCAAGCACATGAAGCGTGAAGAGTTAACTCGCAACATCCCAGTGGTGATGCTAACGGCTCGTGGCGAAGAAGAAGATAAGGTTCGTGGTTTAGAAGTAGGCGCTGATGATTACATCACCAAGCCATTTTCACCAAAAGAGCTTGTCGCTCGCCTGAAAGCGGTTATTCGCCGTGTAACGCCTACCGCACTGGAAGACGTGATTGATGTGCAAGGCCTTAAGTTAGACCCTGTATCTCACCGCGTTACCGCAAGCGAAGGTCCGGTTGATATGGGACCAACAGAGTTCAAAATGTTGCACTTCTTTATGACACACCAAGAGCGTGTGTACAGCCGAGAGCAACTGCTGAATAACGTTTGGGGCACCAACGTTTACGTTGAAGACCGTACCGTTGACGTACATATTCGACGCCTGCGTAAAGCACTTGAATCTGCAGGTCACGACAAGCTAATCCAAACGGTTCGCGGCGCGGGCTACCGTTTTTCTACAAAGGCTTAGTGTGGCTTCGCTACCCAGTTTACGGAGTCCTGAATGGTTGAAAAGTTAACTTGGAAAAAGCTGGCTTGGGAGCTGGCTTTTTTTTACGCACCTTGGGTTTTAGTTGGATGGATATTCGGCTACCTACCTTGGTTACTGCTGGCTGCTACAGTATTGCAGCTCGGCTGGCATCTACATAATCAAATGCGTTTGTCCGCATGGTTGTGGGATGAGAAGCGTCTAACGCCACCATCAGGTTCTGGGAACTGGGAATCTTTGTTCAACGGTATTTATCGTATGCAGCAGAGACAGCGTCGCAAACGTAAAGAGCTGACCAACCTTATTCGCCGTTTCAGAAACGGTGCGGAATCCCTTCCCGATGCCGTTGTGGTATTTCGTGGAGAAGGGAATATCGTTTGGTGTAACAAGCTAGCTCAGTACTTACTTGGGTTTCGCTGGCCAGACGACTCAGGACAACCGATTTCTAACTTGATCCGCACGCCGGACTTCATCAAGTATCTTAATAAACAAGACTTTTCAGAACCGTTAGAAATGCCTTCGCCACTTAACGTAGAGCGCATGCTTGAGCTTCGTATCGTGCCGTATACCGAAGGTGAACACCTAATGGTTGTACGTGATGTTACTCAGCTAAAGCAGCTAGAAGGCATGCGTCGTAACTTCTTTGCTAACGTTTCTCACGAGCTACGTACTCCAATGACCGTACTTCAGGGTTACCTTGAAATGACGGAAGATCCAGACATGGTCGTTGGCCCTATGTGGCCTAAGGCTCATGGTGTGATGACAGAGCAATTGAATCGCATGAACAGTCTGGTCAATCAGCTATTAACACTTTCAAAAATCGAAGCTGCGCCAATGCATGAGCTCGATGAAGTGGTGAACGTTCCGGCGATGCTTGAGGTTCTTGAAAAAGAAGCGGCAAGCCTAAGTGGTGATCGAGAGCATAAGCTTGAGTTTGATATCGATAAGAGCCTACGCGTTCTCGCTGATGAAGATCAGTTGAGAAGTGCGATATCGAATCTGGTTTACAACGCAGTGAAATACACACCACCGGGCGCGACGGTGAAAGTGCGTTGGTACCAGACCAGTCAAGGTGCATGTTTAGATGTGTCAGACACCGGAGACGGTATCGAGCCACAACACTTACATCGACTCACAGAGCGTTTCTATCGTGTAGATAAAGCACGCTCACGTGATACGGGTGGTAGTGGTCTTGGATTGGCGATTGTGAAACATGCGCTTAGTCACCATGACTCACATTTAGAAATTCAAAGTGAGGTGGGGGTCGGCAGTCGATTCCATTTCACATTGCCAAATCGACTGACAGTGTCATGAGTTGTTTGACACACAGGATGCGTTTGTCAGTCATCTCAATATTAGCGTTTGCTTTGGTTAACCCTGTTCATGCCGAACAGAGTGTTAATTCTCTTCCTAATTACTCTAAGGTTCCGGGCATTTCTGGGAGCTTATTATCGGTAGGTTCAGATACCTTAGCGGGAATGACGACGTTATGGATGGAAGAGTTTAAATCTTACTACCCGAACGTTAACGCTCAAGTCCAAGCATCTGGTTCTTCTACTGCGCCTCCTGCATTAACCGAAGGCACAGCTCATCTAGGGCCTATGAGTCGTCCGATGCGCTTGCGAGAAGTAGAGGCATTTGAAAGAGAACATGGTTATAAACCGACAGCACTGCGAGTTGCGATCGATGCGATTGGACTTTTTGTGCACCGTGATAACCCTATTGAGGGGCTCAACTTTCCTCAGATTGATGGCATCTTTTCAGAGACATTACGCTGTGGTGCGACTAAACCGCTCAATGATTGGCAAGATCTAGGCGTCGACCAACCTTGGGCGAAGCATCGATTCCAGTTGTTTGGGCGCAATTCTGTTTCGGGAACCTATGGCTATTTCAAACAAAACGCATTATGTGGTGGTGACTTTAAGAACCGAGTCAATGAGCAGCCAGGTTCTGCATCGGTTGTACAGTCGGTCGCATCATCAATTAGCGGCATAGGTTACTCAGGTATTGGCTATCGTGTCGCTGGCGTTAAGTTAATTCCTATTGCTGAGCATGGCTCTGATTACGTAGAGCCGACTCGAGCGAATATCTTGAGTGGTGATTACCCTCTATCACGCTTTCTTTATGTATACGTGAACAAACACCCAGATAAACCGCTTTCTCCCGTTGAGAGAGAGTTCCTCACTTTTGTGTTCTCAAAGCAAGGACAAGAACTTGTAGAGAAAGATGGCTATTTAGCAATACCGTCTGAGTTCGCAGAGCAAGAGTTGGCAAAAGTCGGGCTCTAATTGAGGCTACGATAAACTTAGATAAGAAACGTATGAACAGCTTGCGATGTCGCAGGCTGTTTTTATTTTGACTGTTCGTTATTTTAGCTTCAACGACCATCCTGCATTTTGCCAACGTTGTTGCTCTTCTCTGAGTTCACAATCAAGCAGTTGGTTTTGGGCCAACCAATCGCTGTTAGATCCTTTCAATTCCCAGTTATCCTGTTGTTCAATCGTTAGAGTTACGTCTGGGGCCAGTGCTTGATTTCGCTGACGGTTGAGTAAGATAGCGAGTCTCAATATACGAACCAGCAGGGTGACTTGTTGCTGAGTAAACAGAGAAAGTTCCGGCAAATCTTGTAGCTTGAGCGCTTTTCTTTGATAGCGAACCAATGTTGATATAAGACGTTGTTGCTCAGTATTAAATCCTGGCATTGTCGTGTGCTTCAGTAGATAAGCCGAATGGCGGTGATAGCCTTGGAATGCAATGCTTTGTCCTACCTCATGAAGTAATGCAGCCCAACCAAGCAACCCATACAGCTCATTAGTGACCGCAGTTGTCACCTGAGGTTGCACTTGTTTCAGCAATGCAAGAGCGAGTACTTTCACTTTCTCGCCATGAGTTACGTCTACATGGTATCGAGAGACGAGCGTTTCGGCAGTTCTTGTTCGAACATCAATATCTTTAAATCGATCCTCCATGTCATAAAGAACGCCTTCTCTCAGGGCACCATCAGAAAAATGTAACTCCTTGATGTCTAGCGTATCCATGGCTGCTGAAAGAATGGTGACGCCAGCAGCAAACACAGGCTTTCTCTCATCACTTAAGCCTGAAAGATTTAAGGTGTTGGATAATGAAAATTCACATAAGTGATTCTTCAAATAAGACAGGCGTTGGGGCGTAATGAGACCGTCGGTGAACCCTAAGCCAATGAGTACCTCTTTTATTGATTTAGCAGTCCCTGATGAGCCAAAAGCGATTTCCCAAGTGGCTTTTGTGTATTCTTCAATCAATGGCATCAATAGACGAGTAGCTGCGGTATAAGCATCTGAGAAGTGTTGTGAAGTTAGCCCTTCGTCAGCAAAGAAACGTTGGGTGAAGTTGACGCATCCCATCGGTAAACTGCGCATAATTAGGGGGGTAAAACCTTGTCCGGCGACGAGTTCGGTACTGCCACCACCGATATCAATAACCAACTTAGATTCAGAAGCGGTTTGAGTGTGTTCTACACCGTTATAGATTATTCGAGCTTCTTCTTGACCGGAAATGATCTCTATTGGAAAAGGAAACAGTGGTTTGGCTTGCTCTAAGAAGTCTTTAGCGTTTTTGGCTTTTCTTAGGGTATGAGTCGCAACAACTCTGACATCATCAAGCTCAAAATCCGCCAGTCGTTCTGCGAACACTTTGAGGCATTCTAGGCCTCGCTCGATAGCGCTTTCAGATAGGAAGTTACGTTCATCCAATCCATCACCTAATCTCACTTTCTGTTTGTGTCTGCTGACTAATTGCAGGTGTTGATCGAATACCCGGGCAACCACCATGTGAAAGCTGTTCGAACCCAAGTCGATAGCGGCAATACATCGAGAATGTTTGTTATCAATTAGCGGCATGATTTCTTCTCTTGTTTGTACTTCTTGCGAGCAAGTTTCTCCATACGTTTAATATAGTGGTAAGTGGAGAGTTGTGACGTCGGGTAATCAAGTGGGTTTGCTGGTGGTTGTATGTAAGGGTTGCTCATCGATTGATTTAGTACTCGAGCTTTGTTGCTGTCATCGAAATGAAACTCGGTGATATCGATAATGGTTTGCTTGATCTTTGGATCTAAAATTGGGGCTGCAACTTCGATGCGGTGATCAAAGTTTCGTGTCATCCAGTCAGCAGAAGATATATAGACTTTCGGCTTTCCAGCATTACCAAATATCATCACTCTAGGGTGTTCGAGGAAACGATCGACCACACTGACTATCTCAATATGATCACTGATGTTGGGTATGCCAGGGACAAGAGAGCACATGCCGCGAATGACCATTCTCACTTTTACATTGGCTTGGCTAGCCTGATAGAGCTTTTCAATGATCTCTCGATCGACCAAGTTGTTGAGTTTTAGAGTGATGCTCGCAGGCTTACCTTCTATCGCATTTTGTATTTCATTATCTATCAACTGATACAGACGTTTTCTTGTATTCTTCGGTGACACAATCAGTTGTTTGAACTGTGACTTTTGATAAGGATTTTCAATATACTTAAAGACTTGCCTCACCTCTTGAGTCAAATCTTCATTCGCAGTGAGCAGAGAAAAATCGGTATAAACGCGCGCTGTCACTTCATGAAAGTTGCCAGTGCCAATATGGGCATAATGCTCTGTATGCTTGCCTTCTTTTCGTTTGATGAGCAGCAGCTTGGAATGGATCTTCAAACTAGGGATGCCATGAATGACTTTTACACCTGCTTCTTGAAGTTTCTTGGTCCATTGAATATTGGCTTGCTCATCAAAGCGGGCCTGCAGCTCGACAACCACAGTGACTTTTTTGCCATTGTGCGCCGCATCGATGATCGAGCTGAGGAGTTTTGAGCCCTCTGCAACACGGTAAACGTTTATTTTGATGGAGGTTACCTTCGGGTCAAAGGAAGCCTGCCTAACAAGTTCAGTGATGTGGCTAAAGGTGTGATAAGGGTAATGCAGTAAGATGTCGCGAGCTTTGATCGCTTCGAAATAGTTTGGGTAATGGCTGAAATGCGCGCACTTAATCGCGGGCAGTGGGCGATTAATTAAATCACGTCGATTAAGGCTTGGAAACTCAGAGAAATGTTTGAAGTTATGATAGCGACCACCAGCGATGACACTGTCATAGTCAGACAGTTTAAGTCTGACTTGTAAGAAGTTGAGCATTTCAGCGGGCATCTCTGACTCATAGATCAGACGGATCGGCAGTGCCGTTAAGCGCTGCTCTAAACCTAAAGACATCGATTCTAATAGGTTATTTTCATTGTCTTCTTGAAGGTCATAATCGGCATCACGTGTCATTTTTATCGCAAAACAACGTAATGAGTCATACTCAAAGAATCCTTTAAGCAAGTCATCCAAACAAAATCGAACTATATTATCTAACAAGATCAAAGTTGTACGCTGCGAACCCGAAGCTTCCGGTAACTTAACAAATCGAGGGAGTGCCTCTGATGGGATCTCGAGTAAGACATATTGAGAAGATGCCTCACGCTCGATGTCGATCGCTAAGTAACTTTGTTCGTCTTTGAGAATATTGAGTAACTGGCTATCTTCGTTCAAGAGAAGCGGCGTTAAGTGTGGCAGCACTTTTTTCTTAAAGTACTTTTTTATCCAGCCACTTTGTTCTTCGCTGATTTGTTGTTCGTTGACCAGAAAAATACGATTGCGTACCAATTCCAATAGCAAGTCGTTATACAGTTCATGGAATTGAGCATCGAGCTTGCTCGCTTTACTCTGCATTTGAGTCAGTAAGGTTTTCGGTGAGTTGGAGGTTAGCTGTGGATCTTGAAGTAAGATCTTTCGCTTCACGTCAGAAAATCGGACTTTGTAAAACTCATCGAGGTTTTTCGAGTAAATACCTAAAAAACGAACTCTTTCGATTAAGGGGACTGACTTATCTGCCGCTTCTTGGAGCACTCTTTCGTTGAAGGATAACCAGCTAAGTTCTTTTGTGACATAGTCTTTTTCCATCGAGATGAGAATCCTTGAGTACTGGCTATAGAGCTGATTACTTTAAATTAGAATGGCAAAACTCACAAAATCTATGATCTTACTTTAAGAAATATGGCTAACAAACTTGTTATTAGTTTCAGTTGTTTAACGTAACTTGTAATATAATTGTCATCTAACGTACATATTATGTCAGTAGCTAAAAAAAGGTAGATAAACAGATGGCTTCAGCCCAATTTTCATTGAAAGATCGCGACAAAAAAAGATGGTTGAAAGATCGTCTCGTCCGTTTTTCGGTGACATGTGGCGCGGTCAGTGTTCTAGCTGCCCTAGTATTGATCTTTGTTTACTTGGCAATGGTCATTTTACCGGTATTTTCAGATACTGGTTTAGAGACAGACCAAGCCGTAAAGACCGTTGCCGTAGAAGAGCCTATCGTCTTATCAGTTGATGAATATGGTCAACATGCATTTACTATCGAAAAATCCGGTTTGGTACAGTTTTGGGATTTAGAGTCTCAAAATACACACTCTTACTTTGAGCGTGATGTTGTAGCCAACCCCATCGCCTTTTCTCGAAACACCCCATCTGAAAACTGGTTTGCCTTTGCCGACAGCGCAAGCAATCTTACTTTTTTCTATCCTGAGTATAGTGCGCCTGTGCTGAAAAAGGGCAGCGAAGCCGAACCTAAAATTGAGCAAATCACTCTCCCTGAACCGTTTTTAAATGATGAATCATCAAATGGGGCGACGATCGACAAATTCGCGTTCTCTAAAAATGGACGTGGGATTACGGTTGCCGCTCAGTTAAGTGACCAACGAGTCTTGGTTAAGTGGTATCAGAGTGATCTTACTGGTCAGTATGTTTTTCAGAAGAGCCAATGGCTATCGGATAAGCTGGGCTTGCAACAGCAACTGCTTGTCACACCTGATGGGCAAACTTTGTACCTTCGAGCACAATCGGATTTGGTTGTTTTGAAACTATCAGATAACGGTTTTGATGTTCGTGAAGTGATTGATCTTAGCTTAAATGATGCGAAGCATTCCGTGAAAAGCATCGATTTACTTTCTGGTGCATACTCGTTGTTGGTTACGCATGAGGACGGACAGGTTTCTCAGTGGTTCGATGTACTCAAAGATGAAAAGCGTAGCCTGACCCATATTCGAGATTTCCAACTAGCTGAACAAGTGCAATTTATTCTTCCTGATACTTATAGAAAGGGGTTTTATAGCTTCTATAAGAACGGCACATTACAAAGCCACTATACGACCAGTGAAAAGCTGTCGTTGTTTGAACGAGCCTTTGATAAATCACCACAATTAGCCGCTATGTCTGCTAATGAACTGCATCTGGCGACGCTGATTGATGGCACCATCAGTGTGGCTAAAGTCGACAATGAATACCCACAGATCTCATTCTCATCGCTTTGGCAAAAGGTCTGGTATGAAAGTTACCCTGAGCCACAATACGTTTGGCAATCAACGTCGGCGAACGATGACTTTGAAGAGAAATTCAGTTTAGTACCTATCACGTTCGGTACTATTAAAGCCGCTCTGTTTGCGATGATGTTTGCCGTGCCGGTTGCTGTGCTCGGAGCTATTTACACCGCTTACTTCATGTCTCCACGCATGCGAAGAGTGGTGAAGCCTTCGATAGAACTGATGGAAGCACTTCCGACCGTGATCATCGGATTCTTGGCCGGGCTTTGGTTTGCTCCAATCGTCGAGACGCATTTAACGGCTGTCTTCTCATTAATGGTGCTATTGCCACTGAGCACACTGTTGACTGGACTTGTTTGGTTCTGTTTACCGAAGATGGTAACGGGTCGCTTCTCTAATGGTTGGCATGCTCTGATATTGATTCCGGTATTGGTGATTACTGTGGTTGCGGTGTTTGCTGGTGGAAACAACATTGAAGCCTTGTTATTTGGTGGTGATATTCGTACCTTCTTGGCCAGCTATGGTATCGACTTTGACCAACGCAATGCGCTAGTGGTTGGTTTTGCTATGGGCTTTGCGGTCATCCCAACGATTTTCACGATTGCTGAAGATGCTATTTTCTCTGTACCTAAACATTTATCTGATGGCTCATTAGCGTTGGGTGCTACGGCGTGGCAGACGCTTATTTATGTGGTGTTATTGACGGCGAGTCCAGGTATCTTTTCTGCGGTTATGATGGGCCTAGGGCGAGCAGTTGGTGAAACCATGATCGTCTTGATGGCGACAGGTAACACTCCAATTCTTGACTGGAATATTTTGGAAGGGATGAGAACGTTATCGGCAACGATTGCTGTTGAGCTACCAGAATCAGAAGTGGGCGGTTCTCATTTCCGCTTGCTGTTCTTGGCTGCACTCTTGCTGTTTATCTTTACATTCGCGGTGAACTCAGTTGCTGAGTGGGTTAGACAAAGACTGAGAGATAAATATCGTGCGCTGTAGTTTTAAAGGTTTGCCTCAATGTGTATCAATGGCTTTTAGTGGTTTTGCTAGCGTATCCCGTGATCTTCTCAGTTTTTTGAGTTCAGTACGTCGAGAGCAAGGTCGATCATGATGAATAAACTGAAGTCATTATTATCTTGGGTTAAATCGGGCTCTCCGTGGATCTGGCTAACGGGTGGGGCGGTGAGCATCAGTATGCTTTCTGTTCTTGGCCTAATGCTGCTGATTGGTTGGAAGGGCTTAACCTATTTTTGGCCCGCACCTTTGTACCAATGGCAAGTTGATTCCAAAGACTTATCGCTCGTGGTCGATCTTGACGAAACCGTATCAAAACAAGATGTATTGGTTGGTCAGTTATATGAACGAAAATACATCCCGATAGAGCAAGTTCCACAAGTACACGACCTCTTGTCGCCTCAAAACCTCTCGACTGGGCTAATACAGCGCTTAAGCATCAAAGTTGCCAACAGAGAACTGTACCCTGCGGACTTTGTTTCCATACTGGATGTTAACTTACGTGAGCCAACAACCCCGCTTGATTGGGTTGTGATTGAACGAAGTCGAGGTGGTTATTTCTTTGGCAAGCCGGTGGGTTTTAAAACCGCTTCTGGCACCTTTGATTCGAACATAGACCAAAAGCTCGAACAAGGCTTGGCGTTCGCTGATACATTACGTAAAGAAACGTCGCGTGTCGTGAACCAAGAAATTCGCAATATCAGCTGGCAATTGGAAAACCTGCGCTTAGAAAAGCGTAAGCTTGAACTCAATGAGTCAGTGAGTGATGAATACCTAAAAACCTATACTCAAACTAAACTGGAATTAAACCGCCAGTTAGGTGAAGCCGAAGTTAAACTTGAGCACCTTAGAACGCAGCTCAATGTCGAAAGCTTACTCGTTGAGGATATGACAGGCGAGTTAGTCGAGATTTCGCTCAGTCACATTCTGGATTATTGGTACCCAAATAATATGTCTTACCTAGAAAAGGTTGGGCATTGGGGTAAACAAGTTTGGAAGTTCTTATCAGAGAATCCGCGAGACTCAAACTCTGAAGGCGGTGTGTTTCCTGCGATCTTCGGCACCGTTTTGCTGGTTATTCTCATGTCGATTGTCGTGATGCCGCTTGGCGTGGTCGCTGCGATATATCTTCATGAATACGCAAAAAACAACGCCCTGACACGCTTGATTCGTATTGCTGTTATCAACCTAGCCGGTGTACCTTCAATCGTGTATGGCGTTTTTGGTTTAGGCTTTTTCGTTTATACCATTGGTGGCTCGATTGATACGTTGTTTTATGCAGAGCGATTACCCGCTCCGACATTTGGTACGCCGGGTCTACTTTGGTCAGCACTAACCTTAGCTGTCTTGACGCTTCCAGTGGTTATCGTAACCACCGAAGAGGGCTTAACGCGCATTCCTAGTGCAGTGAGGCACGGTTCATTAGCGCTTGGTGCGACTCAATTTGAGACGCTTTGGCGCATTGTTTTACCGATGGCAAGCCCAGCGATTATCACTGGTTTGATTTTGGCAATCGCGAGAGCTGCGGGGGAAGTTGCACCACTCATGCTGGTGGGTGTTGTGAAATTAGCATCCAGCTTGCCAGTTGATGGTCAGTTCCCGTACCTACACTTAGACAGAAAGTTCATGCATTTAGGCTTTCATATCTATGATGTTGGTTTTCAAACCTCTAATATCGAAGCGGCACGACCTTTAGTATATGCGACTTCATTTTTATTGGTTACGGTGATTGTTGGGTTGAACTTAACTGCCATCAATATCCGTAATAACTTGCGTGAAAAATACCGAACCTTAGGACAAGATTAGATGTTCTCGATTAATGAAACCTTGGGTTACCAAGCACCACTTGATGTTCACAACCTGAAGGATGAGCAAATTGCTATCTCGATTGAAGGGCTAAATCTTTACTATAAAGAGAGCCAAGCACTTGATGATATCTCGATGCAGATCCCGAAGGGGCAGGTGACGGCTTTTATCGGCCCTTCTGGCTGTGGTAAGTCGACTCTGCTGCGCTGTATTAATCGCATGAATGATCTTGTTGAAGGCTGTAAGGTTTCCGGCAAAGTGAAGCTTCATGGTAAGAACGTGTATCACCCTAAGGTTGATGTCGCGACCTTACGACGTCGTGTTGGTATGGTATTCCAGCGTCCGAACCCTTTTCCTAAATCTATCTATGAGAATGTGGTTTATGGCTTGAGGCTACAAGGCGTTAGTAACAGCCGAGACCTTGATGATGCGGTTGAGCGCTCTTTGCGTGCTGCTGCGTTATGGGATGAAGTGAAAGACCGTTTGCATGAGAATGCTTTTGGCCTATCGGGTGGTCAACAGCAGCGTTTGGTTATCGCTCGTGCGGTTGCGATTGAACCTGAAGTGCTTTTGTTAGATGAGCCGACATCGGCACTGGATCCTATTTCTACTTTGACGATTGAAGAGTTGATCAACGATCTCAAAACGCAATACACAGTGGTGATTGTTACCCACAACATGCAACAAGCTGCGCGCGTAAGTGACCATACTGCCTTTATTCATATGGGAAAACTGATCGAGTACTCAGATACGGACTCAATTTTTACGTCTCCATTGAAAAACCAGACGGAAGACTACATTACTGGTAGATATGGCTAACCTCTACAAAGGTGTCATCTAGAGCTAAGTCACTCTACAAAAATGGCTTTCTTCATTTCTTTCAAGGAGCAAGTATGCATTTCGGTCGCCACATTTCAGGGCAATTCAATGTCGAGTTAGAGTCGATCCGTACTCATGTATTGACCATGGGCGGGTTAGTGGAGCAGCAACTCTCGTTTGCAATGCAGGCGCTTCATAAAGACGATGTTGAATTGGCTAAAAAAGTGATTCGTGATGACCATAAAGTTAATGCGATGGAAGTGTCGATTGATGAGGCGTGTACTCGAATTATTGCAAAGCGTCAGCCGACAGCGAAAGATCTGCGTTTGATTATGGCGATCATCAAAACGATTACCGATCTGGAACGTATTGGCGATGTTGCTTCTAAAATTGCGCAAGGTGCTATTGAGATCCCTTCAACCAAAGAGCAGAAATTCCATGTTTCGTTAGAGCCCCTTTGCCGTCAGGCAATCACCATGCTTCACCAAGTATTAGATGCTTTTGCTCGTATGGATGTTGATGCAGCAGCAGAAGTTCACAAGCTTGATGATAAGTTGGATGCGGAGTACGAGGCCGTTATTCGTCAGTTAATGACCTATATGATGGAAGATCCTAAGAACATTCCCAATATTTTGCAGGTGATGTGGTCAGCTCGTGCGATCGAGCGAGTCGGAGACCGCTGCCAGAATATCTGCGAATACATTATTTATTTTGTGAAGGGTAAAGATGTACGTCACCTCGGCGATCAAAGCCTTGATGACGCACTAAAATAGCGTTTATCTTTAGAAGCTAATAATGGCACCAAGATTGAAATTGACCGTTGTGTCGTAAGGCACAAAGGTTTTATTGTGATCAAAAATATTCATATCAACACCAGCACGTAATCCAAGCATTGGTGTCGCTTGATAAACGTAGGCACCACCTAGGCTTATACCATGTGTTGTTTTCTCTTCTAGTTCGCCTGAGCGCGTTTTTGTACCGTCATAACTTGCCACACCAATCTCAGCCTGAAAGCCATGGATTTGGTTTCTTCCAAACATGTTTTGGATACCAACACGATACGCATCAACTGTTTCGTCATATCGATCGCTATCATACCAAAGGTGAGAATAGCTAAGATAAACGGCACCTAAATTTGCCACATCAGTAATGCCAGCTTGAACTCCGAAGCCATGATAAGAGCCAATTTTTAGTTCTGGGGATAAATGAAGAGCACTTGCTGAAACGGAAGTAGAAAGGGCTGAAAGTAAAAGCAGGGAAGTTTTTATCTTCATAAAAATACCTAAAGCAATTAGCCGTCCGTGGCTGCAATGAATTTTGATTCGAATTGTTCGAAAGGGGCTCAACTTTGATGAGGTGTTAGAACCCAGCAATTGACTGATCGTAAAAAGCCAGCTTGAACGCTGGCTTTTTCAATTTATTAGAAGCGGTAACCGACAGTCCATGAGAATGTGTCGTAATCTACGTCATCGTAGCTCGCGAATTCAAAGCGCATGTCAGTGTATAGGTGTGGTCCGAATTCAGCTCGACCACCTAGGCCAACAACGAAGCTGGTATCGTTGTATGATTCAGTCCACGTTGTATCTGAATAACCAATAGAATTATCTTCGCTTTGACGTGCTAAACCAAGGACACCGTAAGGTTTCAAAGAGAAGCCATCCAATTCAAATTTATAACCGATGTCAGCATCAACTTGGAACTTGTAACCGTCGATCTCAGCTTTTATACCTTCAACGTTTTCGTCGTCACTATTCGTTGCGTAAGAAACGTTGATACCTACGATACGGTTAAATTCATAACCATATTCAAGTTTGATACCGTTACCCCAATCAACTGTGTCATCGGTTAGCCAATCGTCTACTTGAGTTTGGTTGTAACCGATACCCACACGGTGTTGGCTGTCAAAGTTGTTTGCAAGAACTGGAACAGAAAGTAGTGAAGCTGAAATTAGGGTAATAAGTGCAATTTTCATATTAGTCTCTATCTAGGGTTAACTTAACTGCACGATCCTTCGTAGTTCAGTATCCGTTTTGATAGCTAATATTAAACAGTGTTTTATTTTTAGGCTAAGTAGTGTTTTGTATAAATCTAATAAGCATTACTTATTAACTTGTTCGTTTAACGCTTCTTTAATGACATTGCTGAGCCACATATGAAGAGGGTTATTACGATTTTTTGCATGGATATGGCTATACACTCCGACCATTTTTAAGTCGTTAGCGACATCTACATCAATAGCTCTCAGGTTGGGATAGTTGTCGATAGGAAAGAGGTTGGAATGAGGCATATACATATCAGAGTTTAGTAGGACATCAATAAGAGCCAATACCATCTCGGAACGAAACCCAATTCGATGAGGAATAGAGTAGGATTCTAATATTCGTGAAGCCTGACTGAAGTTATCGTTCCAGCCTGGTGATATTAGCGATGCAATCTCATAACCTGCTAAATCTTGTGGGGTGACAGTAGACTCTTTAATCGGGTGCTCTTTTCGTACAAATAAGCGCCCTTTAATATCAACGAGCTTCTGAACATAAATCTCTTTAGAAACGTTGGTGAGTTGATAAGCAACACCTAATAAGACATCTTCTTTTTGAATATCTTTTACAGACGACGTACTCCAGCTCGTTAATTCTAACTCACAGTTTGGGGCTTGTTGCTTGATGACTTTGTAAAGAGTCCCTGATAAACATGCGAGTACCACTGGAGACAAAGCGATTTTTATTGGGTAGTCAATTTGCTTTGGGTCAAAGGTATTTGAGGAGTTAATTGCGGTTTTCAAACCATCTAAATGAGGTGAGATTTCATTCGCTAGCTCTTCGCTAAATGCGGTGGCTTGTAAGCCACCATGTACCTTTACAAAAAGGTCATCGTTGAAGTGGTGGCGTAGCTTCTGTAAGGCCTGACTAACAGCAGGCTGTGAAACAAAGAGTCGCTCCGCAGCCTTTCTGGTGTTTTTTTCTTGATAAACAATCAGGAATGTTCGTAACAGGTTTAAATCAAGAGAGCTGAATAAGTCTTTAGCCATATCTATCCATGAAAATTTTCTGCGCTATTAAATCTAATATACGTCAGTCAGTTAGATTAGTCAGCGAGGTTCTCTGGATTTATGTTAGCGGCTATCCCCTAGGCGATGAGGGCGGCTCTCACATCAGATATCTTACTCGCATCTGTCACTGGGATCTGATAATCATCAATATCATCATTGCCCATTTGAGCACTCGAGTTGTTTTCCATTAGGCTCGGTCTTGTTGATTTACCTGAAAGATGAAGAGCAGGTACTTGGGTAGCGCTTTGAATCATTTTAGCATTCGCAGCGTTAACGCCGGACCCTGCCATGATATCAATTCGTCCATCGGCTTGTTTGACCATTGCTGCCAATACATCGATGCCTAGTTCAGCATTCACAGCAAGCCCTGATGTCAGGATTCTTTCGCATCCAAGTGAAATGATCTGCTCTAATGCTGCTTGGAAATCAGAGCTTTGATCGATGGCTCTGTGGAAGGTAATCCCAAGCTTTAACGAGTGTGCTTTTTCAGCCAGTTGCTGCATTTTTTGCATATCGATACTTCCGTTCGGCGCTAACACACCAAGTACGACCCCATCCAATCCTGCATTTGCACAAGCTTCAATATCTTCAAGCATACAGAGCATATCGTCGTTATCGAAAATGAAGTCGCCTTGTCTTGGGCGTATCATAGCGTAGACCGGAACCGACGAAACTATTGCCGCTTGTTTCATCATTCCGAAGCTTGGAGTTAATCCGCCAAGTGCCAATGAAGAGCAAAGCTCAATTCGATTCGCGCCACCAGATAGTGCGTTATGAAGAGATTCTAAGTTATCGATACAGACTTCAATTTCGGTGTTCATCTTGTTTATCCGTTCAAAAAGATACTGATGAAATAATAGCAATCTAGGTGTGATTCTGAATAGATGGGGATAAGGGAAAATAGAGGTAAAGTTTAGGTTTATCGCTACCTCAATTATTTATTACATGAGGCAGTCTAGGGTGGCGGCGAGGAGGGGTAAACAAAAAGCCCGAAGCGTTAACTTCGGGCTTTTAATAGGACTTTACTTCTTAACTGATTGGCGGTGCGCTTTGCGCTATTAGCTTATGCTTTATGTCTCTTTATAGAGAGTCTTCCAACCATTAACCCGCGTTGAGTTCGGGCTTAAGAGGTAATTACTTGCTTAGGTCGTCAGCGTGCTCAGATAGGAATGCTGCAACACCTTTTGGAGATGCGTCCATACCTGATTTACCTTCTTCCCATTGTGCAGGACAAACTTCACCGTTCTTCTCGTGGAAGTTTAGTGCATCTACCATGCGTAGCATTTCGTCGATGTTACGACCTAGTGGAAGATCGTTAACTACTTGGTGACGTACAAGACCGTCAGCGTCGATTAGGAAAGAACCACGGAAAGCAACGCCTGCTTCTGGGTGCTCAACATCGTATGCTTTGCAGATCTCGTGCTTAACGTCAGCAACTAGAGGGTATTTAACTTGACCGATACCGCCATCAGCGATAGCAGTGTTACGCCATGCGTTGTGAGAGAATTGAGAATCGATAGAAACACCGATTACTTCAACGCCTTTAGCTTGGAAATCTTCAAGACGGTTGTCGAAAGCGATTAGCTCTGAAGGACAAACGAAAGTGAAGTCTAGTGGGTAGAAGAAAACTACAGCTTTCTTACCTTTAGTGAATTCTGCGAAGTTGAAGTTATCAACGATCTCACCGTTACCTAGAACAGCTGCTGCAGTAAAGTCAGGGGCTTGACGACCTACTAGTACCATTTTGGAATCTCCTAAAAAATTAGTTGGCCCAACACATCTTTGTTTGGGCTCCGTTTCTACGGGACAAACTATAGTACAATCGGTACTATAGAAAAAAGCGAATTAAATAGATTAAGTTAATCGAAAAAAGCGATAAGCTTATTCTTTGTCCTGTCCTTAGGTCTTATGACCTTTACGTAACTTATCCTACTCATATTACAAAGTAATTTCATGAATAAATGGCCAAGTCTTAAGCAACTTCACTATCTTGTTACTCTTCACGAAACTCGTCACTTCAGTGATGCCGCAGATCGCTGTTTCGTCAGTCAATCTACGTTAAGTAAAGGTATTCAAAACCTAGAAGAACTCATCGGTTGCCCGCTTTATGAGAAGAAAGATAAAAAGAGCCCGCTGGTTTTCACGCAAGCAGGTGAGCTGGTGGTAAAGCACGGTCGAGAGCTACTAGCGAAAGGACAAGATCTGGTTGAGCTTGGAAATCTATGTAACGGGGATGCGATGCAAGGACAGCTGCGAGTCGGGTGTATTCCTACTATCGCGCCGTTCCTTTTATGTGATTTGGTACAAGAGGCCAACCAACGCTTTCCTCAGCTTAATTTATTGTTACGTGAAGATACAACGACCAACCTATTGGCTGCGCTGCGTCATGGAGACCTAGATGTACTGATTCTGGCTTTGCCTGTCGATATCGACAATATGGAAAGCCAAGTTGTTGGGCAAGACCCTTTCCGGATGGTGATCAGTCGCAATCAAGCTGATGGTATTCGCGTTCCGATTAAATACGATGACCTGCCAGACGAATCTGTATTCTTGTTGGAAAACGAGCACTGCTTAACAGAGCATGCAGTGTCGGCTTGTAAGTTAACGGATAAAGAGAAGATCAACCCGTTCACAGCGACGAGCCTTCACACATTGGTTCAAATGGTCGCGAACGGTTTAGGTACTACCTTTATTCCTCAGATGGCGATCGACCATGGTTTATTGGAAAACCAGAATCTTGTTGTGATCGACCCTCCTGGGCAACAGGCCTACCGAGATATTGGCCTTGTTTGGCGACCAAGCTCTTCGCGTCGTGAGACATTCCATCAATTAGCGGATGTGGTATCTGAGCTTCTGTAATAATCCGCTGCGACAACAATCCCTCTGAGCGGCTGAATTGGCCGCTCATCTTTATATCATTTCCGAGCGTTACTCTACTTCCGCTTCTTCTGGCTCGACTTCTTCTTGTAGCTCCAACAAATTGATCGCTATTGTGACAAAATCGCTGTCTGTAATAATGCCTACTAGTTCGTGGTTTTCTACGACAGGTAAACAGCCCACTTTATGTTTTTGCATATAGATAGCCGACTCTTTTAACCCTGCTCGCGGCTCTACCGACATAACACTTTTGTGCATGATGTCGTTAAGGGGAGTGGCGAGAGTAAAAGATTGAGCTTGTGGGATGTTTTGTAGGCTGGATTCTTGAGCGGCTAGAACGTCTCGTTGTGTGACGACACCAAGTAGCTGCCTGTCGGAATCAACGACCGGAATATGGCGGATATCAAGCGCTTCCATCATGTGCTTAGCATCGGCCAGTGAGTGTGAGCGCAATAGGGTATGAGGGTTGCGAGTCATCATATCTTCAACCTTGATCATACGAACCTCCTTCTTTTTTATTTGTTGCTATTACTATAGTTTTTTATCCAAAAAATAACTGAGATCTGACGCATTCTTGGGTGAGTTTTATGCAACTAATTCTTTAGCTTGAGGAGGTGAATCAGTCGCATTATTTTACGCCTCTTTACAATAATCCAGTGCTGTAAACCTTGCTATTGCGGCTCGTGTGCCTATACTAGCCCACTGCGAAATTTTTAGTCGTGTTTGCGATGTGTTTCTGGTAACGATTGACTTACCGTAACGATTATCCAGCAACTACGATTTATGATTCGTCAACGGCACAAATCTCATCAACTAAGACAAGACTAGACACATGCAAGTTTCAGATTTTCACTTTGACCTACCAGATGAACTCATTGCTCGCTACCCTCAAGAGGAGCGTACAGCAAGCCGCCTACTTAAATTAGATGGCAACAGCGGTAACCTAGCTGATGGTTCGTTTAAAGACGTTTTAGACTTGGTTGAGCCAGGCGATCTTGTTGTTTTCAATAATACTCGAGTGATTCCAGCTCGTGTATTTGGTCGCAAGGCTTCAGGCGGTAAGCTTGAAGTTCTGGTTGAACGTATGCTTGATGAGAAAAGCATTCTTGCGCATGTTCGTTGTTCTAAATCACCGAAGCCGGGTACCAAGTTGTTCCTTGGTGAGAACGATGAATATGAAGCTGAAATGGTGGCGCGTCATGATGCGTTATTCGAAATCCATTTCACATCCGATCAAAGCGTTTTAGAGATTCTTAACAGTGTGGGTCACATGCCACTGCCTCCTTACATCGATCGTCCTGATGAAGATGCAGATAAAGAGCGCTACCAGACTGTCTATAATGAAAAGCCGGGTGCGGTTGCAGCGCCAACAGCAGGCCTTCACTTTGATGACAAGCTAATGGCTGACATGAAAGAAAAAGGTGTTGAGTTTGCTTACGTGACGCTTCACGTTGGTGCTGGTACGTTCCAGCCAGTAAAAGTTGATAATATTAACGATCACCACATGCATGCTGAGTACGTTGAAGTACCGCAAGAAGTGGTTGACGCCGTAGCTGCAGCAAAAGCTCGTGGCGGCCGTATTATTGCTGTTGGTACAACATCAGTTCGCTCACTAGAAAGTGCAGCGCAAGATGCAGTGAAGAAAGGCACCGAACTCGTTCCTTTCTTTGGTGATACAGAAATCTTCATCTTCCCTGGCTATGAATACCAGTTGGTGGATTGCTTGATTACCAATTTTCACTTGCCAGAATCAACGCTGATTATGTTGGTGAGTGCATTTGCTGGCTACGACAATGTGATGGGCGCATACGATCACGCCGTGAAGAGCGAATACCGTTTCTTCAGCTACGGCGATGCTATGTTCATCAATAAGAAAACGAGCTAAGTTAAGCTGGTTTAAGCGATACAAAAATTTACGGGTGCTAGCAGTAAGCTAGGAGTCGGGCAGGGTGTCTGTCTAATCTCTCGCAAGGAATACGCGACCGCTCCTCATAGAACCCACTAGACTGAACTTTTGTTTGGCCTAAGGTTCTGAATTAACAGTCAGATTGTTTCTCTGGCATATTGGAGGCTTCGTGAAATTAAAATACGAACTTAAAAAAACTAATAGCGGCGCACGTCGTGGTCAACTTCAGTTTGAACGCGGTACCGTTGAAACCCCAGCATTCATGCCTGTAGGTACTTACGGTACTGTTAAAGGTATGACACCTGAAGAAGTAAAAGACACAGGTGCTGAAATCCTATTAGGTAACACATTCCACCTATGGCTACGTCCTGGCCAAGAAATCATGAAAATGCACGGTGACCTGCACGATTTCATGAACTGGCACGGTCCTATCCTAACTGATTCAGGCGGCTTCCAAGTATTCAGCCTAGGTGCAATGCGTAAAATCACTGAAGAGGGTGTTCATTTCCGTAACCCTGTAAACGGTGACAAGATCTTCATGGACGCTGAGAAGTCTATGGAAATCCAAAAAGATTTAGGTTCAGACATTGTAATGATCTTCGATGAGTGTACGCCTTACCCTGCGACACACAAAGAAGCAAAAGACTCAATGGAGATGTCTCTTCGTTGGGCTGAGCGTTCACGTAACCACTTCGACAAACTTGAAAACCCGAACTCACTGTTCGGTATCGTTCAAGGTGGCGTGTACGAAGACCTTCGTGATGTATCCGTTAAAGGCCTAACTGAAATTGGTTTTGACGGTTACGCAGTAGGCGGCCTAGCAGTAGGCGAACCAAAAGAAGATATGCACCGCATTCTTGAGCACACATGTCCTCAACTGCCGGAAGATAAGCCACGTTACCTAATGGGCGTAGGCAAACCTGAAGACTTGGTTGAAGGTGTTCGTCGCGGTATCGACATGTTTGACTGTGTAATGCCAACGCGAAATGCACGTAACGGCCACCTGTTTGTGACTGAAGGTGTGATCAAGATCCGTAATGCGAAGCATAAAACCGATACAACACCACTAGATTCAGAGTGTGACTGTTACACTTGTAAGAACTACAGCAAGTCGTACTTACACCATTTGGATCGTTGTAACGAAATCCTAGGTGCTCGACTGAACACGATTCATAACCTGCGTTTCTACCAACGAGTAATGTCAGACATTCGTCAGTCTATCGATGAAGACCGCTTTGAAGAGTTCGTTGCAGAGTTCTACGCAAGAATGGGGCGTGAAGTGCCACCACTAGGTAAAGAATCTTAGTATTTCTTTTTTGCGAGCCCTATCTCTCTTCCGAGTGATGGGGCTTGAAAATAAAGGGATGCGACCCAATTAGACAAACAATTACGAAAATATAATAGAGGATGTTTTAAATGTTTATTTCTCAAGCTCACGCAGCAGCAGAAGGTGCACCAGCAGGCGGCGGTTTCGAAATGCTTATCATGCTAGGTATGTTCGCTGTGATCTTCTACTTCATGATCTACCGTCCACAAGCTAAGCGTGTTAAAGAGCACAAGAACCTTATGTCTTCTATGGGCAAAGGCGATGAAGTTCTTACAAGCGGCGGCCTAATTGGCAAGATCACTAAGATTGCTGAAGACAGCGACTACGTTGCTATCGAACTGAACGCAAACAACGAAGTAGTTATCAAGAAAGACTTCGTTACAGCAGTGCTACCAAAAGGTACTCTGAAATCTCTATAAACAGCTAGAGGATCCTCGCTGTGCTAAACCGTTACCCGTTATGGAAGTATTTGATGGTGGTGTTTGCCATCGCTATCGCTGCGTTGTACGCACTTCCAAATATATACGGTGAAGATCCGGCAGTTCAAGTTACAGGGGCGCGCGGCGCCTCTGTAGATATGTCTACGCTGGATGCTGTCACCAATGCTCTTGAAGCAGAAAACCTTTCTACTAAATCCGTTGCTCTCGAAGACGGTTCCATTCTTGTTCGCTTTAACGACACAGATACGCAAATTAGTGCCCGTGATATCATCACAGAAGCACTAGGCGATGACGTTATCGTTGCTTTAAACCTAGCGGCTTCAACTCCTAATTGGCTTGAATCTATTGGTGCTGCACCAATGAAACTTGGTCTTGACCTACGTGGTGGTGTTCACTTCTTAATGGAAGTGGATATGGACGCTGCGATGCAAAAGCTGGTTGGCCAACAAGAAGAAGCATTCCGTAGTGAACTTCGTGAAGAGAAAATCCGTTACCGTGCGATTCGACCATCTGGCAAAGATGCGGTTGAGGTGATTCTGCGTAACGAAGAGCAGCTTGCTGAAGCGAAATCGCTACTGCAATCTAAGCACCAAGATATGACATTTGTAGATTCTGAATCTAACGGTCGTTTCTCTTTGGTTGCAAGCTTTACAGAGGCTCGTCTTCAAGAAATCCGTAACTACGCGGTAGAGCAAAACATTACCATTCTACGTAACCGTGTAAACGAACTTGGTGTTGCTGAGCCTTTGGTTCAACGTCAAGGTTCTAGTCGTATCGTAGTGGAATTGCCTGGTGTTCAAGACACGGCTCGCGCTAAAGAAATCCTTGGTGCGACTGCGACGCTTGAGTTCCGTGAAGTGGATAGCAGTGCTGACTTAGCCGCTGCTGCTTCTGGTCGTGCCCCTGCGGGTAGCGAAATCAAGCAAGATCGTGATGGTCGTCCTGTGGTACTTAAGAAGCGCGTTATTCTAGGCGGTTCAAGTATTACTGATGCAAGCTCAAGTGTTGATGAATATGGTCGTCCTCAAGTTAACATCTCGCTAGACAGCGAAGGTGGCAGCAAGATGTCAGCGTTCTCTCGTCAGAATATCGGTAAGCTAATGGCAACGGTATTTGCAGAGTACAAAGACAGTGGTCGTAAAACACCGGAAGGTCGAGTTATCTTAAGTAAGCACGAAGAAGTGATTAACCAAGCGACGATTCAATCTGCGCTAGGCCGTAACTTCCGTATTACTGGTATTGACTCAACGGCTGAAGCTCATAACTTGGCACTTCTACTGCGTGCTGGTGCGTTGATTGCGCCTATCTCGATTGTAGAAGAACGTACCATTGGTCCATCTATGGGTCAGCAAAACATCGATATGGGTATCATGGCGATGGTTTGGGGTATGGCTGCTGTAATGCTGTTTACGCTGCTTTACTACCGTAGCTTTGGTCTGATTGCGAACGTTGCGTTAATGGCTAACTTGGTGTTGATTATCGGTGTTATGTCGATGATTCCGGGGGCTACCATGACCCTGCCAGGTATTGCCGGTATCGTATTAACGGTCGGTATGGCGGTTGATGCGAACGTTCTGATCTTTGAGCGGATACGTGAAGAGCTTCGAGATGGACGTAGTCCACAACAAGCTATTCACCAAGGTTACGCTAACGCATTCAGCACAATCGCCGATGCCAACATCACCACACTACTAACAGCAATCATTCTATTTGCTGTGGGTACTGGTGCTATCAAAGGCTTCGCGGTGACGCTGTCTATCGGTATCTTGACTTCAATGTTTACAGCTATTGTCGGAACACGTTGTATCGTGAACCTGATGTATGGCGGCAAACGCGTTAAAAAACTGTCGATCTAAGGCTAGGAATTAATATGTTTCAGATTCTAAAAGCAGACAAAATGATCGACTTTATGCGTTGGTCAAAGGTTGCCTTTGTTTTTTCTATCTTGATGATTGGTACTGCTATCTTCACCCTAACAACGAAATCGTTGAACTGGGGTCTAGATTTTACTGGCGGTACTCTGATTGAAGTTGGTTTTGAACAACCGGCACACCTTCCTGATATTCGTAGCGCACTAGAAGCAGAAGGCTTTGGTGATGCAACGGTACAGAACTTCGGTTCAGCTCGTGATGTGATGGTTCGTTTACGTCCACGTGATGGCGTAGCGGGCGAAACGCTTGGTAACCAAATCCTTTCTGCTATTGAGAATGGTACTGGTGAGCAAGTTGAAATGCGTCGTATCGAGTTCGTTGGTCCTAACGTGGGTGACGAATTAACAGAAGCGGGCGGCCTTGCTATCCTTGTTTCTCTTATCTGTATCTTGATCTACGTATCAGTGCGATTCGAATGGCGTTTGGCTGCGGGTGCGGTATTAGCGTTGGCGCACGACGTTATTATTACACTTGGTGTGTTCTCTCTAATGCAAATTGAGGTAGACCTTACCATCGTAGCAGCCTTGCTAACGGTCGTCGGTTACTCCCTCAACGATACCATTGTTGTATTCGACCGTATTCGTGAGAATTTCCGTAAGATGCGTAAGGGTGAAGCACCTGAAGTACTGAACAGCTCAATCACACAAACATTGAGCCGTACATTGATCACTTCTGGTACCACGTTATTCGTAGTTATCGCACTGTTCGTTCAGGGCGGCGCTATGATTCACGGCTTCGCGACTGCACTTCTACTGGGTATTACGGTTGGTACTTACTCTTCTATCTACGTTGCATCAGCACTAGCTATGAAGTTGGGTATTACGCGTGAACACCTAATGCCACCACAAGTGGACAAAGAAGGTGAAGAGTTTGACGAGATGCCTTAGGCTTTGGCTTAATACGTTTCGCTAAACCAAAAAAAACCGCTAGGCAACTAGCGGTTTTTTTACGTCTGTATTCTAGGGAAGCTCAATACAATTTAGCGTTGAAGTATGTTGAACTTCATTTCACTAAGAGACATCGTATCTCGTATCTCGTATCTCGTATCTCGTATCTCGTATCTCTGAGCTCAAATCGCAGATACAAAAAAGCCTCGCTATATAGCGAGGCTTTGGAATTTCTATGCGCCCTTGTAACAGGGAGCGTTAACGTAAGGCCTGAATTACTTCAGCATACCTTCGTTAGCGTTCTCACGAACGTGCTTAAGAATAGACTTAACACCACGTGCGCTTGAAGCAACAACATTACCAGAAGTCATGTAATCAGTACCGCCAGCAAAGTCAGTCATGATAGCACCAGCTTCACGAGCGATTAGATCGCCAGCTGCTAGATCCCATGGCTTAAGGCCAAGCTCTAGGTAACCATCAACACGGCCAGCTGCTAGGTAACATAGGTCAAGAGCAGGAGAACCTGTACGACGGAAATCAGCACAGTCGATGAATAGACCAGAAATGATCTTCATGAAAGATTCAGAGTGTTGTTTTTGCTTGAATGGGAAACCAGTCGCTAGAACAGTACCTTGAAGGTCTTTTAGTTGAGTAACACGCATACGAGCGTTGTTAAGTTGAGCGCCAGCGCCACGTTGAGCTGTGAATAGCTCGTTTAGCATTGGGTCATAAACACAAGCAACTTCTGTACGACCGTTCATGCGAACAGCGATAGATACAGAGAAGTGAGGGAAACCTTTTACAAAGTTGTTGGTGCCATCTAGTGGGTCAACGATCCATTGTACATCAGAGTCTTTACCTTCAGTCAGGCCTTTCTCTTCAGAAATAATGCTGTGCTCTGGGTAAGATGCTTTGATTGTCTCAATGATCATGTACTCAGCTTCTTGAGCAATGTTAGTAACGTAATCGTTGTTACCTTTTAGAGACGATTCGATCTTATCAGTTGTTTCTAGAGATTTAGCAATATGGTTGCCAGCTTTACGCGCAGCGCGTATCGCAATGTTTAGCATTGGATGCATATGGTTTTTCCCACAAGATGTTAAAGAACAATTTAAAGCGGCGGCGAGTATACCAAAGTTTTACCAAAAGGGAAGTGGTTATTTTTTGAACTCTTGGTTTCACATTACGCGAAGGGTCTGACCATTTTACTTTGCTATGTGTTAATATCTCGCGATTATTTTTAAAGTGGTGTCATATAGCATGTTAGACAATGTAAAAGTCGTTCTGGTTGGTACGTCTCATTCGGGAAATATCGGATCAGCAGCTCGCGCAATGAAAGTGATGGGTTTGAATCAATTAGTTCTTGTAGACCCTCAATGTGAAGTTGACGAGCAGACCTTAGCACTGGCTGCGGGTGCAGGTGACATCGCAGAAAACGCGACCATCGTTTCTACACTGGACGAAGCCGTAAAAGACTGTGGTTTAGTGGTTGGTTCGAGCGCACGTTCACGTACGCTTGAATGGCCAATGCTTGAGCCTCGTGAGTGTGGACAAAAGTTTGCAATTGAAGGTCAAAAGCACCCAGTTGCATTAGTGTTCGGCCGTGAACGTACTGGCTTGACTAACGATGAGCTTCAGAAGTGCCACTTCCATGTATGTATCCCAGCTAACCCTGAATACAGCTCGCTAAACCTAGCAATGGCAGTGCAGACTCTGAGCTACGAAGTGCGTGTCGCTCACCTTGATATGGTCGCTAGCCAATATCAGCCACAGCAACAAGATGAATACCCTCGTCACGAAGAACTAGAAATGTTCTACGAGCACCTTGAAAAAGTGATCATTGATACCCAATTTATCTCTAAGGATAAGCCGGGCCAGGTGATGAATAAGCTACGTCGTCTGTTCAGCCGAGCTCGTCCAGAGCTGCAAGAGATCAACACTCTACGCGGCATTTTGACTTCAATTGAGAAGAGCAAAAACGACAAATAAAGCCCATACAAACCTTAAGGGTGAATACCTGACTAAAATAGTCAACTAAATACTTGACCAATTTAGTCGGGTATGGGAAGATTCCAACCACATAAACAATGTGGATACGGTGTGATATGAAACTTACATCTAAAGGAAGATATGCGGTAACAGCTATGCTAGATGTAGCACTGCATTCGCAAAAAAGCCCAGTTCCTCTGGCTGATATTTCAGAGCGACAAGGCATCTCGTTATCTTACTTAGAACAGCTATTTTCTAAGTTACGTAAAGCTGGCTTAGTTGCTAGTGTTCGTGGTCCTGGCGGTGGTTACCGTTTAGGTGCTGAAGCGAGCGACATCGCTGTCGGAACTGTAATTGCTGCAGTAGACGAATCAGTCGATGCAACTAAGTGTCACGGTCGAGCAGATTGCCAAGGTGGTAGTCGTTGTTTAACTCACACTTTATGGCGTGATTTAAGCTCCCGAATCAGCAGCTTCTTAAACGACATTACGCTCGGTGAGCTAATGAAAGATAACGAAGTTTTAGAGATTTCTGATCGTCAAGATATCGATCTTGCGGTTAATAATGGTTTTGCACATAAAAATACGAGCACTACAACGATTAGTGCAGCACCTCACGGTGTTAATGCCCGCTCTTAGCGGTCAGTTTTTACATTGGAGTAGAAAATGAAACTGCCTATTTACTTTGACTATTCAGCTACATGCCCAGTCGATCCACGTGTTGCTGAAAAAATGGTTCAGTGCATGACGATGGACGGTAACTTCGGTAACCCTGCATCTCGTTCACACCGTTACGGCTGGCAGGCAGAAGAATCAGTAGATAATGCTCGTGAGCAAATTGCCGATCTACTAAATGCAGACCCACGTGAGATTGTTTTCACGTCAGGTGCTACAGAGTCAGATAACCTTGCTATCAAAGGTGCAGCGCACTTTTACGAGAAGAAAGGTAAGCATGTAATCACGTGCAAAACAGAACACAAAGCGGTTCTTGATCCATGTCGCCAACTAGAGCGTGAAGGTTTTGAGGTTACATACCTTGAGCCAGAAGCTAACGGCATCATCGATCTAGACAAGCTACAAGCTGCAATGCGTGAAGATACTGTTCTAGTTTCTATCATGCACGTAAACAACGAGATTGGTGTAATCCAAGATATCTCTGCAATCGGCGAATTATGTCGTGCACGTAAGATCATCTTCCACGTTGATGCGGCGCAGTCTGCGGGTAAAATCCCTCTAGACGTAAAAGAGATGAAAGTTGACCTTATCTCTATGTCTGCACACAAAGCTTACGGCCCTAAAGGCATCGGCGCTTTGTACGTTCGTCGTAAGCCACGTATTCGCCTAGAAGCGCAAATGCACGGTGGCGGTCATGAACGCGGTTTCCGTTCTGGTACTCTTGCTACTCACCAAATCGTGGGTATGGGCGAAGCTTTTGCCATCGCTAAACAAGACATGCAGAAAGATTACGATCACGCACTAGCACTTCGTGAGCGCCTATTGAAAGGTGTTCAAGATCTAGAAGCGGTAACCGTAAACGGCGACCTAGACCAACGTGTACCACACAACCTAAACGTGAGCTTCGCTTTCGTTGAAGGTGAGTCTCTGCTTATGTCTCTAAAAGACCTAGCAGTATCATCAGGTTCTGCATGTACATCAGCAAGCCTAGAGCCTTCATACGTTCTACGTGCTCTTGGTCTGAACGATGAACTGGCACACAGCTCAGTACGTTTCTCATTCGGCCGTTTCACAACGGAAGAAGAAATTGACTACGCGATTGCACAAATTCGTGTAGCGGTAAATAAATTACGCGACATGTCTCCTCTATGGGATATGTATAAAGAAGGGATTGATTTGAACACTGTTGAGTGGGCTCATCACTAATCTCACGGAAATAGAGGATTCGAGGTAACTATCATGGCATATAGCGAAAAAGTAATTGATCACTACGAAAACCCACGTAACGTAGGTTCGTTTGATAAAGAAGACCCAAGTGTAGGTAGCGGCATGGTTGGCGCACCAGCTTGTGGTGACGTAATGAAACTGCAAATCAAGGTAACGCCAGAAGGCATTATCGAAGATGCAAAATTCAAAACTTACGGCTGCGGTAGCGCAATCGCTTCTAGCTCACTAGTAACTGAGTGGGTTAAAGGTAAAAGTATCGATGAAGCAGCGGCTATCAAAAACTCTGAAATCGCAGAAGAGCTAGAGTTGCCACCAGTGAAAGTTCACTGTTCAATTCTTGCTGAAGATGCAATCAAAGCAGCTGTTGCGGATTACAAAAAGAAGCGTTAATCGTCTCATTAAGTAATCACAAAAAATAAGCAATATTTGGGAGCATCCTTTGTGCTCCCCCTGAGTTCTCAATTTATATAAAACACAAGGTTGTAGTATGGCCATCACCATGACAGATACGGCAGCAAGCCGAGTTCAAGCTTTCCTAGATAACCGAGGTAAAGGTATCGGGTTACGCTTAGCGGTAAAAACGACTGGCTGTTCGGGTATGGCGTATGTACTAGAATTCGTTGACGAGCTTAACGAAGAAGACGAAGTGTTCGAGCATTCAGGTGTTAAGGTCATCATTGATCCAAAGAGCCTAGTTTACCTAGACGGAACTGAGCTTGATTACGTAAAAGAAGGCCTAAACGAAGGTTTTGAATTCAACAACCCTAACGCGAAAGGCGAATGTGGTTGTGGTGAGAGCTTCAACGTATAAACGCTTCAATCGTTAAGCGTTTATAGTGAGCGAAGAATAAAATTAGGCTCTGATTGAAGAGCCTAAACTTAGGACCACCGTTACATGAATCATTTCGAATTATTTGGGCTACCACTTCAGTTTCAACTGGATGGTAGCCTTCTTTCTTCTCAGTTTAGAGATCTGCAACGCCAATTCCACCCTGATAAATTTGCCACTGCTTCTGAGCGTGATCGCCTGCTAGCCGTGCAAAAAGCTGCGCAAATCAATGATGCGTATCAGGTATTGAAGAATCCGATCAGCCGAGCTGAATACCTGTTAGTGCAACATGGTGAGGATATTCGTGGTGAACAGCAGACCCTGCAAGATCCTATGTTCCTAATGGAGCAAATGGAATTGCGTGAAGAGCTTGAAGATATCGCCGACAGTTCTGAACCTGAAGATGCTTTGTTTGCATTTGAAGGAAAGGTTAGCAAAATGTATAAACAACAATTAAGCGCTATCCAACAAGAACTCGACAGTGAGGCTTGGCTAGAAGCTGCAGACCGAGTAAGAAAGCTTAAGTTTATTGCAAAATTAAAGAATGAAATCGAGTTAGTTGAAGATCGTCTGATCGGCTAGTTCGTATAACAAGGACACATCCATGGCACTACTTCAGATTGCAGAACCAGGGCAAAGCGCCGCTCCTCACCAGCACAAGCTTGCTGTGGGTATTGATTTAGGTACAACAAACTCATTGGTTGCGGCAGTGCGCAGTGGTGAGGCGAGCACACTGGTTGATCAACAAGGTCGCAGTATTCTTCCTTCCGTTGTTCACTATACGTCAGAGTCGTACACGACTGGTGATGAAGCTCGTGCAAATGCACAGACTGATCCTAAAAATACCATTATCTCAGTTAAGCGACTGATCGGTCGTTCACTGTCAGATATTCAACAGCGATACCCATCTCTGCCATATCAATTTGAAGAAAGTGATAATGGTTTGCCTGTGATTCGCACAGAGCAAGGTAACAAGAACCCAATTCAAGTATCTGCAGACATTCTGCGAGCGCTAGGTCAACGTGCTGAGTCTACACTCGGTGGTGAGCTATCTGGTGCTGTGATTACCGTTCCTGCGTACTTCGATGATGCACAGCGTGCAGGTACCAAAGACGCGGCACAACTTGCTGGTCTCCACGTGTTACGTCTTCTTAATGAACCTACTGCCGCTGCGATTGCTTACGGCTTGGATTCAGGTAAAGAAGGGGTCATTGCTGTTTATGACTTAGGTGGTGGTACGTTTGATATCTCTATCTTACGCCTATCGAAAGGTGTCTTCGAAGTTTTAGCTACAGGCGGTGACTCAGCATTAGGTGGCGACGACTTTGACCATTTAGTTGCAGATCATTTCCAAGAACAAATGGGCTTATCAGAGCTAACAGCAGAGCAGAACCGTATTCTTCTAGACGCCGCAACGGAAGCGAAGATTGGCTTATCTGAAGCGGAAAGCGTTGATGTTGACGTATTAGGTTGGTCTGGTTCATTAACTCGTGAAGAGTTTGAAGAGATCATCAAACCGCTCGTTAAGAAAACACTGCTTTCATGCCGTCGCGCACTAAAAGATGCGGAAGTAGACGCGGATGAAGTACTAGAAGTTGTGATGGTCGGCGGTTCAACTCGCACATTACTTGTACGTGAAATGGTCGGTGACTTCTTTGGTCGTACGCCACTAACCAGCATTAACCCTGATGAAGTTGTTGCGATTGGTGCATCAATTCAAGCGGATATCTTAGTCGGTAATAAGCCTGACTCAGAAATGCTACTACTTGACGTTATCCCTCTGTCTCTTGGTATTGAAACCATGGGTGGCTTGGTTGAAAAGATCATCCCTCGTAACACCACGATCCCAGTTGCTCGCGCACAAGAATTTACCACGTTCAAAGACGGTCAAACTGCAATGACAGTACACACCGTGCAAGGCGAGCGTGAGATGGTTGACGACTGTCGTTCACTGGCTCGATTTGCTTTGAAAGGCATCCCGCCGATGACTGCAGGTGCAGCTCATATTCGTGTTACTTACCAAGTGGATGCTGATGGCCTGCTATCGGTTACCGCAATGGAGAAGAGCACTGGCGTTCAAGCTGAAATCCAAGTTAAGCCTTCTTACGGTCTGAGCGACAACGAAGTGGCTAGCATGCTGAAAGATTCGATGACATTTGCAAAAGAAGACATGCAAGCGCGTGCTCTGGCTGAGCAACGCGTAGAAGCGGATCGCGTTATCGAAGGCCTTATCGCTGCAATGCAAGCCGATGGTGACGAGCTACTTGATGAGCAAGGCAAACAACAACTTGTTCAAGCGATTGAAGCACTGATTGAAGTGCGTAATGGCGACAACGCTGATGCCATTGAGCTAGAAATTAAGAATACCGACAAAGCGAGCCAAGACTTTGCTTCTCGTCGTATGGATAAATCAATTCGTGCTGCACTGTCAGGTCAGTCAGTCGATAATATTTAATAGTTAGAGAATAGATAAACATGCCAAAGATTATTGTTTTACCTCACGAAGATCTATGTCCAGAAGGCGCTGTTTTAGAAGCAAAAACTGGTGAGACGGTTCTTGATGTTGCACTGAAGGCCGGTATTGGTATTGAACACGCATGTGAAAAATCGTGTGCATGTACAACATGTCACGTTGTGATTCGTGAAGGTTTTGATTCTTTAGAAGAGAGTGATGATCTAGAAGACGACATGCTAGATAAAGCATGGGGCTTAGAGATGGAATCTCGTCTTGGTTGCCAAGCTAAAGTGGCTGATACGGATCTTGTTGTAGAGATTCCAAAGTACACGTTGAACCTGGCTTCTGAAGACCACTAAGAACCAGTTCTCAATCATGGCTAATACAGCGATGACTGAGAGAGTTATTGCTTAGACAAGCATACTAAGAAAACTGGCCTAGAATATAGATCATAAAGGTGACAGAGCGTCGCTGATAAATATAAGGAAGTGTTATGAGCTTGAAGTGGATTGATTCGCGAGATATCGCAATTGAGCTATGTGATTTGTACCCTGATACTGATCCTAAAACGGTACGTTTTACCGATCTGCATCAATGGGTGCTAGACCTTGAAGAGTTCGACGACGAGCCTAACCACTCGAATGAAAAAATCTTAGAGGCTATTATTTTGTGCTGGATGGATGAGATGGATTAATCCTCTTGTCTAATGATTTGGTCGCGGGTTGGTATCAGTCCAATATAAAACGCAGCCAAGTTAACAATTCTTACTAAAAAAAGCGGACCTTATGGTCCGTTTTTTTATCAAAATGACATTTTCCTCCTACATAATGCTAACATCAGTGCGCTAATAAAAAATAATCAGAATCACACACTCAAAGTGGTTCATGACAAGGAGAAATCATGTCTACACAGATGTCAGTATTTTTAAGTCAAGAAGCTGCCCAGCCTCAGTGGGGAGCAAGAGCTATTTTATCGTTCTCAGAAGCGGGAGCGACAATTCACATTGGTGAAGGCCACGATCTAGGCGCAGTTCAGCGTGCGGGTCGTACGCTTGACGGACAAGGTATCGCATTCGTTTCACTTCGTGGTGAAGGTTGGGATCTAGAAAGCGTTTGGGCTTTCTACCAAGGCTACCGTGGACCAAAGAAAAAGAATGCATTGGAATGGGATGCACTTTCAGAAGCCGATCAAACAGAGCTTGAAGCTCGTATTCGCGCAACTGACTGGACGCGTGACATTATCAACAAAACCGCTGAAGAAGTAGCACCTCGTCAACTCGCGACTATGGCTGCAGAATACATCAAGTCAGTGGCACCTGCGGGCACTGTTAAAGCGAAGATCGTTAAAGACAAGGATCTACTAACCGAAGGTTGGGAAGGCATCTACGCGGTCGGCCGTGGCTCTGAGCGTACATCAGCAATGCTGCAACTGGACTTCAACCCAACAGGCGATGAAAACGCACCTGTATTTGCTTGTTTAGTGGGTAAAGGTATTACGTTCGATTCGGGCGGTTACAGCATCAAGCCAGGCCAATTCATGACAGCGATGAAAGCTGACATGGGCGGCGCAGCAACGATTACTGGTGGTTTAGGTCTTGCGATTGAACGCGGCCTGAACAAGCGCATCAAGCTTATCTTATGTTGTGCAGAGAACATGATCTCTGGTCGCGCATTGAAGCTTGGCGATATCATTACCTACAAAAACGGTAAGACAGTTGAGATCATGAACACTGATGCGGAAGGTCGCTTGGTGCTGGCTGATGGCCTAATGTACGCAAGTGCACAAAGCCCTGAGCTGATCATTGACTGTGCAACGCTAACAGGTGCGGCTAAAAACGCACTAGGTAACGACTACCACGCACTATTAAGCTTCGATGATGAGTTATCTCACCAAGCGCTAACGGCGGCAAACCAAGAAAAAGAAGGGCTATGGCCATTGCCTCTTGCTGATTTCCACCGTGGCATGTTGCCTTCAAACTTTGCTGATCTTTCAAACATCAGCACGGGTGATTACACACCGGGTGCAAGTACAGCAGCGGCATTCCTTTCTTACTTTGTAGATGACTACAAAAAAGGTTGGATTCATATGGATTGCGCAGGTACTTACCGTAAGTCAGCAAGTGACAAGTGGGCGGCAGGCGCAACGGGTATGGGCGTTCGCACACTGGCTCGTCTTCTTATCGACCAAGCAAAATAATAATAAGGGTGAGCGGTATTTTGTGCCGCTCATTCATAAAGCTCAGATCGAAAGATCTCAGTAATTTCAGTATTTAATAACAAAAAAATGAAGTGAAGGAATCCCTATGGCTCTAGAAAGAACGTTCTCAATTGTTAAGCCGGATGCAGTTAAGCGTAACCTTGTTGGTGAAATCTACCACCGTATCGAAAAAGCAGGCCTAGAAATTATTGCTGCTAAGATGGTTCGTCTTACTGAAGAGCAAGCGAGTGGCTTCTACGCTGAACACGAAGGCAAAGAGTTCTTCCCTGCTCTTAAAGAGTTTATGACTTCTGGTCCTATCATGGTTCAAGTGCTTGAAGGCGAAAACGCTATCGCTCGTTACCGTGAACTTATGGGCAAAACAAATCCAGAAGAAGCGGCATGCGGTACTATCCGTGCTGACTACGCAATCAGCATGCGTTACAACTCAGTTCACGGCAGCGACAGTCCTGAGTCTGCAGCTCGCGAAATCGAATTCTTCTTCCCAGAATCTGAAATTTGCCCACGCCCAGCTCAATAATCGGCACAGCAAATTATTCTAAAGGCTTCACATCGGTGAGGCCTTTTTTGTAAGTGGATTTTACGCTCTCGATAATCAATTTAGTCGTCATTCCCGAAAGCGACGAAGGAGCGTAATCGGGAGTCTGTTTTTGTTATTGGAGATTCCAGATACTTCGTTCCTCAGTTCTGGAATGACGGGCTTTGAGGAGTTGATGACCTGACGGCGATGAATAGCGGGGCTACAATTTCGAGCTAAGTATTACTGATCTGTTGGAGATTATTTACGTCATTCCCGAAAGCGACGGAGGAGTGTAATCGGGAATCTTTTGTTTAAATTGGGTAATCTCAGGCCCATAAATACAATTGTTCAAATTTTAATCGCTTAAGTTTGAATGTCTTAATAAACACAGGGTTTTACAATGCTTGTTGAAGTTGCGTAAAGCCTGTACAATTCGCGCCCTTAATTATTGTTCCGTCATTGAGAGGCATCATGACCACAGCTAAAGTCAATCTACTCGATTTTGATCGTAAAGGTCTTCGTAAATTTTTCACAGAAGAACTGAATGAGAAAGCGTTTCGAGCAGAGCAAGTGATGAAGTGGATTTATCACTTCGGTGTCGATGACTTCGAACAAATGAACAACATCAACAAAAAGTTACGTGAGAAACTTCAACGTCGCTGTGAGATTGTGGCACCTGTTGTTTCTGAAGCTCAACACTCTTCAGATGGCACAATTAAATGGGCGATGAGCGTTGGCGACCAAGATGTTGAAACGGTATACATCCCAGACGGTGACCGTGCGACGTTATGTGTATCTTCACAGGTTGGTTGTGCACTTGAATGTAAGTTCTGCTCTACAGCTCAACAAGGCTTTAACCGTAACCTAAAAGTTTCAGAGATTGTTGGCCAAATCTGGCGTGCATCTCGCGAAATCGGCCTAGAAAAAGAAACCGGCCGTCGTCCAATTACTAACGTTGTAATGATGGGTATGGGCGAGCCTCTATTGAACATGAAGAACCTAATGCCATCATTAGAAATCATGCTTGATGATCTAGGTTTCGCACTGTCTAAGCGTCGTGTAACTGTATCAACTTCTGGTGTTGTTTCTGGTCTTGACCAAATGACAGACAACATTGATGTCGCATTGGCTATTTCTCTACATGCACCAAACGATGCACTACGTAGCCAAATCATGCCGATCAACGACCGTTGGGATATCCAAGACTTCCTAGCATCTGTTCGTCGTTACATTGCGTCTTCAAATGCTAACCGCGGTAAAGTAACGGTTGAGTACGTGCTATTGGATCATGTGAATGATGATATGGACCACGCACGTGAACTTGCAGAGCTAATGAAAGAGACGCCTTGTAAGATCAACTTGATTCCATTCAACCCTTACCCGGGTTCGCCTTATAAGAAGCCAAGTAACTCTCGTATTGATCGCTTCCAAAAAACGCTGATGGAATACAACTACACAGTAACCGTTCGTAAGACTCGTGGTGATGATATTGATGCCGCGTGTGGTCAGTTAGTCGGTGATGTGATTGATAGAACCAAACGTACCAAAATGATCAAAGCAGCCTCTGAAGCGAACTTGATTGCCGGTGGTGTGATTGAAGTAAAAGCGGTATAAACGCGATTAGAACCTAAACAAGCCAGAAGTCTTACTTCTGGCTTGTTGCTTTTCTGGGGTACAGTTTTTGATTTTTTGGACTTCTTGCCCACGCTTTCTTACATTTTTCGTCAAATTTTGGACAAAACCATGAGCTGACGGTAAATTTTGTTTAAAGTGTTTTTGCCTTGTAATGGCATTAGCTTATGATTAACTAATCTTAAATTAATTTAAGTGCTCGCTTGCTACTGATCATCAATATGTCTATTTAGGTTGGCTACTTGATAAACTAGCTTCCTGAGAAGGTCATCCATAACAAATGAATGATGTTCGCCTTTAAGGGTTGATGATTTAGATAGCAGGAAAAATTCCACATAACGTGGGTTGTTAGATTGAGCTTAAACGACAATAAGAAAACGCTCTCCTCAACCTGCGATAATACTTTAGAAGTTCACTCTCTATGAACACAGAACAAGATACACAAGCGCAAGAAAACGTAGCTCCAGCTTTGGAAGCGGGAACGCTGCTTAAGAACAAACGAGAATCTCTTGGTTTAACGCAAAAGCAGATTTCTGATCGCTTGAAACTTCGCGTTACGCTGATCCAACAAATTGAAGAAAACCAATTCGAGTCAGATCAAGTGGCGACGTTTATGCGTGGCTACATTCGTTCATACGCGAAATACGTCAATCTTGACGAAAAAGTTGTATTGAGTGCGTTGCATCATGCCGGTGATGCTCAGCATCAAGAGCAAGAAATGCTGAGTTTTTCTCGTAAGACCAAAACCGAGAAGCACAACAGTCGTATTATGATCCTGACTTGGAGCATTTTTGCGGTCATTGCGGGTATCTCCTCACTTTGGTGGTGGCAGAACCAACAGCAAGACACCTTATCTCAATCTTTAGCGAATACTGAAAGCTCAGAAGAGCTAGCAGTAGAAGAATCACTTGCCCCTGAATTCACCTCTTTAGAAGTGATCGAAGCTGAACAAAACGAAGCGGGTGCTTCTGTTGTTGACGGTACTGAAGGCCTTGCTGCGATAAGCGATGCGGAAGATACTTCAGATGCTGTTACTCCAGCTGACGAAACTCCTGCACAACAAGCAACAGAGACAGAACCAACTGCTGAAGTTGCTGCGAATGTAGAAGTGGTTGAAGCAAGTACTGCTCCTGAAGCTGTGGCTAACGAGCTAGTGATGCAGTTCACTGCTGATTGCTGGATCCAAGTAAAAGATGCAACGGGTAAAACCTTGTCAACTGGCATCAAAAAAGCAGGTCAGTCGTTAAATCTTTCAGGAACTGCGCCATATAAAGTGATTCTAGGTGCGCCAGAAGGCGTATCAATGACATTTGCAAGTGAACCTGTCGACCTTTCTGGGTATACTTCAGGCAAAGTAGCTAGAATAACCTTACCTTAGAGTTAATATGCAACACGAATCTCCTATTATTCGTCGCAAATCAACCCGTATTTATGTGGGTGATGTGCCGATCGGTGATGGTGCACCAATTGCTGTGCAATCCATGACCAACACAAGAACAACAGATGTAGCCGCGACCGTTGCTCAAATTAGAGCTCTGGAAAAAGTTGGCGCTGATATCGTTCGCGTATCTGTACCGACTATGGATGCCGCTGAAGCCTTTAAGCTAATCAAGCAGCAGGTCTCTGTTCCTTTGGTTGCTGATATTCACTTCGACTACCGTATCGCACTTAAAGTGGCTGAATACGGCGTTGACTGTCTGCGTATCAACCCAGGTAACATCGGTAACGAAAGCCGTATCCGCTCAGTTGTTGATTGTGCACGTGATATGAATATTCCGATTCGTATTGGTGTTAACGGCGGTTCTCTTGAGAAAGAGATCCAAGAGAAATACACAGAACCTACAGCTGAAGCGCTTGTTGAATCAGCAATGCGTCATGTAGATATTCTAGACCGTCTCAACTTTGATCAATTCAAAGTCAGCGTTAAGGCGTCTGATGTATTCCTAGCAGTTGGTTCTTACCGTTTGCTGGCTCAGCAGATTGATCAACCTCTTCACCTTGGCATTACCGAAGCGGGCGGTGCGCGTGCAGGCTCTGTGAAGTCAGCGGTAGGTTTAGGTATGCTTCTTTCTGAAGGTATCGGCGATACGCTGCGTATCTCGCTAGCGGCTGATCCGGTTGAAGAGATCAAAGTTGGTTTTGATATTCTTAAATCTTTGCGCATTCGTTCGCGTGGCATCAACTTCATTGCGTGCCCGAGCTGTTCTCGTCAAGAGTTCGATGTTATTAACACCGTTAATGCCCTTGAAGAACGCCTAGAAGACGTGATCACTCCAATGGATGTATCTATCATCGGTTGTGTGGTTAACGGCCCTGGTGAAGCTGAAGTGTCTCACTTAGGTTTAGCCGGTAGTGCACGTAAGAGTGCCTTCTACGAAGACGGTAAGCGTCAGAAAGAGCGCTTCGACAACGATGACCTTGTCGACAAACTTGAAGCTAAGATTCGTGCAAAAGCGTCAGTGCTTGATAAAGCAAATCGCATTGATGTAGAAAACTTAGAAGATTAATACAACGCGATGGGGTGTGATTGTCTATTCGCACTAACACCTGGTTGTGAGAAATTACGGAATAAATACTGTGGCTAAAAATATCCAAGCAATTCGAGGCATGAACGACTGCCTTCCAACTCAATCACCACTGTGGCAGAAAGTAGAAAGCGCAGTTAAAAACGTGGTGAGTGCATACGGTTACAACGAAGTACGTATGCCTATCGTTGAAGAAACAAACCTATTTAGCCGTGCAGTTGGTGAAGAGACAGACGTTGTTTCTAAAGAGATGTACACCTTTGACGACCGCAATGGCGATAGCCTAACGCTGCGTCCAGAAGGCACAGCAGGTTGTGTTCGTTCATGTATTCAAAATAGCCTTATCAACCGTGATGAACAGCGCCTATGGTACATGGGTCCTATGTTCCGTCACGAGCGCCCTCAAAAAGGTCGTTACCGTCAATTCCACCAATGTGGTGTTGAAGTGTTTGGCCTAGACGGTCCAGACGTTGATGCAGAACTTATCATGATGACAGCACGTCTATGGCGTGAGCTAGGCATCGATAAGCACGTTCGCCTAGAGCTGAACTCAATCGGTTCTCAAGAAGATCGCGTTAGCTACCGCACTGCGTTAGTGGCTTTCCTTGAGCAACACATTGATGTGCTTGACGAAGACTGCAAACGTCGTATGCACACTAACCCTCTACGTGTACTTGATACTAAGAACCCTGATGTTCAAGCTATCTTAGGTGACGCACCTCGATTATCTGAATATCTAGGTGAAGAATCGAAGCAACATTTTGCTGGTTTGTGTGAACTTCTTGACGCTGTTGGTATCGAATACCAAGTTAATGAGCGTCTAGTACGTGGCCTAGATTACTACAACCGCACTGTATTTGAGTGGATCACAGACAGCCTTGGTGCTCAAGGTACAGTATGTGGCGGCGGTCGTTACGATGGTCTTGTTGAGCAACTAGGCGGTAAAGCAACCAATGCAGTTGGCTTCGCAATGGGTCTAGAGCGTCTGGTTCTGATGATGGAAACGCTAGAGCTAACAGAAGTTCGTCGTAGCGTTGATGTATACGTAGTTGCTGCTGGCGAAGGTACTATGATCGCGGGCATGCAGTTAGCGAATCAATTACGCGACACCGTTGAAGGTGTGCGTGTAATGAATCACTTCGGTGGTGGTAACTTCAAGAAGCAATTCAAACGTGCTGACAAAGTAGGTGCTGTTGTGGCGCTGGTACTTGGTGAGAACGAAGTTGCTGACAATACAGTTGTGCTAAAAGATCTGGTTGGCGGCGAGCAAGAAACCGTGTCTCAAACGGAAGTTGCAGAGAAAGTTGCTGCGCTAATCTAATTAGCCATTGAGCAAACGCTCATAATGAATACTAACGTCAGCACTATGCTGGCGTTTAAAGAATTAAAGAGGACAGGAAGTGGAACTTTACGATAGCGAAGAGCAACAAGTTGAAGCCATTAAAGATTGGTGGAAAGAGAACGGTAAAGCCGTAATCTTTGGTGCGGTTATTGGTTTAGGTGGTCTATTTGGCTGGCGCTATTACCAAGATTCAGTAGTTGAAGCGCGTGAAGCAGCTTCAGAAGGCTACACCTCTGTAATTTCAGCTCTTGATACTAAGGGCGTTGATGCTCAATCTGATATTCAAGCTTTCATCGACGCAAACAAAGACGCTGAATACTCAGTACTTGCTGCTATGCAATTAGCAAAAGTACAAGTACAAGCGGGTGAGCTAGCAGCAGCACTTGAACAGCTAGAGTGGGCAAAATCGGCAACTAAGGACACGGCACTTGCGCCACTACTTACTTACCGTGTTGCACGTATTAAAGCTGAGCAAGGTGAATTTGACGCAGCACTGACTGATCTTGCTGCTATGACAGATGAATCTTGGAAAGGCCGTGTTGCTGAACTGCGTGGTGATATCTCACTTCGTAAAGGCGACACTGACGCAGCATACAGTGCTTACACAGAAGCACAGCAAGCTGTTGACGCTAGCCAAACGCTTCAAATCAAACTTGACGACCTAGCTAAATAAGGCGCTTTGAATGAAGAAGATGTTTCCAAAAGCGGCGTTGTGTGCGATTGCTCTTGGCCTACTAGCTGGCTGTGCGGGTGAAGAAGACACCGTAATCATGGCTCCAGTACCAACGGTAAACAGCGAGTTCACTCCTAGCCAGGAGTGGTCGACGTCGGTTGGTGATGGTGTTGGTCACTACTTTTCAAAACTAACGCCAGAATTGGCTTACGACAAAGTGTTTGTTGCAAGCCGTGAAGGTATGGTTAAAGCGCTTGATCCTGATACAGGTAAAGCGCTGTGGAAAGTCGATCTTGAGAAAGACGTACTGGCTCGTTTATCAGGCGGCCTAACGGCGGCTTACGGTAAAGTATTTGTTGGTTCTGAAAATGGCGAAGTGATCGCACTGGAAGAATCGACCGGTGAAGAGCTGTGGCGTGTATCAGTGAATGGCGAGGTGCTTGCATCCCCAGCAACTGATAGCAACATGGTCATTGTTCATACCAGTCGCGGTATGTTGATCGCGTTAGATCAAGCAAGCGGCGAGCAAAAATGGACCATCAGTACGGAAGTACCAAGCCTAACACTGCGTGGAGACAGCTCGCCTGTTGCGGTTTCTGGTGGTGTATTCTGGGGTACTGCAAATGGTCGTCTAGCTGCGGCTATCGTTGACCGTGGTCAGCTTATTTGGCAACAGCCAGTAGGTACGCCAAAAGGCGCAACGGAAATTGATCGTTTGGTTGATGTTGATGCATCTCCAATTGTTCTTGGTGGCACCCTATATACCGTAGGTATCAATGGTCAGCTGATTGCTATCGATCTTCGTTCTGGTAAGCCAGTTTGGAAACGTAACTACTCATCAGCGATTGATTTAGCAAGTGATGGTAGCCGTTTGTTCGTTGTTACCGACAAAGACCATGTGGTTGCGGTTGATGCGCGTAGTGGTACAGAGCTGTGGAGCACTCCATTGTTAGAAAACCGCTTACTGACAGCACCTGCTATTATTAATGGTTATGTAGTCGTAGGTGATACAGAAGGTTATCTGCACTGGTTAGATCGTTCATCGGGTGAGTTTGTTGCACAACAGCTTGTCGATGATAGCGGCTTTGCGGTTGCACCAATTGAACTGCCTGAAGGCTACTTAGTGACGACTCGCAATGGCGATGTAAAGAAACTAACGATTAGCCAATAAAAGCGTGATATAATTCACAGTCGGCTCCTGGTTGGTAACAGCCAGGAGCCGTTTTGTTGTTAAAAATTAATAAACCGTGTGGTTATAGGTAAGAGTTTAAACTTGCGAACAAGTGCTTACCTATAACTACATTTAGAGAAGAAATTGTAGAGGTTGTTATGGTACCTGTTGTTGCTCTAGTAGGGCGTCCGAACGTAGGTAAATCTACGTTATTTAACCGATTGACTCGAACTCGTGATGCATTGGTTGCGGATTTCCCTGGCTTAACGCGTGACCGTAAATACGGTCATGCTCATTTTAGCGAGCATGACTTTATTGTTATTGACACTGGCGGTATCGACGGTACTGAAGAAGGTGTTGAAACTAAAATGGCTGAGCAGTCGCTAGCGGCGATTGATGAAGCTGATGTCGTTCTATTTATGGTAGATGGCCGTGCAGGTCTAACACCTTCAGACGTGGCGATTGCTAAGCACCTACGTCAACTAGAAAAGCCTTCAATGCTAGTAGTAAACAAGGTTGATGGTATCGACCCTGATGCTGCAAGTGCTGACTTCTGGCAACTAGGTGTAGAAGACATGTACCAAATCGCTGCGGCGCACGGTCGTGGTGTTACTGCACTTATTGACCTTGCTCTTAACCCATTCGCAGAAGCGCTAAAAGCTGAGAATGGCGAAGTAAGCGATTTGACTGAGTTTGAAGACGAAGAAGAAGAGCAGGTTGAATTTACAGAAGAAGAAGCTGAAGCAGAATTCAAGCGTCTGCAAGATCAACCGATCAAGCTAGCGATCATTGGCCGTCCTAACGTAGGTAAATCAACGCTAACTAACCGTATTCTTGGTGAAGAGCGTGTGGTTGTTTACGATATGCCAGGTACGACTCGTGACTCTATCTACATCCCAATGCAGCGTGATGAGCGTGAATACGTTCTAATCGATACTGCGGGTGTTCGTCGTCGTAAAAACATCAACGAAACGGTAGAGAAGTTCTCAGTGGTTAAAACACTGAAAGCGATTGAAGATGCTAACGTTGTATTGCTGCTTATCGATGCTCGCGAAAACATCTCTGATCAAGACCTAAGCTTGCTAGGCTTTGCGTTGAACGCTGGTCGTTCAATTGTGATTGCGGTAAACAAGTGGGATGGCCTAGATAACGACGTTAAAGAACGCGTTAAGAAAGAGCTAGACCGTCGCTTAGGTTTCGTTGATTTCGCACGTATTCACTTTATCTCTGCACTTCACGGTACAGGTGTTGGTCACTTGTTTGAGTCAGTACAAGAAGCTTACAAGTCAGCGACGACTCGTGTTGGTACTTCTGTTCTAACTCGTATCATGAAGATGGCGACTGATGATCACCAACCGCCTATGGTTCGTGGCCGTCGTGTGAAACTGAAATACGCGCACGCTGGTGGCTACAACCCACCGATTATCGTTATCCACGGTAACCAAGTTCGTAACTTGCCAGATTCATACAAACGATTCTTGATGAACTACTACCGTCGTTCACTAGAGATTATGGGTACACCTATTCGCATTCAATTCCAGAACAGCGAGAACCCATTTGAAGCTAAGACAAACAAGCTAACAATTTCTCAAGAACGTAAACGTAAACGTATGATGAGCATGGTTAAAGGTCGTAAGTAAACCTTTCCAATAGATTTGATACCCGAGCCTGTCTCGGGTATTTTTTTAAGCAAAATTCACGTTAAGCCATAACAATACGTTTTTATCATCCTGGCTTAACGAATCAGACTAGATTCCAAAAGAAGAACGATATGACTACTAGCGATTTGATTACACCTGTGTCAGCAATCACACCAACCATCACTCAATTTTGTCATCAGGCTTGGCAGCGCAATGCTAAAGCGCAGTACGTTGAAAGCGATGACAGCAAAACTTACCTGATCACCGACGTGACACCTTTCCACCCAGTGAGTCACATTTGGCCCGATCACCCTGCAGACCAAGGCTTTGTGAGTGTTGGTGACGTGCAATATCCCGTTGAAGACTGTCTTGTTGGTGCTATAGAACAATCTACTGGCAAGCTTCATATCGCAGCAGATATCCCTGTTAAGCGTGATACGGAAGGGTGGGCGTTTGTGGTTGTCCACCAGCTACCCGTATCTGCTTCTATGATTAAGGTTAGTGACGAAGTCGTGTTGTCGGTTGATAAAGAGTACCAAGCCAGTTTGAGCCGTGGTCACAGTGCTGGCCACATCGCTTTCCTAGCTTTGAATAAAGTATTGGCTGAGAGCTACTGGCGTAAAGATGCGGATAGAAAAGATCCGCTTGGCAGTTACGACTTCAATAGCTACGCACAAGTGACGAGCTTTGTGACTCCAGAGCTGTGTACCGATAAGTATCGTTTAGGCAAAACCCTCAAGAAGCGCGGTTTGAACGTTGCAGACATGCTAGCAAACCTTGATGACATCGAAGCTGATATCAACCAGATGATTGCGGGCTGGCTTGCAGAGCCGACGCCAGTCGCAATGAGACTGGAAGGTGAAGCATTAACAGACTCTCGCTATTGGGAATGGCAGTTGGATGCCGACACTTTAGTGTCTATTCCGTGTGGTGGTACTCACATTGAGAACACCTCAGAGCTTAAGGCATTGTCCGTTAAGTTAACCCAGTTAGATGACCAGCATATTGAAATGCTGACGCATGTAATTCGATGATTTAGACTGCAGATCGAAATGGCTTGTGCTGTTTATTTTATTATTACATGTCACTTTTGATATAAATAACTGTTTAAAATTGAAATGCAGCACATGTAACTTATGCTTTCGGTGTGTGGTGATATAAATATTCTTTTTGGGGTAGATCGCTGATCAAAATAGATAAAGCGAAAGATCAACCTATGATCTTCGATTGTGTGTCGTACTAATTTAGTGTGTTATTATTAACCAATAACAAGCTTGCATAAGAACAAGCTGTACCCGATTACACAATTGAAAGCCTTAGTGAATGGAACAACAATTTTTATTAGAAGGTCATCGAGCCGTCAATAGTTTGCTGCGCAAGCTTGCGCTTGGGATGGATCGCAAAGATTTAAATCACAAGATTATTCAGCTTACCGAGCAGCTTTTTGGGCAGCGCATGGCTTCAATTCTACTGCTCAACTCAGAGTCTAAAACGTTACACCTTGAATATGCCCCAAACCTGCCTGATTTTTACAATCAACAGATTGAAGGGGTAGAAATTGGTGCGGGGATAGGTTCTTGTGGCGAGGCAGCTGCACTTAAGAAAGCAGTGATGGTCTCTAACATAAATGCACACCCAAACTGGGCACCTTTTTTAGCCCTCACCAATCAAGCGAATCTGCATGCCTGTTGGTCGGTCCCCATTATCTCGTCGCGCGGTAATGTGTTGGGTACCTTCGCTATTTATAGTAAGTACATCTCTGAACCGCATGAATTTGAACTCGAGATCTTAGAACTACTGGCCTCCCTGTACTCGGTAGCACTAGAAAAGTTCGAGTTGGAGAATCAGCTTAACTTTTTCGCCAATCGGGATTCTCTGACTCATTGCTTGAATCGTCGTGCACTGTTCAATGAAGCCGAAAAAGTGTTGGCTAAGCGATGTTTTTCAGAAAAGGTGATGGCGTGTCTGTTCGTGGATGTCGATAAGTTCAAATCGATAAATGATACCTACGGCCACAGTTTCGGTGACGATGTGTTGTTGGCGGTTGCCGAAGTTCTTGATGAGGCAACCACAGCATGCGCCAAGATAGGGCGTTATGGTGGTGATGAGTTCGTAGTGTTCTCTTGTTTTGATGATCAAGAAAGCGTTGTTAGCTTCTACCACAGCTTAGAGAAAGCACTGCAAGAAGCGCTTTATATCAATGACGTGCAGTTTTCAGTGAGTGTCGGGCTTTCTTGTAACAAAGATCCTCAAGGATTAGACCAGTTGATCGCACAAGCTGATAAGAACATGTATCAAATCAAGCAAGCCAAGTCTCAGCAGTAGTAGATTGTAAAAATAGTCGTAAATTAGGAAATGCTAATGAGTGAAAATATCTGCCCTAAGTGCCAGTCTGAGTTAGCTTGGGATGGCAAGTATCACTGTGAAAGTTGTCAGGCTCACTTTACTAAAGTTGGGTTTTGTCCTGAGTGCAGCAGCCAACTTGAGAAGCTTCAAGCCTGTGGTGCGGCGAGCTATTTTTGCAACGGTGATTGCAACGAGTTGAAATCTAAATCGAGAGTAAAATTCGAATTTCAACCAGCGGAATAGCCTTAAACTGCATGGTTTGAACGACCATCGGTGATGTTATACCAGAGAGCCAATACTAAAGTGTTGGGTCTTTTTTGCATCTGAAGGACAGGAATGTTTCATCTTGGTTCATTTCCACTGTTACTGCACCAGTATGAAACATAGTTACATGATTACTATGCACTCTATTGGTGTGAGTTTCTTTTAAATTCTATTAATACAATTACTTATAAATAATTTCGTTGGTTTATAAGTTTGGCACTCTTCTTGTAACTCTGTAATTGAATAACAAAAATACAATTATGGAGTAATATCATGAACAAGGTGTTCAATTTATCGCTAGCTGCACTGTGTACAACACTTTCATTTTCTTCTGCAACAGTGTTTGCTGCCGATGAGACCATCAAGGTCGGTGTTCTACACTCACTCTCTGGCACCATGGCGATCAGTGAGACAACGCTAAAAGATACCGTGCTAATGCTTATCGAAGAGCAGAACAAAAAGGGCGGTTTGCTTGGTAAGAAGCTAGAGCCTGTCGTGGTTGACCCTGCGTCAAACTGGCCGCTATTTGCTGAGAAAGCGCGTGAGCTTATCGAAAAAGAGAAAGTGGATGTGGTGTTCGGTGGTTGGACATCGGTATCACGTAAATCGATGCTGCCTGTCTTTGAAGAACTCAACAGCATCCTTTTCTACCCAGTACAGTATGAAGGTGAAGAGTCTTCTAAAAACGTTTTCTACACCGGTGCCGCGCCAAACCAACAAGCGATCCCTGCAGTGGATTACTTGATGGAAGAGCTTGAAGTCGAGCGCTGGGTACTTGCTGGTACCGATTACGTTTACCCACGTACTACCAATAAGATCTTAGAAGCCTACTTAAAAGATAAAGGTGTCGCAGAAGAAGACATCATGATCAACTACACGCCATTTGGTCACTCTGATTGGCAATCTATCGTTTCAGACATCAAAAAGTTCGGCGAAGCCGGTAAGAAAACCGCTGTGGTTTCTACTGTGAACGGCGATGCGAATGTACCTTTCTATAAAGAACTTGGCGCTCAAGGCATTTCATCTGAAGACATCCCAGTTATTGCATTCTCTGTTGGTGAAGAAGAACTGTCAGGTATGGACACAGAACCACTGGTAGGCCATCTAGCGGCATGGAACTACTTCATGAGTGTTGATACCGAAGCCAATGAAGAGTTCGTTGAAACGTGGCAGTCGTTCATCAAGAGTGAAAAGCGTGTCACCAACGACCCAATGGAAGCGCACTATGTTGGCTTCAACATGTGGGCTCAAGCGGTCACTAATGCAGGCACAACCGATCCTGAATCTGTGCAAGATGCCTTGATTGGTGTGTCTGTACCTAACCTTTCTGGCGGTTACTCAACCATGCTGCCAAACCACCACATTACTAAACCAGTCCTGATCGGTGAGATCCAAGACGATGGTCAATTCGATATCGTTTGGGAAACCACAGGTCTCGTTGCGGGTGATGCTTGGTCGAGCTACTTACCTGAATCGGCAAAACTGTTCTCTAGCTGGTCGAAGCCATTCTCATGTGGTGCGTTTAACGTCGAAACGAAGAAGTGTTCTGGCGGTAACTAGAGTCATGAATGTTGAGCCTTGTCTTTAGTAAACCTAGCTAAGGTAAGGCTCACTACTTCTCAGGTAACAATAATTATCCACGTATCCATCAAGCAAAAATAACAATATCTAGCTCGATGGACTAAGGAAGCAGGGATGAAAAACGCATTAAACGTATTTAAGGCGCTGTTGCTCATGGCAGTCAGTGCTCAGTTGGCTTTTGCGGGAATAACGGATGAAGCTAGCTTTACCAAGGCGCTAGTTGGTAAGAAAACATCGGATAAAGAATTAGCTATTGATTGGGTGATTGAGACGCAAACGGAAGATGTGTCGAAACCTATTCTGGATGGCTGGTTAAACGGAAACCTTTACTATTTTGGTGATAAACAGAGCGAGCAGTATAAACAGCTCTACCTCATTCAAAGCATCAAAACAGCGACGTCAGCTCAGTCAGTATGGGATGATTCAACGCTTAATATCGAGAATGCGAGACAGTTTAAAAAGGTTCGTGTGAATAACAAACTTCGCGGCATCTTGCGCGGGGAAATTGCTTCTATTGGACTGAACAGCAGTAATCCTGATGTGCGTTATAAAGCGGTTTTGGATCTGTTAGGGACCAAAGACGCTGACATCATTGAACGCATAGCAGAACTCAGAGCCAACGAATCAGAGGGCAAAGTGGCAGAGCTGATGGACCTCTCATTGGCTATTTATAGCTCCCTTGATAAAAGCGCAGCCATTGAAGAGCGAGTCACGTCGATTGAGCGAGTTGGTGACTTCAAACACTCGGTCGTTCTGAAAACACTGAATCAACTGTTAAACAGTGAGCAAGATCCAAGCATTACCGCTGCAGCAGAACGTGCGATGGATAGCTATCAACAAAGCCAAGCACTCTATTCGGGTGTAGAAACGGTATTCTTCGGTTTGAGTTTAGGTTCGGTATTGGTGTTGGCGGGCATTGGCTTAGCGATTACCTTTGGTGTTATGGGTGTTATCAACATGGCTCATGGCGAGCTGATCATGATTGGCGCTTACACCACCTACGTATTGCAGTTGTTGATGCCGAATCATATTGGCTTAGCGCTGATACTTTCCATTCCAGCGGCATTCATTGTGTCCGGATTAGTGGGCATTGCGATTGAGCGAAGTGTGATTCGTCATCTTTACGGACGCCCATTGGAAACTTTACTCGCGACCTTTGGTATTAGTTTGATCTTGCAGCAAGCCGTTCGCTCTATTTTCTCTCCTTTGAACCGCTCAGTGAGCACACCTGAATGGATGTCTGGCGCACTTCAATTAAACCCAATGTTGTCTCTGACTTACAACCGCCTTTACATCATTCTCTTCTGTGGTTTGGTGTTTATGGGCTTATTGATGGTTCTGAAAAAGACACCATTAGGCTTGCAGGTTCGTGCTGTTTCTCAAAACCGTGGCATGGCTCGTGCGATGGGTATTCGTTCTGAGCGAGTTGATGCGATGACCTTCGGTTTAGGCTCTGGCGTTGCGGGTGTTGCAGGAGTGGCACTTTCTCAACTGACCAACGTTGGCCCTAATATGGGACAGGCGTACATCATCGATTCGTTCATGGTGGTGGTGTTCGGCGGTGTTGGCAACCTATGGGGCACGCTAGTCGCAGGCTTAAGCCTTGGTCTGTTCAATAAGATTTTAGAACCATGGGCTGGTGCGGTTCTCGCCAAGATTCTGGTACTGGTTTTCATCATTCTATTTATTCAAAAACGCCCACGCGGACTCTTCCCGCAACGTGGTCGTGCGGCTGAAGGTTAAGGACAACATCATGCAGTCAAAATCATTTGTACTTTCGGCAATGCGTGGTGACAAAGGTGGGCAACTGACCATCCTTGCCATTCTTGCGGCCGTCATTCTTATCCCACTGGCTAACACCATGCTACCAAGTGGACACCCGCTCCATGTCGAGACTTTCACTATCTCATTAATGGGCAAATACTTGAGCTACGCAATGTTGGCGTTGGCGCTCGATCTGGTGTGGGGCTATCTCGGAATCTTGAGCCTCGGCCACGGTGCTTTCTTTGCGCTTGGTGGTTATGCGATGGGCATGTACTTGATGCGTCAGATTGGTGATCGTGGGGTTTATGGTGATCCAGTCTTACCAGATTTCATGGTGTTCCTTGATTGGTCGGCGTTGCCGTGGTTCTGGCAGGGCTTCGATCAGTTCTGGTTCGCCTGTTTGATGGTGGTTCTAGTCCCGGGCGCATTGGCTTACTTGTTCGGTTATTTAGCTTTCCGCTCTCGTGTGTCTGGTGTTTATCTTTCTATCATGACTCAGGCGTTAACTTACGCCTTGATGCTGGCATTTTTCCGCAACGAAATGGGCTTTGGTGGTAACAACGGACTGACGGATTTCAAAGACATCATTGGCCTGAGTTTACAGAGTGATGCGGTCAAGATTGGTCTGTTTGTCGCGACTGGTATTGCGCTTATTCTCAGCTACATCGCTTGTCGCATGGTGGTGACCAGTCGATTAGGACGTGTGGCACTGGCGATTCGTGATACGGAATCACGCACTCGCTTTATGGGCTACGACGTCGATGGCATCAAGCTGTGGGTCTTCGTGCTTTCAGCGGTTATCGCGGGTATTGCCGGGGCTTTATATGTCCCTCAAGTTGGCATCATTAACCCGGGAGAATTTGCTCCCCTTAACTCGATTGAGATTGTGGTTTGGGTTGCCTTAGGCGGTCGTGCCACTCTGTTTGGTGCCATTGTCGGTGCATTGATCATCAACTACGCCAAGAGTTGGTTTACGGTTGAGTTCCCGGAGGTGTGGCTGTTTGCTCTGGGTGGACTATTCGTACTCTCAACCATGTACTTCCCACAAGGTGTGATTGGCTTTGTCAGTGAAAAGTGGCAGCAGCTGCGCAAGGCATCAAATGGGAAAAACCAAGATAAAGATAAGGATGATCAGCACAAGGCCAAGGAGGTGATCGCATGACCACATTTAATAGCGTAAAGGAATCGGTTCAGGCGTTCACTCGTCGAGACGAAGTCTTTGATTACCTCAAACCCGATATTCATCCTGCCATCGATACTCGACATAACGTGCTGTTGTATGTCGAAGGCGTCAACAAAAGCTTTGATGGTTTCCAAGCGATAAACGACCTCAACCTCTACATCAAAGAGGGAGAGCTACGCTGCATTATCGGTCCTAATGGCGCAGGTAAAACCACCATGATGGACATCATCACAGGTAAAACTAAGCCGGACACTGGCGAGGTGTGGTTGGGTTCGAACATCAACTTATTGAAGATGAATGAAGCCGAAATTGCCAATGCAGGCGTTGGGCGTAAATTCCAAAAACCGACCGTGATTGAGTGTTTAACCGTGTGGCAGAACCTTGAGTTAGCGATGGCGGGTGACCGCTCAGTGTGGGCGACGTTCACTGCTGTGATGTCTGGCGAACAGAAAGACAAACTGACCTCTGTGCTTGAGCTGATTCATTTAAAAGACGAAGCGGCTAACTTGGCAGGTAACCTGTCTCATGGGCAAAAGCAGTGGTTAGAGATCGGCATGCTATTGATGCAAAACCCTAAGCTGTTGCTGGTGGATGAACCCGTTGCAGGGATGACTCATCAAGAAATGGATCGCACCTCTGAGTTACTTAACTCACTGGCTGGTAAGCACTCGGTTGTGGTAGTTGAACACGATATGGATTTCGTTCGTTCTATCGCCAGCCATGTCACCGTGCTTCATCAAGGTCATGTGTTGGCTGAAGGCACTATGGATCAAGTTCAGGCTCACCCTGAAGTTAAACAAGTTTATCTCGGAGAATAGGATGCTAGAGGTTAAATCAGTTAATCAATATTACGGTGAGAGCCACACGCTGTGGGATTTGGATATGCAGATCCCAGAAGGAAAATGCACAGTGCTAATGGGGCGAAATGGCGTCGGTAAAACGACTCTACTGCAATGCATCATGGGTTTGGTTAAGGTCGAAAGCGGTGACATTTCGTTATCGGGTGAGTCGCTTCTTAAAACCGATGCCGAAGAGCGTGCTCGCCAAGGCATTGGTTATGTGCCGCAAGGCCGTCAGATCTTTCCGATGCTTACCGTTCAAGAAAACCTAGAAGTAGGTTTGCCGATTCGAGAAAAGGGCGACCGTAAGATCCCAGAGTTCATCTTCGATATATTCCCAGTGTTAAAAGAGATGCTGCATCGTCGCGGTGGTGATTTATCTGGTGGTCAACAGCAGCAACTCGCGATTGGGCGTGCGCTGGTGGTTAATCCAAAACTGTTGATCTTGGATGAACCGACAGAAGGTATTCAGCCCAATATCGTGCAAGAGATTGGTGACATCATTCGTATGCTCAACGAGAAGATGGGACTCACAGTCCTGCTTGTTGAACAGAAGCTGCCATTTGCGAGAAAGGTCGGTGACCGATTTTGCATTCTCGACCGCGGTCGTCAGGTAGCAGAAGGTGAAATGAAAGGGCTCAATGAGTCTTTGATTAAGGAGTACCTAACCGTATGAGCTCTCTATATTCTTCGAGTGAAGCAATAAACACTTCTTTAGCGGGAGTGTTGTCTCTGAATGAGACCATCGAACAAGATATTCGAGACGGTTGGCAAGCGAGTTTAAACCTCACTTTTGTCGACCGCGGTGATAAAACCGTATTAAAGAATCGTCAGCAGTCTGGTCCGCTTGCGGTGCAACGTCCCTTGTATCCTGATGGGGAAACGTGTCACACCTACTTACTTCATCCCCCCGGCGGAGTGGTAGGTGGTGACACTCTCAATATTGAAGCGACCATCGAAAGCGGTGCACATACGTTGATCACCACACCCGGTGCGACCAAGTTTTATCGCTCAAACAACAAGTACGCTAAGCAGAAGCAGACCCTACGAGTGAAGAAAGATGCACGCTTAGAATGGATGCCGCAAGAGAACATCTTTTTCCCGAATGCACACGTTCGTTTAGACACTGAAATTCGCCTAGAAAAGGGTGCACAATTTTGGGGTTGGGAGATGCACTGTTTTGGACGTCCTGCACAGAATGAGGGATTCGAGCATGGTCACCTCGTTGGGAAAACAGAAATCTATCTTGATAATCAAAGGCTTCTGACTGAAGGTTTTAATTTTCACGGTGGCGATAAGTTAATGATAAATATGGGGTTACTTGATTATTCAATGATGGGGACCTTTTATATCACTTCAAATGAGAAGCAAGATTTAGAGTTGGTACAGAGCTTGCTCTTATCTATTACACAGCAAGCTTCACAGCAATCAGTTACATCAAAAACGTCGAGTGAACCCACATTAATATTGGGTGCGACTCAGATAGAAGGATTGATTGTGGTGCGAGCCTTGGGCAATTGGAGTGAAGACATCCTTCAGGCCTTTGGTCAGATTTGGCAAACAACTCGCTCTCATTTATGTGGTACGACTCCTGATTTACCAAGGATTTGGGCGACTTAGCGATTAGCCCTTTTTGTACCTAGGGTGACTTCCGACCCTAGGTACATTTTTTCAAGCTTGCTGTGATTGAATCCCACTTACTGCTCATGTGTTTTTGAGCACTAAGAAAACGACACTAACAGCGGGCGGCTAAATGGAATTAACACCAAGAGAAAAAGATAAGCTACTTATCTTCTGCGCAGGAATGCTGGCACAGCAGCGCAAACAAAAAGGCTTAAAACTCAACTATCCAGAATCTATTGCACTGATCAGCAGTGCCATTCTCGAAGGTGCCCGTGAGGGTAAAACCGTTTCAGAGTTGATGGATTTTGGACGCACACTGCTTACTGTCGATGACGTTATGGAGGGGATCCCTTCCATGATCCCTGATGTACAAGTCGAAGCCACTTTTCCTGATGGCACCAAGTTGGTGACCGTTCATGAACCTATCGTGTAGGGAGAAGTAATATGGCTGGTTCAACAAAACAATACTCAGGATTCGTTCCCGGAAAAGTCGAAACCGCTCCCGGTGACATCACTCTCAATGAAGGCCGCGACACAACGTCCGTCAAGGTTCAAAACATTGGCGATCGTCCTGTTCAAATTGGCTCTCATTACCACTTCTATGAAGCAAACCCTTCACTGATCTTTAACCGAGAAGCTACTAAAGGCTTTCGACTCAATATTCCTGCTGGTACTGCAACCCGCTTTGAGCCGGGTCAGTCGCGCAGCGTCGAATTAGTGCGTTACGCCGGTAAGTTAGAGATCTATGGCTTCCAAGGAAAGGTGATGGGCAAGCTCTAAGCGCTCCCACGGAATAATGAAAATAACAAAGGATTGAACATGGCGACGATATCCAGACAGGCTTATGCCGAAATGTTTGGGCCAACAGTCGGTGACCGAGTGCGTCTTGCTGACACTGATTTATGGCTAGAAGTTGAAAAGGATTACACCGTATACGGTGACGAAGTGAAATTCGGCGGCGGTAAAGTGATTCGTGATGGACAAGGGCAAAGCCAACGTCCAAGTGCCGAAACGCCAGATTTGGTGATCACCAATGCGATTGTGTTGGATTACTGGGGCATCGTAAAAGCGGATGTCGCAATCAAAGATGGTCGAGTTCAGGCATTGGGTAAAGCGGGCAACCCAGATGTTCAGCCGGGCGTTGATATTGTGATTGGCCCGGGCACGGAAATTTTAGCAGGTGAAGGTTCAATCCTGACTGCTGGTGGCATTGATTCACACATCCACTTTATTTGCCCACAACAGATTGAAGAGGCGCTGGCATCCGGTGTGACAACCATGATCGGCGGTGGCACGGGGCCAAATACCGGCACCAACGCGACCACATGTACGCCGGGGCCTTGGAACATGCACCGAATGCTGGAGTCACTCGATCAATTCCCGATGAACTTTGGTTTGTTAGGCAAAGGCAATGCAAGTCAGCCTGAAGCATTGCGTGAACAAGTCGCTGCTGGAGCAGTGGGTTTGAAGTTGCACGAAGACTGGGGAACAACCCCCGCTTCAATCGATACCTGCTTGAGCGTTGCTGACGAGATGGACGTACAAGTCGCGATTCATACCGATACCTTGAATGAGTCTGGCTTTGTTGAATCAACACTTGGCGCAATTGGCGACCGAGTGATTCATACCTACCACACTGAAGGTGCGGGCGGTGGTCATGCTCCTGATATTATCCGTGCGGCAGGCGAACCCAACGTTCTGCCTTCTTCGACTAACCCAACACGACCTTACACCGTCAATACGGTCGATGAGCACTTAGACATGTTGATGGTGTGTCATCACCTTTCACCGTCGATTGCAGAAGATGTCGCGTTTGCTGAATCGCGTATCCGCCGTGAAACCATTGCCGCAGAAGACATTCTTCATGACTTGGGCGCGTTCTCGATGATCGCCTCGGATTCTCAAGCGATGGGACGAGTGGGCGAGGTAGTAACACGTACTTGGCAAACCGCGCACAAGATGAAAGTACAGCGTGGCAGCCTAAAAGAAGATTCAGACTACAGCGATAACTTCCGTTTAAGACGTTATGTCGCTAAGTACACCATCAACCCTGCGATCACTCATGGTATGTCCCATGAAATCGGTTCGATCGAAGCCGGGAAATTAGCTGACCTAGTTCTATGGAAGCCAGCCTTCTTTGGCGTGAAACCAAGCGTGATTTTGAAAGGCGGCATGATCGCCATGGCGCCGATGGGTGACCCAAACGCTTCAATCCCAACACCTCAGCCAGTTCACTACCGTTCAATGTTTGGTAGCTACGGTAAGGCATGTCAGAACACATCAATGTTGTTTGTCTCTAAAGAAGCCAAGGCGCAGAACATCGACAAACAGTTGGGTCTGCAGAGCTTGATTGGTGTTGTGAGCAACTGCCGAAATATCAGCAAAGCCGACATGAAACTCAATGATTGGATGCCGAAGATTGAGGTCGACTCTCAGACGTACCAAGTGCGCGCCGATGGTGAATTACTGACGTGTGAGCCTGCTGAAGAGCTGCCAATGGCACAGCGGTACTTTCTATTCTAAGCCTTTGACTAAAGAATCTTATTTTAGTGACCCTATTTTGAACGTTATAAATCTCACAAGGAGATTGAGGTAATAGCATGATTGAACTGACTCAACTGAATACTCAAATACAAAATGCACCGGACGGCTATTTGAGCCTACCGATCGATAGCCGCATCAAAAGCCGCCTTAAGGTGATGCTAGATGACGGGCGCAATGCCGGGCTGTTCCTACCACGAGGTCATATCTTGCGTGGTGGCGAACAACTCTCAAGTGAATGTGGTTTAGTCGTAGAAGTGAAAGCGGCACCGGAAACTGTTTCGACCGTTTACTGTGAAGACCCACATTTGCTAACGCGAGTGGCGTATCACCTTGGCAACCGTCATGTTCCGCTGCAAGTGGAAGCGGGTTGGGTTCGTTACCAACACGACCATGTTTTGGATGAAATGGTTGAAGGTTTAGGCGCGAAGGTGACCACCGAGAAACAACCGTTTGAACCAGAAGGCGGCGCTTATGGCGGTCGCTCAGGTGGGCATCATCACCATCATTAATCGAGTCATTTGAGACTCACCCATTTATAGATACAACCACGATATTAATAACAATAATACCAATCACAGTAAGTAAGTGATCAACAATAGCGCAGAAAAAAGGCTTGAGAACAAGGCATAATTTTTCGATAAGTAGTTATTCTACAATCAAAAATTATAACGCAGTTATCGAGCATTTTAGCAAGCTAGGGTGAGCAATTATTTACTACGATTGGTATAAAGCAAGGAACTCGCGATGAACTTTAAAACAGCTGCTGGCTTATGTACTTTCACAATAGCTTCTCTAACAGCATCAACATTGGCTTTAGCTCACCCAGGACATGGAGCGCACTCAGTTCATGAGTCCCACTCATTTATGTCTGGCTTAACTCACCCAGTGACAGGTATGGATCACTTGATCATGCTGATCGCTTTTGGCCTATTAATTGGCGCACTGTCATTTTCCACCAAGACAAAAGCCGCTCTGATTGGCGGTGGGTTGGCGTCTTTGGTGGTAGGACTCATCGCAGGCCAAGCCTTAGGTTTCTCTGTGATTGTTGAACCTGCAATCATCGCTTCTCTATTCGTTGTCAGCTTATGCTTATGGCACGTGTTTTCACCATCGACTAAGCGTGTGAACAGTGTATTAGCGGCTGCAATTGGCATGTTGTTTTTCCATGGTTATGCGCATGGCGTTGAAGCGGCAAGTAACCTAACTCAGTTTGCAGCAGGCATGAGCATCACAGCTTTGGTTCTGATGGTTATCGGTACATTAGTTGGCCGCGCGGTTTACTCTAAATGGATGTCGGTTGGTGTGGCTTCAGCAAGCGCACTATTACTGTTAGGCGCATAAGCTCTCGAACTTTTTCGATTCTAGAAAATTGAGGGCACGATTATGACCACAACAGAAAATGTCGCCATCTATCGTCTGTTTCAATTGATCAGTCCATCATTGCCAATTGGTGGGTTCACTTACTCGCAAGGTTTAGAGTTAGCGGTTGAAGCGGGCTGGGTGACCGATCGCAACAGCATGGAACAGTGGCTCAATACCATCGTCAGCTCCAGTGTTGCGACTTTGGAATTGCCCATCTTAGAGCGTCTTTATCACGCTCTAGAAAAGGGTGAACTCGATGAGATTGAGCACTGGTGTAACTACCTGTACTCAAGCCGTGAAACCAGTGAATTGCGAGCGGAAGAGAAGCAACGTGGGCAGGCATTGAATACTTTGTTGAAGCGCTTAGATATCGATATTTCTCTGGTGGACTCTGTTGATAGTCATCCCAATCAATTATTGGGCATGTGTATGGCGGCTCAGCATTGGGGCATTGATTTAGAAAGTCTCAAGCAGGGTTACTTATGGAGTTGGCTTGAAAATATCGTTACCGCAGGGGTCAAGTTAGTGCCTTTAGGTCAAACCGATGGTCAGTTGGCACTGATTAATATCACCAATACGTTTCCCGAGATCATTGAGAAAGCACGCACGATAGAAGATTGGATGGTAGGCAGCTTTTCGCCATCAATGGCATTAGCAAGTTCACTGCACGAAACACAATACACGAGACTATTTCGTTCGTAGCGGTCAGCTCGAACGGTGTAGTAAAAAGAATATAAGGAAGTAGACAATGGAAAGTTATAAGCAACCCCTTCGAATTGGTATTGGCGGCCCGGTAGGGTCTGGTAAAACAGCGTTGTTAGAGGTGCTATGTAAGGCGATTAGAGACAAGCTCAACATTGCCGTGGTAACCAACGACATCTACACGCAAGAAGATGCAAAGATACTCACGCGAGCAGAAGCGCTAGAACCGGATCGTATCATTGGTGTTGAAACGGGTGGCTGTCCGCACACGGCGATCCGTGAAGATGCGTCGATGAACTTAGCTGCGGTAGAAGAGCTGGCTAAGCTGCACAAAAACCTCGATGTGGTATTCGTCGAAAGCGGTGGTGATAACTTGAGTGCGACGTTCAGCCCTGAATTAGCCGATCTTACCATCTACGTGATTGATGTAGCGGAGGGGGAGAAGATCCCACGTAAAGGCGGGCCGGGTATTACGCGTTCTGATCTGCTAGTCATCAACAAGATCGATTTAGCACCATATGTGGGTGCGTCACTTGAAGTGATGGAGCAAGATACACAACGCATGCGACCAACCAAGCCATATGTGTTCACCAACCTCAAAGAGAGCCAAGGCTTAGATTTCATCATCAACTTTATTGTGACGGAAGGGATGCTGACCATGAAGGAGCCTTCTGCTACTGAGTAGAGTTTGAATTTCAAAACCAGTAGATAGAACAAAGCCCTGTCGATTATCGATAGGGCTTTTTGGTTTTAAATGATTTTCAACGTTCTAGTCGAACCTAAAGCTCACTCTTAACGACTTTTGTTGTCACTTGCGATTCAATCACACCGTCTTCAACTTGGGTGGTGATCACTTCGCCCACCTCAACATCGTTAATCGATGACACAGTCTTGCTCGATGCTGAATGAGTAATGCTGTAGCCACGCTTTAGGGTTGCTAGTGGACTAACGGTTTCTAACTTCTCAGCAGCCATGGCCAGCTGGTGTCGAGTGGTTAGCAGTGTTTTATCCATCGCATCTAATAGCTTCTGCTCAGAGCGTTGTAAATGCAGTTTCTGTTCACCAAGGCGTTTCACTGGCGAGTTCAGCTGAAGCTGGTGCTGTTTGCGCTCAACACGCTGTGCATGCTGCTTTAGGTATTGAGTCATACCACGACGCAAACGCATGTCTAGGTCATCAAGTTGCTGACTCTGCTTTTGCAGTTGGTAGCTCGGGTGTTGCTTCTCTAAGCGGTATTTCAACGTTTGAGTGGATTGTGCTTGTTTGATTAACACATGACGAATCGCACTCACTAAGCGAGCGCGTTTAGAGGCAAAAGCTTGCTCTTTATGACTGTTGTCACGGCTAACCAATTCTGCAGCTGCTGATGGAGTTGGAGCTCGCATATCTGCGACGAAATCGGCGATAGTGACGTCAACTTCGTGGCCAACTGCGCTGATAATCGGGATCTGGCTTGCTGCAATTGTGCGAGCAACGATCTCGTTATTGAAGCACCATAAGTCTTCTAATGAACCGCCGCCACGACCCACGATCAACACATCACACTCATTGCGTTCGTTAGCTCGTCCAATCGCTTGAGCAATCTGAATTGCCGCCTCTTCGCCTTGAACCATGGTCGGGTAAACCACAACAGGCAATGAAGGATCGCGTCTTTTCAGTACATCAAGAATATCAAACAGCGCCGCGCCGGTTTTCGACGTGATAACGCCAACGCGCTTTGGGTGTTCAGGAAGCGGTTGCTTACTCGATTGAGCAAACAGGCCTTCTGCGGCAAGGTTCATCTTCAGCTTTTCAAACTCTTGCTGAAGCTTACCGTCACCTTCTGGTTGCATGCTTTCGATGATCAGTTGATAGTCACCGCGTGGCTCATAAAGAGACAGACGAGCTTTAACTAGAACTTGATTACCATTCTGGGGCTTAAAAGTGACACGGCGGTTATTGCCACGAAACATAGCGCACTTAACTTGAGCGCGAGAGTCTTTAAGCGTGAGGTACCAGTGACCAGATACAGGTGCAGAGAAGTTTGAGATTTCACCAACGAGCCAGACTATTCCCATTTCGTTTTCTAATAGGAGACGAACCTCTGAGTTGAGGCGAGAAACAGTAAAGATGTTTGGATTAGTCATAGAAGCACTATCTTTCCTTGAAGGAAGGTCTTTCTTGGAATCTCACAGGGCGTGAGTATGGAAGATAGCGGCAATATAATACATAGCAAGGGGGTAAATGCAAATTAAAAATACAAAAATGTGTAGCCAAGCGATTTCGTTGGCCGTATAATCCGTCCGCAATATCTAATCCAAATGCAGTTTGATTTTCCTTAATTGGCTGCCCTCATTAGGCGAAACGATGAGATTGGATTGTTTCTTTTTACTCCTATTATTGTGAGATATTGCAAATGCTAAGAATTGCCAAAGAAGCGCTGACATTCGACGACGTACTGCTAGTGCCAGCACACTCCACCGTTCTCCCTAATACAGCTGATCTTCGCACTCAGCTGACGAAGAATATTTCCCTAAACATCCCAATGATATCTGCATCTATGGATACTGTGACAGAAGCTCGCCTAGCGATTGCACTGGCACAAGAAGGCGGAATAGGCTTCATTCACAAGAACATGTCTATTGAACAGCAAGCTGAAATGGTTCGCCAGGTTAAAATTTACGAAGCTGGTGTGGTTTCTCACCCTGTTACTGTAAGCCCTGACGCGACAATCGCTGATGTTGTAGCCCTTACCCAAAAACACGGCTTTGCCGGTTTCCCTGTTGTTACTGAAACAAACGAACTTGTTGGTATTATTACTGGCCGTGACGTTCGCTTTGTTACTGACCTTTCTAAGAAAGTTGATGTAGTAATGACACCTAAAGCTCGCCTTGCTTCTGTTAAAGAAGGTGCAACTCGTGAAGAAGTTCAAGAGAAAATGCACGAAGCGCGTGTTGAAAAAGTTCTTGTTGTAAATGATGACTTCCAACTTACTGGAATGATCACTGCAAAAGATTTCCACAAAGCAGAACGTAAACCAAACGCTTGTAAAGATGAGCGCGGCAGCCTACGTGTAGGTGCAGCTGTTGGTGCTGGTGCTGGTAACGAAGAGCGCGTTGCTGCTCTAGTTGAAGCTGGCGTAGACGTTCTACTTATCGACTCTTCACACGGTCACTCTGAAGGCGTACTTAACCGTATCCGCGAAACTCGCGCTGCATACCCTGATCTACAAATCATCGGTGGTAACGTAGCAACTGGCGCTGGCGCTCGTGCTCTTATCGAAGCGGGTGTTAGTGCGGTTAAAGTAGGTATCGGCCCGGGTTCAATCTGTACGACTCGTATCGTTACTGGTGTTGGTGTTCCTCAAGTAACAGCAATCGCAGACGCAGCTGAAGTCGCTAACGAATACGGTATTCCAGTAATCGCAGATGGCGGTATCCGCTTCTCTGGCGATATCTGTAAAGCTATCGTTGCTGGCGCATCTTGTGTGATGGTTGGTTCAATGTTCGCGGGTACTGAAGAAGCTCCGGGTGAGGTTATTCTTTACAACGGTCGTTCTTACAAGTCTTACCGTGGTATGGGTTCTCTTGGCGCTATGTCTCAAGGTTCTTCTGACCGTTACTTCCAATCTGACAACGCTGCAGACAAGCTTGTTCCAGAAGGTATTGAAGGTCGTATCGCATACAAAGGTCGTCTAAAAGAGATCGTTCACCAACAGATGGGCGGTCTACGCTCAAGCATGGGCCTAACGGGTTCTGCAACTGTTGAAGACATGCGTACTAAAGCTGAGTTTGTTCGTATCTCTGGTGCGGGCATGAAAGAATCTCACGTACACGATGTTCAAATCACGAAAGAAGCACCTAACTACCGTTTAGGTTAATAATACGTCCAAACGTTTGAATAATGTGCTGATTTAGTCGGCACATTAATATACCAATCGTAGTAAATAACTGGTCATCCTAGCTTGTTAAAAACCTCGATAACTTCGTTAGAATTTTTGATTGTAGAATAACTACTTATCAGAACTCTTTGTTGAATAGAGCAGCCTTGTTCTCAAGCTTTTTTCCAGCGCTACTACTGAACGCTTACTTACTGTGATTGGTATTATATCTACCGCCTGTTTTGTTTAGAGAGTGATTTTCTCAAAACACGTGGTTAAAGATATCTAACGAAAACGTTTGCTTTATTTCTTGAAGAGTTAATCAGAGGTGAGTAAACTCGCCTCCGTTTTATCACATAGCCAATAAGACTGCTTACAATGACTAAAAATATTCATGACCAACGTATTCTAATTCTGGACTTCGGTTCTCAATACACACAGCTAGTAGCTCGTCGTATTCGTGAGATCGGTGTTTACTGTGAACTTTGGAGCTGGGACGTAGAAGAAGCGGATATTCGTGAATTCAATCCAGACGGCATCATCCTATCTGGCGGTCCTGAAAGTGTAACGGAGGAGAACTCTCCACGTGCACCTCAGTACGTATTTGATTCAGGTGTACCTGTCTTCGGTATCTGCTACGGCATGCAAACTATGGCTGAGCAACTTGGCGGTAAAGTAGCAACGTCTACTGAGCGCGAGTTCGGCTACGCAGCTGTACAAGTGACTGGCGAGTCTGCACTTTTCGCTGACCTTGAGTCTACTCAAGATGTTTGGATGAGCCACGGTGACAAGGTGGTTGAGATCCCAGCTGATTTCACAAAGATCGCTGAAACAGACACTTGCCCATACGCTGCTATGGCAAACGAAGAGAAGAAGTACTACGGCGTACAATTCCACCCAGAAGTAACACACACTAAGAACGGCCTAAAAATGCTTGAGAACTTCGTTCTTAACGCATGTGGTTGTGAAGGTCTGTGGACTTCAGCTTCAATCATTGAAGATGCAGTTGCACGTATTAAAGAGCAAGTAGGTGACGACGAAGTTATCCTTGGTCTTTCTGGTGGTGTTGATTCATCTGTAGTTGCGATGCTTGCTCACCGCGCTATCGGCGACAAACTAACATGTGTATTTGTAGATAACGGCCTTCTTCGTTTAAACGAAGGTGAGCAGGTTATGGAGATGTTCGGCAACAAGTTTGGCCTAAACATCATCAAAGTAGATGCTGAGCAACGTTTCCTTGATGCTCTTGAAGGCGAAGCTGAACCAGAAGCTAAGCGTAAGATCATCGGTCACGTATTCGTAGATATCTTCGATGAAGAGTCTAAGAAACTGAAGAATGCTAAATGGCTTGCTCAGGGTACTATCTACCCAGACGTAATCGAGTCTGCTGCATCTAAGACAGGTAAAGCACACGTAATCAAATCTCACCACAACGTTGGTGGCCTTCCTGATGATATGGAAATGGGCCTTGTTGAGCCTCTACGTGAGCTGTTTAAAGATGAAGTACGTAAGATCGGTCTAGAGCTTGGTCTTCCATACAACATGCTTTACCGCCACCCATTCCCGGGTCCAGGTCTAGGTGTTCGTGTACTTGGCGAAGTGAAGAAAGAGTACTGTGATCTACTGCGTCGTGCTGATGCTATCTTCATTGAAGAGCTTCACGCTGCTGACCTTTACCACAAAGTATCTCAAGCATTCACGGTATTCCTACCAGTACGTTCAGTTGGCGTAATGGGCGATGGCCGTAAGTACGATTGGGTTGTATCTCTACGTGCTGTAGAAACTATCGACTTCATGACTGCTCACTGGGCGCACCTACCATACGACTTCCTAGGTAAGGTTTCTAACCGTATTATCAACGAAGTTAACGGCATTTCACGTGTTGTTTACGATATTTCTGGTAAGCCACCAGCAACTATCGAGTGGGAATAATCTCTTAGAGATTTAACCAGCTTTGATTAAGATCTTAAGCCTCGGACTCAGTTCGGGGCTTTTTTCTTTGTCGATTCATTATATTGATTCATTGCATTAAAGGCTCATGAGCAATACCTCGAAATCAAATGAACAACAACTAGAAACCAAATGAGTTGGAAACTAGATATCAGCTCAAGAAACCATGAGACGCTTTGTTGTGTTGAGCCAGATATCAAAAAGATCACTCGCACTTTTTATAAATTCACACAGCTACAGCTAGGCCATTTTACATGTGAAGCATACTCTTTGATGGACTTATTAAGGACAGATAAGAGAATCCATCATGTTAAAAATCAAATATTTGGTGACAGTACTGGGCTGCACATTAGCAGCTCAAAGTCATGCGTCTTTAAACATTCAACCTGATCCGCAAAACCCGAATGGTTACCTTGTTGAAAAGTCGGCTCTACAAGCTGCTGAACAAGCGAAAACATCCGATCCTATGTATGCGATCTGGTCACAGGCACTTCAAACTCGCCCTAACACCATCGTTGAAGCGATTGAACCCGGTTCCCCCTCTAACCCTGAAAACGTAAAGCGTGTAGAGCGCGTGTTCCCTCAATCTGAATGGGACTTTCTCACTCAGATGGCAGCGCCAGAATACACCTACACTCGCTTCTTACGTGCGATTGGCAAATTTCCAGCTTTCTGTGGAGAGTACACCGATGGCCGTGACTCCGACGCCATCTGTAAGAAATCCATCATCACGGCCTTTGCTCACTTTTCACAAGAGACGGGTGGGCACATCGCGATAGACAACACCTCTGATAATCCATTAGCTCTCGAAGAGTGGCAGCAAGCGCTGGTGCATGTTCGTGAAATGGGTTGGTCTGAAGGCCAAGAAGGTTACACCACAGGTTGTGGTCAGAACGATTGGCAGAATGCCCGTTGGCCATGTGCTGCGGGACAGGGCTACTTCGGACGTGGTGCTAAACAGCTTTCTTACCATTTTAATTACGGCGCGTTTTCTGAAGTGATGTTTGACGGTGATGCGACTGTGCTTCTCAACAATCCGGGCTTAGTGGCGGATTCTTGGTTGAACTTGGCTTCTGCTATCTGGTTCTTCCTTACCCCTCAAGCCCCTAAACCAGCCATGTTGCATGTTATTGACCGCACTTGGACGCCCTCTCAACGCGAATTGGATGCGGGTATTGGCTATGGCTTTGGTACAACGATCAACGTGATCAATGGTGGTATTGAATGTGGCGAGCAGAACAAAGACAAAGGCCAACCCGTTAACCGAATTCGTTATTGGGAAGGGTTAGCCGCGCACTATGAAATTCCGGTAGAAGCGGATGAAGCCAATACTTGTTGGCAGCAAACGCCTTACGGAAGCTTAAACCTCAACGGAGCAACGGATGTGTTGTACACCAATTGGGATGGTAACTGGAAATACTACGCAGACCGCCCAGAAGGGTATTCCTTTGAGTGTGAGCTTGTTGGTTTCCAAACTGCTTATTCTGCGCTGGTGGCTGGCGATTACGAGAAGTGTGTGACCAATTTTTATGGGTCACATGCGAGTTGGCCTGAAGTGAAAGTAGTCGATAAGCTTGATCCGGTAGACCCTGGGACAGATCCCGGAGGTAATGGCTGGAGTGCGACTAAGGTTTACAACGCGGGTGACCAAGTGACTCATAATGGCGCAACCTACGAAGCGAAATGGTGGACACAAGGGGATGACCCTGCCAACGGCGGCCCTTGGAAATTAGTGGCAGGTGAGCCAACACCGCCGGTAGTCACCGATCCTGCACCAGTCGACCCTACACCTGTTGATCCTGTTCCGGTAGACCCAACACCAGTTGAACCACCTGTTACCGAGCCGCCGGTCGTCGTTGACCCATCGGTATTTATCACATGGCAAGCGGGTGTTAGCCAAGTGAGTAATGGCGACAAGGTGACACATAACGGCAAGTGCTTCGTGGCTAAAAACGGCCCGGGCGTATGGGAAAGCCCTGTTCAGTCAAATTGGTTCTGGGATGAAATCAGTTGTAATTGATCGTCTGAATACTGAGGAAGTGACCTAAGTTACGAGTTCAGTCGTACGACCATAATGATATAAATAATCAAAAGCCGAAAGTGTCTACTTTCGGCTTTTTCTCGTTTCGAACTTGGTTATCTAAGGAGGGCTATTGGTCTATTTGGCTATGTTGAAGCGCATTTAAAGACTAATTATCCAGTTAGAGGATAAAGTTCTGTACAAATGGTTCTTGTGAATTTATATTCAAATTTAATTTATATTTATTCTTTTATTTTAGGGTTAAGGTGTACCTATGGAACAGACAGATATCACGTCACTCATCCCCATTGTGATTACTTTGGTGTTGTCGTTGGCGACAAGGAATGTGGTGATCGGCCTTTTTGCTGGCGTGCTGAGTGGCGTTGCGATGCTGACTGGCATGTTTAGTGAACTTAACCCACTTGATACGTTTGGCACCATGGTTAAAGGTTATCTAGTCCCTCAACTTACCGACAGCTACAACGCAGGTGTGATCATGCTGTTGGTGTTCATCGGTGGCTTTGTTGCTCTGATGGAGAAATCAGGCGGTGGCGTTGCATTTGCCAAGCGTGTTACTCAATGGGTAAGCAATAAATGCCAAGCTCAATTGTCAGCATGGTTGGGTGGAATCGTTATATTTTTCTCAGACTTAGGCACCCCTTTAATTGTTGGCCCTGTTTTTCGTCCTCTTTTCGATAAACTGAAACTTTCTAGACAGAAGCTAGCATTCATCATTGATTCAACCTCGTCGCCAGTTGCCATCCTTATTCCTTTCATTGGGTGGGGAGTTTACATCATGAGCCTGATCCAAAAAGAGTTTACGGCGTTGAATGTCAATATGTCAGATTGGGATGCGTTCATCGGTGCGATTCCTTTTCAGTTCTACGCATTCCTCGCGATTTTCATCGTTCCGCTCGTGTCCGTTAAAGGTTTAGATTTTGGGCCAATGGCAAAAGCTGAGCGTGATTGCCAGGCGGGAATTAACTCTGGCGTGAATAACGAATCACTAAATCCGTTCTCGCATAAAAATGCAAAGGCATCTTTTGTCTGGGCACCATTGTTAGTGATGCTGGTGGTGTTGTGTGCCATGTTGGTTCCACAAGGTTTCCCATTCCAAAAGGTCGCAGGCTCATCGTTCAGAGCTGCATTATCATCGGCTTACTTCTTTGCGGCGATTACCTTAATCTCGCTAATGGGTTACTACGGTGTAAGAAAGCTTTCAGACGGTGTTTCAGTGTATTTAAAAGGTATGGGAAACATGATGCCAGTCGCGATCATCTTGGTATTGGCTTGGGCATTAAGCACCGTTGGTAAAGAGTTGGGTGCAGCGGCTTATATTGCTGAGCAAGCACAGAGTGGCTTTCCATATTGGTTAGTGCCTGCGGTCGCTTTCTTGCTGTCTGCCATTATCTCATTCGCTACGGGCTCATCGTGGGGAACCTTCGCGATAATGATGCCATTGGTTATCCCAACCGCGATTGCGATAGATGCTCCGCTTCTCGTCGCAATTGGTGCCGTGTTATCGGGTGGCTTGTTTGGTGATCACTGCTCACCGATCTCTGAAACTACGATTCTTTCTTCAACAGGGGCGGGGTGTGATCAGTTTGAACACTTTAAGACGCAGCTCCCTTACGCATTAATGAACGGTTCTATTGCTTTGGTTAGTTTTGTAGTCGCAGGCTTTACTGGAAGTGCATTGGTTGTGTTGGGCGCTCTTGTTGTTCAGCTTATTCTTGTAACTCTGTTAGCCAAGCGCGACGCGAGTAAAAACGCTTCTTCAGAAGTTCAATCTCAAGTGCCTGAATCTAAACCACAACAAGCGTAATTTAATATGTCCAAGTAGAGACGAGATTTAATGGACAGATACGGGATGCGAGTAAACGAGTAACGAAAAGCTCGCTCCCTATCGTTCGTCATTTTATACCTCATATTTCCTTAATCTATCTGTCATTCCCTACAGTGAGGAACGAACGCGATAGGGAATCTCTGGCGTTTGTCGTCGGTATTTATGTCTAAGAAGAGATTCCAGATATCTCGTCCCTCGATTCTGGAATGACGACTGAGTGAGTAGATACGGGATACGAGTAAACGGGTAACGAAGAGCTCGCCCTCTGTTGCCTACGTTTGCTATTAAGGGGGCGCTTACTCAAATCCAAAAACTCCTTTCACATCCCGAATCTCGTTACCCGCATCTTTTTCATATGCATATCACTGACTTCAATCTAAACACGCTCTTCGTATCCCGAATCTTGTTTACTCGTACCTAAACACACCACCGTCATTCCCTACAGTGAGGAACGAACGTGATAGGGAATCTCTGGCGTTTACGGTTGGTATTTATGTCTAAGGGCAGATTCCAGATATCTCGTTCCTCGATTCTGGAATGACGACCTAATGAGTCGATACGTGACAGGGAATTTGTTTACTTATAGTTTCTGTGAATTGATTTGTGTCGTTATGAAACTAATTTTCCATAGGATCATTTACACAATCTTAGTTTTCGATAACTGGATTACCTAGTTGTACGGTTTATAGATTAAAATTTTCTGATAACTTTTATCGCTTTTTTTTAATCAACCACTTTAATAAGGTAAATTCGCAATGTCGACCAAACTAGCTAACCCAGCGCCACTAGGCTTAATGGGTTTCGGTATGACCACTATTCTTCTTAATATCCACAACGCAGGTTTCTTTCCAATCGATTCAATGATTCTTGCTATGGGTATTTTTTACGGTGGTTTGAGCCAAGTTATCGTGGGCACAATGTGTTTCAAACGTGGTGACACGTTCGGTACAACTGCGTTTACTTCTTACGGCCTATTCTGGTTGTCTTTGGTTGGTTTAATCGTGATGCCTTACATGGGCCTACCTGCAAGCCCTGCAGCATTCATGGGTTGGTACCTACTACTATGGGGCATCTTCACAGGCTTCATGTTCATCGGCTCTCTATGCTACCCAGTGGCGAAGCAAGTAGTATTCGGTTCACTCACTATCTTGTTCTTCCTACTTGCAGCTCGTGATTTCACTGGCAGCGAACTAATCGGCACTATCGCTGGTTTTGAAGGTATCTTCTGTGGCGCTTCAGCTATTTACTTTGCAATGGCACAAGTAATCAACAACGAATACGGCCGCACAGTACTGCCTATCGGTGAGAAGAAAGCACCTCAAATGGCAACACAAGAAATCGCTGCTTAATACTCTAACTCGGGAACAGTTAGTTTGTTATAAGCCATTTATTGGTTATGAATAAAACAAAAGGGGTTAGCCTAAATGGCTAACCCCTTTTTTATGCGTTATTAATAGCGCTATTTTTTTTAAGCGATCTATTTGTTAAAGCGATCTATTTGCTAAGGAAAGCTTAAGCTGAAGGTTGCTCTACAGGTTTAGTGTCTGCAGCTTCTGCTTCAGGAGACTTGCCTGTTTTACGCTTGTACTTCTCTTCCCAGTAAGTTGCACCTTTAATGCCTAGTTTTACAGGGTTGAATGTGTACTCTGTCACACCTTGTTTCTGCTGTTCTTCGTAGTCTGCTAGAGCTTTAAGCGCAGGCTTAGACATGAAGAAGATGATCAGAATACCAACGATGTTTAACCATGCCATCAAGCCAACACCAACATCACCCATTGCCCATGCAAGGTTCGCAGTTTTAACTGTGCCATAGAAAACCGCAGTGATAAGAACAAGCTTAAGTACGAACATCATGCCAGGGATCTTGATGGTACGACGTAGGTAAGCAATATTCGTTTCTGCGATGTAGTAGTAAGCAAGAATCGTTGTAAATGCGAAGAAGAACAGAGCAAATGCGATGAATGGCTTACCAATGCCTGGTAGTGCACTTTCAATAGCAAGCTGTGTAAATACAGGACCATTCGCACCGATGTTTGCTGCTAGGTTCTGAACAAGGAACACACCTTCAGCGCCGCCATGAACGTTGTAAGCACCAGTGATGATGATCATGAACGCTGTAGCAGAACATACTAGAAGAGTATCGATGTAGATAGAGAATGCTTGTACCAAACCTTGCTGAGCTGGGTGATCAACACTTGCAGCCGCTGCCGCGTGAGGACCAGTACCTTGACCCGCTTCGTTTGAGTAAACACCACGCTTAACACCCCAACCAATTGCAGCACCGAAGCCTGCCATAGGTGTGAATGCATCACCAACAATCATTGCGAAAACAGTTGGCACTTGGCTGATGTTTAGCAGAATGATAACGAACGCGATGATGATGTAAGCCAATGCCATGAAAGGAACAACGATCTGTGTGAAGTTCGCAATACGTTTGACACCACCAAAGATGATGAAAGCAAGGATGATAGCAACAACAGTACCGGTGAAAATTTTAGCGAAACTGAATGTACCGACAGCTGTTTCAATCATGTCACCTGAGCCAAATGCAGCTTCTACAGCATTACCGATACTGTTTGACTGAACACCTGGAAGCAAAATACCACATGCAAAAATAGTCGCGATAGCGAAGATCCATGCGTACCACTTCTGACCCATTGCTTTTTCAATGTAGTAAGCCGGACCACCACGGAACTGGCCTTCATCTTCTTCTTTGTAGATTTGCGCTAGCGTAGATTCTGCGTAAGCAGTCGCGGCACCAAAGAAGGCTACAACCCACATCCAGAATACTGCACCTGGGCCACCGAAACCGATAGCGGCAGCAACACCAGCAATGTTACCTGTACCGACACGGCCAGATAGCGAAACGGCTAGAGCTTGGAAAGACGAGATGCCTTTTGATGAGCTTTTACCCGATAGTAGCAAGCGCCACATTTCAAAGAAGTGACGGATTTGAACAAATCGAGTCATGATGGAGTAGAACAAACCTGCACCTAAACATAGGTAGATAAGTACTGGACTCCAGATTATTCCATTCAAAAAATCAACGAATGACTGCATGAGTATTTTCCCTGTTAGTTTTGCTTATGATTGTTTTTCGAACAACACAATACTTCACTTGTAACCTGAGTGTTAAATTATTTAACTGCGCATTAGGATTACTGTGACATAAAGCAAGTTATAGAGGGTGTTTGTTAATGCTTAGTGCTAATTCGATAATCGTTCTATTTAATCGCCTATGCAACTGGTTGTGTCTTTTTGTGTTTTGCAAAGTGAATAAATAGTGATTAATACAGAAAGGGGATCTTGAGGTGCGCATAAGAAACGAAATTGCACAAAACAGCGGTTAAAGCCGCTTAGCATAAACGGCTGATATAGGAATGGTGGGATAAGTAGGTTGGAATATATCACCTGCATCGGGTGAACTAGCAGGTCTAAGGGACTGTGGCTTTTGAAGGTTTGATAATTGAGGCTTTAATATCTACCTAGTGAAAGTGGCTAATTTTATGCCTGTTTCAAACAACCACGAACCCTCGCGCCTGTAATTCTTGAGCGAACTCAGACTGAGTATTTGGCTCGCCGTGAATCAAATGCACCTCTTTCGGTGGCGTCGCGATGCCCTCTATAAATCGGTAGAGATCTTCTTTATCAGCATGGGCAGAATAGCCAGACATGCCATGAATTTGAGCATTAACCTCAACGTCTTTGTTATCAATAGAAACCTGCATTTCGCCTTGTTGCAGCTCTCGTCCGAGCGTCCCGTGCGCTTGATAGCCCGCTAAAATCACATCGGTTCGTTTATCGGGAAGCAAGGCAGATAAGTAGTTCATTATCCTGCCACCCTGACACATCCCAGAAGCTGCGACCACAATCGCGGGTTCACCTGTCGACTTGAGGCGATTCACGATTTTCTTGTGCATTCTATGTCCATCAACGGTAATGCACTGCTCAAAAGCGAGTGGGTGGCGTTTCAGTTCAAGACGCTGCTTTGCTTCTTGTCCCCACAACTCTTTAAAACGTCGGTATGAACGCGTCACTTTTTGAGCCATCGGAGAATCGAGAATAATAGGAATATTGCTACTGAGTTGATGCTCAAAGATCAGGTGTTCGATATCAAACAGCAATTCCTGAGTTCTACCGATACTAAAAGCTGGGATTAGAATAACGCCACCATCGAGCAGTGAACGATCAATAATGGCCTTGAGACGCTCAGATCGCGTAGCAATATCATCATGTGTACTGGTGCCATAAGTGGATTCGATAAACAGATAATCGGCTTGCTGTGGTGACTTGGGATCCGGCAGCAGTGGTGTGTTACTTGGGCCCAAGTCGCCAGAAAACACAACTACTTCTTTGTTGGGTAACTTAATCTCGATATAGGCGGAACCTAAGATGTGCCCGGCAGGTTGAAAGCGAGCATGCAGAGTATTTGGCCTATGATGAACCTTTCCGTTGTTTTGCTGTTTAGACGTGATTGGAAACCATTCCCCGTAAGGCTTGGGAGCAATTAACGAATGAATCTTTTTGAGTATCAGCTTCGATTGTTTATTGCTGAGCCCTTGCAGTTTTAAGCCATCCTCAATCATTAAAGGAGCGAGTTCGGCGGTGGCTTGCGTGCAATAAATCGATTGGTTAAATCCACTGGCGAGTAACCAAGGTAATCGACCAATATGATCAATGTGAGTATGGGTCAGGAGCAGAGCGTTGAGGTGGGACGTTGCAAATTCAACATCAAGAGGGCGTGCATCTTCCCCCTGAAACAAGCCACAATCGATGAGCACCGCTTGGCCTGAATCTCTTAGCTCGTGACAAGATCCTGTGACAGTATGTTTGCCACCATGGTGAATCACTTCCATCGTTTACTCCCATTGCTCTATAAAGCCGATAACGCCGGTTTTTATTTTGCGGATAAGCGCCAGCAAGTAAAACAAGAACAATGAGAGTTGCGATCGTTGAGTGTCTTTTTAAGTAACTGAGCGATGACTCAGTGGTTTCGTTGCGAGTTAGTTCGTAGAAGAGCGGTCTGAATCCAACTCTGGTTTTTGCTGCGCCTCTAAACGAGCCACTTCGGCATCAAGCTCTGCTATTTTCTCTGCCATGAGTGCGTGACAGCGATTAGCCAGCTCTCTTGCATCACTGAGCTTGTATTCGGATACATCGATAGGTTCCAGCATCTCGGTGATCGCAATGCCATTATTGGCACGATTCAAGTCGATCTTATTGTGCGTGGTGCTGGTACACATCGGGGTGATAGGCACGCCTGCTTCAATCGCCATTCGGAAAGCCCCCGTTTTGAATGGCAGTAGTCCACGCCCTTTACTACGGGTCCCTTCAGGGTAAACCCAAACAGACAGATTTCTCTGATGAATCGCTTCCGCCACTTGCTTGATGGTATCGCGTGCTTTGGACTTGTCTTCGCGGTTAATCATGATGTTACCGGTGATCCAATACAGCAGACCAAAGAAAGGCACATACAACAAATCGCGCTTGCCCAATGAAACAGTGCGTGGTCTTAGCATTCCTGGGTCGGTCACAAAGTCTAATATGCTTTGGTGGTTAGAGATGTAGACGCTGTTTTCTGGTGTAGGCGCATTGTCTAGGCCGCGTTGCACCAGTTTTACACCGATGATCTTTTGGAGTTGGTTGAACCAACGACAGAAAACGTACACATGCTTGGGGTTCTTGGGGCTAAACAAGCAGTAAACAAAAGCACATAGAGTGGTGAAAATAATAAACACCGTAGCCAAAATAATACGAAGAACAGCCAGCACAATTCACTCCTTACTCACCGCAAGATCGCAGTGATTAAATAGTTTTAGATGCTTGAAGTTTTCACTCTATTTAACCGAATTGCAACAATTAACTGTGATAGGGGGCTATTTTTAGATCTTTATATAAAACAAGGACTAACAATGGGTGTTTGACACAGTTATCGAGCTTACACGTGTTCACCAGTAATGGCTCATGATCACCAATACTGTTTATTTGGATCCGATTTTTCTACCCATTCCGGATCTTGACGAGATTCTAAGTAGAGTTGTAGGCCGTTATAAGACATGAAAGCTGCAGGGCCGCCGAGGTGCTCGAAATAGTCAAAATACTCATCTTCGAGAGCACAAAGGTGGGCTAAATCTTTAACCTTGTTAGCCAGCGCCCATTGAATGGCAAATACAGGTGCTATTGAGCCTGAAATATTCACCTCTTCGACGTTTGGGTTAAACATTGAATTAGCTTGCTCGAGCAGTATCTCTTCTTGTTCAGACTCTTGTTGCAGCACCTCTTCGACGATCTCCGAGCGCTTGGTATTAGAAACACTCTTGTTCAACTTGGCGATTCGCAGTGCGTAGCTAAATCGGTCTGATGAAACGATGTCGACAAGTTGCGACAACAGCTCTTTGTTTACGCCTGCTGCCTTGGTGAAATAGTCGATACATGAATTGATTGAAGCATAACGAGTACCGTCAAACTCAAAGCCACTGGTTTCGTCGTATACCTCAAGTGGGATGTCATCAACCGACAAAGGCCAGCCTTTATAATCGACGCGTTGCTTGGCGATTTGATACATCTTCCAAGCACTGCGCCCAAACCCACCAAGTGTCGAACCCGAGAAATCAGAATCAATAAGCTCTTGCTCCGTCCAGTTCTCACCGATGCCAAGGTGCTTAGCGTACTTGTCTATCAGAGTGTGTTTTATCTGATCGCGCACAGACCAAATTGAGGTCAGATTCTTTGAATAGTTAATTCTCGCACACTCATTACAAGCCGGCAGTGCTATCGGTGAGTGACCAATCTTGGCAACAGCTTGCGCTGTCTTAGGAAATTCAACAACATCATTGGAAGGTTCACCACAAAACCAACAGGTGTGGCGTAGGTTGAACGGGGTATCTATGTGGGAGTATGTGTTCATTAGTCTAATTCTGCAGGGGGTAAGGTTGGGTTAGCATCAAAATAATTATCCTTGTTCACGTGTCACCTTGCACCTGGTTTGTTTCATTTTCCGTGGAGTTTAATTTTAAGTCGTAGATTACAGGAATCGTTCTATAGATATATATTGATATAAAACAGTGACTAACGATGAATGTTGATGGATGTAGCTGAAGTTACATGTGCCGCTAGTAATCGCTTAAGCTCCCCATTACTATTGAGATAGACTCCTTACCCCAATAGCGCATATGTCCTCATCGATTCCTTTTTACGATAAAAATGCTCACACACTTTGCCAGCAGTACAACTCAGTGACGTTCGAGACGGTGCATAAAAGCTGGCAAGCTTATTGGCCTTTAGAGGGCGATAAAGTATTAGATGTCGGTGCTGGGAGCGGTCGTGATGCGCTATGGATGCACAAAGCCGGAGCTGATGTTATTGCGATAGAACCAAGTGCTTCATTACGCGAACAAGGCTCGAAATATACAGGTCCAAGTGTTACCTGGATTGATGATTCACTTCCCTCGCTTAGCCGCACTGAAAACCTCGGAATGCGTTTTGACTTGGTATTGGTGAGCGCGGTTTGGATGCACTTAGCCCCGTCTCATCGAGAACGAGCATTTAGAAAGTTGTCTAACTTGCTGGCTCCAAATGGCAAGTTGGTGATCACTCTGCGTCATGGGGAGTTTCAAGACAGTCGACAAGGCTATGAAGTCTCGGTTGAAGAGCTAGAGCGTTTATCAAAAAACAGCGCCTTGTTGGTTCGTCATGTTGATGATAGCCAAGATACATTGAACCGCAGTGAAGTGTGGTGGCAAACCGTGGTGATGACACTGCCAGACGATGGCTCCGGTGACTTGAACAAGGTGCGCCACATTATTGTGAATGACAATAAGTCGGCCACATACAAGTTGGCTTTGTTGAGAACATTACTGCGAATTGCGGATGCGCATTCAGGCGCTGTGATTGATCGAACTGATGGGAAAATTTCTCTACCAGTGGGCTTGGTTGCTCTGTATTGGGTTAGGCAGTTTAAGCGACTGATTGATATCGACATAGAAGGGGCTGGGATTCAGCAAAATAGCAACACAACGAAGGGACTTGGGTTTGTAAAAGAGGATGGGTGGAATAAACTCAAACACCTAAGTGCTGATGATCTAGCGATAGGCGCTATGTTTCTCGGCGATGAAGCCAAGGCTCTACAAAAGCTAATTTCACAAACGATTAGTACCATTAAATCAGGACCTGTGACTTTTATTTATCAAGGCTCGAAAGACAACCGACTATTCGATATATACCCACCTCAGAAACGACGGAAGAGCCGAGAATCACTGGTCATTGATAGTGAGTTCTTAGAAAGCTTTGGTTATTTCACTCTCGATGAAAGCCTGTGGGAGTGCTTTAGAATCTACCACTCTTGGATTGAACCGCTGGTGGTGAATCAATGGGTCATGGAGATGCAGCGTTTCGAGTTGAACCGACAGCGAAGTATCTCATTGCAGACGTATCACGACTGCTTGGTATGGATCGATCAAAACCACGATACTCGCGATGTGCGTAAACGTGTCGAGCAACTTAGATCTGATCGTGCCGACATTGTCAGCGTGTGGAGTGGAAAAACATTAAAAAATGAGTATCACGTTGATCATTGTTTGCCTTTCGCTTACTGGCCAAACAACGATAAGTGGAATCTTTTTCCAACTACAAGCAAAGAGAACTTAAGTAAAAGTGACAAAGTTCCTGCGGCTGAAAAGCTACGCTCGTCTAAGTCGCGGATTCTAGAGTGGTGGCAACTCGCTTGGAACGATTCGGCTCATTTTGAACAACAATTCTTTTCAGAAGCCGCGCTTTCGTTACCTAACATCCCAGCGCAGTGTCGAGACTTTGAAGAGGTGTTCGATGCAATGGGCTTGCAGGTACGTGGTGTAAAAAGCCGGCTGTTTATTAGTGAGTGGCACTGATCATTAAGTGGGTTAGTTATCCCAAATAACCCTCAACAAACTAATCATCGAGAACATAATGAAATACATCGGAATTGATGGCTGCAAGGCGGGTTGGGTCGCTTGGATTGTCTCTGACAGTGAGGTTCCTGAGTTTAAGGTGGTAAACACGCTCGATGAGTTGGTTGATGACCTTACGGGAGCAACAACGTTAATCGACATGCCTATTGGCTATAGCGATTCGCTTACTCCAGATAGATTATGCGATAAAGCAGCAAGGCGTTTTCTCACCAGCAAGCGTGGTTCCTCCGTGTTTCCTGTTCCGTGCCGAGAGGCGGTTTATCAAACCGATTACATTGCGGCGTGCAGTGCCAATGTTGAGAAGCTTGATAAGAAGTTTTCTAAACAGACTTGGGGGATTGTGCCCAAGATCCGCGAGCTTGATGAGCTCATTGAAACTCACCCAAGCCTTTCGATCAGGGAATCACATCCTGAGGTGGTGTTTGCAGCTTTGAAAGGCGAACCGCTGACGTTTTCAAAACGAACTCAAGAGGGCAAAGAAGAACGGCTTTCTATTATTCAGCAACTCGCCCCTCAATGGTGTGAAGGCTTGTCGTTGGCCATTTCAAACACTAAACGTAAAGACGTGGCGATAGACGATATCTATGATGCATTTGTATTGATGTTGGTTGCCTATTACGCTCCGCAATTATCGACCTTACCTGAGCTTTCTGATGTTGGTGGAGAAGCGGATGTCGACCAGAACGGACGAGTTCGAGAGATTGTTTATTGGAACAAAACGCGCTAACAAAGCGTGCGCTCAACTTGGCTTAATATGTTACTTTCTAACTTATGTTATTTTCCAACTCTGCTACTTTTCACTCTTACTATTTTTGAGTCTTTGATATGAAACGTTTTATTGTCGGCTTACTGGCCACTGTGCTCAGTGCTGCGAGTTATGCCCAAGTTGCCCCTATATCTCAATGGCAATGCGACATGATGAAAAAGAACAATGTTTTGAGTAGTGGTGCGCCTGTTGGTTGTGAGCGACTATCCAAAGTGGATTTCGACTTCATTAATTTCAAAGGTGAAACGCAACAGGGCAATATGATCGTGCTTGATGTGATTGCACCTGCGGTTGAACAAATCTTTTCAGAGCTTAAACAGCGCAATTTTCCTCTTCATTCTGCTCGCCTAATGCGTGAATTCAGAGGTGACGATAACGCCTCAATGGACGCGAACAACAGCAGTGCGTTTAACGCTCGTCCTATTACCGGCGGAGGAGGTTGGTCGAAACATGCGTATGGTGTAGCGATAGACATCAACCCAGTTCAAAACCCTTTCTTAGAGTTCGATAGCAACGGAAAAATCACGGTAAAGCCTTCACAATCTGCGACAAGCTATGTGAACCGTACTCGCTTTCGTGCCCGAGATGAAATAGAACGCCGCGGCATGGCTGAAGATGTGGTGGAGCTGTTTGCCCATCACGGATTTATGATCTGGGGAGGGGATTGGAATAGTCCAATCGATACTCAGCATTTTGAGGTTGGATCAAGAAAGTTCGTTAACCAACTACTCTCTAAACCACAACCTGAAGCCAAGGTGTTATTTGAGCGCTACGTCGAATCTTATCGACAGTGCTATCTCAAAAATAAAGGTGAGGACGCAGAAAAAGCTCGAGCTATCTGTGCAAAGAAAACAGTCGGGACTTTTTAGTGCTATGTTTATCTAGAACCGTTTGTGTTTTAGCAAGTTAAACTCGCTTCAGGTGTGTTTTGAATCGCTAAGGTCAGCGCTCGTCGTTGGCCTTTTTTGTATTCATTTCTTCAATAGAACACTTAGCATTGAAAAGGTTATTGGGTATCCATTAGTCAATAATCGATAAGCGAATGCAGCGCAAAGTCATCGGTTTGTCATTTAAAAACTCATAGCGTTAACGTTATGTGAGAACCATTGCTGGTGGGGGAACTCTTCGCTGAAACGCCAGTATTATTAGTGAACTGATCACAACGGACCAACTAATGAAAAAGATACCTTTGGCTCTAACTCTTTTAAGCACTCTACTTTTTTCACAATACACTTTGGCTACTGACACTTCACCTACCACTCAAAATCCCACTTACGAACTCGATGGTAAGTCGGTATTCGGTCGCACTGAGAACGTGTACCTATCTAGCGTTCAAGGGCTAAAAGACGTTCCTTTCATTGGTAAAATTGATACCGGTGCGGAAACCACTTCTATGCATGCTGAAGACATTCATGTGAAGAGCTCTAATCCCGACTACCAAAACCTCAAAGACAAAGAGTTGATGGCGGCGTTGACCGAAGACCTGTTGAACAATTCTGATGTTGATTACGATGATTGGGATGGCAGCACCTTTGCGAAATATGAAGCTGTGGTCTCTTTTAAGGTTCAAAACCCACGCACGGGAGATATGGTATTAATCGAAGCGCCTTTAGAGCGTGTCAGCATGATACGCAGCCGCACCAGCAGCACGCCTTTACTTCGTCCTACCGTAAAAATGTCGCTTACCATTGCAGACCAAGAGCTAAAAACAGACGTTAACCTGACCGATAGAAGTCACTTCTCTGCGCCAGTATTGATCGGCAAAACCTTCCTTGCGGACAACGCTCTGGTGTTTGCAGGTTATGACTACTTGCAAGAGCAAGAGAACGCAACGGTGGTGGGCCGTAAAGAGGTAGTGTCTATCTCGGGAATGGCGATGAATGCGACCTTCTCTTTAAAGAACCGCTACAGCATTTTGCATGCAAAAGACATCGACATAGACAAAAAGAACAAAGAAGTGACGTTTGATATGTTCGACAACGACGGCAAGCAAAAAGAGATGACGTTGCCGTTGGTTCGTATGTTAAGCGTGAGCGGTAAGAAGAGACCTTTGGTGTATGTGCCTGTTCAACTCGATGAAAACACTACTAAAGACGTTCTGGTGTACCTACGTGAGCGCTCGAGTAGTGAGTCACAGTTGAGATTTGGAACCAACACCGCCAGCGAACTCTTCATGATTGACACCAGTGCTGAGAATATTTTATCAGAAGGTTCAGAGAACTTTAGTGATGTGGCTGAGTCTGGTGAACCTATGATTATCTCGCCGGAAGAGGACATCACCCTAGATGACTTCCCTCTTAAGGCTGTGGCTTCTTTTACTGTCAATACGCCTTTGTTGAAGGTCGACAGTTTTGAAATGACAGGTAAAGGCAAAGATGCTTCCGTTGAATTTTATCTTACCGATGTAAATGGTGAGAAGCAGAAGGTGACCAAGCCAATTATTAAGAAGCTTAAAGTCGGGGATGATACTCGTCCGGTTGTAAGTGGTGAGTTTGCGGTGTCTGGAAAAGTGCGTACGCAAGAGTTTGCCATCGACGTGCTCAATACAAATGAGAAAGAAGCGTACTTTATTTTAGGTAAGAAGATGGCAAAAGAAGGCGTTTACGTTAATACACGTTCTGATTACCTTCTGAAAGCTGAGCCACTGTTTAAAGTTGGGCACATCGAAGTCGTTGAAGTCAACGGCATGAAGTTCCCGGCCAAGCTCGACACCGGTGCCGATGTAAGTTCAATGAACGCAGTCAACATCAAACGATTTAAGAAAGATGGCCAAGACATGGTGAGCTTTACCTATCAAAACAACCAAGGCGATAAGCAAGATTTCACCAAGCCAGTGATTGATGTAATGCGTATTAAAGCCAAGAAAGGCGAGAAGGTGAACATTCGCCCTGTCGTTGAAATGAAGGTTAAGCTCGGTGACTTAGAGAAAGAGGTAAGGGTAAACCTTCAAGATCGCTCTCGCTTTGAATACAGCATGATCTTAGGCAAGAACTTCCTGAAACATGGTGCGGTAGTGAGTAGTGATGAAGATTACTTGTTAGGTGATATGGAGTAACGCCTAAACTTATCTAAGTTCGTATCAGAATAGATCTAAACAGCCACACATTTCAGTATTGGGATGTGTGGCTTTTTGTTGAGAGTTTGTTTTTTGATATTGATATTGATATTGGTAGATAAGTGTTTGTTATAAAAGATTTTATCTACTAATGCATAAGATTCAGACAAACAAAAAGGGCCAACTCTTTCGAGTTGGCCCTTTCCAAACGTTTGGTGGAGCTGGCGGGAGTTGAACCCGCGTCCAAAAATCATTCATCATTGGTACTACATGCTTAGTCGATCTTTAATTTCACCAGCAACCTGCGAACCGACACGCTAGTTAAAGGCTAACCTGAATTATAATTCGCGCTTTTCCTCTCAGGTGGGAGAAGCCACGCTAGCTAGTTTGGGTTTGATCTCTTATTGGTCCCCGTCTTACGAGCGGAAGCTAGGGTAAGAGAGCTCTGAGCAGGTTATTAAGCTGCTAGTGCGTAGTTTTCGTCGTTTGCGACTATTTTTTTGCGGCTTTTAACGTGGCCAACCGCCCCACGGCATGCACCTCAGACTTCAAAATTCCTGTCGAATCCTAAATCAGCCCCAAGTGTTATTTGCATAGTACCAGAAAAGCTTACCCTGTCTAGCACTGTGCGTTTAAGTGCTTAAAATTAACGCAAATTACTCTTCATAATTCGTGCTTTATCTCTCGCCCAATCTTTTTCTTTCATATCAGTACGTTTATCGTGCAGCTTTTTACCTTTCGCTACGCCAACTTTAATTTTCGCCCAAGAGCGAGACCAGTAAAGTGCGGTTGCGACAAGTGTCATGCCTTCACGGTTAATACGACCGATAAGGTTATCGAGTTCTTTTCTCGACATTAGGAGTTTACGGATACGTGTTGGGTTCGCCACGATATGAGTACTCGCCTGAGTCAGCGGAGTGATCGTCATACCACTGATGAATGCTTCGCCATCTCGGATGTAAACGTAGCTTTCTGCGATATTGGTTTTGCCTTCACGTAGGGATTTTACTTCCCAGCCTTGTAGCTCAAGCCCCGCTTCTATCTCATCATCGATGAAATATTCGTGGCGAGCTTTCTTATTAAGCGCAATGGTATTACTACCGGCTTTTGATTTTGATTTATTCTTTGCCATAATGGCCTCATTATACGGATTGCGCCCTAGTTGGGGAATCCTTTTTATTTGCGCTCTGGCCCAATACAATTAAAATTGCAGTTTGTGTTAATGTAACGCTGTCTTTAACAGGAGTCTATATGCCAAAGGTTACTCGTTCAGCATTAGTGTCGTTTAGTGCCGACCAGATGTTCAGCTTGGTCAATGATGTTGCTCGTTATCATGAGTTTTTGCCAGGGTGTTCTGGTTCACGTGTGATCGAATCTTCAGATTCAGCTATGGTGGCTTCGGTTGATGTATCTAAAGCCGGTATCAGCAAAACATTTACTACGTCTAACCGCTTAGCGGATGGCGCTGAGATCTTGATGGAGCTGGTGGATGGCCCATTTAAGAAACTGCAGGGTGGTTGGTATTTCACTCCGCTCGATGAGCAAGCGTGTAAGGTTGAGCTTAAGTTGGAGTTTGAATTTTCTAGCCGAATGATTGAAATGGCATTTGGTAAGGTTTTCAATGAGCTGACGAGCAATATGGTCAGTGCTTTTACTCAACGCGCGAAACAGGTTTATTAAGCCATGACTATTGAATCGGATATGATCCACGTAGAGGTTGTGTTTGCGCTTCCGCACGAACAGCGTGTGTTTACCTTGGTGGTGAACAAAAATGCGACTGTGGAAGAGATTATTGCGCAGTCTGGTGTTTTGGAACTGTATCCAGAAATCGACTTAGCGAAAAATAAGGTTGGCGTGTTCAGCCGTAACGTTAAGCTAGATGCGACGGTTCGTGATAAAGACCGTATCGAAATCTACCGTGCACTGTTAGCCGATCCAAAAGAGATTCGCCGTAAGCGTGCTGAGCAAGCGAAAGCAGCAGTGGCTAAATCGTAATGCCAAACAAATTTAACTAAGAAGAGAGCTCGCTATATTGGCGAGCTTTTTTGTGCCTGCGGATTAGACAACGGACCTAATTTGTTAGCAGATATTAAAAAGCCCGCTCATTGAGCAGGCTTTTGCGATTCATACTTTTTCGACTGATAGCTTTATCGGCTAAGAGCTTTGTTGACTGGAAAGCTTTGTTGGTTGAAAGCTAGCGAAGGCTTTCGAAGAACTCATCACTGGCTTCAAAATCACCATTGATCGTTACTAAAGTGCCAGTGGCATCAAAGTTCACGACTAGGTTTTTCTGAATCGGGTCTTCATGGCCTTTTTGGTGGTGGTAAATGTAGTACCACGTATCTGGGTAGCCATTTTCGATAAGCATAGGTGAGCCCATAACGTAACGAACTTGTGTTTTTGTCATGCCAAACTTGAGCTGGTCGACAGCTTCCTGTTCAACATAGTTACCCTGATTGATGTCAATTCGATAAACCAACTTCTCTAATAGAGAGCAACCGGTCAACATTGTTAGTGCAAGTGGAACTGCAACTAACCACTTTTTAATTCGCATAGTTTGAGATCTTTCTTCGCTAAAATACTGCCTGATAATAAACAAGCTCCAGCAAGAAGTAAAAAGCTCCTTGCGCTTTGAGCTTGTTATGACTGGCAATTTTGAATTAAGTTGCAAAATTGCCAAGATTTTTCAGTAAATTATCAGAAAGTTGCTGAATATGTAACCTAAGCTGCGATTAATAACTCTTTTGCGTTGGCAAGCGTCGATTCGGTAATCTGGCTGCCACCAAGCAGTCGAGCAAGCTCTGAAACGCGTTGTTGCTCATCAAGCGTGTGCATTTGAGTCTCGGTTTTACCTGATTTCGTGTTCTTCGCTACAAACAGCTGTTGGTGGCCGCAACCGGCAACTTGAGGTAAGTGAGTCACACACATCACTTGCGTAGATTCCCCCAGCTTACGTAGCATTTTTCCGACAACCGCAGCGGTTGGTCCACTGATACCCACATCGACTTCATCGAAAATCAGGCTTGGTGTATCTACTTTTTGCGCTGTGATCACCTGAATCGCTAATGAGATTCGTGATAACTCACCACCAGAGGCCACTTTCGCAATTGGCTGCATCGGTTGGCCTGGGTTGGTCGAAACAATGAAGGTCACGTTATCCATACCCAGTGGAGAAGGGTGTGTGTTGGTGTTGTTCACTTCAATGGCAAACTGCGCTTTTTCCATGCTCAGTTCGTGCATGCTTTGCGTGATCAGCTTGTTGAGCTCTTTTGCGTAACGAGTTCGAGACTTATGAAGCTTCTCTGATTTAGCAACGAACGATTGGTATTGGTTTTCTACCTCGTTGGCTAATTCTTCCAATTTTTCATCAGAGCAATCAAGCGCTTCAACTTGTTGTAGTAAGTCTTGATGGTGCTTATACAGCTCTTCAGGTAACACGTGGTGTTTACGAGACATCGACATCACTTTAGAGAAACGCTCCTCAACGTAAGCCATACGGCCGGGATCAACATCAATGCTGTCTAGGTATGTTCTTAACTCGTTGTTGGTTTCTTCAATCTGAATAATGGCTTCGGAAAGCAAGTTTGGTAACTCGGCTAATCTTTCATCTAGCTCAGCTAGCTGAATTAAGGAGTTATTGGCCGATTGCAGAATACCAAGCGCATTAACTTCTTCGCCCTCATAAATAAGCTCGATAGCTTGCTGACAGGTTGTGGCCAGTTCTCCGCTATTGGAGAGGCGCTTATGCTCTTGTTCGAGGTCTTCATACTCTTCCTCCCCAATAGACAGCTCATTTAACTCTTTGATTTGGTATTCAAGAAGTTGTTTTTGAGCTTGGTTTTGCTGGCTATTTTCACGTAACTCTTTTAAGTGGTTATCCGCTTGTCGCCACGCTTGATAAGCATTACGTGTCGATTTCAATAGGTTCAAGTGGCCTGCGTATTGATCAAGCATGGCCATTTGGTAATCGCTTTTCATCAACTGATGATGCGCGTGTTGACCATGGATGTTGATCAGCAGTTGTCCAAGTGATTTCAATTGCGAAAGAGGGACAGGGCTACCGTTGATGAATGCACGAGAACGACCTTCTTTTGAGATGGTTCTGCGCAGGATGCACTCACTGCCATCAAGCAATTCGTTGTCTTCTAACCAGCGGGTAGCATGCAGATTGTTCTCAAGTAAAAAAGCGGCACTGACTTCGGTTTTTTCTTCACCTTGTCGAACCATTCCTGCATCGGATCTTCCCCCAAGGCACAAGCCTAAAGCATCGATAGCGATAGATTTACCCGCACCAGTTTCCCCGGTGATTGTTGTCATGCCTTTAGAGAGTTCTAGCTGTAAAGACTTAACAATAGCGAAATTATTAACACTTAAATGAGCCAGCATTTTTATTTACCTGTATAACTGAACAATACTGTATATAAGCTCAGTATATACTGTTTCTTTATACAGTAAAGTCGACAGGTGAAAATTTTTTGCGACAGCTCTCAGAATTGAGCTTGTCTGTAGATCACTGAAACCGTTATAGATTCCCAACTCAGTCGTCCCTCCCTCTTGGGAATGACGATGTGGCGGATTGACGTAAAGATAGAGATAGTGAGCTTTAATCGGCAATAAAAAAGGCTGACGAACGTCGTCAGCCTTTCAAAATCATTCGCTTTTCACTTAGAACAGCTTACTCGACCAGCCTAGCTTGTTACGTAGAACGTGGTAGTAGTTGTAGTCTTTAGGATGGATCAGTTTGAGCACATTTGGGCTTTGGTAAATGTGGATCTCATCGCCAGGAGAAACAGGCAGTGAGATTTGACCATCGCAGCTGACTTCCTGAGTTCCACGGTTATCAGGCGATACAATCAGCTTGATACGACGTTTTCCATCCACCACAAGTGGGCGGCTTGAAAGGGTGTGCGGGAACATTGGCACGAGTGAAATAGCATTTAGGCTTGATGACAGGATAGGGCCGCCGCCAGAAAGCGAGTAGGCGGTAGAACCTGTCGGTGTTGAGACGATTAAGCCATCAGAGCGCTGTGAGAAGGCGAAGCTGTCATCGATGTAGACTTCGAACTCGATCATGTGCGCGACTTGGCCGGGGTGCAGTACAGCCTCATTAAGGGCTGCATTGTGGCTTTTTATCTGGCCGTGACGATGAATTTCCGTTTCAAGTAAGAAGCGCTCTTCTTCCATGAACTCGCCTTTGAGTACATCAGTAAGCGCACTCTGGAAGTTTTCAGGGTTGAGATCGGTTAGGAAACCAAGGTTGCCTCGGTTAACACCAATTACTGAAATGTCGAAACGTGACAGGATTCTAGCGGCACCGAGCATATTTCCGTCACCACCGACCACAATAGCGAGATCGGCGCGTTTACCTAATTCAATCAGGCTAGAAAAATGTTCTTTTGGGATGTCGTCTAAAATAGTGGCGAGTCTGTCATCAACAAACACTTGATAACCCTCAGCACTTAACCACTGATAGAGCTCTCTATGAGTCTGAATTGCTTGCTGATCTCGAGGTTTACCGATAATGGCGATGACTTCAAATGGCTTTTTCATAACGTTTCCAAACGAATTAGGCTTGAATCAAAATTCTTCATCCCCATAATAAAGGCAAGTTGAACGTCTATGCGAGTGTTTTATATCAATTTGGGGCGCAAACACGCCTGTCACTTGCATTGAAAACGAATTCTGGAGATATCATGAGCAACGAAGAAAACAAAGTAACCGAAGCAGAGCTAGATCAGATCATCGCTGAAGCTGAGAAAGTTGAAGAAGCTGAACTGAATGAAGACGCTGCTGATGAGCAGGAAGCAAAAATCGCTCAACTGGAAGCTGCACTGCTTTCTAGCGAATCTAAAGTGAAAGAGCAGCAAGATTCTGTTCTTCGCGCGAAAGCTGAAGTTGAAAACATGCGTCGCCGTAGCGAACAAGAAATTGATAAAGCGCGTAAATTCGCTTTGAACAAGTTTGCTGAAGGTCTGCTTCCTGTAATCGACAACCTAGAGCGTGCAATGCAAGCAGCAGACGCTGAAAACGAAGTGGTTAAGCCACTGTATGAAGGTGTTGAACTAACGCACAAAACGTTCGTAGACACAGTTGCTAAGTTTGGTCTTAAAGAGATCAACCCTGAAGGTGAAGCGTTCAACCCTGAATTCCACCAAGCAATGTCTATTCAAGAAAGCCCAGATCACGAATCAAACACAGTTATGTTTGTGATGCAAAAAGGCTACGAACTAAACGGTCGTGTGGTTCGCCCAGCGATGGTTATGGTTGCTAAGTAATGACGAATTACGTTGCCAAGTGATTGACTGGCGTATTGACTGAGTCAGTCGCAGCGACAAAATAAATCACTGGTTTGCGTAAAATAAAAAGAGAGGCATAGGCCTCTCTTTTTTGTGCCTATAACTTGAGAGTCCACGTAAATAAGCATTAAAACCGCATTAAGAATGTCGTTCTTTTTATTTCATTCAGATCAGCGATTTAGAGTTTTGTGTTATGAAACTTGTTGTGATTGAGTAAATGTTTTGATGTCACATTTGTGATGTTTTTGTAAATAAATACTTTTAATTGTTATCTTTGTATGTAAAATCCACTGCCATATAGCGATTTTGGTCGCATATATAACTATAAAAGTACAAATTTTAAACACAACAAACTGGAGAAGAACGATGGATAAATCGCTCTCAAGTAAAATTTTTGTAGGCTTGTTCGCCGGTCTACTTATTGGTACTGCTATTCAGTACCTATTCAGCGGTATTGCTATTTTTGATACGTATCTACTTGGCGCTGCCGAAGGTGCTGGTGGTATGTTCGTATCACTTATCAAATTGCTTGTAGTTCCTCTTGTATACGTATCTATTGTTTGCGGTATTGTTGAGCTAAAAGATATTCGTTCATTTGGTCGTCTTGGTGGTAAAACCTTTGGTCTTTACATTATTAACACCATCATCGCGATTTCAGCAGCGCTAACGATTGGTCTTATTTTCCAACCAGGTGCAGGTGCGAACCTAGCGGGTACGGTTTCTGAGACAATTGCGCTTACAACAACTGAAACACCAGACATCTTCTCTCTTGTTGTTAACATCGTTCCTAGCAACCCTGTAGAAGCGTTCGCAAGCGGCGACATGCTGCAAATCATCTTCATGGCAATTTTGACGGGTCTTGCTATTCAAGCACTTGATTCTCGTGGTGGCCCAGCTATCAAGACATTCAAGATGGCTAACGAAATCATGATGAAGCTTATCGGCCTAGTAATGAGCTTGGCGCCATACGGTGTATTTGCTCTGATGATTCAACTGGGCGCAACACTGGATGCAGACACGCTAATGTCAGTTGCTGGCTATGTGGCGCTTGTGGTTGCAATGCTTGTGTTCTGGATTTTCTTCTTCTACCCAATGATGGTTGGTTCGTTCACTGGTATTTCTCCAAAGCAGTTCCTACGAGCAACTCGTGAGCAAGTTCTATTCTCACTATCTACAGCAAGTTCGAATGCAACAATCCCAGTAACAATGCGTACTCTAACTGACAAACTAAACGTATCTAAGTCAGTGGCAGGTTTCGGTGTACCACTAGGTGCAACCATGAACATGTCTGGTGTATCTATCTACATCGCACTAGCAACTATGTTCGTAGCAAACGCGTTTGGTCAGCCAATCAACACTGCTGATATCTTCACTCTAGGTCTAACTATCCTACTACTGTCTATCGGTGCTGGTGGTGTTCCTGGTGGTGGTGTAGTAATGGTAGGTGTTCTATTGCACCAACTAGGTTTACCACCAGAAGGTCTAGCGATTGTTGCTGCTGTTGACCGTATCTGTGACATGTTCTGTACTTCTTCAAACGTAGTCGGTGATACAGCGGTTAACACTATCGTTGCTAAATCTGAAAACGAAATTGGCGTTGAAGCTAACGAAGAAGCTGAGCTGCAAAAAGCAGAAGCTTAATTCTTAATTAAGACTCGATAATTAGGGGCTGTTGACCTTTCGTGGTTGAGTTTTGTTCGAGATAAAATCGTTTTAGGCGCGGCGAAGAGTATGTAGCCTAGTCATTCTAAGCAAATATTCTTTAACAAAGCATAAAACGATTTTAGCCGAACCCTTCGGGCAGCCCTTGTGGTTCATTTCTACTGCGTTATCGGCTTTTCATGTAGGCCAGCTACATGTTAAAGCCTCTTCCTTGTATAAATTTCCCACAAGATGCTGCAAAGCCCAGCTCGAAAGGTCAACAGCCCCTGAAGCCCCGCTCAACCAGAGCGGGGCTTTTTTATTTCTGCTGTTCGGTACTTTGGGCTGTCTGCTGATGGGGTAAAAGAGGGGGGTGTGTTGGTGCGAAGTCTCATTTTTTCTTTTTACTCGCGCTGAATTGGTCATCAGTTTTCAATATTTAATATAGATCACATATAATAATACAATATTATTTTATTGTTCTGACAACCTACATTATGACGACATAAAGGAAACCAAATAATGAAGTTGTCTTACCTTAGCCTACTGACTGCTAGCCTCTTAGCGGCTCCCGCTCTTGCTTCTAATCACGATATTGGCCAACAGTTCAATCTTGATCCAGCAAAAGCACCTGCACAAAACTTCGATTTATCTAAATGGAAAATTAACCTACCGGAGCTAACGACAGAAGGCTCTAGAAAAGGCAAAACATTGGAGATCGGTAAGCAAGAATTGTCGAATGTAGACACGCCTTACGTTCATCCTAAGTGGTTTTACACCGATGCCGAATCTGGCGCGATGGTATTTGTGGCTCCGAATACAGCACCAACGACACCAAACAGTAAGAATACGCGCAGTGAGCTGAGAGCGATGCTGGCAGACAGCTACTCGGCGCCGAGCAACAATTTCGCGATTTCAAGCCATGAGAATGCAGAAGAGTTTGGTTCTATCGGTGGTCAAATGACGGCAACACTTTCTGTTGATCAGGTGAGTACCAGCGGTAGCTACAAAAAAACAGGCGCATTCTCGGTAGTGATCGGCCAAATTCATGGTTCAGACAATGAGCCACTGAAAATTGTTTACCGCAAGTTGCCAGAACATGAGCATGGTTCGTTAACGTGGAACTATGAGTTAAACCCGCCGACAGAGATGAAAAACGCGAAGGATGAAAACGGAAAGAAACTTCGTAAAGACATTCGCCATGATGTATTTGGTCAATACAATCTGAAAAAAGGCAGCTCGGACCCTGCTGATGGCATCAAGCTAGGTGAAGTGTTCTCATACGATGTGAATATCAAAGATAACATCATGCACTTAACCTTTACTAAGAATCCAAACTCAGCCGATCCTATTGTGAAGACGTATGATGTTGATTTGGCTAAGGGTAAGTATCAGGGGCATGATATCGACCTTGGTTATGGACAGGACTGGATGTACTTCAAGGCGGGCGCATACAATCAATGCAACACTAAGAAGTCGAGCTCAGCCTGTGAATGGCGTGGTATGGAAGCGGGTGATTACACTCAAGCGAGCTTCTACCAGTTAGTGCTCAACCAATAACATGGCTGAATCAGTCACCATTTGAACAATGTTTAACTGATTAATATCTATTTGAAAAAGACCTTCCACACGAAGGTCTTTTTTTATGGCATCTGGAATAGGGTTGAGGTTTCAATGTGGCGACAAATGCGAGAGTTTCTCAACATTGGAGCCTTAATTGGCAAGGGATCGGTCACTTTTTACCTTTATGTAAAAAGATACGGGAAAAAATAGATTTTTTTTACTTATTCCCTTGAAAACCAGTTTGCAGCCCTTATCTATGGTGCATACGAAAGCAAATTACATTTGCACTTAAATTTTGTGTATTAGGGTTGAATCCCTGATTACCGCCCCCCACATATGTGGGTATAGCAAAAAACTAATATAGATTATATTTCGGAGATAGCCTGATGGGTCGAATCATTGGTATTGATTTAGGTACTACTAACTCTTGTGTTGCTGTTTTAGACGGCGACAAACCACGCGTACTAGAAAATGCTGAAGGCGAACGCACAACAGCATCGGTAATCGCATACACTGACGGCGAGACGCTAGTTGGTCAACCTGCGAAACGTCAAGCAGTTACTAACCCTCAAAACACGCTATACGCAATTAAGCGTCTAATTGGTCGTCGTTTTGAAGATGAAGAAGTTCAACGCGATATCGAAATCATGCCTTTTAACATTGTTAAAGCTGATAACGGTGATGCATGGGTTGAAGCGCAAGGCCAAAAAATGGCTGCTCCTCAAGTATCTGCTGAAGTTCTTAAGAAAATGAAGAAAACAGCTGAAGACTTCCTAGGCGAAGAAGTAACTGGCGCAGTTGTTACTGTTCCTGCTTACTTCAACGATGCTCAACGTCAAGCAACGAAAGATGCTGGCCGTATCGCTGGTCTAGATGTTAAACGTATCATCAACGAACCAACTGCTGCTGCTCTAGCTTACGGCCTAGACAAGCAAGGTGGTGATCGCACTATCGCTGTATACGACCTTGGTGGTGGTACATTCGATATCTCTATCATCGAAATCGATGAAGTAGAAGGCGAGAAGACTTTCGAAGTTCTTTCAACTAACGGTGACACTCACCTTGGTGGTGAAGATTTCGATAACCGCATGATCAACTACCTAGTAGATGAGTTCAAGAAAGAGCAAGGTATCGACCTTAAAGCTGATCCACTAGCAATGCAGCGTGTTAAAGAAGCAGCAGAAAAAGCGAAAATCGAGCTTTCTTCTACTACTCAAACTGACGTAAACCTACCTTACGTTACTGCTGATGCGACTGGTCCTAAGCACATGAACATCAAAGTGACTCGTGCGAAGCTTGAGTCTCTAGTTGAAGACCTAGTTCAACGTTCTCTTGAGCCACTAAAAGTTGCTCTAGCAGATGCTGACCTATCTGTAGGCGAAATCACTGACGTTATCCTAGTTGGTGGTCAAACTCGTATGCCTATGGTTCAAGCTAAAGTAACTGAATTCTTCGGTAAAGAGCCACGTAAAGACGTGAACCCTGACGAAGCTGTTGCAATGGGTGCTGCTGTTCAAGGTGGTGTACTAGCTGGTGACGTTAAAGACGTTCTACTACTAGACGTTACTCCTCTATCTTTCGGTATCGAAACGATGGGCGGCGTGATGACTAAGCTTATCGAGAAAAACACAACTATCCCTACTAAAGCGGATCAAGTGTTCTCTACAGCTGAAGACAACCAAAACGCAGTAACTATCCACGTTCTTCAAGGTGAGCGTAAGCAAGCGACTTACAACAAGTCTCTTGGTCAGTTCAACCTAGAAGGTATCCAACCAGCACCACGTGGCATGCCACAAATCGAAGTAACATTCGACCTAGATGCTGATGGTATCCTGAACGTATCTGCTAAAGATAAAGCAACAGGTAAAGAGCAGAAGATCACTATCCAAGCATCAGGCGGTCTGTCTGAGGAAGAGATCGAAGCAATGGTACAAGAAGCAGAAGCTAACAAAGAAGCGGACAAAAAGTTCGAAGAGCTAGTAACTGCACGTAACCAAGCTGACCAAATGATTCACGGCACTAAGAAGCAAGTAGAAGAAGCTGGTGAAGCTCTACCTGCAGACGAGAAAGCTAAAATCGAAGCAGCTATCGAAGCGCTAGAATCAGTTAAGTCTGGTGACGACAAAGAAGCTATCGACGCTAAAGTTCAAGAACTTATGCAAGCAGCTCAAAAGCTAATGGAAATCGCTCAACAGAAAGCTCAAGCTGAACAAGCTGGTGCTGACGCTGGTGAACAGCCTAAGCAAGATGACGACGTTGTTGATGCTGAGTTTGAAGAAGTTAAAGAAGACAAAAAATAATTTCGTCGCAGAGTAGCCTGATTTCGTTATCGGAAGTGCTCACCTACTAGCGTAGGCTGCGCGCTTCCACTTAGGACTCAAGCTATCTGCTTAGAAATTTGTCTCAAAGACTTATTATTGCGGGCGTCAGAGGTAACTCTCACGCCCGTAAATTTGTATTTAGACTTGTCGATCTAGATAATAGCTTTATTCGGCATTTCAGCCGGCAGAACTTTTATCTAGATTGATACACAGACTACTGAAGTGATCATTCGGTAGTAGCAATTATTTTGGTGACCTAGAACATGTCAAAACGTGATTTTTACGAAGTATTAGGCGTAAGCCGCGATGCATCAGAGCGCGATATTAAAAAAGCGTACAAACGCTTAGCGATGAAATTCCACCCGGACCGTAACCAGGGTGATGAGACCGCAGCAGATAAGTTTAAAGAAGTAAAAGTAGCGTACGAGATCCTAACCGATTCTCAAAAGAAAGCAGCTTACGACCAATACGGTCACGCAGCCTTTGAACAAGGTGGCATGGGCGGCGGCGGTGGTTTCGGCGGCGGTGGCCAAGGTGACTTCGGCGATATCTTCGGTGACGTATTTGGTGACATCTTCGGCGGCGGTCGTCGTGGTGGCGGTCAACAGCGTGCACAACGCGGTTCAGATCTACGTTACAACATGGAACTTTCTCTAGAAGAAGCGGTTCGTGGTGTTTCTAAAGAAATTGAAGTACCAACACTTGTAGAGTGTGATACTTGTGACGGCAGCGGCGCGAAAGCGGGTTCTTCTGCACAAACGTGTGGCACTTGTCATGGCCACGGCCAAGTACAAATGCGCCAAGGTTTCTTTGCGGTTCAACAGACTTGTCCTACTTGTAATGGTAAAGGCAAGATCATCAAAGACCCATGTAACTCATGTCATGGTCAAGGTCGCAAACAGAAGACGAAAACACTTAACGTTAAGATCCCTGCAGGTGTTGATACTGGCGATCGTATTCGTCTATCAGGCGAAGGCGAAGCGGGAGAGCAAGGTGCTCCAGCTGGCGACCTGTACGTACAAGTACACGTAAAAGAGCACAACATCTTTGAGCGTGACGGCAATAACCTTTACTGTGAAGTTCCAGTAAGCTTCTCTATGGCTGCTTTAGGCGGTGAAGTTGAAGTTCCAACACTGGATGGTCGTGTAAACCTTAAAGTGCCAGAAGAAACACAAACGGGCCGTATGTTCCGTATGCGTGGCAAAGGCGTGAAAGGTGTTCGTGGCGGCGGTGTGGGTGACCTAATCGTTAAGCTAGTGGTTGAGACTCCAGTTAAGCTAAGCGCTCGCCAGAAAGAACTACTGCGTGAATTCGAAGAAACATGTTGTGGCGAAGCGGCAAGCAAGCACAAGCCAAAGTCTGAAGGTTTCTTCAGCGGCGTTAAAAACTTCTTCGATGACCTAACTAAGTAATTAGGTTGTTGATACTTTAAGTTGTTGATGGAATTAAAAAACCTGCTCATGTAGCAGGTTTTTTTGTATCTCAAATCTGGTTCTTTCTCTTTCTCTTTCTCTTCACCTGAAACCCTCATCACACTACATCCAGCAGGCTTCTGGGTATTCGACATTAGCGCTGTCGAGAGTGAGCACTTTCTGGTTTTGTCCATCGAAGCAGTTGTCTTTATCTTGACCTACTCCCGACTGAGGTGTTGCTGTAATCGTATAGGCAGCAGAAGCCGAACTGGTGACACTGAAAACAAAACGGCTCGCTTCGGTATCGCAGATCAAACAATCGCTTCCCGAAACAATACCACTCCAGTCATAACCGCTGTCATAGGCTGCTTCTAGTTCTAATTGAATTCGAGCGATGTCAGCGAGTGCGCTAGTTCGATGTCCAGTCACTACGTGGTTGGTATAGCTCGGATAGGCGATAGCCCCCAAAATCCCAATGATGGCAACCACAATCAATAACTCGATCAATGTCATTCCTTTTACGCGCGTGTTGTTACTGTTGCATATATTTTTTCGAATCATCACGAGGACTTCCTTTTCACTTATCTGGCTATTTTTCCTTAGTGTTAGCATATGCGCAAGATTGAGTACGGTTGCTCAAGTTATTACATAGGAATTTGGGAAATGACTCGCGGGTTTACGCTTCTAGAGCTGATGATTACGGTCGTGGTACTTTCAGTACTGCTGGCTGCTGCTGCCCCGAGTTTTAGCTCTCTGTTAGCGTCCTCCAAAATTCAAAGACTCGCTCCTGAGGTTCATGGTTTCTTGGTTACTGCGCGATCCGAAGCAATTGCCCGAAATCAAGAACTACACCTTCTATTTTTGGTTTCGAATACGTTAGGTGCGATTGAGGATGCAGAAGGTGAGTGGGATTTGGTTCTCAGCACTACCGCTTCTTATGTGCCAGGTAATGTGGTGAGGCATCTTGATGGTTCCGCTTATCAAGATATCACAGTCTCGTTCAGCTTTTTAAATCAGAACTCAATCTCTATTGATGGAGTAAGAGGTCGCTTTATTAATGGTAACGTCACCATAGCTTCAGTGAGTACCCCGTCTGAAGAACTTTCTATTAAGGCATCAAATACAACAGGGCGTATTCGGATTTGCAGCAGCGACCCTAATAGCGATGGGCGCAACAGCATTGGTCACTATGGTTATGAGATCTGCAACTAAGCTTGCTCAAGGTAGTACCTTGGTAGAAATGATGGCGGCTTCTGCTATCGGCGTGATTGTTATAGGGACGATTGGTAGTGTGTTCATCACTAACCAACGTCTAAGCTCAGAGAAAAGCCTGGAAGTGCTCCTTTCACAAAACTTGTTCTCCACTGCACAAATGATGAAAGAAGAGGTTTTGCGTGCCGGATATAACGCCAATGCCGGACAGTCGGTAAAGTTATCAGGTGCATCAAATACGATTTATGCCCAGAAAGTCAGTGCTGATGAATCTTATCTTGGTTTTGTTTATCTGCAAAATAGCACCTCATCTACTTATCGAAATATTGTTTATCAGTTCAAAGACAATAAGCTCAACTACTGCCTTGGAGAATCGACCGATCTTTTGGCTATCGATGAAAAGCCATTTAGCAATGCAAGCGGTGATGTGACGATGACGTGTCAAAGTTTGTTCTTCGAACGACAAATTCAGATAGATGCGTTCTCTGTTTCTGTGGAAGACATATCGAGCAGTCAGGCGAGTTCTCAAAGGGTCAACATGACGCTTGAGGCGTCGTTAGTAAATGCGGATTTGAGCCAAAAAGTGATGACATCTGTTGTGCAAAGGAACTGGCAATGACGAGTGATAAGCAACAAGGAGCGATAACGCTGATGTTAGTCAGTATTCTCTTGATTGGTGTACTGATCGTTTCTCTTGGTTCATTTAAGGTCACGTTCTATCAAATCAAGCGGGCGCAAAATGAGGTTCTAGCGCGCAAAGAACACTGGCAAGCGGAAGGGGGCTTAGAGTGTACCTACTCCTATTTACTTGAATTCGGCAAGACAATTGCTGATATCAAAGACGCGAGTGCTCGTCCTGCAGATTTTTCTGATTGGTGTTCTCCTTACGAAAATAAACCGCAGATCGACATCTCTGATAGTGCGATTTCTAGCGCTTACATCGTAGCGTCATCCTCAAACGCACAGTCACTTTTTAAGACAATAAGAGAAAGATCTCAGTTCGGCAGTGGAGCGATTCAGTCGACGGGGCCTATTGAGCTTATTGGTACCTTAAGCTTGAAACCGACGGCAAAAGAAGACCCAATCAGCGGCAATGAATACGAGTGTGTCAGCGTCTCTTTTGCTGATCTGTTCACGTATCAATATGACACAACACATAGTAATTCAGGGCAGGCATTGGGGTTAGAGGTGTTGGATCCGAGTGTTGATGGTCCATTTTCTGGCTTCGATGGTATATGCCATAGCGACTATAAAACGGAGATCCCGAAAGGTACTTCCGGTACTACTCATTCGATTTATGCCCCCGATTATTATCAAGGCACTAATCCACCGCCTTTCCAAAAAGACTTTAATCCTGATCCCAATATGAATCCCTTTTACACCTTTTTTGGTGTCGCTAAAACCGAGCAAAATATTGTCGATTTGTCACAAGACACAGATCTGTTTAAGCATGTTCAGCTATTGAATGCGACGGAGTGCGGAACTGAGATCATGGACCACTTTACGGCAGGGCAAACCAAAGGGCTGTGGATTGAAGGCAACTGCCATATCAACGCTGCGGTTTCGGCCACCATCAATCCATCACAGCTTTTGGTTGTGCAGGATGGTGTGTTGGCATTTAATGGAGCCATGGCTTACAACGGAGTGATTTATCATTTGGTCGATTATCAAAAGAGCCACGTGAAAAATCGAGTCGATGGTTTCTGGAATTCGCTTGCTGCTAATAACGTTTTTGCACCTTTTATCAAAGATATTGATGAGGCTAGCGTCATTAAAAAAAGTGTCGGGATTCAGTTTGCATCTGGTTTGCCTTCTGGTGGCCTTATTTTTGATTCACCTGCAGGTGTGACGACCATTGTTGGTGACATGGACTTAGATTTTCGTGCGCATTCTAATCCGATTGATCCGCCTTCAACTTATCAGTGGAAGCGAGGATCATGGAATGATTTCTAAGAACTCAGGTTTTAGCTTGATAGAGGTTCTTATCTCTTTTCTGTTGATTGGTGTTGCCTCACTAGGGCTGGTTAAATTGCAGGTCTACGCTGAACAAAAATCGGATTTTGCGCTCCACAGCGTAGAGGCGCTGCATTTTGCTGAAAGGCAGATGGAGTATTATCGAACTCGGGCGTCTAATGTGAGTGGGGCGGTAGGTTTAATTCCTTTTTCGGAACTAAATCAGGCGAGTCATTGTCTCAACATAGCAAGTTCAGATCCTTTATCCGGTTTGTCGGGTTCTGCCTATGCCATGACCTGTGAAGTGACTGATGCAAACGGTGCTCTGTCTAGCGCGTTAAAAAGCATTACTGTCACAATTGCATGGCAAGATCGTATGAACCACGCACAAAGCATTTATCTCGAAACTATGCTCTCCAAATACAGTGAGTTTGATTGACCCTCAAGCAAACGTTTACTGCATGCCAAGGCTCATGCCACTCCTTTTACTGATAATTTTCACTTCTCGGACATTGTTTGCGTGCTAGTTAAAACTCTGTATATAGAATGGTGTTTTTTGTGTTTTTATATTGTTGTGGTTGTATGGTATTTTTGCAAAATATGTCTCCATTTATGGAAAATCAGGTGGAATCTTGTGCTTTTTAACAACGACTTTAATAGAATATGTGCTGTACCAATAGGCCGTGGTCAAAACTTATTTAGGCCTAAACAAAACAACATCACATATGGAGTTACAATGAGTAACCAAGCCGTAAAAAAAGCACCATCGACTGAGAAGATCAGTGGTATGGACCGCTTTCTAAACTTCATTGAACGCGCCGGCAACAAAATTCCAGATCCAGCAATCCTGTTCTTCTGGGCTCTAGTTATTGTATGGGTAGCATCTGCACTTTTATCGAATCTTTCATTCGACTTAATCAACCCTCAAACGGGTGCTGCTCTTGAAGTAAACAACCTACTAACTGGTGAAGCGCTTGCTAGCTTCCTAGCGAATATGGTTACCACGTTCACAGGCTTCGCACCTCTAGGCATCGTACTTGTTGCTATGCTAGGTGTTGGCGTTGCAGATTCTTCAGGCTTCATTACGACTGGCCTTAAGAAGATGCTTAACTTCACGCCAGCTAAGCTACTAACGCCAATGCTAATTCTTGTTGCTATTGTGTCTCACACAGCAGCAGATGCAGGTTACGTTCTAGTAATCCCTCTTGGCGGTATCATCTTCCACGCGGCGGGTCGTCACCCTCTAGCGGGTATTGCAGCAGCGTTTGCTGGTGTATCAGGTGGTTTCTCTGCGAACTTTATCCCTTCAGGTATTGACCCGCTACTAGCAGGTTTCACTCAAACAGCGGCAAATGTTCTTGACCCTGAATACGTGATTAACCCTCTAGCGAACATCTTCTTTACTGGCCTATCTTCAGTTCTTATTGTTGCTATCGGTTGGTACGTAACTGAGAAAATTATCGAGCCTCGTCTTGCTAATACGCCAGTTGATGAAGATGCAGAAGCAGCACCTGATCTAGGTACGTTCACTGCAATCGAATCTAAAGCATTCAAGTTTGCTGGTTGGGCAATGGTTGCGGGTATTGGTCTGCTTATCGCGGCTCTAGTTCCTGAGAACTCAGCGCTTCGTTCGCCTGAAGGTGAGCTAACAGCGTTCTCTGCACCAGTTATGAAGTCTATCGTTCCTCTGATCTTCATCCTGTTCATCATTCCAGGTATCGTCTACGGCCGTGTAGCGGGTACTTTCAAGAACAGCAATGACGTAATCAAAGCAATGTCAGAGACAATGGCTACGATGGGCGCATACATTGTAATGTCGTTCTTCTGTGCACAATTCCTATCTGCATTCGGTCAATCAAACATCGGTACTATGCTTGCGCTTTACGGTGCTGAAGGCCTGAAAGCGATGGACCTTCCTGGTGAAGCAACGGTTGTTGGTATGATTCTACTAACGGCTTCAGTTAACCTGCTTGTAGGCTCGGCTTCAGCTAAGTGGGCTCTTATCGGTCCAATCCTAGTTCCAATGCTAATGGTTGTGGGTATCTCTCCTGAGCTATCTCAAGCGGCTTACCGTGTAGGTGACTCAGTGTCTAACATCATCTCTCCACTAATGGTGTTCTTCCCACTGGTTGTTGTTTACTGTCAGCGCTACGTTAAGTCGACAGGTATCGGTACTCTAGCTTCTCTAATGATGCCATTCTCGATTGCTATGCTAATCGGTTGGTCTATCTTCTTGCTAGCTTACTGGGCTCTTGGTATCCCACTAGGTATCCAAGCACCTTACACTTACACAATGTAAGATTGAACTAAGCAAAACTAAGCTTTATTCATTGCTAAGCCCGCACCGAAATGTGCGGGCTTTTTTTTCGCTATTTTTCTATATCCAAGACTTTTTATATATCCAAAATAAACGCACTCAGCTTATACTCCGGATCACGGCTAATTGTTGGCCGGTAAATTTAGGAAATCCAAGCCACATGAAAATTCTGCTTTTAGTAGGGTTAATTGTTTTAAATGGTCTGTTTGCCATGTCAGAGATTGCATTGGTAGCAGCAAAAAATAGTCGGCTGAAACGCTTAGCCGAAAAACACCGTTCCGCTCAGATTGCTCTTGAGCTCAAAGAAAACCCAACCCGCTTCCTCTCTACAATCCAAATCGGTATCACGGTAATCGGCCTACTCAGCGGTATTGTGGGTGAGGCGACGCTATCGGCTCCACTGGCCGTTCAACTGGAACTGTGGGGATTAGACCCAACACAAGCAAATATCTTGTCTACTGCAGTTGTGGTGGTAGGTATTACTTATTTCGCTATCGTTGTCGGTGAGTTGGTACCAAAGCGTTTTGCTCAGTCTCAAGCTGAAAACATCGCTGTGTTAGTCGCATTGCCAATCTTCTGGTTATCTAAAATCGCGACGCCGTTTGTGTTTGCATTGTCGGCTTCAACGGAAGGTATTCTTAAGTTGATGGGCCGAGGCGGAGAAGAAGATAGCGTTACTGAAGATGATATCCATGCACTTGTAAAAGAGGGCTCTGAATCGGGTGTGATTGAACGCGGCGAACAAGAGATGATTCGTAATATCTTGCAGCTTGATGATCGCCTTGTGAGCTCATTGATGACTCCGCGTCGAGACATCGATTTTCTGGATGTCGACCAACCAGTAGAGCAAATCTTAAAGAAACTGCGTTCATCAAAACACAGTGTGTTTCCATTGTGCCAAGACCACCTCAATAAAGTGGTGGGTACAGTATCAGCCAAAGCGTTACTGAATCAGGCGGGCAATTTAAGCATTCAAGTGATCATGGGGCTGTCTCGCTCGCCGATCTATGTTCCAGAATCGATGAAAGCTCTGCGTTTACTTGGCTACTTTAAAGAGTCGGGTACCGAGATGGCATTCATTGTCGACGAGTATGGCGATGTTCAAGGCCTTGTGACTCATTACGATATTCTTGAGGCGATTGCTGGCGAGCTATCGAATAACCCGAACGATCTTTGGACCGAGCAAGTGGAAGACGGTTTGCTGGTGGATGGATTGATTCCTATCAGTGAACTGAAGAACCGTTTAGAGCTGTCGGATTTTGAGGGCGAAAGCGAGAGCTTCCAAACGCTGAATGGCCTTGTGACTTGGTTAATAGGGCGTTTACCGGATGCAGGCGAAGTTGTTCAATACCAGCAGTGGCAGTTTGAAATTATCTCTGTTGAGAACAATCGCATTGTGAGTATCAAGGCGACGCCAATAGTCGATGACACAGAAGACGCTAATAGCTAACAGTTCGACCAACCAGCAAGCGGCAATGGTTCATTGTCTCTTGTTGTCTATTATCTCTTTATTGTTCATTATCACGAAGATTAGGTATGCTTCACCGCATACCTATTTTCGTTTTTATCCTTTGTTTTTTGGAGTTCCCTTTGTCAGACCATCAATTCACCCCTCAAGATGAAGTCTTCATGCGACGCGCCATCGAGGTGGCCAAGCAAGCTGAGAGTGAGGGAGAGGTTCCTGTGGGTGCTGTATTAGTGAAAGATGGGGAGATTATCTCTGAAGGATGGAACCGTTCGATTGGCAGCCACGATGCTACGGCACATGCAGAAATTGAAACCTTGCGTAAAGCCGGTCAAACCTTAGAAAACTATCGGCTACTCGATACCACTTTATACGTCACGCTAGAGCCTTGCCCAATGTGCGCAGGAGCCTTGCTACACAGCCGAGTAAAGCGCATTGTGTTTGGTGCTCCAGACTTAAAAGCGGGCGCTGCAGGTACAGTGTTGAATTTGTTTGAAAGCCAGGCCTCATACCACTATGCCGACGTTGAACATGGTTTGTTAGAGGAAGAGTGCCGTGAACAATTACAGGCGTTTTTCAAGCGTCGTAGAAAAGAGATAAAAGAGAAGCGAAAGCAAGAACGTCTGTTGGAAGAGCAGCGTTTAGAAGCAGAGATGAAGGCTAGCAACAAGAAATAGCAGCGTGCTTTCGGCACTCTCAATCGCAAGAGTGCCAAGCAAACTGATTGAGTAACTACATTTACTCAGCAATCATCTGCATGAAAGCGCGATTGCGCCAAATGATCTTCTTCTTATTATTTGAAAGCATACGCTTACGACGGTTTGCAGCAACGGTCTTATCAAGGCGTTTCGATTTCAGTTTCTTCATCATTTCAATGATTTCCTATTTGTCGTCTGACTTTTTAGTTTGGACTAACGATTTAATTATAGTGTTATTCGTTTGTTTGGCCTGTCGCACGCTTGGCTTAAATAGAAGAGCCGTTCTAGTCTAAAGCCAGCATCGTAGTGCAACAGAGCATAATCTTGATTGTGGTGTGCCGTTATAAGGTTCGATTGTTACTGTAATATGACACTCGAGATCTCATCATTATTTTCTTGCCTGCTTCCTTTATCCCTTAGTGACGAAAGAAGAGTCGAAAAAAGACAATAAAAAAGAGCAATGCTAGATGGCATTGCTCTTTTGGTTTTTATTGCGAAGGCTCAGAACTGCTTACTGTCGACTGAGCTGCGCTGATACTCGATTCAGCACCTGAGGTTTCTAAAGGTGGGATCACCACCAAACCTTCAAGGGTCGCTTCTTGTTCTTTATTGCGCTTATTTACATGGCCAATAATGCTTTGGTAATAACGGCGAATGTTTTCAACGTAGTTTCTCGCTTCATCACCACGTGCATACCCATATCGAGTTTGGCTGTAGTATTTCTTCTGTCTCAATAGAGGCAATCGGTCTTTTACATCACCCCAAGCGTCAGGATCACCACCTTGTGCTTTGGTTAAGCGGCGAGCATCCATCATGTGTCCGTAACCTACATTGTATGAGGCTAAGGCAAACCAAATCTTCTCGTGCTGAGTGATTGAATCTGGCACTCGATTCACGATACGACGCAGGTACTCAACACCACCTTGTACCGACTGTTTCGGGTCGAGACGGTTGGTTACCCCGACACTCTTCGCGGTAGGTAGTGTCAACATCATCATGCCACGAACACCCGTTGGTGAGCGTGCAACAGGATTCCAGTGTGATTCTTGGTAGGCCAAAGCGGCAATCAAGCGCCAATCAAATTCTTGAGAGTACTTTTGAAATAGCGGCGACCATTTTGGCAGCTTGCTGTCTAGTGCGCGGATAAAGGCGCGAGTATCGACGTAGTCAAAAGTACCGATGTGGCCGATGTATTTCTCTTCCAGTGAAGCCAGCTCACCAGACTGTTTTAGGTTACCGAAGAACTCAATCAACAGAGCATACAGGCTTTCATCTTCAGACTTCTGCAAATACCAAGAGATAGGTTGGTCTTCTGTCAGTTCAAAAGCCAAAGCTACGTCTGGGTATAAACGTTGTGCCAGTGACAATTCAATTGAGTCAGCCACCGTGAATAAGCGCTCGCCAGTCGAAACTTCTTTTAACAGGTCGTTGATATCAGCATTGCCGACCGCATCATAGATAAAGTCATCGTGTGTTTTCTGTAGCTGTTTTAGTGTTGGCTCAAAGTGTGAGTCTTTCACCACAACCAAAGATGGCGTTAATGTGTCAGTAGACGCCGCCTCTTCTGATTCAGTTTGCGCTTTAACAAAGTCGGCCTGACGTTCATTCTCGAAATTGATCAGTTGTTCTAGGTTTCTTGGTCGCCACTGGCCTTTTTTGTATACGACCTGTTGGCTTACGTAGTAATAAGCAGGCGCAGCACGATAAGCGCGTGTCAGTTTGTTGTTTTGCGTTAAGCCGGTCGCGATAAGATCGATTTCGCCTTTCTGCAGTGCAGGGAACAAGCCAGACAAACGGTAAGCGGGTTTAACCTCAAGCTTTACACCAAGCTCCTGCGCAAATTCACGAGCTAATTCGTAATCCAAGCCAGCAGGGCCATCAGGACCGATGTAATAAGAGAGTTGGTTATTTAGGGTGCCGACACGAAGAACGCCACGATCTCGTATCTGCTCAAGGACACTTTTAGGTTCAGATTCAATCTGACATCCAGCCAACCCAAATAGGGCGATGGCGAGCAGAAGGAACTTAGACGAAAAGATGAGCGTAAATTTAGGCATCAAAATGAAATCTCGAAAAGTGGAAGCCCCTTTATACCAAACCCCGCAAGGCTGGCAAAGCAGGTTTAATTAAACAGTTGTAAAAGTGGTGATAAATGCAGCAAAAGTACCATTTACGCAGAAAGATAAAAAAAATCACGCAAACGGTTGCTTTTGGTGTTACGTCACAAAAAGAAATGCTTTATAATGCGCTCGCATTGAAGAGGTGGAATCGGCATAGGTTTGGCAACCTTCGGGAATAGCTTCGAAGAAAACAGTTAGGTTGTTCCTATAACCCACTGAATTTATTCCAATACTACCTTAATCAACTGCATAAGAGACGTAAGCACATGAGAATTTTGCGTGGCTCCCCAGCTCTATCTGAGTTTCGTGTTAACAAGCTTTTAGAGCTTTGTCGTGAATTAAGCTTACCTGTAACAGGTATTTACGCTGAGTTTGCCCACTTTGCTGATCTAACGTCAGACCTAGATGAGTCTGAAGTTGAGAAGCTAGAAAAGCTACTGACTTACGGTCCAACGATTGAAGAGCATGAACCTGAAGGTTTACTGCTGCTTGCAACGCCACGCCCAGGCACTATCTCGCCTTGGTCTTCAAAATCAACCGATATCGCACACAACTGCGGACTGGCTAAAGTGTCACGTCTAGAGCGCGGTACTGCTTTCTACATTGAAACCTCTGCTGAACTTTCTGAACTTCAACTTGTTGAGCTGAAAGCAATCCTGCACGACCGTATGATGGAAGTGGTTTTCACTGACTTCGAATCAGCGGCGGCACTATTTACCGTTGCTGAACCTGCTCCTTATGCGGAAGTTGACCTATTAACTGGCGGACGTAAAGCGCTTGAAAAAGCAAACGTTACCCTAGGTCTTGCACTTGCAGAAGATGAGATTGATTACCTTCTTGAAAGCTTCACTGAGAAGCTAGGTCGCAACCCGACTGACATCGAGCTAATGATGTTTGCACAAGCGAACTCAGAGCACTGTCGTCACAAGATCTTTAACGCTGATTGGACTATCGACGGCGTTAAACAAGAAAAATCATTGTTCAAGATGATTAAGAACACCTTTGAAACGACACCAGAGCACGTTCTGTCTGCTTATAAAGATAACGCAGCGGTAATGACAGGTTCTGAAGTAGGTCGTTTCTTCCCAGATCCAGAAACTCGCCAGTACAACTACCACCAAGAGAAAACACACATCTTGATGAAAGTTGAAACGCACAACCACCCAACGGCAATCTCTCCGTGGCCGGGCGCATCGACAGGTTCAGGCGGTGAAATTCGTGATGAAGGCGCAACCGGTATTGGTGGTAAGCCAAAAGCGGGTCTTGTTGCTTTCTCTGTATCTAACCTTAAGATCCCTAACTTCGTTCAACCTTGGGAAACTGACTTTGGCAAGCCAAGCCGTATCGTAACTGCTCTGGATATCATGCTTGAAGGTCCTCTTGGTGGTGCGGCATTCAACAACGAATTTGGTCGTCCAAACCTACTTGGTTACTTCCGTACTTACGAAGAGAAAGTAAACTCTCACGCAGGTGAAGAAGTGCGTGGTTACCACAAACCAATCATGCTAGCTGGTGGTCTTGGCAACATCCGTGATGAGCACGTTCAGAAGAAAGAGATCCCAGTAGGTGCAAGCCTAATCGTTCTTGGTGGTCCTGCGATGAACATCGGCCTTGGTGGCGGTGCGGCATCTTCAATGGATTCTGGTTCTTCTTCTGAAGATCTTGATTTCGCTTCTGTACAACGTGAAAACCCAGAAATGGAGCGTCGTTGTCAGGAAGTTATCGACCGTTGTTGGCAGTTAGGTGATGCGAACCCAATCGCATTCATCCACGATGTGGGCGCGGGCGGTATCTCGAACGCACTTCCTGAGCTAGTAGACGATGGCGAGCGTGGCGGTATCTTTAACCTACGTGACGTACCAAACGATGAGCCGGGCATGAGCCCACTTGAGATCTGGTGTAACGAATCTCAAGAGCGTTATGTAATGGCGGTTGCTGATAAAGACATGGCAACGTTCGACGCGATTTGTAAGCGTGAACGTGCACCGTACGCAGTGGTTGGTAAAGCAACTGAAGAACGTGATCTGAAATTAGAAGATTCGCACTTCGACAACACGCCAATCGACATGCCAATGGACATCCTATTAGGTAAAACACCTAAGATGCACCGTGACGCGAAAACGCTAAAAGCTAACAACCCTGCGATTGACCGTTCTGGCATCGAGATGAACGAAGCGGTTGACCGTGTTCTTCGCTTGCCAACAGTCGCTGAGAAAACATTCCTTATCACCATCGGTGACCGCTCGGTAACAGGCCTTGTAGCTCGTGACCAAATGGTTGGTCCATGGCAGGTTCCTGTTGCTAACTGCGCAGTAACAGCGGCAAGCTACGACTCTTACCACGGTGAGGCTATGTCTCTTGGTGAGCGTACGCCAGTGGCACTTCTAGACTTCGGCGCATCGGCTCGTCTAGCGGTTGGTGAAGCAATTACTAACATCGCAGCGACCAACATCGGCGATATCAAACACATTAAACTGTCGGCTAACTGGATGTCTCCAGCAGGTCACCCAGGTGAAGATGCAGGTCTTTACGAAGCGGTTAAAGCGGTTGGTGAAGAGCTGTGTCCAGCTCTGGGTTTAACTATCCCAGTGGGTAAAGACTCAATGTCGATGAAGACTAAGTGGGAAGAGAACGGCGAGCAGAAAGAAGTCACATCTCCACTATCTCTTGTTATCACTGCGTTCGCACGTGTTGAAGATGTTCGTAAGACAATCACTCCTCAACTGCGTACTGACAAAGGTAATACAAGCCTAGTTCTTATCGACCTAGGTAACGGCAAAAACCGTATGGGTGCGACAGCACTTGCACAGGTTTACAAGCAGCTTGGTGATAAGCCAGCAGACGTAGACAACGCAGCGCAACTAAAAGGTTTCTACGAAGGCGTTCAAGCACTTGTAGCGAACGACCAAGTTGTCGCTTACCACGATAAAGGTGATGGTGGTCTATTCGTAACGCTAGCTGAAATGGCGTTCGCAGGTCACTGTGGTGTTAACGCTGATATTGCGGCGTTAGGCGAAGATACGCTTGCGGCACTATTCAACGAAGAGCTAGGTGCTGTAATCCAAGTTCGCAACGATGACCTAGACGCAGTACTTGCTACTCTTGCAGCAAACGGTCTAGAAGCGTGTTCACACGTAATCGGTTCTGTTGAAGCCTCTGATGAGCTAGTGATTAAGTCTGGCGAGTCTGTAGTGATTGAACGTAACCGTACTGAACTACGTACTATCTGGGCTGAGACGACGCATAAAATGCAAGGTCTACGTGATAACCCAATGTGTGCTGACCAAGAGCACGAAGCGAAGAAAGACAACTCAGACCCAGGTCTGAACGTGAAACTGAACTTTGACGTAAACGAAGACATCGCAGCACCGTTCATCAACACAGGTGCTAAGCCTAAGATGGCGATTCTACGTGAGCAGGGTGTTAACTCTCACGTTGAAATGGCAGCAGCATTTGACCGTGCAGGCTTCGAAGCAACTGACATTCACATGAGCGATATCTTAACGGGTCAAGCGGTTCTAGAAGAGTACAACGGCCTTGTGGCTTGTGGTGGCTTCTCTTACGGTGATGTACTAGGCGCTGGTGAAGGTTGGGCTAAGTCAGTTCTGTTTAACGACTCTACGCGTGACCAATTTGAAAACTTCTTCAAGCGTGAAGATACCTTCTCTCTAGGTGTGTGTAACGGTTGTCAGATGTTGTCTAATCTACGTGAACTTATCCCTGGTGCTGAGTACTGGCCACGTTTCGTTCGCAATGAATCAGAGCGTTTTGAAGCGCGTTTCAGCCTAGTTGAAGTTCAGAAGTCAGATTCTGTATTCTTCAACGGCATGGAAGGTTCTCGTATGCCAATCGCTGTTTCTCACGGTGAAGGCCGCGTAGAAGTACGTGACAACGACCACCTAAACGCGATTGAAAACTCAGGTACAGTTGCTCTACGTTACGTTGATAACAACGGTAACCAAACGCAGCAATACCCGAACAACCCGAACGGTTCGCCAAACGCTATCACTGGTTTAACGACGACTGACGGCCGCGTGACTATCATGATGCCTCACCCAGAGCGTGTATTCCGCACGGTTGCAAACTCTTGGTCTCCGGAAGGTTGGGGCGAGAATGGCGCTTGGATGCGTATGTTCCAAAACGCACGTAAGAATGTGGGTTAATCACTTTCTTACTCGCCGCATTAATCTAGGCTAGGTTATGCAAAAATGAAAAGCGCAGATCGAAAGGTCTGCGCTTTTTTATTTCTCGAAATTTAGGAACCAGAGCGAAGAAATTAACGTTTGCAGTTTGCTGTTCTAAAAATCTCCACTACGCTAAATGTTATGGAATCAATTTGTTAGGCAAAAATTTCTGTATGTGTGCAGGTTTGGCTATGCAAAAACTGAATCAATCATCGTGGCATAAGAGGGAACTATGAAAACAACAATCACAAAAGCAGTTGCAGTGGCAGCGATTGTCATGTCGTTAGCTGGGTGTGTAGGTAGTAACGCCGTTACTGGTAAATTAATGAAGTTCAACGTTGAGGTGGTGGATAACCGTTACGCTCGTGCAGGGGTCAACTTCTTGCTTGCTCCGGTTTATGCACTAACAACCGCAGCCGATTACATCGTATTTAACTCGATCGAATTCTGGGCGGGTAAAAACCCATTGACTGGTGCGCCTCACATCTTCGATAGTAAAGTCGATACCATGATTGATGTGAACGACAGCCTTGATGATTCACTGAAAGATGCGCCACTTGGCTTCAACAATCGTCAGATTGAATGGGGTGAGATGCAGCAGATCGATGAGAACACCATTCGTATGGACATTACTTACAACGATGGTCAAAAAGCAGTACTGACAGGCGTTCGTGATGGTGACAAGGTCAGCTACTACATGGATGGCACGCTAGTTTCAGAGACTTCTATTCAGGCTCTTGAGCAGTTAGCCGCAGAGAAAGCATAACCCACACTGATCTGCTTATATAAAAGAAAAGCCGTTGGATTTAACCCCAACGGCTTCGTACTTTCTAGCATCTAGCATCTAGCATCTAGCATCTAGCGCTTAGATTAGTTGTTGCTGTGTAGCTCGCTGTTTAGCTCAACAGCAGACTTGTTCGCAAGACATTCAATTTGGCCAGTGATTGAGTTACGACGGAACAGAAGGTCAGAAACGCCAGCTAGGTCGCGAGCTTTAATGATTTCTACTTCGTTGCCTTCTTTATCTAGCATGCGAACCTTAGTACCCGCAGTCACGTAAAGACCAGACTCAACCGTACAACGGTCGCCCATTGGGAAGCCAAGACCCGCGTTTGCACCTAGTAGGCAGTTTTCGCCGATAGAGATAACCATAGTACCGCCACCAGACAGAGTACCCATGATAGAAGCGCCGCCGCCGATGTCTGAACCGTTACCTACAACAACACCCGCAGAGATACGACCTTCAACCATGCTCACGCCAGTTGTACCAGCATTGAAGTTGATGAAACCTTCGTGCATTACTGTTGTGCCTTCACCCACATGTGCGCCAAGACGAACACGAGAAGTATCAGCAATACGAATACCTGTTGGTACTACGTAATCCACCATTTTAGGGAACTTGTCTACGCAATCTACAGATAGAGCGCGACCAGCTAGGCGAGCTTCGATTTGACGCTCAGCCAGCTCAGGAAGGTCGATTGGACCTTCGTTAGTCCATGCGATGTTGTGCAGTAGACCGAAGATACCGTCTAGTACTGTACCGTGCGGTTGAACTAGGCGGTTAGAGATAAGTTGTAGCTTAAGGAAGCCTTCAGCAACCGATGCTGGCTTCTCGTCAGTCGCAAGAACAACAAGAACAAGTGGTTGCTCAGATGCTGTCGCTTTTTCTGCGAAAGATGCGTTAGCTGCATCATCGTTTGCTGCGAATGCCTTCGCCAGTTCTGCGCTTTGTGCAGCAGAGATTTCGATAGCTTGGTTGCCTTCAGAGTAACCTGATACTTCTGCCACAGCCGCTACAAGAGCGTCGCTTGGGTTTAGAAGTGGGTTAGGGAAGAACGCTTCAATGATTTTATTGTCGCGATTTTTGGTTGCCGTACCGAAGGCTAGTGAAAAGTAAGCCATGTTGAATCTCCATGTGTTGAGTCTTGATTTTGCTATTCCAAAACAACGGCTCGAATAACAAGCGCTGCCGTTAGCAAAGTTAATTTAATTGCGTTCATCATAAAGAGAGCGCCCTCGTTATGAAAGGGCGCATTGGGATAAAGTCTGTAAAATGATATTGCTTGTCTTTCTAGCGATAGTTTTCATTATCCGGATACTACACCGTGTTCTTAATCTTACGGCGTTTTATTTAACCAATCAGTATGCTTTCATTTCCATGCCTGACACTTATCTTTAGTCCATCCTCTTGTTAGCCGTATCAATAGAGTGAGTCACACTTTCTTTATAAATCCATGTTTATTATCAGAATTATTCGACTTCTGTTGATTAATCGCTTGTGCCTACAGTTAGGGTAAATACTCAACTTTCCAGACATGTAATTAAGAGAACGATCACTAAAACCCTGCAAGATGTCAGTATATTGCCTGCCATAACGACATTAAAACGATTAATAAAGGATCTTCTATGAATTTTACTAAGTCTTTACTGGTGTTATCTATCGGCGTAGCGATGGTTGGTTGTGGCTCGGACAGTGACGATATTATTGTTCCCGATATGACATTACGCATTGCACATGTGAATGACACTCACTCAAACTTTGATCCTGTAAAATCAAGTTTTACTATGGGTGCTGATGGCAAGAAGGTTTATAACGAATTTGGCGGTTATCCTCGCCTATTGAAAGCCGCTGATGATATCAAAGCGGGTGCTAAAGCTGACAAAGAACCTTTGTTATTCTTGCATGGTGGTGACGCATGGCAAGGTACCGCTTACTTTAAGCTAAATGAAGGTGCCGCAAACGCAGACTTGTTGTCACAGATGGGGTTAGATGCAATGGTACTTGGGAACCATGAATTCGATTTAGATACTGACAAGCTCGCATCGTTCATCAATACAGTTAGTTTTCCCGTGCTAGCAAATAATATGGATACATCAAAAGATCAGTCTTTAAGTAATGTAGATAATTTATACCCTTATCAATTGTTTGCATTTGAAGGCTCAGAAAAAAGAGCAATTACCTCTGTTTCTGATGCAAATGATGATGAGAAAGTTGTCGCTGTAATCGGTGTTGTTTTGGGGGATATGCCAACGATAGCTACCGGAACTGGTGATGTGACATTTAGTGACCAAATTACAGCAACTCAAGCCACTATAAATGATTTAAAAACCAAGGGTGTGAATAAAATCATTGTTCTATCACACATAGGGAATGCTGCCGATAAGGAGCTTGCTGCCAATACAACGGGTATCGATATTATTGTTGGCGGTCACTCTCATACTTTACTAGGTGACTTTACCGACCTTGATCAAGGTAATAATGGTATTTATGCCGAAATGATTCCACAAAAAGACAAGGTACAAAAGACTTGTGTGGTTCAAGCTGGTCAGTATGCGGAAGCTATCGGAGACGTTGATGTATCATTTGACATAAATGGTAATCTTCTCTCCTGCGTTGGGAACAATACTCTATTATCAAATGATGAGTTTTATCACGATTCTCATCGAGAGCATCAAATGATTAGTTCTGATAAAGATGATGTAACTTCGTTTATTGATAATAACGACAAAATTACGATAAAAGATGAAGATATAGATTTAAGAACCCGTATCGACGCAACTTATAAGCCAGCTCTTGAAGCTGCGTATGGTGATGTTGTTGCAGCTGCACCGACTGAAATCGGTCATGAGCGTCGTCCTGGTGACGCTGGAACTGATAAGCACGGTTCAGATGTTGCTCCGATGATTGCTCAAGGTATGATTTATTGGGCAAATCAACCGTCGGTAACAGCGGTTACCGGTAAAAATGTTCAGATTGGTTTGGTGGGAGCTGGTGGTGTTCGAACGGATATCGCGTCAGGTGATTTCAGGGAAGGCAATGCGACGTTAGAATTATTACCATTCTCGAACTACTTGTCTATTTTAACCGTTAAAGGCGAAGTGATTCGAAATCTTATCGACACCACAATTGAGCCGACACTTGCGGAAGGTGCTCATGCTGGTAAGTTCCCATATGTATCGGGTATGCGTTACACGTTTACAGAAGATGTGAAAGGTGTATCAGGTTCAGTGACGAGCCTGGAGGTTAATACTGGAACTGAAGAAAACCCAGTATGGACGACAATGAACGATGCTGATAACTACATTGTTATCGTTAATAACTATAATGCAAGTGGTAGTGATGGTTGGAATGTATTAGGCGATGCTCAGTTAACATCAACAGATCGTCAAGATATTGTGATTTCAGGCAATGGTTTTAAAACTTACAAAGTTAATAACCTGACATACGATGGAAGTACCGAGAAATATAGCGTCAACTATGATGGTGGTATTAAACCATGTGCGGAAGGCTCAGGTGACGCATGTAATACTGATGCAGAATCATTTATTTCTTGGGCTGAGCATAAGAAAGTATTAGAGCCGCTAGGATTTGAAACAACAACGATTGAATATAAATAGTATTGATACGCTCTTATCGGAGTGTCATGTATTGTTAATTAAAGCCTTCAAATACAAGGTTATAGATTAACAATAAAATAAAAATAGCCAGCGAATCGCTGGCTATTTTTGTATCAGAAATTTGTTGTTCTGAGCTTAAATAAACAGCGCTTTATGAGCTTGCTCGATCCCTTCAATCAGCATCTGCATACCGATAACGGCGAGTATCAAACCCATCATTCGGGTAATTACATTCAATGCACTTGGTCCAACGGCTTTCACGAAGCGTTCGCCGAATACAAACAGTATGTAGGTTAAGGTACACAGTAGACCAAAGGCGACGATGGTGATGATGGTTTCGTAGATCCCTTCGGTGCTGGCAAAGTTCATCGCGGTGGCAATGGTACCCGGGCCAGCCAATATTGGCATTGCCAATGGCGAGACGGCGATACTGAGCGCTGCATCTTGTTGGGCGTCAGAGTTGACCTTCTCTTTCGCTTTAGAGTGCGTTGAGTCACCTTGCAGCATGTGAAAGCCAATCAAGAACACGAGGATCCCGCCGGTGATGCGAAGCGCGTAAAGCGTGATACCAAATAGGTCGAAGATGAGCTTACCCGACACAGCAAAGGTGCTGACGATTATAAAGGCGATGAACACCGAGCGGAAAGCGATAGACTTGACCGTTTCCCTATCATTGTCGCCCGTTAATCCAAGAAAGATCGGTGTGTTGGCGATAGGGTTCATGATGGCGAAAAATCCCATGAACACGGTAATGGTATGAATGATGAGCTCTTTCATATTATTCCTTTGAAAATATGCAGTTAAATACGACAGCAGAATGTATTTAATCTTAGATACAAATAATTATTAGAAATAGATAGTAGAGCAAGTGTGAATAAAAAACAGCCAGCATAAGGCTGGCTGTTTGGTTTTAGTGATAGGTGTAGAGTTTTAGTCGTCCGTTATTGCTTGATTCTCAACTAACAGACTCTACATAACAGGCAGATTGTGGGGCTCATTTTGTCGCTATGCGTGTTGAGATTCACTCACTGCTACAGCCAATGCAACCGTCGCTCCGACCATTGGGTTGTTGCCCATGCCGATGAAGCCCATCATCGCCACGTGAGCAGGAACTGAAGAGCTACCTGCGAACTGAGCATCAGCGTGCATTCTGCCCATGGTATCGGTCATGCCGTAAGACGCTGGGCCTGCTGCTACGTTATCTGGGTGCAATGTTCTACCTGTACCGCCGCCTGAAGCAACTGAGAAGTATGGCAAACCTTGGCGAGTGCGTTCTGCTTTGTAGATACCCGCTACTGGGTGTTGGAAGCGAGTAGGGTTGGTTGAGTTACCCGTAATACTGACATCTACCTCTTCTCTGTGCATGATAGCCACACCTTCACGTACGTCATCAGCGCCGTAACACAAGATGTCGCCGCGAGGGCCTTGTGAGAAGCGGCGACGTTCAGTTTCAACAAGTTCACCTGTTTGGTAATCGTATTGAGTGCGCACGTAAGTGAAGCCGTTGATGCGCGAGATAAGATAAGCCGCATCTTTACCTAGGCCATTTAAGATCACTTTCAATGGGTTTTTGCGTGATTTGTTGACGTTTAGCGCAATTTTAATCGCACCTTCTGCTGCAGCAAAAGACTCGTGACCCGCAAGGAAGGCGAAGCAGTGGCTCTCTTCATTGAGAAGACGAGCGGCTAGCGCGCCATGGCCGATACCGACTTGGCGTTGTTCAGCAACACTGCCGGGTTTGGTGAATGCTTGAAGACCTTCACCAATAATATTTGCCGCTTGTTCTGCGCTGGTGGCTTTACGAAATAGCGCCAGTGCTGAGCCAAGGATATAGGCATCGGCAGCGCTTTCAAAAGCGATAGGTTGAGTGTCCATCACTAATGCTTTTGGGTCGACATTATGTGATAAACAGTATTGGTTCGCTTGCTCCAAAGAGTCGAAGTTCATTTCTGCCAATACGCGAGTTACTGATTCATTAAATTGAGTGTTCATCATATCTTTCCTCTAAATTGGCAAAATTACTGTTGGCGTGGGTTAATAGTGGTCACGGCTTCATCGAAGCGGCCATAGGTCCCTGTCGCAAGGTCGGCCGCTTCATTCGCTGGCACGCCTTGGTTAATTGCCTTCATCATTTTGCCGAGGTTGAGATATTCGTAGCCAATCACTTCGCTGTGATCATCAAGTGCAAGCTTGGTTACGTAACCTTCTGCAAGCTCTAGGTAACGTACGCCTTTTGCAGCGGTTGAGTAACTGGTACCCACTTGGCTGCGCTGTGTTTGACCTAAGTCTTCTAATGCAGCGCCAATTTCTAAGCCGCCTTCAGAGAAAGCTGATTGAGTTCGACCGTAAACAAACTGCAGGAAGATTTCACGCATGGCTACGTTAATAGCGTCACACACTAAGTCAGTATTGAGCGCTTCAAGAATAGTTCTTCCGGTGAGGATTTCTGCTGCCATCGCGGCTGATTGAGTCATGCCTGAACAACCAATTGTTTCGATTAGTGCTTCTTCGATGATGCCGCTTTTTACGTTCAGCGTTAGTTTTGCTGCACCTTGTTGTGGTGCACAAGTGCCGACGCCATGGCTTAAGCCAGAAATAGCGATGACATCTTTTGGACTAACCATAGCGCCTTCAACTGGAATTGGTGCTGAAGTGTGTAGATCACCCCTTTGAATAGGGCACATTGATTGAATTTCTGAAGAGTAGTGCATAATGTTTTCTCACTATTAGAGTCATTGAAGACCTAGGGCGTTGAGAAAACAGGACGTGTTGGAAGAGGTGCGGCTAATTCACTACAGATCTTGAGTATCGATAATCCAAAGGCGTCATGAAACTTGGTCTTATAGACTAAGTTCATTTCAAAATGGAGGAATAGCGATACATCCAACAGTATTACCTGTTTTCGATTCTGTAGGAGTCATTAGCACTGTTCGGAAAGAACGGGCGGTTGAAGCAAAAGCTTAGGTGGAACCCCATCACCTGATGGCTATAGATTAGATCTTTATCACACTTTCATGCAAGCGAATGTTTAGAGCAATTTCGACTATAAACAAGCTTCATTATATTTCGATAAGTATAAAAAAACGCCAATAACGAACTCTGATTAGAGGCGTCATTGACGTTTTTTAGAAAGCGATCAGCTAGTTACGCTGCATCTTCTTCTGCGTCTTCAACAGCTTCAAGCTTCTTGGCTTTTTTCGGAGCTGGTTTACGCTTAGCACCTAATGCGTAAAGAACTTCTTCTTTGTTCTTCGCTAGGTACATTGCAAGTTCTTCTTGCTTGCCTTCATCTTCAACTAAATCGCTTTTGCCTAAAAGTTCAAAAAGCTCATCAGCCATATCCAGCATTTTGTCGTATGCGTCGGCTTCGGCTTTAGAGGTAAAAGTCATTTTCTCTTCTCCGTTGCGTTCCACCACGTACTTGACGATAACAGCCATGGTTAATCCTCTAAGTTTGATAAATTTTACTGGCTTTTTATACAGTTTCTGATGCTAAAAGTCCAGTTGGAGCCCTAACTATGCGGCCTCAATCTTGATGTGTAGCCCAGTCTTCACAATAACTCATGAAAGATTTCAGCAGCGGGCTCTGGTATTTGTCTTTGTGTACCAGTATCCAGAAACGTCGTTTCATGTCGAGTGGCACATCGAGCGCTTTTACTCGGCCTGAATCAATCGCTCGTTGTGCCGCCAGTCGTGATAGACATGCGAATCCAAGATTGGCGGAAACTGAATTGATGATCGCCTCTGTGGTGTTGAGTTCAAAGGATTCATACCAATGTTCGATGCGCGGTGCGACGGCACGAAGGAAAAACTCACGAGTCCCTGATCCTGATTCACGCAGGATCCAGTGACTATTTTCTAAATCGCTTAAAATCACTTTTTCTTTGGCAACAAGAGGATGTTGATTACTAACAATAATACACATTTCATCGCTGCTAAACTGACTCGAAATGAGTTCAGGGTGTAATGTTTTTCCTTCAATTAGCGCGATATCAAGTTCATAATCCACCAACTTTTGACAGATCAATGCACTGTTTGAAATGAACAAGCTTTGATCCTGATGTTGAGTTCGTTCGCGAAAGCCTGACAAAATAAACGGTGCGACCTGATTACCAATCGTGTCACTCGCGCCGACCTTTAGATTGCCACTTAAAGGTTGGTCATCACGGAACAAGACATCAATACCAGCAGCACGGTGTAATATCTCATCCGCCAATGGAAGTAACTTATGTCCCTCCTGGTTGAGAATTAATCGGTTGTTGACCCGGTCAAATAGGGAGTGGCCGAGTTGTTTCTCCATTTCGCCTAGTGCCATGCTGACAGCGGCCTTAGACAGAAACAGAGCCTCAGAGGCAGCAGTCAATGTTGAGTGCTGAGTAATAGTGACGAACACTTTAAGTTGTTTAATTGAAATATTAGCCATCAGATTCCTAGTTTTACTCTGCTGGTGAAAATGGATTCTGTTCAGTATTGATGAACACTTGTTATATATAATTGGATATTGTTTAACGAAGCGCAAGCGTATTATGGCTTCAACAAGCTGATGAGTTCACAAGTTTAGTGAATTAAGTTTAAGAGAGGCTGACATGATTCAACGTATTAAATATAGATTAACAGGAGCTCCAACACCCATGGCAGGGTTAGCACTAGCAATCGCAAGCTTAGGCTGGTGCTGGGATGGCGTTTTAGTCGCACAAGGTATTTTACACACTCCTGGCTTAGTGCAGTGGATCAGTGCGGGTATCGCGGCGGTATTACTTCTTGTTTTAGCTGTGAAATTTTTGATTCATGGCCATTTATTGCGTGAAGATCTTGCTCACCCTGTAGTGGGTAGTGTGGTACCAACATTTGCGATGGGCTGCATGGTGGTGTCTGCGTCTTTGGCGCCAGTATCTCAATTTTTACAAGAAGCGATGTGGCTAGCGGCGGTTGCTTTACACGTTGTGTTCTTGGTGAGCTTTTTGTACCACAGAGCTAAAAACTTTGAGATTCACCATATGGTGCCAAGCTGGTTCGTACCGCCAATCGGTATCATTGTGGCAGACGTATCTTTCTCGGGTAATCCAGTTTTAGAGCCTGTAGCGAACGCGACTTTGGTATTCGGTTTATTGGTTTACGCTGTGATGCTACCAATAATGGTTTACCGTCTGATATTCTCTCACGAAGTGCCAGATGCAGCAAAACCAACGATTGCGATTATGGCGGCACCGGCAAGCCTATCTTTGGCGGGTTATCTAACAGTGACAGCAAGCCCTTCACCAGTGATTATTGGTTTGCTATTTGGTATCGCGGTGTTGATGACGTTCATTATCTATATGGCGTTTTACAAACTACTTCGTCTTCCATTCAGCCCTGGCTATGCAGCGTTTACCTTCCCAATCGTGATTGGTGCAACAGCCTTGTTTAAATTGGCTGCGTGGATGCAAGCACAAGGTATTGAAGCGCATTACATTAACCAAGTGTTTAACCTAGCGTATCTTGAATTGATTGTGGCTACGTTGGTGGTAGGTTATGTTGCTGTTCGTTACTACATGAATTACAAACCACATCGTGCTCTAAGTTCGGTAAACGGTAAATTGTAATCCGCATTAGTTCAAAAGATAAACGGACCTTAAGTTTTCAGTATTTCATAAGCTTATATTCCTAATCCAAACACGGCACTTATGCTAATCTGGCTTTATATTGTGGCAAGATTAGCGTGAGTGCACTTTGTTTACTGTTTACCATTCCAATAAAGTTGATACTTTAAAAATCCTTCTCGTTCACTTAATCAAAAGTGACCCTTTAGCCAATCCCTTCGAAAAAGAGCAGATCTTGGTTCAGAGCCCAGGTATGTCTCAATGGCTTAAGATGGAACTCGCCAAAGAGTTTGGCGTAGCAGCAAATATTGATTTCCCACTTCCTGCAACCTTCATTTGGGATATGTTTACCCAAGTGCTTCCTGATGTACCAAAACGCAGTGCTTTTAATAAAGAAGCGATGACGTGGAAGCTGATGAGTTTGTTACCCGCGAAACTTGACCACCCTGATTTCTTACCCCTACAGCGCTATCTTGAAAACGACGAAGATGACTCTAAATTGTATCAATTGGCAGAGAAAATTGCCGATATCTTCGATGGATACTTGGTGTATAGACCTGAGTGGATGGCGATGTGGGAAGCGGGAGAGCCCGTTGCAGAACTTATCGATGATGAGGGACAGCAAGAGCACCCTTGGCAACCGATTTTGTGGCAAGCGCTCTATGATCAGACGCTGTCTCAAGGCCAATCAAAATATCACCGTGGTAACTTGTATCACGACTTTATTGAAGCGCTAGCCAACCAACAAGGTCAGCTACAGAGCTTACCTAAGCGTCTGTTTGTGTTTGGTATTTCTTCGCTGCCTCCTCGTTATATGGATGCGTTGAAAGCGCTAGGTGAGCAGATTGATGTGCACTTGATGTTTACCAACCCTTGTCAGCATTACTGGGGCGATATTCGTGACCGTAAATACTTGGCGAGAGTCGAAGCACAGCGTCGCAAGCAGTTTGCTCTGGTTGATGGTTTACCTCAGCTTGAAGGCGAAGCCTCACCATTGAAAGATGGCATTGAAGCTAATATTGAAGACGAACTGCATACCAGCCAAGCGGTCGGTAATAGCTTGCTGGCGTCTATGGGTAAATTAGGCAGGGATAACCTGTTCTTGCTATCTCAATCAGACAGCGAAGAGCACGAATTTTTTATTGATGTTGAGAGAGATAATCTACTTCATCAACTACAAGCCGACATTCTCCAGTTAGAAGAACATCAAGACGACCACATCTTAGATTCCAGCCACCATAAACAGGTGGTTGAGCTTGGCGATCGTTCTCTGACTGTACATGCGTGTCACAGCCCAATGCGTGAGGTTGAAGTCCTTCATGATCAGTTGTTGGCAATGTTTGATGCTGACCCGACACTGAAACCACGCGATATCATTGTGATGGTGTCTGACATTAATGCTTATAGCCCAGCGATTCAGGCGGTATTTGGTAATGCTCCGGGTGAGCGTTATATCCCATATTCAATCTCAGATAGAACCGCCGACCAAGAAAGCCCAATTCTGACCGCCTTCATACAGTTGGTCGCGCTACCGAACACGCGTTGTTTAGCGTCTGAGTTGTTAGAGCTATTAGAAATTCCTGCGATGATGGCACGCTTTGGTATTGATGAGTTTCAATTCGAGCAAGCCAAGCAATGGGTTGAAGAAGCGGGCATCCGTTGGGGTGTCGACTCTTCTACCGCAACGGAATTTGATCTACCTGCAACCGAGCAAAATACCTGGCTATTTGGTATTCAGCGCATGTTATTGGGCTATGCGATGTCGGACTCTGCGGGCTTGTTTGAAACTGAACACTCTCCGATTGCCGCTTATAATGAAGTTCAGGGTATTAACGCCGAACTTGCGGGTAAATTAGCGCACTTTATCGATCGTATTGCCCATTATCGTCAACGCTTAACTGAAACACAATCTATCGATATGTGGCGTGAAACCTTGCTGCAAATGATTGATGATTTCTTTGCGGTTGAGCTGGAAGGCGAGGTGGTGCTCAAATCGATTCGCGATGCACTTTCACAACTGAATGAACAGCTTGATGATGCCTTATACGAACAAGAACTGTCGCCAAGCATCATTTATCAGTACCTAAATAATAAACTGTCGGGCGCCCGTATTAGTCAGCGTTTCTTAGCGGGGCAAGTTAACTTTTGTACCCTGATGCCGATGCGTTCGATTCCGTTTAAGACTGTCTGTTTATTGGGCATGAATGATGGGGTTTACCCTCGTTCAATGCCGCCAGAAGGTTTTGACCTGATGAACGGGCGCACACGACCTGGCGATCGTTCTCGTCGTGATGATGACCGCTATCTATTTTTAGAGGCGATGCTGTCAGCGCAAGAATGTTTATACATCAGTTATGTCGGCCGTTCGATTCAAGATAATACTGAGCGAGTGCCGTCGGTATTGGTTTCAGAGTTGATTGAGTACTGCCAACAGAACTATTGCTTAAGTGAAGATCAAGCACTACCAAGCGATGATTCAGGCATCAAGCTGACTCAAGCGATCAGCTTTGAGCACACCATGACACCGTTCAGCCCCGCTGCGTTTACTCAAGGTGATGCGAGCCATGTATTGAGTTATGCCAAAGAGTGGTTACCTGCGGCTAACCGTTCAGGTGAACGCAGTGGTGAGTTCAATCGCGCTTTGGATGACTATTTGCTTGGTGCGACCTATCCATTGGAGCTCGATCTGGTTGAGCTACAGCGTTTCTGGCGCTTGCCAGTGCAATACTTCTTTAATCGCCGTCTAAAAGTAGTGTTTGAGCCGCCGCTTCCGGTAATGGAAGACGATGAGCCGTTCGTGCTTAATGGCTTAGAAAGCTTCCAGCTTAAAGATGCGCTGCTGCAAGTGTTACTAGACCACCCTGAAGGCGCAGACAAAGCCGTTCGATTGTTTGTCTCTGAGCAAAAAGCACAGGGCCGATTACCGGTCGGAGCTTTTGGTGATATCGAATTTGAAACCAACCGTGTTCAAGCGGAAGACTTAGCCAAAGAGATTCGATTTGTGAGCGGATCACCGCAACAAGATCTCGAAGTGAATATCGAGTTTGACGTGTTAGGCGAAGGTAAGCCTGTTCGCTTGATGGGGTGGTTAACTCAAAACTATCAGTCAGGTCTGGTGCGTTTCCGTAGCGGCAAAATACGCTCTCAAGATTACTTGGCTGCGTGGATTGATCATCTCTCCTGCGCTGTCATGGGGCACGGAAAAACGACCCATATTATTGGCTATGACAGAAAAGAGGGCGTGGTTCATCAAACGCTACAACCTATCGGCGATGCGCAGCAAGCGAAGAGTATATTAGCTGAGTTAGTACGACTGTTTTATCAAGGCATGACAGCACCATTGCCTTACTTCCCGAAAACCGCATTAGCTGGTGTTGAAGCGGGCTTTAGCCGTGGTAAGTGGGTCGATGACGAAGAAAAGTCACTCAAGAAAATGGCCGATACCTTTAATGATAGCTTCGCCTTTACGGGCGAGGGCAGAGATACCTACATCTCACGAATTTGGCCTAAGTGGGATGATGAACTGGCTGCTCAATCACGTATGTACTCGACACTTGTGTTGCAGGCGGCAAGGTTGGCTTCAGCCGATCTGGAAGATCAGGAGTAGGTGGCTGTGATCGACAAGATCAATAGCGAGTGCGCTGAATTAATGAAAGGCAAAAGAGAGTCGCTGGTAAGCGTTTGGGATGCTTACTTTCCAGGTGAAGAGAATCAAGGTACAGGAAATAAAGTGGCCGCCAGTAAATCATTATTAGTGTAGGGCGTTCGCTGTACGGCCACAGGTCAGAGGGACCATTATTCTGTGGTTCAAAGTAACGTCGTAAAGTACAAAACTCGTACGCGCTCCTGAACTCGTGGGCGCATAGTAGCGAGGCGATCCGAATTGATCCGTGAGAGAGATCGCACTAACTATTAACAAATTAGCGTAGGACGTAAATTGAATGACGTTTTCCATGCTAGGTCACATTTGTAACAACACATTTATCAGAAGGCAGTAAGGCATGACGACCACAAGCAGTGTTCAGGTAATCGCTCCAAAAACACTCGATACCATGACGTTTCCACTTCATGGCGCGCGTTTAATTGAAGCATCGGCGGGTACGGGTAAGACATTTACCATTGCTGGCTTGTACTTACGCTTACTGCTGGGGCACGGTACAGCTGCGCCACAAGGTGATCTGACGGAAGCCACACGACACCATGAGCCACTAACCGTAGACCAAATTCTGGTGGTGACCTTCACTGAAGCGGCAACAGCAGAGCTGCGAGATCGTATCCGTGCTCGTATTCATGATGCACGCATTGCGTTTGCACGTGGGCAAAGTGACGACCCAGTGATTGCGCCTTTGTTACAAGCCATCGATGATCATGCTGGCGCGGCTAAAACTCTTCTTAACGCTGAAAGACAAATGGATGAGGCTGCGGTCTACACCATTCACGGTTTCTGTCAGCGAATGTTGACCCAAAATGCTTTTGAATCAGGAAGCCGTTTTGATAATGAATTTGTGACCGATGAAAGCCATCTGAAAGCGCAAGTGGTAGCAGACTACTGGCGTAAGCAGTTTTACCCGTTGCCGATTCAACTGGCTGGTGAGGTACGAAATATTTGGGGTTCTCCCGCTTCGTTATTGGCTGACGTAAACCGTTACCTGACGGGCTCTCCGCTGAAGCTAACGGTAGATGCGATGTCGGGCGACCTGCAAACTCTACACAATCAAAACCTAGACAAAGTGAAGCAGCTTAAAGCGCTGTGGTGTGAATCTGAAGCGGACTTTTTGGCTTTGATCTCTGGCTCGGATGTGAACAAGCGTAGCTACACTAAGAAATCTCTGCCGACATGGTTAGAAGCGGTGACAGCATGGGCACAGAGCGACACCCATGATTATCAGTTCCCAGATAAATTAGAGAAGTTCTCTCAAGCCACTCTAATTGAAAAAACACCAAAGGGCACTGCGCCTCAGCATGCCGTTTTCGAAGCGATTGAAGATTTCTTAAATCACCCAGCCGACTTGAAAGCTCCATTGCTGGCGCATGCGATTACCCATTGTCGAACTATGTTAGCCAAGGCGAAACAACAGAAGCAGTGGCTATCATTTGATGACTTGCTGACTCAGTTATCGGCGTCGATTGATGTCGATGAGCAATCCTTGCTGGTGGAAAGAATTCGCACGCTTTACCCGGTGGCGATGATCGATGAATTCCAAGATACCGATCCGCTTCAATACAGTATTTTTAGCCGAATCTACCTTGATAACCCGCAATGCGGTCTGTTTATGATCGGTGACCCGAAACAGGCTATCTACGGTTTCCGTGGCGCGGATATCTTTACTTACATCAAGGCAAGAAACCAAGTTAGTGCTCACTATACGTTAGGCACTAACTGGCGTTCGAGTGCTGACATGGTCAGTGCGGTAAACCAAGTGTTTATGAATTCAGATAGCCCGTTTATCTACGACCAAGACATTCCATTTTTGCCCGTAGCTGCTAGCCCATCGGCTGATAAACGCCAATGGGTGATGAACGGAGAAACTCAGCACGCACTGACCTTTTGGCTGCAAGAGGCTGAAGATAAGCCATTACCAAAAGGCGAATATCACAAAGCCATGGCCGAGGCGACAGCGAGTCAAATTCAAACCATTCTGACCGCATCTCAAAATCAACAAGCCTATTTTGATAACGGCAAAAAACAACATGCCGTGAATGCAGGTGATATTGCTGTCTTGGTTCGAACCGGTAGTGAAGGTCGCCTGATCAAGAACGCGCTCTCTGAGCAAGGCATCGCGAGCGTGTATTTATCCAACCGAGACAGTGTGTTTACCAGCTTGGTCGCGCAAGATATTCAACGTCTACTGCAAGCGGTGCTGACACCAGAAAATGATCGTGCATTACGCGCCAGTTTAGCGTCGGAATTGTTTGCTTTGGATGCTGCATCATTGGATGAACTCAACAACGATGAAGTGGTGTGGGAAAACGTCGTTAACGAATTTAGAGAATATCGTAAGTTGTGGCTACAGCGCGGCGTGTTACCCATGCTGCGCAGCGTGATCAGCAAACGACATCTCGCGGAACGCTTACTGGAAGAAGAAAATGGTGAGCGCTCACTCACTGATTTGATGCACATTGGCGAACTGCTACAACAAGCAAGGCAAGAGCTCGACAGTGACTATGGTTTGTTGCGTTGGTTGGCAGAAGCGATTTCCGATGCTCAGAATGGTTTAGGTGGCAGTGAAGACGACATTCAACGCCTTGAGTCAGAAAGAAACTTGGTTCAAATCGTTACTATTCATAAGTCGAAAGGTCTGGAATATGACCTCGTATTTTTGCCGTTTGTCGCGAGCTACCGGGAAGCGAGCGAAGGTAAGTTCTACGATCATGATTCAGATACCACAGTACTGGATATTACTGGTAGCGACAGTGCCTTAGCACAAGCCGATAAAGAGCGATTGGCGGAAGATCTACGTTTGATTTACGTAGCGCTGACTCGAGCGGTCTATGGCTGTTTTATTGGTATGGCACCGCTACGTAAAGGGCGTTCAACCAAAGAGCCAACTGGCGTTCACTTGAGTGCTATGGGTTATTTGGTTCAAAACGGACAAGAGCAAGGCATCGCCGAGTTGCACCAAGCTCTATCTGCAATTGAGGGTAAGAATTTCAGTGTGCTGTTAGCCGAAACACCTACCGCTCACGAACAAATTTTTGTGCAAACAGAGCAAGTGAGTGACGACTTACAGGCCAGTGAACTTAAGGCTGCAATTGACCGAGCTTGGCGTATCACCAGTTACTCGGGGCTTGTAAAGCAAGGCAGTCACGGTGCGAGCCATGACGCGACTATTGAGGTGTCTGGTTTTGATATTGATTCTGCTGATGAAAAAGACGAGTCGGAATTGATTGAACCTGAACGTTCTATATTCACCTTCCCTCGAGGCGCTCGTCCGGGCACCTTCTTACATACCTTGTTTGAGGATGTTGAATTTACCGAGCCAGCAACCAGCGAACATAACACGCAAGTAATCACTCACTTATTGGAATCAGAACAATACGAATTAGAGTGGCTCCCCGTGCTTCAACAGCTTGTCGATACGGTGCTGAACACCGCGTTGGATGGTAAGAACTTAAAACTAAGCGAGAAAGACTCAACGCAACGATTAGTCGAGATGGAATTCTTGTTGCCGATCGAAGTGTTAGCCGCATCGGAATTGAATCAAACCATTCAGTATCACGATCCGCTATCAGCAAAAGCGGGTGACCTTGGTTTCCAAACCGTGCAAGGCATGTTGAAAGGCTTCATCGATTTGGTGTTCGAGCACCAAGGTAAATACTACGTGCTCGACTGGAAATCGAACCATTTAGGTGATGACGTTGCCGTCTACCATGGTGAAGCACTGAAATCGGCGATGGCTGATCACCGCTACGATCTGCAATATCAAATCTATGCGTTGGCATTGCACCGCTTCTTACGCAGCCGCGTTGCGGATTACAGCTATGAGCAGCATTTTGGTGGGGTTTATTACTTGTTTTTAAGAGGAATGGACGGCCAATCTCAACAAGGTATTTTCTCGGCTAAACCTACATTGGCTTTGCTCGATGAAATGGATCAATTGATTGACGGCAAAGTGATAGACAGACGTTCAGCACAATTGAATGACAATGAAACTGGACAGATGGGGCTTCTATAATGACAACGACCACCACGAATACCAGCACAGAGACCGTGAACTCAGTTAAGCCTGTTTCCCTGCTCCCTGATCAGCTTCTGGACGTACTAAAGTTCCTCGCTGATAAGGGCTCAATTCGTCAGTTGGATTATCAGTTTGCCCGTTTTATTACGCAGCAAGCGACGAGTCACCCTCAAGAGATCGGCTTTCTGGCTGGGGTGGTGAGCCATGAATTAGGCAAGGGGCACATTTGTACTCAGCTTATTCAGCAGTATACGGTAGGCGCTGAACAAACGGCAGATCTAGCTCAGTTACTTGGGTTATACGGTGAAACTGCCCTGCAATTGAATCAAAAGTTGTTAGATATTGATTGGTTGGCGGTACTTCAATCGTTCAATTTAGTTGGGACAACCAATGAGTGTGTTAAGCCGCTAATGTTCGATGGGCAGCGTGTCTACTTGCAACGTTATTGGAATTACGAAGTTGTGTTGGCTGAGACCTTAAACCGTTTAAGTAAGCCAGTCGAATTCAACACTGATCAGAAAAAAGCGCTGACTGAAACGCTCAATCAGCTTTTTGCACGTAGCTATCACTTTCTGTTTAACGCCTTAGCCAAGGCTGAAGCAAGCCAACATACCTCTCAGGTATTACGCCAACAACTGGTGTGTGATCACCTTGATATCGTTGATGAGCAGGCTCTAGATTGGGGCGCAATCGACCAAGCGATAGTACAAACCAAGCAAGTGACGGACTTAGATGCTCTAGACAGTTTGGTGCCGTTATCGGCATGTTTGAACTGGCAAAAAGTAGCGGCAGCGGTGGCACTTAGTCGCCGCTTTGCGGTGATTTCTGGTGGACCGGGTACCGGTAAAACAACCACGGTAACCAAATTACTGTCGGCGATGGTCGAGCAATCACTAAGCCAAGGTAAAACACCAACGATTAAGCTAGTGGCACCAACGGGTAAAGCGGCGGCGCGTTTAACAGAATCGATTGGTAAAGCGATTGAGCAACTGCCTTTAGCACCTGAAGTAAAAGCCAACATACCAACGGAATCGAGCACTTTACACAGGTTGCTTGGTGCGATTCCTAACCGGGCTGAGTTTAGACATAACCGACGTAATCCACTTCACCTTGATATCTTGGTGGTAGATGAAGCTTCGATGGTTGATCTGTCGATGATGTATAAGCTGGTGGATGCACTTCCTGAACACGCAAGGCTTATCTTGTTGGGGGATAAAGACCAACTCGCTTCCGTTGAAGCCGGCGCGGTGTTAGGTGATATCTGTTCATTCAACTCTGCGGGTTACAGCAGTGCACAAGGCAACTTGATTGCGGAGATGACAGGCTTTGATGCGATAGCCAATACACAGCAGGCAAAAGCGGGAGTCGTTAATCCTCCGGCGATTGCAGATAGTTTGTGTATGCTGCAGAAGAGTTACCGTTTCGATGCGCGTTCTGGTATTGGGCAGTTGGCAAAAGCAATCAATAACGGCTCTGCAAATCAAGTCGACCAAGTGTTTGCCAAAGGATTTGGCGATATTGAGAACCATCCTCTATCGAGTGATAGTTATAACTTGATGCTACGTACCTTGGTTAATGAGTATGGTGCGTATCTCAACCGAATGAATGTGCCATTGGAAGAGTTAGAGACTCAAGAAGCGAGAGCCAAATCGGTACTCGATTTGTTCAGTCAATGCCGACTGCTGTGTTCTATTCGCGAAGGTGATTTTGGTGTTAAAGGCCTCAACCACCGAATTGAAAGAGCGCTTGCCGCAAGACGTTTAGTGAATCCACACAACGACGAGCTGTGGTATCACGGGCGACCTGTAATGGTGACGCGAAATGATCATGGCTTGGGATTATACAATGGTGATATTGGTATTTGTATGCTTGAGGCGGATTCAAGCCAACCTGATTCAACTCCTCGCTTGAAGGTCTATTTTGAGTTGCCCGATGGTAGCGTGAAAGCTGTGCTACCAAGCCGAGTGCCCGATCATGAAACGGCTTATGCAATGACGATACATAAATCTCAGGGTAGTGAATTTGATCTGACCTTAATGATCTTACCGCCGGATTTCAGCCCTATTTTAACGCGAGAGCTTATCTATACCGGTATTACACGTGCCAAGAAACGACTGATGATGTTCAGCGACACAAATGTGTTGAAGCGTGGGATTAAGGTGAAAACAGAGCGAGTGAGTGGTTTAGGCAGTCGCTTAACGAATTAGTTGTTAATTACTGCTAGAAAGGACTTGAACTTAAGCTAGATAAACACGAAGCAACCATCCCTGGTTGCTTTGAACGTTATTAAGACTCTTTGCTTAAAAACGCTCGAGTAAACGATATGTGGTTTATCTTGTACTTTGCTTGGCAATTCAAAATAAACTCTTTTAGATTCTCGCTAACAGGGAATACGCAGTGTACGTCTAGCCCTTCTAAGAATTGGTTATCAGCCATATCCCAAAAACTTTGCAGCGAGTTACAAACAATGGTTCTCATATCAATGTTGCTCTTTTTGCTGTTTATATTAACGAGCAGAGCTAATGTTAGCGTGCTGACCGTCAACGGGTATAGCAATCCGTGCAGTGACCACCTCAATGCATGTGATATGACAACCGAGATGGTAATTCCAATAAAAACATTTGTTATTTTGTTAAAGCGACCAAATTCTATACAATTATACGTGTGAGTGAAAGTGCATAGTTAATAAATCTCATATAGAAAACGATTACATTTGCAATTATTTTTCTGTCGAAGTGAGATTGTGCTCCAAAACTTTATTTATACGTTGAGCGCCAAGATCTTTGAGTTTCTCTGATAGTTGTATAACCCTTGTTTTTCCATCGGTAATTCATCAACCGCTATCTCGTAAAAACCCTGTTCACGGAACCAGTGAAGGCTGTGCGTAGTAAGGACGAAGATCTGGTCGATATCACGAGATTTTGATTGGTGGCGCATGTAATCCAGCAGTAATTGCCCACGGTTTCCATCGCGATAGTCAGGGTGAATCGCCACACAAGCCATCTCTGCCATGTGATCTTCCGGATACGCGTATAGCGCAGCGCAACCAATAATCAGACCGTCTTTTTCGATGATCGTAAAACGGTGAATCTCTTGTTCCAATTGTTCTCTTGAGCGACGAACGAGAATGCCTTGTTCTTCCAAAGGACGAATAAGGTCAAATATGCCACCAATATCGTCAATCTGAGCTTGTCTTACTTGCTCGGCACTAGCCATGACCACTTGGGTTCCAATACCGTCAAAAGAGAACAACTCTTGGATTAATGCGCCATCCACTTTGTAGCTGATTAAGTGGCAACGAGGTACGCCAGCACGACAAGCGGAGATCGCTCCTTTCAAGAAGCGCAGTGTTCCTGTGCTCATGTCTTCGGCAGGGTTTTGAGATTCCGTTAAGCGTTCTAGAATTTGCTTGGCGTCTTTAGGGAAGAGCTCGGCGAGCACATTACCGCGTTCATCTGTTACCCCTTGTTCGGAGCAAAAACCAATCAGCTTGTCGGCCTTTAAACGAATAGCAACTTGGGTTGCGACCTCTTCAGAAAGCAGGTTAAAGCTTTCGCCAGTCACGGAGCTAGCAATAGGGCCAAGCAGTACGATAGAACCTTGGTCAAGCGTGCGATTGATCCCTTCGATATCGATTCGACGAATACGCCCGCTATGGCAATAATCCGTACCGTCATCGACGCCTAGCGGCTGAGCGGTAATGAAATTGCCGCTCATCACATTGAGTTGAGTGCCTGCCATCGGGGTGTTATTCAAACTCATCGAAAGTCGAGCTGTGATGGCAAGTTGTAGTTGGCCTGCAGCCTGCATAGCGACGCCCAAAGAATATTCATCAGTGACCCTAATATTCTTGTGATAAGGCGTATGGCAATCTTGCTTGGCGAGCAATTGGTTGATCTGCGGTCTTGCCCCGTGAACGAGAACAATCTTTACTCCAAGGCTGTGGAGCAAGGCTATGTCACTAATAATGTTACCAAAGTTCCTGTCGGCAACGGCTTCGCCTCCCAGCATAATGACCATGGTTTTGCCACGGTGAGCATTTACGTAAGGGGTTGATTGTCTGAAACCTTTTACTAGCGCTGTACTTCTTAATTTCACAGAACAAGTCCATTTTGTTTATTTATTCGATAATTTAGCATTTAAATTCAAATGTAAACAACACCTTTTTGGAATAAAGCGCAAACTATTCTTATCTAGGCTTCAATATATAAACTGTCTCAGTGTAGAATGCGCATAGCATCCTTATGAGTAGTCACCGAATGCAACAAGCTCCAACGACAAAGAACAAAATCGATGAGATAACCAAAGGCCTCTACAGCGAAGCTGATCAGCGCAATCAATCTAAGTTGAAGCGTAAGATCATTGAACGCTGTTTAATGGTTCTAGCCCTGGTGGGTTCGTTTGCGGTGGTTTCTTTGTTCGGCGATGTGCTTTCCCGAGTGCAAGATGCGGCGACGCCCGACAATCTGATATACGGTACTTGGATAGAGCAGGATGTTGCACATTATGCGACGGATGAGTTTGTTCTGAATGCTAATGGTGTGTCAGTTCGTGGGTCTGTTGTTTCGACGAGCTTTGACTTTGACGGTAACTACTTTGAATACAAGGCGGGAGATAAAACCTATCGCTTCCGCATGACCAATTCTGACAATACAGAAATGGTGCTCGATTCTGACAGTCACTACAATCCCATCTTCCGCCTTAAGGGCCATATCGATAACTCCGTCCGATAGGTTATCTTCTTGTAAACTCTTACAATCTAAGATTGTGTTATCTGACTGTTTTTGTCATCCTCGATGCATAGAATTTTTAGGATGACTCTTGTGATTAAAAAATGGCTTCCCCTTGTCGCTGCCTCTTTGTTATTTGGCTGTGCTCAACCCACTGATCTTGCTCAACAACACCTTGATGACGAATTTCCCCGCACCTTGAATAAGGTCGATCAGGTTGAATCCAATAAACCAAGAGACTACACCGCATTTGCAGAACAAGCTGAGATGGTGGTTTCTAAATCCCCTTCGATGGCTAAAATCTATGAGCCGCTTTATCAACAACTCAATGAGTGGGCGATGCTGAGTGGAGACCCAAGCGAGCTAGCGAATTTTGGCGTTCAAACCGCTCAACTAGGTGGTGGTGATAAACAAGGCAATGTTTTGTTCACGGGCTACTTTTCTCCTGTGATGGAACTGCGCCACGAAGCGAATGAAGAATATCGTTACCCTGTTTACGGGCTTCCTGAGTGTGGTAAAGAGTGTCCAACACGCGAAGAGATTTACAACGGCGCACTAGAAGGTCAGGGCCTTGAGTTAGGTTACTCAGCAAACCGTATCGACCCATTTATGATGGAAGTACAGGGCAGTGGATTTGTACACTTCGGTGATGATGACACGCTGCAGTATTTCGCCTACGCGGGTAAGAACAATAAAGCTTATGTGAGCATTGGCCGTATTCTGATTGAACGAGGCTTAGTTCCACGCGAAAAAATGTCGCTAAAAGCAATCAAAGAGTGGGTATTGGCAAACGATCCTGAAGTGGTCAAAGAGCTGCTTGAGCAAAACCCATCTTTCGTGTTTTTTGAAGCGAGAGACGACCTATCTGTGATGGGCAGCGCGGGCATTCCTTTATTACCTATGGCGGCGGTTGCGGGCGATCGCTCTATCTTGCCTATGGGGACGCCGATTCTTGCTGAGGTTCCATTATTGAATGCTGATGGTACTTGGAGCGGCGCTCATCAACTAAGACTGCTATTGGTTTTGGATACGGGCGGCGCGGTTAAGCAAAACCATTTGGACCTTTACCACGGCATGGGCCCTCGAGCGGGTACAGAAGCGGGCCATTACAAGCATTTTGGTCGTGTGTGGAAGCTCGGTTTAGATGGCAGCGCAACTGAAGCGCCTTGGGCTTTGCCTCCTGAAAAGGTTGAGTAAGCTACAATAAAATAGGGCATTGAAAGCGAATCGCTAATCCCCTAGACTTTTTATTCAAGAGTGCGTATAAAACGCACTCTTTTCTTTTTCTCAGAAATAAATTGGCGGCAACAATGCGTGAATTGACCACTCCAGCTTCAGAAAACTATGACCAACGATTTGGTGGCACCCGTCGCCTATATGGCAATAGTGAAGTCGACATACTTAGAGCAGCACACGTGTGTGTGATCGGTATTGGTGGTGTCGGTTCATGGGCGGTTGAAGCGCTTGCTCGTACTGGTTTAGGTGAGCTGACTTTGATCGATATGGATGACGTGTGTGTAACTAACATTAACCGTCAAATCCATGCAATGTCGGGTACCGTCGGTAAGAGCAAAATCGAAGTGATGGCCGAGCGCGTCAAACTGATTAACCCTGAGTGTAAAGTGAACCTGATTGACGACTTTATTGGCCCTGATAATCAGGCTGAATACCTATCGAAAGAGTTCGACTTTGTGTTAGATGCGATTGATAGTATGAAAGCTAAGGCTTCACTGTTGGCATATTGTCGTAGCAACAAAATTAAGGTGATCACCACCGGTGGCGCGGGTGGGCAAGTCGACCCGACTCAAATCAAAGTGGCTGATCTGACTAAGACGATTCAAGATCCGCTAGCGAAGAAGCTAAAAGACACCCTTCGTCGTCATCATAATTTCCCTAAGAACCCTGCGCGTAAGTTTGGTATCGATTGTGTGTTCTCAACTGAACAGCTGAAATACCCTCAAGCTGACGGCAGTGTATGTGCTGCGAAAGCGACAGCAGAAGGTCCAAAACGCATGGATTGTGCGACGGGTTTTGGTGCGGCAACGGTTGTAACAGCGACGTTTGGCTTTGTGGCGGTTTCACGTATTGTAGAAAAGCTGATTCAAAAGCACGCTAAGTAACGTCTTTTACTCAATTAACAATCGACTGGATATTAAAATGACCACATTCCCAATCTCTCCGTTCGGCACTGAAATTACCAGTGATGATATCGTCGCGAAGATGCAGACATTCAGCGGCTGGGAAGACCGTTATCGCCAAGTGATTCAATGGGGTAAGAAACTGCCAACGATGCCTGATGAACTGAAAAGTGAGCAGGTGATTGTCTCTGGCTGTGAAAGCCAAGTCTGGTTGGTTTCTCAGAATATCGACGGTGTTTGGCACTTTTGTGCTGATTCTGATGCGCGTATTGTGCGCGGTCTGATTGCATTAGTGATGGCTGCGTATGATGGAAAAACATCAGAGGAGGTTCAAGCGTTCGATATTGATGGTTACTTTGAACAAATCGGTTTAATTACCCACCTTAGCCCATCTCGCGGTAATGGATTAAAAGCGATTGTTGCTCAAATCCAAGAGCTAAGTGCTTAATAACAGAAACAAAAAGGGTTGACGCTAAACGCCAACCCTAAATAATTTCGCTACTCGCTAAAGCATATCAACGGCTTTTTCTATCGCCGCTACGAGCTTTTCAACATCATCCATGTTGTTGTAAATACCAAATGAGATTCGAACCGTTCCTTTCACATTAAGTGCATCCATTAATGGGTGAGCACAATGATGCCCTGCACGTACCGCGATCCCTTGCTGATCCAATAGAGTCGCTATATCTTGGTGGTGAACACCATCCATCACAAAAGTAATCACGCTTGCGTTGGGCTGATACCCCAAAACCTGAATGTCATCCAGTTTACTGAGCGCAAGGTAGGTCTCGTGTTGTAGTTGGTGGATATGATTTTCGACATCTTGTTGTACAAAACCACTTAACCATTCTATTGCGGTGCTTAGTGCTATGGCTCCTGCCACATTTGGCGTGCCCGCTTCGAATTTGCCAGGCAGTTCTGAAAAAGTAGTGCCAGAGAAAGAGACGCGCTCGACCATTTTGCCACCACCATGCCAAGGTGGCATCGCTTCTAACAATTCAAGCTTGCCGTAAAGCACACCGATGCCCGCAGGGGCATAGAGTTTATGGCCTGAGAAAACGTAGAAATCAGCGCCTAAAGCAGCAACATCAACCGATTCATGAACGATACCTTGTGCGCCATCGACTACCACAATTGCATTCATCTTATGCGCTTTCTCGATGACGGCTTCAATCGGCTGACGAGAACCCGTTACGTTGGTTATCTGAGCTAATGCAACAATCTTGGTTCGTTCATTTAAAAGCGTATCAAACGCGACTAGGTCAAATTCGCAATCCGATGTCATTGGTACTTTAACGACTTTAGCCCCGGTTTGTTCTGCCACAATTTGCCAAGGAACTATGTTAGCGTGATGCTCCATTTCACTCACTAAGATCTCATCGCCAGGCTGAAGAATACTTCTTGCGTAAGTTTGAGCAATTAAATTGAGCGCTTCGGTTGCACCGCGAGTCCAGATGATCTCTTTTGAAGAGCTTGCACCGATAAACTGAGCGACCTTATCTCTGGCAGCTTCAAACTGACTGGTCGCGTTCGCTGTTAAGCTATGGCTACCACGGTGAACATTGGCATTTTGTTTGGAGTAATATTGGCTAATGGCATCAATAACTACCTGAGGTTTTTGTGTCGTTGCCGCGCTGTCTAAGTAAATCAATGGTTGTTGATTGATGGTTTGTGATAGCGCAGGAAACTGCTCTCGGATGTGATTGATATCAAGCATCTATTCTTACCTAAAATCTTGGAAATTGGTGCCAGCGTTATGCTTAGCGGTATTGTTATTTTATCGCGACTTGTTGACCGTTGCTGACTAATCTTGATGATTCCAGCTATTTTCTTGCTCTTTGACCTGATCGAACAGCTTTTGGTTAACGGGAACTTCTATCTGATGCTTAAGCGCTGTTTTTATTAGGTGTCCAGTGATGAAGTCGATCTCTGTTTTGCGTTGGTAAAACATATCTTGTTTCATGGATGAGTTGTTCTGCGCCGTGGCTTGGATGACCTGCTTGACACTTGCTTCTAATCCGTCGAATGAACAAGCGATCTCTTCGGCCTGCATAACTTTTGTTAGCTCTTCAACGATAGGACTTAAAATACCCTCAAACCTTTGGTCTGCAAGTTCACCATTCTTGATTTGTTCCAACCCAGTAAGTGGATTGATAGCACAATTGATGGCGAGTTTAGCCCAAAGCGCGGTTTCTATTTGTGGGTTCCAACTCACAGCGGGGAGAGCATCATCCAATACATCAACCAAAAACGTGCACTGTTGACCCGTTTGGTTAAAAGCACCTAGCTGGGTTTGTCCTATTCCTGTGTGAGATACATTGTTACGATCGGGTTTAAAGGCTGCTTGGGTGGTGGTCGCCAATACTATCGGGTGAGCATTAATTTGAGTGGCAATGTTGTCGACCGCGCCCATTCCGTTATGCATGAACATGAGAATGGTGTCAGAGTCGACATATTGAAGTAACGGAGTGGTGGCTTCTTCTACTTGCCAAGCTTTGACTGTGAAGATAACCAAATCACTCGTTGATAGCTTGTCGATATTGTTATTGCTGAAGGAAAGTGAAGTTTGCTCATCAAGTGTTAGGTTAATTGAGGTTTCAGGGGAGCGACTCCACAAAGAGACATTATGACCAGCTTGAAGCAATTTAATCGCCCATAAAGAGCCGATAGCTCCAGGTCCAACAATAGTGATGTTCACAGCAATACCGAGATAAGAAAGTGATGCTGCAAGGATAGCGAGGCATTAAATGAAAGCAATAAAAAATGGCACCCGAGGGTGCCATTTTGGAAACTTTCTTAGAAGTTCTATTAGAACTTGTAAGTTACTGCTAGGTAGTGGCTCACACCTGAAGTTTTACCTGCGAATCCACCGTCTTCTAGACCGTAAATAGTTTCGTAAGCTTTAAGACCGTAACCTACAGCATAACGGTCTGAGTGCCAGTAGATACCGTTAAACATTGCGCCGCCGCTGCTTTCTGCGCTGTACTCGTCTTCCATCGCAAATTGCCAATCAATGTAACCTTGGTAAGAGATGAATGAACCGTTCTCGAAGAAGTAGAATGGTTTGAACCAGTTAGTCGAGATTTGGAAACCGTTCCAGTCTTTAATGTTTGAATCGTAGTTACCGTAAAGGTTTAAGCCAATTTTGCCTAACCAAGGAACCATTACGTCAGAACCTAGACCGATTTTTTGTTGGTTAACACCAAAAGTTGTGTCAGTTGTGTTAACGCCGTCCCACGTAATTTCAGATGCAACGTAAAGTTCTTGTACTGGACCAAATGAAAGGTCTTTACCTGTTAGTCCGTCAAGAGACATACGTGGAGCAAACTTCATGAACATTTTTGCTTGGCTGTCTGCTTTATCGCTACCTGGATCCGAAAGTAGGTTAAATACATCAACATAGCCATATAGGTCGAAGATTCCCGAGCGGCCACCGAATTCCATTTCTAGGTAATCATGTGATGATTCACCTGGAAGCTCATCAAATGCACCCATAAGGTTGAATTGCATCCATTTGTAATCGTTTTTATGGATGTCGCCGTCAGAATAATCCGCTGCCATTACTGGAGCAGAAGTTGCTGCAAGTAGGCCAAGAGTTAAAAGTGATTTACGCATAATGGAACTCTCTATGTTTGAAATAAGTAACCCGCTAATCCGTGCGTGTTTATGATGTCCGAATGCCGAGCATAATAGCGATTTTGTTCTCAAATAAAAGTGAGACAGAGTGAAAACTACAATTATTAAGGTGAGGTTGATCACACTAATGATCTAAATGATGGAACTTTAAGGTGGCAATGCATCTTGATGCACCTTTAATTCTATTGATTTTGTGAAATTCGATTATTTTGTGGATAAATAGGTGAAATACTGCGCTAAGCAAACGATTCTACTAATTAGAGTGACATGCATATCAAAATCAACAGTATTCCTTTCTAAGCGTTTTCTCTTAAAAAATGACTCATTCAAACCACCTCTTAATCTTGTCTTTGATCTATTTTTGACCAGCAGCGTAATGGAGTTGGAATCAATTGATGGACAACTCATGTGATGACTGCCTAGGGATTTGAACCTAGCTACTTTTTGAATCACGGAGAATTAAAGACAGTTCACTGCACTAGATTTTGAAATACTTTTTAAAGATTAGTTATTGGACTAATCATTTGTGTGACGAGCTGGTCTAACTTTTTTGGAGAGAAGACCAATGAAATATTCACCTATACTCGCTGTAGCAATTTCAGCCCTATTTATTGTTGGGTGTGATGACGACGATGAATCAACAACTCAACTACAAGCTGTACATGCATCGCCAGATGCTCCTTTAGCTAACGTTCTAGTCAATAGTCAGGCTCGTTGGAGCGATGTCGATTATGCTCAAGCATCCGGATACGCCTCCGTAGGTCAAGGACAGACAACTCTTCAAGTCGATGTCCAACTCCCAGGTGACGAAGTGGCCACTGTTATCCCTCAAAGCCAATTCGATTTAAGCGGTGACTTAGATTACACCGTGATGGTTGTAGGCGACGCCGATGGATCCAACAATCCTGTAGAGGCTTTGGTTGTTACTCGCCCTGCTGCAGGAACGGCAACAAGTTCAAGTCTAGATGTGCAAGTAGTACACGCGGCAACAGGAGTTGGCGATGTAAACCTATATGTGACAGGGCCGAGTGATCCATTGGGCGCACCGTTAGGGACTTTAGCTTATAAAGATTTTACTGACGTACTCAATATCCCTGCAGGACAATATCGCGTGAGATTAGAAACCGTGAGCGGCAGTGCTATTGCTTTTGACTCTGGAGAAATCACTCTGTCTGGCGGCAGCGAGCTAACGATTGCGGCTGTGCCAAGAGCTGACTCCAATAGCGCTTCCCCAGTAAAATTGATGGTGATGGATGGTAGTGGATCATCGTTAATATACGACATGGCAGAAACTGCCGAAGTAAGAGTCGGGCATTTGGTCGATGGCGCACCAGCTGTAGATGTATTTGTTAATTCTGCTAAGTTTGCTCCTCTTGATGGTTTAATGTTTAAAGAAATTCGCGGTTTCTTAGATTTAGCTGCAGACAGTTATGATATTGATATATACGAAACGGGAACGACGTCTCCATCATTTATTGATGTTGATGGATTAGCTGTATTTGCTGGCATGGATTACAGCATCTATGCGGTAGGGACAGTAAGTCCACTGAATTTGGAACCTTTGGTTGTTCCTGAAAACCGTCGCCCGGTTGCGACCAGTGCAGTGTTAAACATTACCCACGCGGCGGCTAATCCAATTGCGGCTTCGGTTGATATCTACTTAACAGAAAACGCGGGGATCTCTGGTAGCACTCCAGCATTAAGTGATGTGAAATTCAAAGATTATGTGAATGGCATTTATGTTGCGGCGGGGTCTTACTTTGTGACGATAACGGTAGCGGGTCAGCCGTCGGTTGTGGCGATTGATTCAGCGCCTGCTACTTTGGCTAATGGTGTGGTGTATCAAGTCGTGGCGATTGATGATTCGATGGGAACGGGTTTTAACCTAATTGTGAGTGAAACAACAGACTAGATCTGAAGATAGAACGTAAAAGAGGGTAGCTCAATGCTACCCTCTTCTCATTTTTTTATTTGATTCTATTCTTGATTGTTTTTGGCTTTTTCTAATAAATCCGTGAAAAAGTGGCGTAATGAGTAGAGCATGATCAAACTTGGTATCACCATGAGTGCAGTCAGTATAAAGAAGGTTGACCAGTCATTGAGGTAATCAACCAACTCACCACTGAATGAAGCCAGTGTGGTACGACCGAAGTTACCCAAGGATGCGAGTAATGCATATTGGGTTGCAGAGAAGGCCTGCCCGGTTAATAGCGTTAAGAAAGAGACAAAAGCTACTGTTGAAAAGGCGGTCGTGAAGTTATCGACAATAATCGTTGCCAAGAACAAGGTTTCACTTGGGCCTGCCTGAGCGATCCACGCAAACATTAGATTACTGGCTGCCATGGCAACACCGCCAATCATCAGTCCGCGTACAATGCCGAATTTCACATTGAAGACACTGCCTACCAAAGTGAAGAATATGGTTGCGCCCCAACCAATTAACTTCGAATAGTGGCCGATCTGTTCGTTACTAAAACCTATCTCTTTATAGAAGGTGATCGACATACGACCTAAGAAGGCTTCACCTATCTTAAATAGGAATACGAACAGCAGTAGGGTGATGGCAACTTGAACTCCGTTTCGTTTGAAGAAGTCATAAAACGGTTCTAACACGGTAACACTGAACCAAGCCACGACTTTCGAACCGATAACCTTATTGTGGCGTTGCTGAGCTTGTTCTTGCAGGGCTTCGCGTTGTGTGTTTGGCTCTCCGACAAAAAGCGTAAACAGCATTAGTACGACAACGACGCCTGCCATTCCGTAATACACACCATTCCAACCGATTGAGTCTGCGTTAATAAAGGCAAGGTAGCCTGGTAGAGAATACCCCGTCCACCAACCCATCACTGCCATTGCAGAAGCTTGCGGCAGCTTTGATGCTTCGGATTTTGGGAAGGTATCAATACGAAATGCATCAATCGCGATGTCTTGCGTGGCCGAGGCAATGGCAATAGCGAGCGCCAACATTGAAGTAAACGCCAAATTCTCTGCGGGATTGACGCCTGCGATGAATAAGGTGCCGACTAAAACAATGGTTTGGCAGAAAAAAATCCAACTGCGGCGCTGGCCGAGTATTGCGTGAAGCACCGGCAGTTTTACTCGGTCGACCAATGGTGCCCATAGAAAGTTAATCGCATACACGGCAAACACACTACCAAAGTAGCCAATGGCTGCTCGTGTTAAACCTGCATCTTTTAGCCAACCAGACATGTTGGATCCAATAAGAACCCATGGGAAGCCACTCGAACAGCCGAGCATAAACACCCAAAGTAGGCGTTTATCTAGGTAGCTGCGGAAAGTCTGCATCCAAGAAAGAGAGGGAGTGCCTGATGACATAGGGCGTCCTTGTGTAGAAAAACGCCCTTAAGAAATAAGGGCGTTAGATTGGATTACTTAATAAGGGTCACTTTAGTGATGACGATTGGGTCGACTGGGATGTCTGACATGCGGCCCATTCGCTTGGTTGGAATCGTTGCCATCTTTTGAACAACATCAAAACCTTCAGTTACTTTGCCGAATACAGCGTAGCCTGGGTTACCACCTTTTGCGTTCAAGAAATCATTATCAGAGAAGTTAATGAAGAACTGACGAGTTGCAGAATCTGGCGCATTAGTACGAGCCATAGCGATTGTTGCTGTATCGTTTTTCAGGCCATTGCTGCCTTCATTCTTGATAGGAGCGTAAGTTGCTTGTTGATTCATCTCTTGATCGAAGCCGCCACCTTGCGCCATAAAGCCAGGAATAACACGGTGGAAGATAGTGCCTTCGTAGCTGCCGTCTGCCACGTATTTTAGGAAGTTCTCCGCGCTAACCGGTGCTTGCTCTTGGTTAAGCTCGATAGTGAAGTCGCCTAATGTTGTTTCCACGTTTACTTTAGGACCAGCCCAAACGCTCACACTCACTAGCATTAATGCGATAGAAGATAAAATACGACCCATTAGAAACGTTCCTTCATATAAGTTTGTAGCTCTTGGTCGTTAGCGATCTCAGTAAGAACCAAGTTGATTACGTCATTAAGAACCATAGAGATGTCGTCGTTTGATGCGCTCAATGCACCAGTGCGTGTTGCAGTACCGTTGAATGTTTTAACTAGTTTGCCTTCAGGCGTTTCCGCGGTAACTTCAAGCGTTACTTTACCGTCCATTTTGTTTTCCATAATGGTGTGTTCTACGGTAACGAGTGCTTCTTGAATCTCTAAAACAATTGAGTTTTCACTGTTTACGCTTGCACGAAAACCTTGAGACTCTAACTGTTGAGCCACAGCGTTTTCTAGAGAAATACGCATGTTTTGCTTAGCGTGAATTGGCTGAATGTTTGAACGGCCACTATCAACCAATGCAACATATTGAGCGGCACGAACATCTTTACTGGTTAGTGTGTATGTTTTGCCTTGTACAAGGTTGCTTGAGCTTAGTGAAGCTTCTGGCATTACATTGATCTGTTCTTGCTGAGGGGCTGAACATGCTGTCAAAGCCATAATAGAAGCAGCCAAAATCAGTTTTTTCATTCCTTTATCCTTTCTAAATTCACACCAGAAGCTCGGTATCTTAAATTCTTGTGAAGTCGTTTCTGCTTATTTATTAAAATTCGCAGGTTCTCTTGTTGCTTGTAATATCTCAAATTTTTGGTTTAGTTCAAGCGTTTCAACGTTAGCTTCACCAAATAGTCTTGCTAGTTTGACATCGTATCCGAGGTGTCGGTTGCCAATAACAATTAATTTGCCTCCATTGCTTAGAACATGCTTTGCATCACAGAACATTTGCCACGCAATGTGATCCGTAATCGCTTGTTGCTGATGGAATGGAGGATTACACATCACTAAGTAGGTGCTGTTTTTCTTGAAGCCATCTAAACAGTTGTTGGCGATGAACTGGAAGTTGCCTTCTTCACCAAGGTTATCCTTGACGTTTTGGCGCGCCGATTCCACCGCCATAAAGCTTTCATCCACACAGGTGATACGAGCTTGTGGGTTCAATTGCCCTGCTTTTACACTCAATACACCGTTGCCACAGCCGAGATCGATGATATGACGCAGCTCAGGATCTTGAGGGATGTGCTCTAGCATATAGCGAGCGCCTTGATCGAGTGCTTCCCCTGAGTAAACATTTGGTAAATTTTTCAATCGGATATCTTCACCGTCTACATCCCATTCAACAAAAGGCTCTACCGTTTGAATCGGCTGGCAGTTTGGTGATGAGAATACTAAGCGGTGTTTTTTCTTCGCTAGTGATGTTTTGGTTTCACCTAGGTATTTTTCGAACAGGTTAAGCGTAGAGGTGTGAATCTCTTTTACCTTGTTGACGCCGATCACTTGGCAGCCTTCAGGCAAAGCTTGGCGTAGCTGGCTCAATTGCCAGATTAGGTGACGATTTGTTTTTGGCAGCTGCATGATCACAAGATCGATACCGTGTGGGATATCATCCATCGTGTTCAAGAAGTTCACTCGGTTACTTTGATTGCGCTGCAAGTTTTTCAGGGCACCACGGTGAGAGATAAATGAGTCGCTCATCATAGTGATATCATGATCTTTCGAGAACCAAGTCGATAGGGCACCGAAGCTGTCGTTCATGATCAGGATGTGTTTGCCAGGTTCAAGGTTCATCTCTTCAACATGGCTAATAATGTATTCGTCGCCCGCATCCCAAGCTTGAAGGGTTTCATTTGAACGTTTCGGGAAACGATGTAAGGTCAAAGTTCTGTCGTGAAGGGTAAGTTCGGTTTTCATTGCTTGAGATACTTATGTAAGAAATAACAAAGATATTGTCTCAAATGCAGGCTGAACAAGATAGAAAAAACTCAACCAAACCTATGCCATTCGCTATGAAATACTCAGACACTCGACCTGTTAGGGTTTATACTCACCCCACGGATAATGCCAATACGTTATTAAGGAATCACAATGATCCAAGAAGTTATCGAAACAAAATTGCACAATGAGTTTTCACCAAGTCATTTAAACGTGGTTAATGAGAGCTATATGCACAATGTTCCGGCCGGTTCTGAGAGTCATTTCAAAGTGATTGTTGTCAGCGATGTGTTTGAAGGTTTGCGTCTTATTGCTCGTCATCGAGCTGTAAATAAAGCCCTTTCAGAAGAGCTAGCGAACAATATTCATGCATTGTCCATTCACACTTATACAAAAGATGAATGGATGAAGCAGCTCGATAACGTGCCAGATAGCCCGATGTGCATGGGCGGCGGTAAGTAAGAAAGCTTACGAATATAGAAGGGGTGGCTATGCCGCCTTTTTTGTCGTCAAATTCATCTGTTTTTCGTTGTTATATCACTCAAACTGATGGTAAATAGAACGGCTGGAAATACCTACAATGAGTAATGTTTTTATTAACAGTGTTTCAACATAACTCGTAAAATATTAGTTTGTGACAGAGTATTAATCTCTTGTTTAAAACACGATTCAAAAGCCAATTTATCTGTGCGGCTCGTCAAATTTATACATATTTGAGAGCCCATATGCTTCAAATCTCACCAAATAAAGGCCGTATTCAAGTTATTGGTCATGGCATCAAGTTGTCAAAAAATGCTAGAATACGGCACCTGATAAATCTCACATAATCTTTGTGATGAGTTTATTAATGTAATGTTGCGATTTTGGTATCTCAAATTTACCAAAACCGGACACTGTAATGTCGTGTCTAAGGGCGATTTTAAAACGTCCCGAATTTACGCAATTAAAAGAATCTTTTTCCCGATAAAGTAGTGCAAGTGCGTATGATTACAATAAAGAAGGGTTTGGATCTTCCTATCGCAGGAACTCCATCCCAGGTGATTAATGATGGTAAGTCCATCACTAAAGTCGCCTTGCTTGGCGAAGAGTACGTTGGTATGCGTCCTACGATGCATGCTCGCGTTGGTGATGAAGTGAAGAAAGGCCAAGTTCTTTTTGCAGATAAAAAGAACCCAGGTGTTGTATTTACTTCTCCAGCAAGCGGTAAAGTTATTGAAGTGAACCGTGGTGCTAAGCGTGTTCTTCAATCAGTAGTGATTGAAGTAGCAGGCAATGAGCAAATCACGTTCAATAGCTATGAAGCTAACCAACTAGTAGGCCTTGACCGTGATACGGTTAAAGCTCAGTTAGTTGAGTCTGGCGCATGGACCGCTTTGCGAACTCGTCCGTTCAGCAAGGTTCCAGCAGTTGATTCTGAAACTCAGGCTATTTTCGTTACTGCTATGGATACTAATCCGCTAGCAGCTGAGCCAGAATTAATCATTAACGAGCAGTCTGATGCTTTCGTTGCTGGTTTAGATCTTCTTTCAACTCTGACTAACGGTAAAGTGTACGTTTGTAAAAAAGGTACTAGCTTACCTCGTTCAGCTCAGTCTAACGTTGAAGAACATGTTTTTGATGGCCCACACCCTGCAGGTCTTGCAGGCACGCATATGCATTACCTATATCCGGTAAATGCACAAAATGTAGCGTGGAGCATTAACTACCAAGATGTTATCGCATTCGGTAAGCTTTTCCTTACTGGTGAGATTTACTCTGAGCGTGTTGTTTCTCTGGCTGGTCCAGTGGTGAACAACCCACGTCTAGTTCGTACTCAAATTGGTGCTAGCCTTGAAGAGTTGACAGACAGCGAGTTAATGCCAGGCGAAGTTCGTGTGATTTCTGGTTCTGTACTTACGGGTACTGAAGCAACAGGTCCACATGCTTTCCTTGGTCGTTACCATCAGCAAGTTTCTGTTCTACGTGAAGGTCGTGATAAAGAGCTATTCGGCTGGGCTATGCCTGGTAAGAACAAGTTCTCTGTTACTCGTTCATTCCTTGGTCACCTGTTTAAAGGTCAGTTGTTCAACATGACAACGACGACAAACGGTAGTGACCGCTCAATGGTTCCAATTGGTAACTACGAGCGCGTAATGCCTCTAGATATGGAACCTACATTGCTGCTTCGAGATCTATGTGCAGGCGACATTGATAGTGCTCAAGCACTTGGTGCGCTAGAGCTAGACGAAGAAGATGTAGCATTGTGTACCTTTGTATGTCCAGGTAAGTACGAGTACGGTCAACTACTTCGTGAATGCCTAGATACGATTGAGAAGGAAGGGTAATTTTCATGGGCCTTAAAAAGTTTCTTGAAGACATCGAGCATCATTTTGAGCCAGGTGGTAAACACGAGAAGTGGTTTGCGCTTTACGAAGCAGCAGCGACAGTGTTCTACACGCCAGGTCTTATTACAAAGAAAAGCTCGCACGTTCGTGATAGCGTTGATTTAAAACGTATCATGATCATGGTTTGGTTCGCGGTATTCCCAGCAATGTTCTGGGGTATGTACAACGCGGGTGGCCAAGCTATCGCAGCACTTAACCATATGTACGCAGGCGCTGAACTAGCATCTGTTATCAGTGGTAACTGGCACTACTGGCTAACCGAAATGCTTGGAGCCTCCTTAGGAGCCGATGCAGGTGTTGGCAGCAAGATGCTACTTGGTGCGACATACTTCCTACCTATCTACGCAACGGTATTCATCGTTGGTGGTTTCTGGGAAGTTCTGTTCTGTATGGTGCGTAAGCACGAAGTAAACGAAGGTTTCTTTGTTACTTCTATCTTATTTGCGCTTATCGTTCCGCCAACACTTCCTCTATGGCAAGCAGCATTAGGTATTACCTTCGGTGTTGTAGTCGCTAAAGAGATCTTCGGTGGTACGGGTCGTAACTTCCTGAACCCTGCACTTGCTGGCCGTGCGTTCCTATTCTTTGCATACCCTGCACAGATTTCAGGTGACGTAGTTTGGACTGCTGCAGATGGTTTCTCTGGTGCAACTGCTCTTAGCCAATGGGCTCAAGGCGGCGGTAGCGCACTAATGAACGTAACATCTGGTGAAGCAATCACTTGGATGGACGCATTCATTGGTAACATCCCAGGTTCTATCGGTGAAGTATCGACTCTAGCACTTATGATTGGTGCTGCGATGATCGTTTACATGCGTATCGCTTCATGGCGCATCATTGCTGGTGTAATGATCGGTATGATTGCTGTGTCTACGCTGTTTAACGTGATCGGTTCTGATACTAACGCAATGTTCAGCATGCCTTGGCACTGGCACCTAGTTCTAGGTGGCTTCGCATTCGGTATGTTCTTCATGGCGACTGACCCAGTATCAGCTTCATTTACCAACAAAGGTAAGTGGTGGTACGGCATCCTAATCGGCGCAATGTGTGTAATGATTCGTGTAGTTAACCCTGCATACCCAGAAGGCATGATGCTTGCGATTCTATTCGCAAACCTATTTGCTCCTCTGTTTGACCACGTTGTAATCGAGAAGAACATTAAGCGGAGACTAGCGCGCTATGGCAAGTAATAACGATAGCATTAAAAAGACGCTGTTTGTTGTTATCGCATTGAGCCTAGTGTGCTCAATCATCGTTTCAACAGCTGCAGTTGTTCTTAAACCTAAGCAACAAGCTAACGCGGTTCTGGATCAGCAAACTAAGATCCTTGAAGTTGCGGGCATTGAACTTGCGGGTAATATCCCTGAACTGTACGCAGAGAACATTGAACCTCGTCTAGTTGATTTCGCTACTGGCGATTTCGTTGACGGCGACGCTGCTGCATACGACCAACGTAAAGCGGCAAAAGATCCAGCTCAGTCAATCAAGCTTTCAGCTGAAGATGACATCGCTAAGATCCTTCGTCGTGCTAACACGGGTACTGTATACCTTGTGAAAGATGGCGCTGAAACTTCTAAAGTTATCATCCCTGTTCACGGTAACGGTCTATGGTCAATGATGTACGCATTCGTTGCGGTAGAAACTGATGGCAACACAGTTTCTGGTATCACTTACTACGAGCAAGGTGAAACTCCTGGACTTGGTGGTGAAGTTGAGAACCCATCTTGGCGCGCTCAATTCGTTGGTAAGAAATTATTCGACGAAAACCACAAACCTGCTATTCAGGTTGTTAAAGGTGGCGCTCCTCAAGGTTCTGAGCACGGTGTAGATGGCCTTTCTGGTGCAACACTGACTAGCGTTGGTGTTCAACATACATTTGACTTCTGGTTAGGTGATATGGGCTTTGGTCCGTTCCTAGCAAAAGTTCGTGACGGAGGTCTGAACTAATGTCTAGTGCAAAAGAAATTAAAAAGAGCATCTTAGCGCCGGTGTTGGACAACAACCCAATCGCGCTACAGGTTCTTGGTGTGTGTTCTGCTCTTGCGGTAACCACTAAGCTAGAAACAGCATTTGTTATGACTATCGCGGTAATGTTCGTTACTGCTCTGTCTAACTTCTTCGTTTCTTTGATCCGTAACCACATTCCTAACAGTGTGCGTATCATCGTTCAGATGGCAATTATCGCATCATTAGTAATCGTGGTAGACCAAGTGCTTAAAGCATACCTATACGATATCTCTAAGCAGCTATCTGTATTCGTAGGCCTAATCATTACTAACTGTATTGTAATGGGTCGTGCTGAAGCATTCGCAATGAAGTCTGCGCCAATCCCATCTCTAATCGATGGTCTTGGTAACGGTCTTGGTTACGGTTTCGTTCTTATCACTGTTGGTTTCTTCCGTGAGCTTCTAGGCTCTGGCAAACTATTTGGTATGGAAGTACTACCTCTAGTGAGCAACGGTGGTTGGTATCAGCCAAACGGCTTGATGCTTCTAGCACCTTCTGCATTCTTCCTAATTGGTTTCTTGATTTGGGCAATTCGTGTGTTCAAACCAGAACAAGTAGAAGCGAAGGGGTAAGGTAGTCATGGAACATTATATTAGTCTGCTAGTTAAATCGATTTTCATCGAAAACATGGCGCTTTCTTTCTTCCTAGGTATGTGTACATTCCTAGCGGTATCTAAGAAAGTTAAAACTTCTTTTGGTCTTGGTGTTGCGGTAGTTGTAGTACTTACAATCGCTGTTCCTGTAAACAACCTTGTTTACACACACATCCTGAAAGAAAACGCGCTTGTTGAAGGTGTCGATTTAAGTTTCCTTAACTTCATCGCATTCATCGGTGTTATCGCGGCACTTGTACAAATCCTAGAGATGGTTCTAGACCGTTTCTTCCCACCTTTGTACAACGCACTAGGTATCTTCCTTCCACTGATCACAGTTAACTGTGCAATCTTTGGTGGTGTATCTTTCATGGTAACTCGTGACTACAACTTTGCTGAATCTGTTGTTTACGGCTTCGGTTCTGGTGTGGGTTGGATGTTAGCTATCGTTGCTCTTGCGGGTATCCGTGAGAAGATGAAGTACTCTGACGTACCTCCAGGTCTTCGTGGCCTTGGTATCACGTTCATTACTGTTGGTCTGATGGCGTTAGGCTTTATGTCTTTCTCTGGTGTTCAACTGTAGGGTAAGCACCCAGTAATAAGGAATAACAAATGCAAAGCATTATTCTTGGCGTAGCGATGTTTACCATTATTGTATTGGCTCTAGTACTAGTGATTCTTTTCGCTAAGTCTAAGCTAGTACCATCAGGTGACATCACTATTGCTGTAAACGGCGACCCTGAAAAGGCGATCGTTACTCAACCTGGTAGCAAGCTACTTGGTGCCCTAGCTGGCGCTGGTATCTTCGTATCTTCTGCTTGTGGTGGCGGTGGCTCTTGTGGTCAGTGTCGTGTAAAAGTTAAGTCTGGTGGTGGCGACATCCTTCCGACTGAACTTGATCACATCACAAAAGGTGAAGCTCGCGAAGGCGAACGTCTTGCATGTCAAGTTGCTATGAAAACTGACATGGAGATTGAACTAGACGAAGATATCTTTGGTGTTAAAAAGTGGGAATGTACTGTTATCTCGAATAACAACGAAGCTACTTTCATCAAAGAACTTGCTCTAGCGATCCCTGAAGGTGAAGAAGTTCCGTTCCGCGCGGGTGGTTACATTCAGATTGAAGCTGAACCACATCACGTGAAATACGCAGATTACGATATTCCTGAGGAATACCGTGGTGACTGGGATAAGTTCAACTTGTTCCGTTACGAGTCTATCGTTAAAGAGCATTCGATCCGTGCTTACTCTATGGCTTCATACCCAGAAGAGAAAGGCATCATCAAGCTTAACGTGCGTATCGCAACTCCGCCGCCAAACAACCCTGACGTAGCTCCTGGTGTGATGTCTTCATACATCTGGTCTCTTAAAGAAGGCGACAAATGTACTATTTCTGGTCCATTTGGTGAGTTCTTTGCTAAAGACACAGACAATGAAATGGTATTCATCGGTGGTGGTGCAGGTATGGCGCCAATGCGTTCACATATCTTCGACCAACTTAAGCGTCTTAACTCTACTCGTAAGATGTCTTACTGGTACGGTGCACGTTCTAAGCGTGAGATGTTCTACATTGAAGATTTCGATGGCCTAGCGGCTGCAAACGAGAACTTCGTGTGGCACTGTGCTCTGTCTGATCCTCAACCAGAGGACAACTGGGACGGTTACACAGGTTTCATCCACAACGTATTGTACGAAAACTACCTGAAGGATCACGAAGCTCCTGAAGACTGTGAGTACTACATGTGTGGTCCACCAATGATGAACGCGGCTGTTATCGGCATGCTGAAAGATCTTGGTGTAGAAGATGAAAACATCCTACTAGATGACTTCGGTGGTTAATCCATTTAAGTGATTGATATTATGGCTGACTCTCACGAGTCAGCCATTTGTTTTTCTAAGACTATTTTTGACAACATACTGGCTTATATAAGAAAGAGTAAGGCATTCAAAATACCTATTTTTTACTCTTATTTTTCCTTATATAAATCCTTAACATTAGACAGGAGTAAGCAAGTGAGAATTTGGCTTGTTGCATTAACTTCTTTGATTTTTCTTGCGGGCTGTGAGCAGGCAAGAGAGCAAGTGCATTTAAGTGGCCCAACAATGGGTACCAGTTACAACATTAAATACATCAATGGTGATGAATTTCCTGAGTCTAATGAAGTTCATACTGAGATCGATCGTCTACTTGAAGAAGTGAATGATCAAATGTCGACTTACCGTGAAGATTCAGAGCTGAGCCGTTTCAACCAACACAAAGGTGCAGACGCATTCGAAGTCTCTGAACAAACCGCTATTGTTGTGAAAGAAGCCATTCGTTTGAACGGTCTTACTGAAGGAGCGTTGGACGTTACGGTTGGTCCATTAGTTAATCTTTGGGGGTTTGGTCCTGAAGCTCGCCCGGAAGTGGTTCCATCAGATGAAGAGCTTGCTGCTCGTAAAGCTAAAGTTGGTATCCATCACTTGAGCGTTGAAGGCAACAAGCTAACTAAAGACTTGCCTAATTTGTACGTCGACCTGTCAACTATTGCAAAAGGTTGGGGCGTTGATGTTGTTGCTGATTACCTTGATTCCATTGGTATTCACAACTACATGGTAGAAGTCGGCGGTGAAATCCGTTTAAAAGGCCTTAACCGCGAAAGTGTAGGCTGGCGTATTGCCATCGAAAAGCCAAGTATTGACGAACGCAACATTCAAGAGATCATCGAACCAGGTGATATGGCGATCGCAACGTCTGGTGACTACCGCAACTATTTTGAGCGTGATGGTGTTCGTTACTCACACATCATCAACCCAGAAACAGGAAAGCCTCTTCATCATAAAGTGGTTTCTGTGACTGTTTTAAACCCGTCTTCAATGACTGCAGACGGCTTATCTACTGGCCTTATGGTCTTAGGTGAGGAAAAAGGAATGGAAGTCGCAAACCAACATAACATCCCAGTGTTCATGGTGGTAAAAACAGCAGATGGCTTTAAAGAAATTGCTTCTGAAGCATTTAAGCCATACTTAGGTAAATAAGGTAAGCGAGATAATTATGAATACATTTCTGATTACATTTGGTGTTTTTCTTGCAGTAATCGCAGCGATGTCAATTGGCTACATTATCCAAAAGAAAGTTGTGAAAGGTAGCTGTGGCGGTTTGGGTGCTGTTGGTATTGATAAAGTATGTAACTGCCCTGAGCCTTGTGACGCGCGTAAGAAGCGTGAAGCACGTGAAGCTTACCGTGAAGAGAAGCTGGCTGAGCGTCAACAAAAAGAAGCGGCTTGGAGTAAAGACCGTATCGCTTAATTGGTGACATTCATAAGGGTTAGAGTTATCTATGCCCTCAAATTGAAAAGCTCAAGATTACCGTCTTGAGCTTTTTTGGTTTTAAGGTCTAGCAATTAATCTTGGTATACCAAAAATGGAAAGAGAAGCGAATGACTATTGTTCGATTTGCATGCTGTTACGCGCAAACACTAGTTGGTTTCTACCTTGCTCTTTTGCCGTATAAAGAAGCTCATCAGCTGCTTTGATCTGCTCATCTAGCTTCGCGTCTAAATCGGTTACGCCGATACTGATACTGACCTTGATTTTTTGAGAGTCATGCTCAACTACATGGCTTTCAATGGCTTCTCTCATGGACTCTAAGTTGTCAACGAAGCTCTCAAACGCGCCGCACGACTGAATACAAAACTCTTCGCCGCCGAAGCGCACAGCGACATCGTCTTTGAAATGATCTTTGATGATTTTCCCTACATCGATCAGCACGGCATCACCACCATCGTGGCCAAAGGTATCATTCACTTTCTTAAAGAAGTCGATATCCATCATCGCGATGTTTCGTTGATCGCAGCCCTTACAAGGATGATTGAATAGGTAGCGACGATTCCATAAGCCAGTAAGAGCATCCTCGTTAGCATGTCGAAATAGCTCGTTGGCCGCTTCTTTCATATCAAGCAGTTGATGGATACGGCAGAAAAATTCTTCTTGGTTAAAAGGCTTGTAAAGGAAATCGTTGGCACCCGCTTTAAGGAATCGAGCTGTCATTGTGCGATCATCACTGCCCGATAACCCTAGAATAGCCAACTGGTTTCGGTCGTGATCGCGTCGAATCTCACGGATCATCGCTATACCGTCTTTCTTCGGCATATCATGGTCTGTAACAACGAACGTAATATCGGGATCGTTATGAAGAAGCTTTAATGCTTGTTCGCCGTCTTCAGCTTGAATAGTTTGTATATATTGATGTTCTAGAAGTTGAGCTATGTAACGGCGAACGACCGCTGAATCATCGACAACCAATGCTTTATGGTGGCGATTATTCGAAATTCTTTGAACCAGAGGGAGTAGGTAGCTTACTGATGACATACTATCTTTAAGTATGTAATCAATAACGCCTTTGGCTAGGACTTGCTCTCGCAGTTGATTGTCGAACATCCCGGTCAGAACAATTATTTTCTGTTGGTAGCCTAAGACGAGGTCAATGATCTCACCGTCTTGCCCGTCAGGTAAGCAGTAATCCAATACGGCACACAAGAAATCCGTCTCTTGTTCCAATATGTTTTTTGCTTCCGCAATCGATTCAGCAACTGCTACCTCATAACCGCTATTTTTCAGCTGTTGGTACAGGTAGTTGCGAAATGCTCGGCTATCTTCCACCACTAGTATTTTTTCACTCACAAGCGATCCCTACTTATAGACTAAATACTCGTTAACAATAGTATCAGAAGAGCTCATGGCTATTGAAGCGAAACCTCTTTAGCTGGACTCGAGATCGTTTTAAATCTGATAATAATTGGATTATACTGTTTATAGATACAGTTGTAAGGTCGAGTCATTCCTAGATGTGTAGTGCGGGTGAAGAGAAAGTAAGAAAAATAATTCATGTTGATATGGATTGTTTTTACGCGGCTGTAGAAATGCGTGATAACCCTGCTTACCGAAATCGCCCGTTAGCTGTTGGTGGGCATGAAAAGCAACGCGGTGTTTTGAGTACCTGTAATTACGAAGCCCGCAAGTTTGGTGTTCGCTCTGCAATGCCGACCGGAAAAGCCCTGCAGCTTTGTCCAAATCTATTGGTTGTGCCGGGAAGAATGTCGGTCTATGTCGAGATATCTAAAAAGATTCGTGAAATCTTCTCTCGATACACATCAATCATTGAACCTCTTTCTTTGGATGAAGCTTTCCTAGATGTTACCGATTCTAAGCAGTGTCACGGTTCAGCAACACTCATTGCCGAGTCGATTCGCCGTGATATCTGGAATGAGCTTAACCTGACCGCGTCTGCAGGAATTGCGCCGATTAAATTCTTGGCGAAAGTGGCCTCGGATCTGAATAAGCCCAATGGTCAGTTTGTTATCCCTCCACAAGACGTGCAATCAGTGATTGATGAGCTGCCGCTTGAAAAGATCCCCGGTGTCGGCAAGGTGAGTATTGAAAAGTTGCATCAAGCAGGTTTCTTTACTTGTAAGGATATTAAGGAGTCTGACTATCGAGACCTCCTACTCAAGTTTGGCCGTCAAGGCGCATCACTCTGGAAGCGCAGTCATGGTATTGATGATCGAGAAGTTATCATCGAACGTGAGCGAAAATCAGTAGGCGTAGAGCGCACCTTCACCCAAAATATTTCAACCTACGCTGAATGTTGGCAGGTAATCGAAGACAAGCTATTTCCTGAACTCGAAACTCGCTTAGAAAAAGCCAGCCCAAGCAAAGCAATCATCAAGCAGGGCATTAAGCTCAAGTTCGCCGACTTTCAACAAACCACGATTGAACACATCCACGTCTCTCTCGATCGTGAACACTTCAAAGAACTGCTAAGTGAAATACTGAAAAGACAACAGGGACGAGAAATACGCCTGCTTGGTTTAAGCGTAATGCTGCAACCTAAAGACCAAATGCGTCAGCTGAGTTTCTTTTAGGGAAAGGCGCTGAGAATTGAGGCTCAGAGGTGTTACTGGAAGTGTTGGTGTTTGAATACCGACTAGACTTTACAGCCTAGCCAGTTTACCCAAGTATAGAAGTTGGCTTACCTAGGAAGTTGCTTAACTCGCGCTAAAGTATCACTGAATGGTTGCTGCTCTAGCTTACCGTAACCGACCATTTTACTGGCTTTGAGTTTTGTTGACAGCGGGGTGGCGATTCCACATAAGAAGCGAGTAATTGCCTCGTCGGTAATCAGTTGTTGGCTAGCCGAAATAAACTCATGTATCCATGTCATCACCGTCTCATCATCGATAGGTTCAACATCAACGGTTGGTAAGATTGCCACTTCTCCTCTACATACTGAGCAATGACCGCAGTTTGTTGGTGCCTTATCATCGGCAAAATAACTCGCAAGGCGTGAGCTTAGGCAAGTATCCGCCTCAAAGAAGTTCAGCATCTGGTTAAGACGGTTTATCTCACTGTTTTCTTTTGCTTTAAACAACTCAGTTAGACGCTCTGACAGTTGCATCATATCTTCAGAAGTATTGTGGATCGCGTAGACATCGGTGATCTGCTTGCTTTCTAGTTCAATCCAACCTTGTTCATTGAAGTAGTCGATAGCCGCAATCACACGCTGGCGATCGGCTTGGAAGTGAGTCCAAAGCGCATCGAAGTCGACTTGGCACCACACTCTTGCTTGAGGTGAACATTGGAAGATCGCTTCGACAAATTGACGGCGTTCACTTTGGAACTGTTCGGTGATTTGTTGTTTTAGACGAATGAACTTAAATTTGTAGTCTGCGAAGTAGCTGTACTTAGGCTCGATCACGCCTTCAATTTCGAGATACACCAGCAGTGTTTTTAGCGGTAACTGACGAATGTTGGATTCACGTGATAGTTGGTTAAGCATGATCTCCCATTGATTCGAGCCAGAAGCGCCAATGTTTTGATTTTCGTAGATCTCTTTTAATACCGCTTGGATCGATATGTTGTCTGGCGTATCACCAAAAACGAAGTTCTCGAGTGTGCTCAAACCATGTTTGTTAGCCAGTAAAATACATTCAGACGCTTGCCCGTCTCGGCCAGCTCTGCCGATCTCTTGCGAGTAGTTTTCGATCGATTTCGGCAAGTCAAAGTGAATCACTCGGCGAATGTTGGACTTATCCACACCCATACCAAACGCGATAGTTGCGACGATACAGCTCACGTCATCATTCATGAATTGGTGTTGAATAGCATCTCTATTTTCAGGCTTAAGACCGGCATGGTAAGCCACCGCATTAACGCCAGCATTGCGAAGCTGCTGAGCCACCATCTCTGCTGTTTGTTGAAGGGTGACATAAACAATAGTAGGAGCGAGAGAAGCTTGGTTAACCACATTGCACAATGTTTCTAGCTTGCTGGTTTGTTCACAAGGTTGAATCGACAGGTCGAGGTTTTGACGATAGAAACCCGTAACCACAACGCGCTCTTCATCAATTTCAAACTTTGACTTCATGTCTTGGATAACTGAAGTGGTCGCGGTGGCTGTCAGTAGTAGAACCTGAGGAATATTGAGCTGCTTTTGGTATTGAGGAAGCTTCAGGTAATCGGGTCTGAAGTTGTGTCCCCATTCTGAAATACAGTGCGCTTCATCTACCACCAGTAACGAGATCGGCACTTGGGAGATAAACTGACGAAAGCGTTCGTTCTTCAAGCGCTCAACGGAGATCATGAGGATCTTGGTGTCTCCGTTACGTACCGACTGCATAACCTGTTGTGTGGTTTGTCTGTCTTGGCTTGATTCGATTGCAGCTGCACTAATGCCTTTACTGTGCAGGAAAGCGAGTTGGTCTTTCATCAAGGCTAATAGCGGCGATATCACCAAGGTTAAGTGCGGTAACTCTAATGCGGGTAATTGATAGCACAGCGATTTACCTGAGCCTGTCGGGAATATCGCGGCAGTCGAGTGACCAGATAGAACGTTATCAATGACTTGCTTTTGCCCATTACGCAGTGAGTCGAATCCGAATACTTGTTTTAGCTTCTGCTCAATCATTTATGTTCTACCTGAGTTATTAAGTGTCGTATTGATGCTAAAGCGGGCGCCTATTCATGATAGCGTCGCTTGATGAATCAAATGTCTTGCACCTGATTGTACCTAATTCTATCCTGTAGCTCCTATAGAAAAGCACCCCAATAGTATGAATAAGTCTGAGCTTCGCCAAATAATCATAGAGCAACTCGAATCCCGATTACGTATCGCACAATCTGCTACTCAACGCGCGATTGACGCTGCGACAGATGAAGAGACAGTGCCTGAGCATAAGTACGATACATTGGCACTAGAAGCTTCGTATCTCGCCCATGGCCAAGCGGTGAGGGTACAAGAGTGTGAGGACGACATTCAGTGTTATCGCAACTTAGTGCTGCGTGATAGTGAGAAGATTGCAGTGAGCAGCTACGTTGTGGTCATTGACGAGCATGATCAATATAAACACTTCTTTTTGGGGCCGAGAGTCGGCGGACTTTCTGTCACGTGGAATGAGAATGAGGTAGCTATTGTGACGGCGAATGCACCTTTCGGTCAGGCTCTAATGGGTAAAGAAGTTGGCGATGAGATTGAATTTAAGGTCGCTGATAAACAGTTTTGCTACGAAGTTATCTCTATCGATTAACTAACTGACTAATAGATATAAAACGTTTCTCTGACAAAGAAGCATAATCCAAGGGTATAGTAATCTGTCAGATTGATGAGAGGATGTTATGAAAAACAATGTATTAATTGCATCACTAACAGCGGTTATCGCTGTTGTGAGCCTGCCAACGTTTGCTGCTCAGTGTCGAGTTGATTTGAAGAATGAACTAAGAATCGATGATCAAAAAGTCGAAATCCATCAAGTGAATGGTGATACGGCCGTTTTTGATGATAACAACGACCTCTATATTCATGGTGAGAAGGTTGAGCTTGATGCCGACCAACAAGCAGCGATTGAGAAATACCGCGAAAACATGAGTGAGTACTTACCTCGAGCGAAACAAATGGCCAACGATAGCTTAGCGCTAGCCAATGACGTGATTGATGATATAGCGGCTAGCCTGGATTCACCTGAGTCATTTGATAATGTAAAAGAATCAATGAAAACCTACTTTGCAGAACTGGAAGCGCGTTACTACAAAGATGGCGAGTTAGTGTTACCAGCAGAAAGCTTTGATTCAATGGCTAATGGCTGGTCTGAAGATTTCGAGAAGGCGAAAGAAATCTTTAACCAAGAATTTATCTCTAGCGCTTTTAATGCGATGTCAGAAAAAATGAAACAAGATGGTGGCCTAAACCTGACTGAATTGGCTGACAGCATGGCTGAATTAAAGCTGAAAGTTGAAGAGCGAATGAAAGAACACTCTCAACAAGTACAAGAAGAAGCGAATGAGTTCTGTGATTCACTTGATGAGATGGCAGAACAAGAACAAGAGTTGCATGAAATCATTCCGAACCTAAAAGACTATCAAGTATTCACAATTTAATTCGAGTCTAGTGATGAATAGCAAGAGCACCGGTTGGTGCTCTTTTTGTTTGTATAAATGGAGCCATACGGCGAGTATTTATCTCAATTCAATCCATTTCCTTCTTAAGCCTACTGCTTTGCTTTGTTGCTTATAATTGAACGATAAGACTGGTTTTTTGTTAATTTTGTGGTTCCAAATAGCGCATTGATTGTAAAAATCAGAGAATTGTTCATTTATTGGTTGTGCCTATCATTGCTTTTTATTACTGTACTTCTCAACTAGTTCACTGATTTTTAATGCGGGCGATATGGACCAACAATCTTCCTCTTCAAGAGAGCACTTTAGCTCTCGTTTAGGCTTTATTTTAGCAGCGGCTGGTGCAGCGGTTGGCTTGGGTAATATTTGGGGTTTCCCGACTCAAGTTGCCAGCAATGGTGGTGGCGCTTTCCTTTTGGTCTATTTGATCATGATCTTCGTGGTTGCTTTCCCTATGCTGGTGGTAGAGATGGCTATCGGCCGTCACGGCCAAGCAAACCCAGTTGATAGCATGCGATCTTTGACGACAAATCCTTTGGGTAAGAAAGTCGGTGAGTTTGTCGGCTGGATTGGACTGAGTGTACCAAGCGCTGTGTTGGCATTTTACAGTATTGTTGGTGGTTGGTTGATCTGCTTTCTCATTGGTGCGGTCGCGGATCTTATCGGCCTAGAAGCGATTGCTGATTGGTTTAAAGGCTTCAGTGTTGAGCGCAACGTATTTGGTACCGTCTCGTTCTATGTACTGACTATCTTGATTGTGCAGGGCGGTGTTAAGCAAGGCATTGAGAAGTGGTCGACTCGTTTGATGCCTGCGCTGTTTGTTTTATTTGGCTTATTGTTTGTTTACATCATGACGCAATCTGGCGCGATGGAAGGCCTAAAACATTACCTAGTTCCGGACTTTGAGAAAGTGTGGGACAGAAAACTGATTCTGGCGGCAATGGGACAGGGGTTCTTCTCACTCACTATTGGCGGTTGCTCGATGTTGGTTTATGGCTCTTACTTAAGCAAGAAAGAGAACCTGCCCAAAATGGCGATGAACGTAACTTTGGTGGATACTGCTGTCGCTTTTATTGCTGGCCTAGTGGTGATGCCTGCAATGTTTGTTGCGATGCAAAAGGGCGTACAAATCTATGCGGAAGATGGCTCACTATTAAGTTCTGACACGCTCGTATTCACGGTTCTACCGTTGATGTTTGATAGTTTAGGTGTGCTTGGTCAGATCTTTGCGATTGTGTTCTTCTTACTACTAACGATTGCTGCACTGACTTCGTCGATTTCGATGCTTGAAGGCCCTGTAGCGCTAGTGAGTGAGCGTTTCAATACTAGACGAACGCCAACAAGCTGGGTGATTGGTGGTGCTATCGCGCTGTTTAGTGTGGTGATTGTTTACAACTTTGCTGCGATGTTTGGCATGGTAGCGATGATTGCAACTCAGTATCTTCAACCAGTCGCAGCACTGATGTTCTGTGTGTTTGGTGGTTGGGTGTGGAGCCGAGCTTCAAAAGTGAAAGAGCTTGAACAAGGTTGTCCGGATTTCCAATTGGGTTGGTTTGGTAAGGTTTGGCCAATGTATGTGAAGTTTGTGTGCCCAATCTTGGTAGCAACGGTTATCTGGGCTTCTTTCGGTTAATGCAGAACCCTTTCAGGGCTTTTTGAAATTACCTCCTCAGAACTTGAAATATTAAGCACAAGGCCACTCATAAGAGTGGCTTTGTTGTTTTAATATAAAGCTATAGCAGCACGAACAAGATAGAAAAAAGGCGCTGAACATAATATTCAGCGCCTTTGTAGTGTTCGTTCAGCAATCGTGATTACTTGATTTCCATACCTTGAGCTTGCAAGTCTGCATGGTAAGAAGAACGTACAAACGGGCCACACGCTGCGTGAGTGAAGCCTAGCTCTAGAGCAATCTCTTTCAGCTCGTCGAACTCAGAAGGCGGCACGTAGCGTTCTACTGGTAAGTGGTGACGGCTTGGTGCTAGGTATTGGCCTAGTGTCAGCATCGTCACACCATGTTCACGAAGGTCTTTCAGTACTTGAACGATCTCTTCTTTTGTCTCACCAAGACCCATCATCACACCTGATTTTGTTGGGATATCAGGGTGCTGCTCTTTGAATTTCTTCAGTAGATCAAGAGACCACTTGTAGTTCGCACCTGGACGCGCTTTACGGTATAGACGTGGCGCTGTCTCTAGGTTGTGGTTGAAAACATCTGGCGGGTTGTCTTTCATTAGATCAAGTGCAACGTCCATACGACCGCGGAAGTCTGGAACCAGAGTTTCGATACGAATATTTGGGTTTAGTTCGCGAATCTCACGGTTACAGTCAGCAAAGTGCTGAGCACCGCCGTCACGCAAGTCATCACGGTCAACTGAAGTGATTACAACGTACTTCAGTTTCATGTCTTTAATCGTCTTAGCCAGTTTCTTCGGCTCTTCAGCTTCAGGAGCAACAGGGCGACCATGGGCAACATCACAGAACGGGCAGCGACGAGTACAGATAGCGCCAAGAATCATAAACGTTGCCGTACCGTGGTTGAAACACTCGGCTAGGTTAGGGCAAGACGCTTCTTCACAAACTGAGTGCAGGTTGTTTTTACGCATTGCTGATTTGATTTCTTGAATACGATGGCTGTCTGAAGGAAGTTTAATCTTCATCCATTCAGGCTTACGTAGAACTTCTTTCTGTTCAGCAGGCATATTCTTTACGGGAATTAATGCCATTTTGTCAGCGTCACGATATTTAACGCCTTTTTCCATTTGGATTGGTTTACTCATGATTTTATGCTTCTGCTGTAATGTTACTGGTGGCTTGAATGTCTACTTGGTCATAGCCGAGTAGCTCTACGAGCTCTTGTATTAACTGTTGCTCAACGTTTTCTAGTTCACTTGGTCCGCCGAGTTGGCTTACCTGCGCCATTTCCATACCTTGGTAACCACATGGGTTAATACGTAGGAATGGAGACAGGTCCATATCGACGTTGAGTGCTAGCCCGTGGAACGAGCAGCCACGTCGAATACGTAATCCGAGTGAACAGATTTTCTTGCCATCGACATAAACACCAGGAGCGTCAGGTCGGGCAGCTGAATCTATATTGTAAGCTTTCAGAGTATTGATTACGAGGTTCTCGATATGAGTAACCAAATCACGCACTCCGAATTTCTTGCGGCGGATGTTAATCAGAAAGTAAGCGACTAATTGGCCTGGGCCGTGGTAAGTCACTTGGCCACCGCGATCGCTTTGTATCACAGGGATATCACCGGCATTTAATACATGCTCAGCTTTGCCTGCTTGTCCTTGAGTGAAGACAGGGTTGTGTTCAACCAACCAAACTTGGTCTACGTCTTCTTCCGTGCGTTCGTCTGTGAACTTATGCATGGCTTTCCATACAGGTTCGTAATCCTGACGGCCTAATTTTTTTACGATTAGCTTATTTTGCAAAGCTGCACTCCCTCAAGGATTAATAAAGTGAACGCATTATAAACGCGAAACATGATTCTAACTACAGACGGACTGCAAGGTTTTTCAACTTTCTTTGTATTTATTGAAAATTAAGTTGAATGAATTTGAGCTAGATAAGGTGCTTTAAACAAAAAAAGCGGCAATAAGCCGCTGTTTTTCATGTGTAATCGGAGATTACAGAACCATACGAACGATTTCGATCTCGCCCAGTTCTTTATAAAGAGTTTCTACTTGTTCAATTGAAGTCGCAGTAATATTGATAGAAACAGAGTGGTAGTTACCTTTCGCACTCGGTTTTAGCGTTGGGCTGTAGTCACCAGGAGCATGACGCTGGATCACTTCTAGTACTAGCTCAGTCAGTTCTGGCTTAGCGTGGCCCATTACTTTGTAAGTGAATGAACAAGGGAACTCTAAGAGGTCTTTTAGTTTTGCATCAGAATTGATGTTCATGATTAGCTCCAAAAGGCTAGACTCTCGCAAATTGGCGAAATGTCGATAAAAAGCGTGTTCGGTCAACAGACACGAGTAATAAGGCGGAATATTACGTGTAAATATCACCGAACTCAAGATCAACAAAAGCCGCACATGGCGGCTTTTGGTTCGCTAATGAGTAAATCATGAACTTACTCATTAGGTTAGCTATACAACAAGCTTAGGTTTTACCTAAAACAAACCTCTGGCTTGTTTAGAATAAACCCTTGAATAGCAGTACTAGGTAGTCCCATAGACGGCTGAATAGGCTGCCTTGGTCTACATCTTCAAGTGCTAGTAGTGGGTATTCAGCAACGTCTTCACCGTCTACTTGGTAGAATAGTTTACCAACTACATCGCCTTTACTGATCGGAGCCTCTAGCTCTTTCTCAAGTACGAAGCTTGCTTTTAGGTTCTTAGCTTGGCCACGAGGTAGCGTTACGAAAGTATCTTCGTCGACACCTAGTGCAACTGTATCCTTGCTACCCATCCAGATCTTCTCTTCTACGAAGGTTTCACCGGCTGTGTGTGGTGCCACTGTTTCAAAGAAGCGGAAGCCGTAGCTAAGCAGTTTTTTGCTTTCTGTTTTACGAGCATTCGCATTCTTGGTGCCCATTACTACGGCAACTAGGCGCATTTTGCCTTCTGTCGCTGAGCTTACTAGGCTGTAACCTGCATTGCTTGTGTGGCCTGTTTTGATGCCATCAACGTTCATGCTCTTATCCCATAACAGACCATTACGGTTGTATTGGGTGATGCCGTTGTATGTGAATTTCTTCTCTGAGTAGATACGGTACTCGTCTGGCACGTCGCGAATCAGCGCCTGACCAAGTAGCGCCATATCGTAAGGCGTTGAGTATAGGTTCGGGTTGTCTAGACCGTGCACGTTAGCAAAGTGCGTGTCTTTCATGCCGATAGAGCTTGCCCATGCGTTCATTAGGTCAACGAATGCATCTTCAGAACCAGCAATATGCTCAGCCATTGCAACAGTGGCATCGTTGCCTGATTGAATGATGATGCCACGGTTCAGTTCTTCAACTTTAACCGTTGTGCCCACTTCAATGAACATTTTTGATGAATCTGGGAAGTTTTTCGCCCAAGCATTTTCACTGATTACAACATCGTCGTTTAGATTGATGTTGCCACGTTCTAGCTCTTGGCCGATCACGTAGCTCGTCATCATCTTGGTTAAACTTGCTGGAGAAAGTTGAGAGTTCATCTCTTTCTCTGCTAGCACTTTGCCTGAATGATAATCCATCAGAACAAAACCTTTAGCGGCGATTTGAGGTGCATCAGGAACAACAATAGGAGCGGCGAATGACGATGTAGCTATCGTTGCAGAAAGAGCAACAGAAGTAGCAAAAATCGATTTAACAAGTTTATTAGATTTAATCATTTTGAATGCAATTATTTGGTGAACTATTCATATATTAACAGAATCACTCTGTCACACCAGAGCGCTGATTACCAGAAGTAACTGTTAGATTAATTAGCGAGTTAGGGTGTGTTTTTTTATATAAGCTGACGGGTAACCCATTAGCTTAACTTGTTCTAATTTCTCTTGAGTCAGAGCATAGTCATGAAATGGCCCAATCATCAGACGGTAGTTGTCATCATTTGGCTGCAAGAACGTTGCTACTTCTAGCTTTTCGGCTAGATCTTTCGCTAACTTCTCGGTTCTATCTTCATGTGGAGATGTCGCGACTTGAATAATAAATTGCGGTAAAGCTGCCTTTTTATTTGCATCGGTTGGCATAGCTACAGTAATGACTTCAATCTCAACATTTGCTGTGCCGGTTCTCAACACATCGAGCTTGTAAGCTGCCGCATAACTAAGGTCAATGATTCGGCCTTCATGGAATGGGCCGCGGTCATTGATACGCACAATCGTCGTTTTGTTATTGTCGGTATTCGTCACTTTTACATAGCTTGGAATTGGCAATGTTTTGTGCGCCGCAGACATCGAATACATGTCGTAGATCTCGCCGTTCGACGTTAAGTGGCCATGAAATTTCTTACCGTACCAAGAGGCTTTGCCTTTCTCAGTAAACCCTTCGGTCTTCTTTACGATCTTGTAGTCTTCGCCACGTAAAGTGTAATCCGTGTTACCACCTAAACTATAAGGTTCATACTGAGGGTGAGCATCCTCTAGATGCTCTACTGAGATCGGTGCGTCTGGTGCAATATCTGAATCAATATCGTAGCGGCCTGTTGGCTGCTTTGAAGAACAACCATTGATTAAAATCGCTAGTCCTAAGATAGAGACTATTTTTTTGATTGGCAGCTCTTCAACCAAGGATGCTTTTTTTGGAAACGTTGTAATAGACATCGATTAGGTCGCCTTTGAGAATGCTTTTCTGTGTGTATGGATCGACATTAAAATACCAAAACCAGCCATAAGGGTAACCATTGAAGTACCGCCATAACTGACTAGAGGAAGAGGAACACCAACCACAGGTAGAATGCCACTTACCATGCCAATGTTAACAAAAATATAAACGAAGAAGCTCAGTACAATACTGCCGCCCATCATTCGACCGAATGCGGTTTGAGCTTGGCTCGCAAGCACTAAGCCACGTCCAATAATGAACAAGTAGATAGCAAGCAAGAACAATATACCAATCATGCCCCATTCTTCGGCGATGACCGCAAAAATGAAGTCGGTATGACGCTCAGGGATGAACTCTAGTTGAGATTGAGTACCTTGCAGCCAACCTTTTCCAGATATACCACCCGAACCTATCGCAATCTTACTTTGAATGATGTGGTAACCCGCACCTAATGGATCTGATTCAGGATCAAAAAGGGTTCTTACACGTACTTTTTGATATTCACGCATCAAGAAGAACCATAGGATTGGGATAAATGCCCCTAGCGCGATTGCTGCACTGGCAATGATTTTCCAACTGATACCTGCCAGGAATATCACGAAGATACCTGATGCAGCGATAAGGATAGATGTACCTAAGTCGGGTTGCTTTGCGATTAGAATCGTCGGTACAAACACCATCACTAGCGAGATCGCTAATGTTTGGAAGGTGGGCGGAAGTGAGCGCTTACCGATAAATCGAGCCAACATCAAAGGTACCGCGAGCTTTAACAGCTCTGAGGGTTGGAATCGAACAAAGCCGAAGTTTAACCAACGCTGGGCACCTTTAGAGGCTTCACCAAAGAACAACACGCCTAATAGTAAGATGACACCACCTGCAAACAGCAATGGTGCCAAGGTCTCATAAGTGCGAGGAGAGATTTGCGCTAGGAAGATCATCACACCTAAAGACAGAGCCATACGCATCGCCTGGCGATCCATCATCGCAAGGCTTTGTCCGCTTGCGCTGTACATGATCAGTAGGGCAAAGCCCATTAAAACCAGAATGCCAAGCAATAGCGGCAGGTCGATATGCAGCCTTTCGAATAGGGCTCTATTTCGTCCAGTTGAAGGATCAAGTTTCATTATTTAATTGGCTCACTTTGATAATCTTCTGCAAGGATAATATGGTCTAAAATCCTTCTTACTACTGGGCCGCCGTTAGAAGAACCGCCACCTGCGTTCTCTAGAACTATAGTTACGACGGCTTCAGGATCTTCAAAAGGCGCGTAACCCGTAAAGAGGGCGTGATCGCGTAAGTGCTCTGCGATTTCATCCGCGTTGTACTCTTCATCTTCTTTTAAGCCGAATACCTGCGCGGTACCCGATTTACCAGCGGTTTGGTAAGACATCTTCTGGAATGAACGTCTTGCCGTACCTTTCTTACCGTGGTTAGCCAGCCTCATACCTTCCTGAGCGATATCCCAATACTTCTTCTTAACCCCGGTTAGCGGTGGGTAAGTTTCAATGTCCGACATGATTTGTTCATCGAATGGACGACCGTTATCAATGGTTGAACGAAGTAGGTGAGGTGCGGTTACTTCACCTTCATTGACCAAAACTGATGTGGCTTTTGCAATCTGCATTGGTGTTGCAGTCCAGTAGCCTTGGCCAATACCAACTGGGATGGTGTCACCTTGGTACCAAGGCACACGGTGTCTTGCCATCTTCCAATCACGAGTTGGCATATTGGCTTTACTTTCTTCATAAATATCGATGCCAGTATAATCACCAAAACCGAACATCATCATCCATTTGGATATGCGATCAATGCCGAGATCATAAGCAATTTGGTAAAAGAAAGTATCCACTGACTCTTCAATCGCTTTCTCTATATCAACGACGCCGTGTCCCCAACGTAACCAGTCACGGAATGGTCTTGTTTTTGAATTAGGGATCTTCCAATAACCTGGGTCATTACGCGTTGTATTGGGTGTAATCACACCTTCTTGCAGAGCCGCAACAGCAATGAATGGCTTGATCGTCGATGCTGGTGGATAAATACCTAGCGTTGCACGGTTAACCAAAGGGCGGTCTTTGTCTTGAAGTAGGGCGTTATAACCTTTAGACGAAATACCATGTACGAATGCATTTGGGTCGTAGCTTGGGCTAGATACCATCGCTAACACGCCATTGTCTTTCGGGTCGAGAACGATAGCTGAACCGCGGCGGCCATCAAGTAACTTATGTACGTATAGTTGTAGCTTGATATCCAAGTTGAGCACGATATCTTTACCTGGAACCGAAGGTACAAACTTAAGAGTACGGATCACTCGTCCACGGCTGTTAACTTCGACTTCTTGATAGCCAGCGGTACCGTGCAGCATGTCTTCGTAGTAGCGCTCAATACCAAGTTTACCGATGTCACGAGTGGCTTGGTAATTGGCGTCTTTCTCTTCGCGAACCAAGCGCTGCATATCACGGTCATTGATGCGCGATACGTAGCCAATCACGTGAGTTAACACATCACCATAAGGGTAGAAACGTTTTAGCGTACCTGTAACTTCAACACCTGGGAACTTATGCTGATTTACAGAGAAGATCGCAACTTGTTCTTCGGTAAGCTGATTCAGGATAGGTACTGACTTGAAGCGTCGTGAATTGCGACGATCACGATCAAATCGTTCAATACGCTCTGGCGGGATCTCGATTAATTCTTGTAGACGGACGAGCGTGTCATCCATATCTTTGATTTTTTCTGGTGTGATTTCTAGGTTGAAAACCGGGCGATTTTCTGCAAGAAGCACACCATTACGATCGTAAATCAAACCACGGTTGGGGGCGATTGGAACGACCTTGATGCGGTTATCGTTAGAGCGGGTTTTATAGTCTTGATATTGATTGACCTGAATGTTGTACAGGTTAACAACCAACATCGATATCATGACTATGATCCCCGCAAACGCAACAAAAGCACGATTAGTAAATAGTCGTGCTTCTGCTTTGTAATCACGGATTTGGCTACGTTTACGTAACATTAACGCTTATTCTCGATGATAAGGGTGGTTAGCAGTGATGCTCCAAGCTCGATACAAGCTTTCAGCCATGATAACGCGTACTAATGGGTGAGGTAGAGTAAGCGCAGACAGAGACCAACTTTGGTCTGCAGCCGCTTTACATGCAGGTGCTAATCCTTCAGGCCCGCCGATAAGGATAGAAACGTCGCGTCCATCCAACTTCCAACTTTCCAATTGCTCTGCTAGTTGTGGGGTGTCCCACTTTTTACCTGGGATATCAAGCGTGACAATGCGGTTGCCTTTCGGAACCGCTGCCAACATCGCTTCGCCTTCTTTTTGAAGAATGCGTGCAATATCCGCATTTTTACCGCGCTTTCCCGCAGTAATTTCAATGAGCTCTAATGGCATATCATGAGGGAAGCGGCGTTTATATTCTTTAAAGCCTTCTTCAACCCACTTTGGCATTTTTGTGCCAACTGCGATTAACTGGATCTTCAAAGCTTAGCCCCAAAGTTTTTCTAGTTGGTACAGTTCACGGTGTTCTTCTTGCATAACGTGAAGCATGCTTGTGCCCATATCTAGAACAACCCATTCACCTTCTTGCTGGCCGTCCATGCCTAGTGGCTGCATACCTGCTTTACGTACTTCATCAGCAACATGCTGTGCAATAGAAGCAACATGGCGCTTAGAGGTGCCAGTACAAACAATCATGTAATCAGTAACGCTTGATTTGCCTTCTACATCGATAGTCACAATCGATTCTGCTTTCATGTCGTCGGCTTTGTCTGCAAGAAAATCTTTTAGTTCTTCACGTAACACGGGGTGTTCCTTTAATCTGAATTTAGCTTTTTAGGGGCTGTCGACCCTAGAATATACCACGCTTTTATGCGTGAAATGGTATTGAAGCTGAAGGGATACAAAACTCTACGCTTAACTGATGAATTAGTGGCCAAGGCGACTGCTCATATTGAGTTTTTGTCATCAATTCAGCCTGAGTGAGCAACGCGAGCAAAGAGTGTAATTGAGAAATTGAAACTCTTGTTAGCGCGGCGTTATAAAGAGGCTTTTTAGATTGCCAGATACGGTGTTTCTCGAAAACCTGACCAATCGGCATCTGTTTCATTTGTTGCTGCATTTGTAATAGCAGAGCAAGCTCACGTTGTATGCTACGCAATAAAATGACGGGTTCGACACCTTCGGCTTCTAGCTGACGTAGGATTCGTTGTGCTCGGTTACCTTTGCCTGCCAATAACGCATCACTCCAATGGAATGGAGTAAAATGGTTGTGTCGACTCAGCGATTCTTCTAAGCGTACTAACGTGAGCTTTCCATCTGGGTATTGGAGAGCCAGTTTTTCTAGGCTTTGGGTCAGAGCAAATAGATTACCCTCATGCCATTGCGCCAGCATTTGAATCGCTTCAGGATCTGGTATTAAACCGATTTGACGGCAGCGTGCTTGGACAAACTGAGGTAATCGGCTGACATCTGGCGTTAGGCAGCTGACCCAGTGACCCTGATTCGAAAGTGCCTTAAACCACTTAGCGCTTTCTTGAGCTTTGGTTAGCTTAGTGCCTACCAAGATCAGCAGGATATCACTGTGGATATGCTCGGAGATTGCGAGTAGCTCTTTCGCTATTGCGGCATTGACGCCTGACTCTGGCAGTTCAAGCTCGATGACCTGACGGCTAGAGAATAGGCTCAGTGCTTGAGTGCAGTCGTAGACTTGATTCCAGTCGAGACTGCTATCAATCGCAAAGCGGTGACGTTCTTCAAAGCCTTGTTGTTTTGCAGCCTTTTGAATCGCTTCTCGGCTCTCTTGCAACAGTAGCGGTTCGTTACCAAAAATTAGGTAAACATTACTCAACTGTTTAGCAAGTTGCTCTGATAAGCGGTCAGCAAAAATACGCATCAAATAAACCTATTACTCAGCCGAATCGCTAAGTGTTGGTTGTTCTTCTGAAGCTGGTACGGTCTCAACGTCGTCAATTTCAACATTCTTGATGTTGTATTGCTTTTCTAGCTCTTTCACTTGAACGTGCTCTAGTGCATCTAGATCCATGCTATCAGCGGCAATGTTCGCTTTTAGTCGAGCCATCTGACGAAGGATTTGGCTTGTTGCCAATTTACGCATTTCATCTTCGATCATGTCTCGTTCAACCGACTTCGCAAGTGCAGTTAGCGGGTTATCTAGGTAACTACGGGTTACGCTGGTTGAGAACGTCTTTGAGCCTAGATCCGGGACAGTTACGCGGTATGAAGCGCGGAATGTCAGTTCTTTCTCTGCTGCACGAGTGTTTTGGTATAGAGACAGAGTTCGCTCACCTACGCTCTCACTAATAATGTGCAGGTTTGGTGTATTCTCAGCCGGTGGCACAATTTCTACATCATTCATACGCAGTTGACCTTTCATCATACGTGTAAACGTACTGTATTGGTCGTAACTGGTTACGGAGATCTTGTTGAGTTCTTCTGGTACGGAGTAATCACCACGTAGGTGGAAACCACAGGCACTTAATAGGCTAACGGTTAAAACAACAACAGTAACTTTCAATGAAGATAGTGAAATCAGGCGCATTATTTGATGGCTCTCATGAAGGTAGAATACTTATTTAAAGGCTTTAATTCGTTAGAGTGGTTAGGCTCGAGTCTAAAGCGCTTAAATAAGTAGACAGGGCAATTAGCTACCCTGTCTACAGACTGCTTTTGATGAATTAAGTTCGTTAATTCTTTAGCAATTGCATTGTGCTAACGAAATTAGTTAGCAACGATGTTTAGAAGCTTACCTGGTACGAAGATAACTTTACGGATAGTTAAGCCATCTAGGAATTTCTTAGCGTTCTCATCGTTTAGACCAAGCTCACGAACTTGCTCTTCTGTTGCATCAGCAGCAACGGTTAGTTTCGCACGTAGCTTACCGTTGATCATAACAACAATAGTTTTCTCGTCTTCAACTAGCGCTTTCTCATCGAAAGTTGGCCATGTTGCTGAGTCTACGTTTGATTCACCAAGTGCAATCCACATTTCGTAAGAGATGTGCGGAGTCATTGGGTAAAGCATGCGTACTACCGCTTTTAGCGCTTCATCAAGGATTGCACGATCTTGTACAGATTCTTGAGGAGCTTTCGCCAGCTTGTTCATCAGTTCCATGATTGCAGCGATTGCCGTGTTGAACGTTTGGCGGCGGCCAATATCGTCCGTTACTTTCGCAATAGTCTTGTGGATATCACGACGAAGTGCTTTCTGGTCGCCAGATAGCGCAGAAGCATCAACAGATTCAGCAGCACCCTTAGAAGAGTGAGCGTGAACCAATTTCCAAACACGTTTAAGGAAGCGGTTAGCACCTTCAACGCCAGACTCTTGCCACTCAAGCGTCATGTCTGCAGGTGATGCAAACATCATGAATAGACGTACTGTATCAGCGCCGTACTTGTCTACCATCTCTTGTGGGTCGATACCGTTGTTCTTAGACTTAGACATTTTGATCATGCCTGAGTGTTCAACTTCACGGCCTTGATCGTCGACTGCTTTTTCGATGCGACCTTTACCGTCACGTTCAACCGTTACGTCAGTCGGTGCAATCCACTCTTTGGTGCCTTTTTCGTTTTCGTGATAGAACGCGTCAGCCAGAACCATGCCTTGACACAGTAGTTGTTTGAACGGTTCGTCAGACGTCACGTAACCCGCATCACGTAGAAGCTTATGGAAGAAGCGAGAGTAAAGCAGGTGCATACAAGCGTGTTCGATACCACCAACGTATTGGTCAACGGGTAGCCAGTAGTTTGCTTTCTCTGGATCTAGGATGTCGTCAGCTTGTGGTGAACAGTAACGTGCGTAGTACCAAGAAGATTCCATAAACGTATCGAACGTGTCAGTCTCACGTAGAGCTGGTTCGCCGTTGAATGTTGTTTCAGCCCAAGACTTGTCTGCTTTGATTGGGCTAGTTACGCCATCCATTACTACATCTTCAGGAAGAATGACTGGCAGTTGGTCTGCTGGTACTGGGTGAACTTCACCATCTTCAGTGGTTACCATTGGGATTGGAGCGCCCCAGTAACGTTGACGAGATACACCCCAGTCACGTAGACGGAAGTTTACTGTCTTCTTACCTTTGCCTTCAGCTTCAAGCTTCGCAGCAATTGCATCGAATGCTTCTTGGAACGCAAGACCATCGAATTCACCAGAGTCAAACAGTACACCTTTTTCAGTGTAAGCCGCTTCAGACACGTCTAGTTCAGAACCGTCTTCAGGTTTGATTACTGGGATGATATCGATGCCGTACTTAGTTGCGAACTCGTAGTCACGTTGATCGTGAGCAGGAACCGCCATTACCGCACCTGTGCCGTAATCCATAAGTACGAAGTTTGCTACGTATACAGGAACAACACGACCGTTAAGAGGGTGGATAGCCGTTAGGCCAGTATCCATACCTTTCTTTTCCATCGTTGCGAGTTCAGCTTCAGCAACTTTAGTGTTACGACACTCTTCAACGAATGCAGCAAGCTCTGGGTTGTTCTTCGATGCTTTCTCTGCAAGAGGGTGACCTGCAGCGATACCAACGTAAGAAACACCCATTAGAGTATCTGGACGTGTTGTGTACACTTCTAGTGGTGCTTCTTCGCCGTTAACAGCGAAAGATAACTCAACACCTTCTGAGCGGCCAATCCAGTTGCGCTGCATGGTCTTAACCATTTCAGGCCAACCTTCAAGGTTGTCTAGATCGTCTAGTAGCTCTTGAGCGTACTCAGTGATTTTAATAAACCACTGTGGAATTTTCTTTTGCTCTACTGGAGTGTCACAACGCCAGCAACAACCGTCTTCTACTTGCTCGTTTGCCAGTACTGTTTGGTCGTTTGGACACCAGTTCACTGAAGAAGTCTTCTTGTAAACCAGGCCTTTTTCGTAAAGCTTAGTGAAGAACTCTTGTTCCCAACGGTAGTACTCTGGAGTACAGGTTGCGAATTCACGGTTCCAGTCGTAACCAAAGCCTAGAAGCTTAAGCTGGTTCTTCATGTACTCAATGTTTTCATAAGTCCATGGTGCAGGTGCTGTATTGTTTTTAACAGCTGCGTTTTCTGCTGGTAGGCCGAATGCATCCCAACCAATTGGCTGCATTACGTTTTTGCCTTGTAGACGTTGGAAACGAGATACCACATCACCGATGGTGTAGTTACGCACGTGACCCATGTGCAGTCGGCCACTTGGGTAAGGGAACATAGAAAGACAGTAGAATTTTTCTTTGTTTGGGTCTTCACTTACAACGAAAGTCTCGCTGTTATCCCAGTGTTGTTGAACCTTTTGTTCAATCTCTTGCGGGTTATATTGTTCTTGCATCGATGGTATCCGGTTATCTTGGAATTTGTGAGTTCGGTTAGAACAGAATCTTACAGATCGTCATAGAATACCTAAAGGAGCTGAGTACAACAATAGTTATACCCTTCATACTTGCAGTTGCTGCCTAGTAGATTGTGTAATTTTCACTGAATTTCGCAGGGCAACTATACTTAAGAGTATGAATTGCATTTGTTTGTAAGCGGGAGTGCATTGCAGCGCATCCGTTTGCTCACTAAAAGGTTGGTTATGTTAAGGAGGTTGTTATGCCGAAGAAAAAAGCGCTCTATGAAGAAGTCGTCGAAGAGGTGATTGAAACGCTGAAGCATAGCCCTGAAGAGCTCAACAACAAAATCGAAACGTCGGGCAAGTTTGCGAAAGCAGCTAATGATATGACTAAAGATGAGCTTTCATTGATCTCTGCCTACGTGAAGTCGGACTTAAAAGAGTTTTCCGAAAGCTATGAAGAGAGTAAAAGCGGTCCATTCTATTTGATGATTGCGGACTCTATTTGGCAAGGGCTGTTGGATATTACTGATCGTACTAAGGTGGAGTGGGTTGAACTGTTCCAAGACTTAGAACACCAAGGCTTGTATCAAGCGGGTGAAGTCATTGGCTTAGGCACCTTAGTATGTGACGAGTGTGGTCACCAAACCGAATATAACCACCCAACCAATATCATTCCATGCATTAAATGTGGTTCTAAAGGGTTTAGTCGTAAAGCCCTTAAACCGTAAGCTTCTGAACCATAGCGTATCAACGTAAAACCACAGCAATAAAAAAGGGTTGACCCAAACAGTCAACCCTCAAATCACTTTTCGTCGAATCTAGCTTTTTGGGTTTCTAATTACCCAACCAATCACCAAGCTGATCATCGCCCAGATATACAGTGGCCAAGTACCTACTGTGTGATAAGGCGTTTGACCATCCGTTGAAATGAGTTCAGCTTTTAATACTGCCGTTTCAAACTGAGGCACTTGCTTGATGATGTTGCCTTTGTAATCGGTTACTGCTGTCACACCATTGTTGGTTGAGCGAATAACTGGCTTACCAAGCTCCAGAGCACGCATCTGTGCAATTTCCATATGTTGCAGAGGGCCAATCGAACGACCAAACCACGCATCGTTAGAGAGCGTTAAAATAAAGTCAGTCTCATCGGTTACGTTCTGTCTAACTTGATCATTAAAGACTATCTCATAACACAACGCAGGCGCTAAGTGACGACCATTTGCCACGATGTTTGGTTGAACAAAGTCGCCACGGCTGAATGATGACATCGGCAAATTAAAGAAAGGCGCTAATGGGCGTAAGATATCTTCAAACGGTACAAATTCACCAAACGGCAATAGGTGATGTTTATGGTAGCGTTCGTCAGGATCGTAGTTGTATTCACCATATGGGTTCACGCCGAGAGAAAGAATACTGTTGTAGTATTTCTTATCTTCAGACTGATTAAGCACACCGGTAATGATCGAGCTGTTATTCATCTTCGCTGCGCTATCTAAGTTACGTAGGAAAGAAGGAATCTCTACCTCAAACGCAGGGATAGCGGCTTCAGGCCAGATGATGATATCCGCGTCCCAATTTTCTCTGCTTAAGTCGGTGTACTTCATCATGGTCGGCCAGCGATGACTCGGCAGCCATTTGCTATCTTGATCAACATTACCTTGAATCAATACCACTGATGTTGTTTTTTCAGGGTTAGGCGTGACCCAATCGATATTTCGAATACCAAAACCTGCGCTAAATACGACGGCGGGAATGATAGCGATACTCCATGCCCGGTTAACAATCGCATAAGCGAATGCAGAGGCTGAAACAATGATCACTAGAGTAATTAACTCGACACCGCCAATCGGTGCAAATGAACCCAATGGCGAATCGATTTGGCTGTAGCCAAGCCAAAGCCAAGGGAAGCCCGTCATTACCCAGCCACGCAGCCAATCACTGATTAACCACAATGCAGGAGCTGCAAGGAAAAAGCGGCTTAGGTTATTGGCAGGGAAGAACTTGTTCAAACTCCAGGCAAATAGGCCGGAATAAACCGCTAGGTAGCCAATGAGCAGTGCCATCAAAAACAGGTTGGCTGCCAGTGGCATGCCGCCAAAGTGATCGATGCTGACGTATACCCAACTGATACCTGTGGTGAATTGACCTAAACCCCATGCGTAGCCAATCCAAAGCGCACTTTTAGGAGAGCGGTTGTGGATCAGTAACAGCAACAAAGCTGGGCTGAGAATAGCAAGAGGCCATATAGAGTATGGAGCGAATGAAAGGGTGGTTATAGCGCCAACAAAAACGGCCGCAAGCGGCCGTAATAGGCGATGAATAAATGTCTTAGTCATCTAATTTCTGTCATCTCTTTAGAGAGAAGTTGTTATTCTTCGATAGTCGGAAGAGGCTGTTCGTCAGGAATGGTTACCTGTAGCTGAATCACACGACGGTTATCTGCTGATGTTATTTTGAAATGGTAGCTTTCGATTTCTACAATTTCGCCACGAACCGGCAGGTGACCGAGTGCTGTCATAACCATGCCGCCTACGGTATCCACTTCATCGTCACTAAAGGCAGTGTTAAACGTATCGTTGAACTCTTCAATAGTGGTTAAAGCTTTTACAGAGAAGGTATGCTTACTCAGCTTACGAATATCTAGCTCTTCTTCATCGTCGAACTCGTCTTCAATTTCACCAACGATTTCTTCGAGGATATCTTCAATGGTTACCAGGCCAGAAACTCCGCCAAACTCATCGACAACGATAGACATGTGGTAACGCTCTTCTTGGAATTCCTTAAGCAGGCGATCAACTCGCTTACTTTCAGGAACAACCACGACAGGGCGAATCACTTGTTCGATATCAAATGGGGCACTTTCTGAACCCAAATACTTAAGTAGGTCCTTCGCTAATAGAATGCCTTCAACATGGTCTTTATCTTCACTGATCACTGGGTAGCGAGAGTGTTGAGCATCAGTAATGAGCGCAATCAATGTATCTAGATCATCGGTGCGTTCAACTGTAACCATTTGAGAGCGAGGCAGCATGATATCGCGTACTCGCATCTCTGAAATTTCCATAACACCCTCGAGCATGTCGCGTGTGTCGTGGTCAATTAGGTCATTAATTTCTGAGTCGCGGATTACATCTACGAGCTCTTGGCGATCTTTTACTTCACCTTGAAATAGTTGGCCTAGGCGTTCAAAGAAGGACTTTCTACTCGGACCTTCAGATTTTTTACTTCCCTCAGAAGTGGGGGGGTTACCTTCGTTCATGATTTCTCAAAAAATAACGCTATCAGAAGTGTGATAGCACACGTTACAACTCAGATTCCTGCGAAAATCACAGGTTCGATGAGTTATTGTTTCTCTGCAACCTACTTAACTAGAATCAATTTACTTTTCTAGAATATAAGGGTCTTCAAACCCCATAGATTGCATGATTTCTGTCTCGAGTGACTCCATCTCTTCAGCTTCATCATCTTCGATATGATCATAACCTAGCAGATGCAGACTGCCATGTACAACCATATGAGCCCAGTGTGCTAGCAGAGGCTTACTTTGCTCTTCTGCTTCTTTTTCGACAACTTGGCGGCAGATAATGAGGTCGCCCAGCAGATCTAACTCGATCCCTGGAGGAGCCTCGAATGGAAAAGACAACACGTTAGTTGGCTTGTCTTTGCCACGATATTCATGATTGAGCTGGTGGCTTTCTTGTGTATCAACGATACGAACCGTCAACTCAGCGTTCTCTTGAAACTGAGGAATTGTCTTGTCCAACCAAAGCTGAATATCTTGCTCAGTTGGAAGACCTTGCTCATTTTCGACCGCTAATTGCAGGTCTAGTTCAATAGACATCTATTTATCACCTTGTTCTGCAATTACAGAGCTATTTTGTGTTGCTAATTGTGTCGTAACGGCCTGCTGAGCCTCAAGAAGTTTGGCCTCACGTTCTTCACGTTTACGCTTTTCAAACTCTTTGCGCTCTTTCTGGTCTTTTGCTTCCCACTTCTCGTATGCGTTGACGATACGAGCAACCACAGGGTGACGAACGACGTCTTCAGACATGAAGAAGTTAAAGCTAATGTCGTCGACTTCATTGAGCACTTCAGTCGCATGGCGTAAGCCTGATTTTGCACCACGAGGTAAATCGATTTGCGTAATATCACCTGTGATCACAGCGCGTGAGTTAAAACCGATACGGGTTAAGAACATCTTCATCTGTTCTACCGTGGTGTTTTGGCTCTCATCAAGAATGATAAACGCATCATTCAATGTACGACCACGCATGTAAGCCAGTGGCGCAACTTCAATTACGTTACGTTCAATCAGCTTCTCAACTCGCTCAAAGCCAAGCATCTCAAACAGCGCATCGTAAAGTGGACGCAAATATGGGTCTACTTTCTGGCTTAAATCACCCGGTAGGAAACCAAGCTTCTCACCGGCTTCAACAGCAGGGCGAGTCAGTAGGATTCGGCGAACCTCTTGGCGTTCAAGTGCATCAACTGCTGCAGCAACAGCTAAGTAGGTTTTACCTGTACCTGCTGGCCCAATACCAAAGGTGATGTCATGAGTGACCATGTTCATTAGGTATTGTGCTTGGTTTGGCGTACGAGGTTTGATAACGCCTTTTTTAGTCTTAATGGTCACTTCTTTGCCGTAGTCAATTTCAGGCTCGACGTGTTGCTCCAAAATGCCTGACTCGGTGATCGCCAGATGTATTTGCTCTGGTTCGATATCGATTATGTTGCCTTTAACTGGAGCCGTTTCAACATAGAGGTGTTTGATGATGTCTAAAGCTGCGGCTGTAGTGTGAGGCTTACCGACAATCGTGAAAAAGTTGCTACGGTAATTAATCTCAACGCCCAGACGACGCTCAAGATGCTTGATGTTGTCGTCAAATGGTCCGCATAAACCTGCCAAGCGCTTGTTGTCTGCTGGCTCTAGGTTTATCTCTAAGGTAACGATTTTATTGCTCAAATTAGCCTCTCATTTTGTGCCACTCACTCTTGAATAAAACAAAGAGCAAAAAGCCCGATTTAGACCGGGCTTCTGATGGTGATATCCCTATTTCTAAGATGGTCACTTAGTTAGGTAATTTCAAGCTTTGTGTTTGCGCTTTGTGCTCAAACAGTTGTATTGCCTATGGCGTAAATGTCGCTACACCTAGCTCGTCTTCACGTTTTGTCTTTTCCATCATTTCTGCTGGAGTCATAACAACGCGTAGACCCATGTCTTTTTCTGTGCGAACTAGCTCACCACGTAGTGAGTTGGTGTAAACCTCAGTGATCTTCACATCTACGAATTGACCGATTAGGTCTGCAGAACCTTCGAAGTTCACAACACGGCTGTTTTCTGTACGGCCGCGAAGTTCCATTAGGTTCTTTCTTGATGGGCCTTCAACAAGGATACGTTGCTCTGTGCCTAACATTAGACGAGAGAAGCGCATAGCTTGTGTGTTTACCGTTTGTTGCAGCTCGTATAGACGATCTTTCTTCTCTTGTGCTGGTACATCACATGGGTAATCTGCCGCTGGCGTACCTGGACGTGGAGAGAAAACAAAGCTGAAGCTCATATCGAAATCAACTTCTTTAATTAGCTTCATTGTATCTTGGAAGTCTTGCTTAGACTCACCAGGGAAACCAACAATAAAGTCAGAGCTGATTTGAATGTCAGGACGAGCTTTACGCAGTTTACGGATAATAGATTTGTACTCGATAGCCGTATGCGGACGCTTCATCATCGTAAGAATACGGTCACTACCACTTTGTACTGGTAGGTGAAGGAAGCTCACTAGTTCTGGTGTATCTTTGTAAACTTCAATGATGTCGTCACCAAACTCAAGCGGGTGGCTTGTTGTGAAACGAATACGGTCGATACCATCGATAGAAGCAACAAGACGAAGCAGTTCTGCGAATGAACAGATATCGCCTTCGTGTGTTGGACCGCGGTATGCGTTTACGTTTTGACCTAGCAGGTTAACTTCACGTACGCCTTGCTCTGCAAGTTGAGCAACTTCGAAAAGTACATCATCCATTGGACGGCTAACTTCTTCACCACGTGTGTATGGTACAACGCAGTAAGTACAGTATTTAGAACAACCTTCCATGATAGAAACGAACGCCGTCGCGCCTTCAGCTTTTGGCTCTGGCAGGTTATCGAACTTTTCGATCTCTGGGAAAGAGATGTCCATTACTGGCTTTTCGTTAGACAGTGATGATTTAATCATCTCTGGCAAACGGTGTAATGTTTGTGGGCCAAAGATAACGTCTACGTAAGGTGCACGTTGACGAATGTGATCACCTTCTTGAGTCGCTACGCAGCCACCCACACCGATCACCACACCTTCTTTTTTATCTTTAAGCGTTTTCCAACGACCAAGCTGGTGGAATACTTTTTCTTGCGCTTTTTCGCGGATAGAACAAGTATTCAATAGTAGTACGTCTGCTTCCTCAGGTACTTCAGTTAGCTCATAGCCATTTGCAGCGTTAAGCAGGTCGGCCATTTTTGATGAATCATATTCATTCATCTGACAGCCCCAAGTTTTAATTAGCAGTTTCTTACTCATTATATGTTCGCTCGATCGTTAGTTTAATTTAAGGGAGCAAATCGCCCATTATTCATCCGCTAGCCCCGTTTGTCATAATACGGTATTCAATTTTATGACAGGTTCTAGCGGCAAGCGGCGTATTGTACTGGTTTCAAAACCGACTGACTAGTAGTCTGAACAAATCTCTTATGTAGTGGTTTTTATTATCGTTAACGCCATATACCATAAGGGATAACCCTTTTTTCGAATAAGGTTTTTGGTTACAAGTTAGTTATGAAAAAGTACAATCAAAAACAGTCAAAGAATCAAACTGATAAGTACAAAATATGAACAGTTACGATATTGTAGTCGTTGGTGGCGGCATGGTTGGCGCAGCAACAGCAATCGGTTTTGCAAAGCAAGGTCTGAGTGTTGCGGTGATCGAAGGTTTTGCCCCACAAGCTTTTGATGAGTCGCAAGCGATGGACATTCGTGTGTCAGCGATTTCTCAAGCATCGGTCGATTTGCTTGAAGATCTTGGTGCATGGCAAAGTATTGCAGCGATGCGAGTGTGTTCTTATAAGCGTTTAGAGACGTGGGAGCATCCAGAGTGTCGTACTCGGTTTGATGCTGCATCACTAGACCTTCCTCGTTTGGGCTATATCGTTGAGAACAGACTCATTCAATTAGGTTTATGGTCTCAATTTGATGCCTACGACAATCTCGAACTGTTATGTCCAGAAAAGCTCGATGTGATTGAGTTTGGTGAAACCAATATCGTTAAGCTTCAATCTGGGGTTGAGTTATCTGCGAAGTGGGTGGTTGGTGCTGATGGTGCGAATTCAGCCGTTCGTCAACAAGCTGGAATTGGCATTACGGCTTGGGATTATCGACAACACTGTATGCTTATCAATGTAGAAACAGAACAACCTCAGCAAGATATTACTTGGCAGCAATTTCTACCAAGTGGTCCTCGTTCATTTTTGCCTTTGTGTTCTCTAACCTCTGACGGTCAAGAAGTCGGGCAGGGCTCGTTAGTTTGGTATGACTCTCCACTGCGTATTAAGCAACTGTCAGCAATGACTCCTGAAAAACTACGCAACGAAGTACTTACTCACTTTCCTAAAGAGTTAGGTGATATCAAAGTCTTGAATTCGGGTTCTTTTCCTCTGACACGACGTCATGCTCAATCATACTCGAAGAATAACTGTATTTTAGTCGGGGACTCTGCGCATACGATCAACCCTTTGGCTGGACAGGGTGTTAACTTAGGCTTCAAAGATGTATCAGTACTGTTGAATGTCACCAAAGAAAAGGGTGAATTGAATCAGTCTGTAGCAAGACGCTATGAAGTGATGAGAAGAGGCGACAACCTAATGATGCAGAGTGGCATGGATTTCTTCTACAAGACATTCAGCAACGACATTGGCCCGCTCAAGTTTGTGCGTAATGCCGCACTAAAACTCGCAGAGAACTCTGGGCCGATTAAAACTCAAGTATTGAAATACGCTTTGGGTCTTTAAGTCGCTAGTTTAATTGGTTGCAAAAGAAGAGGAGAGCTGATGCTCTCCTTTTTTGTATCTGGTGATTACTATCGCTGTTGCGTCACACAAACAGGCGCATCTAGCTCTAACGAGTAGCCTGTATAAACCAAAGAACCGTCCTCATTATCTCGCTTGAATGAGGTGATGTTGTTGGAGTGCTGGTTGGCGGCGATAAGCCATTTCCCATCGTCGGTTATATGGAAGTCTCTTGGGAATTTTCCTTCAGTGTCGTAGCTATCAATGAAAGTCAGCCTGTGAGTCTCAGAGTCGACTTTAAAGCTGCTGATTCTTGATTGGTATCGACATGACACATAAAGGAATTGCTCATCAGGGGATAGCTTAATGGCAGCTGCGGCTTCTCCCTTCTCTATATTAGGCAATGCATCAATCTCCTCCACTACATTCCAAATGCCTAAAACCTTTTCCAAAATCAGTAACGTTTCAGAGATTTCACAGACCACATAGGCTCTGTCTTCAGCTTTGTTAAAGATTAAATGGCGAGGTCCATTGCCGGCTGGCACTTTAATAGACTGCATTGGATCATCAAGGAACTCTTCTTGCTCTTCATCAAAGCAATAGAAGTTGATGCGATCGGTGCCGAGATCGACAGTCACAAACTGTGGTGAGTTTTGCAGGAACAGACATTGATGGGCGTGTGGGTTTGTTTGTCTCTCTTTGTTCGGCCCGGAACCAACCATCTTGATTGTTTTGAGTCGCTTATCGATGCTGCCATTGATACTTAAGCTAAAAATATCGAATGTGCCTGATGAGTATTGCGACGTGATAGCAAACTTATTGTGTGGATCTACCGCGACGTGACAAGGGTGATCTCCCGAGATGAGGCTCGCATTGGGCGTTAGCTGTGAATCAACATTAGGTATATGAATTAGCTGGGGCTGTTTTTGCTGGTCAACTTCCGATGCAGTATAGATCCCAGTCTTTGTTACAGTAACAAAAGAGGGGTTAGTACATTTGATGATCAGCTCTAGAGGTAATAGTTTTCCTGTTTCTAGATCTAACTGAGTTTGATAAACACCTTGGCTTTTACTTGGCGTATCTGTGTAGCAACCGATCGTTAATGGGAGGGCTTTCATAGGCTAGTCATACTCAATTAGAAAATGGAGCTGACATTGTCTTATAAAATCGTATTAAAAGTGAGGTTATAGAAGAGAATACTTGGTGACTTGGCTAGCAGATTTGCATATTCCAGATAAAACAAAACCCAGCTAAAAAGCTGGGTTCTATTTAATGATGGTGCGGTCGGAGAGACTTGAACTCTCACACCTCTCGGCGCCAGAACCTAAATCTGGTGCGTCTACCAATTCCGC
>NZ_JALNTS010000011.1:0-164606 GCF_023161725.1 Vibrio sp. 1CM24A
TAATAGCGGTTCTAGGGTTCAAATCCCTATCCCTCCACCACCATTGAAAAGCCCGCTGAGAAATCAGCGGGCTTTTTCATATCTGCTATTTAGAAAAACAAAAAAGAGCACTAACGTGCTCTCTCTACTATTCTCTTAACCAGCATATCTAAAGTTAACTAGTCAGGGAGATATTTTCCTTCGGCTACCTGCCAGAAAGCTCTAATCAATGGGTTCTCAAGTTGAGATCGTTTACAGCAGACACCTAATTCAAAGGATTTGATCGGTTCTATTTTTAAGCGATCGACCTTGTCTCTCACAGGACTGTTGTTAATGACGACATCAGGAGCAATACCCACTCCACAGCCCAGTGCAACCATACTTACAATCGCCTCATGTCCAGATACCTGAGCGTAAATGCTGGGCTTAATCTTCATTTTTTTGAACCATGCATTCGCACGTTCACGGGCAGTGCCTGCTTCGGGAATGATAAAAGGCACTTCATTCCAATTTGGCCTTTCGGATTGCAGTTGCTGACTAAAGCTACTGACACCGGATGGGATGATCACTGACAGTGGTATATCGCTAATGGTTTCGAACTCTAATCTTGAAGGTAAAATGTCTGGTTTAGCTGAAATAGCAATATCAGCTTCATCATTCAGTATCTTGTCAATGGACTGCGCTGGATCACCGGTAGAGAGCTTAAACTCAATATACGGATGAATAGCCCTGAACTCGGTAATGAGTTCAGGAAGGTGACTGTAGCTTGCTGTTACGGAACAGAAAATACGGATCTCACCCTTGAGCTCCTGTTCTCCGCCTTTTAGGTGAAGATTATATTGCTGCCACTCGCCAACGATGCTCAATGCCACAGGTAATAGGTGTTTACCTGCCGGAGTGAGATCAACACTTCGATTATCCCTGATAAGCAGTTCTTGCCCTGTTTCTTCCTCAAGCTTTTGTATCTGACGACTAAGAGCAGAAGGACTGACGTGCATAGCAGCAGCTGTTTTGCTGAAACTCTTGCTATCACATAAATGTATAAATAATTGTAGAGATTTTATGTTCATGTTCTGTGATCGTTTCCATGTTGCATTTATTGCAATAACTAATTGTGAATATATCACTTTCAGCAACGGGATGTCTGTTTTAGTATGAAGTCATTCGATAGAGAGATATCGACCTTACGGACTTATTTTTAAAGGAGTGCCCTACAATGGCTAACTATTTCAATACATTAAACCTTCGTGAGCAACTAGACCAATTAGGTCGCTGCCGTTTCATGGATCGTGAAGAATTTACGACTGAAGCTGAATACCTTGAAGGTAAAAAGATCGTCATTGTTGGTTGTGGTGCTCAAGGCCTAAACCAAGGTCTAAACATGCGTGATTCCGGTCTAGACGTATCTTACGCTCTACGCCAAGCTGCAATTGATGAGAAGCGTCAATCATTCAAGAATGCTGACGAAAACGGCTTTGTAGTTGGTAGCTACGAAACGCTAATCCCTCAGGCAGACTTAGTTATTAACCTTACTCCTGATAAGCAACACACTAATGTTGTTGAGACAGTAATGCCTCTAATGAAAGAAGGTGCTGCTCTTGGTTACTCTCATGGTTTCAACGTTGTTGAAGAAGGCATGCAATTACGTGCTGACCTTACTGTAGTAATGGTTGCACCTAAGTGTCCAGGTTCTGAAGTTCGCGAAGAGTACAAGCGTGGCTTCGGTGTACCAACACTTATCGCTGTTCACCCAGAAAACGACCCTAACGGCGAAGGTTGGGATATCGCTAAAGCTTGGGCTGCAGGTACTGGTGGTCACCGTGCTGGTTGCCTAGAGTCTTCTTTCGTAGCGGAAGTTAAATCTGACCTTATGGGTGAGCAAACAATCCTTTGTGGCATGCTACAAGCGGGTTCTATCGTATCTTACGAGAAGATGATTGCTGACGGTATCGAACCTGGCTACGCAGGTAAGCTTCTACAATACGGTTGGGAAACGATCACTGAAGCACTTAAGTTTGGTGGCGTAACTCACATGATGGATCGCCTATCTAACCCAGCTAAAGTTAAAGCGTTTGAGCTTTCTGAAGAACTTAAAGACCTAATGCGTCCGCTTTACAACAAGCACATGGATGACATCATCTCTGGTCACTTCTCTAGCACAATGATGGCTGACTGGGCGAACGATGACGTGAACCTACTAGGCTGGCGTGAAGAGACAGGCGAAACGGCATTCGAAAACTACCCAGCTTCTGACGTAGAAATCTCAGAGCAAGAGTACTTCGACAACGGTATCCTAATGGTTGCTATGGTTCGTGCCGGTGTTGAGCTAGCATTCGAAGCTATGACGGCATCAGGCATCATCGACGAGTCTGCTTACTACGAATCTCTACATGAGCTTCCACTAATTGCAAACACAGTTGCTCGTAAGCGTCTTTACGAAATGAACGTAGTAATCTCTGATACTGCTGAGTACGGTAACTACCTATTCGCTAACGTAGCAACACCGCTACTACGTGAGAAGTTCATGCCTTCAGTAGCAACAGACGTAATCGGTCGTGGTCTAGGTGAAACATCTAACCAAGTTGATAACGCTAAGCTAATTGAAGTAAACGAAGCTATCCGTAACCACCCTGTAGAGTACATTGGTGAAGAGCTACGTAGCTACATGAGCGACATGAAGCGTATCGCTGTAGGCGGTTAATGAGTCTCTTAGATACTGACAAATTTGCAGAAAAAGCGAAGCAGTATCACTAGCTCCTTACTGATTGGAGTTATAAATAAGCAACACAACATCTAATAGAAAGGCTTGGTCGCCGTTGACCAAGCCTTTTTGCTTTTAGGAACAAAGCCTTATAAATCAATTGAGTGAACATTGCTTGATAGGTCTTCGTCGACTTGCAGTTCTTGATTGATCCTCAGAAATACAAAAGGGTTGGTGCTTTCACACCAACCCTTTCAGTTTTCTTGCTTTACGCTTACTTATCGGCAATCTTTGCTTCTAAGTCCGCTAGCTTTTGTTCCATTTCAGTTAGCTTCTGGCGAGTGCGCAGCAGTACTTGTGTTTGAACATCAAACTCTTCACGGCTCACAACGTCTAGCTTGTTTAGTTGGCCTTGGATAACCTGGCGAACTTTTTGATCTACGTCTGAACCAAGCTCTTTTACTGGTTGAGGCATAGAATCGTGGATCTGCTTAGCAATCTGCTCTAGTTTTTTTGGATCAAACATATCAATTAAAACTCCTGAATATTTACCACTATTCTATTTAATCACACTTGAGATGTCGCCTATGGCGTATAAAAAAAGGCCACCGAAGTAGCCTTTTTATTGTTAATACGACTTAGCGATTACTTATTATCAGCTAATTCTCTGTGTGCTGCTTTTGCTTCATCGACGCGGGCTAGCTTTTCTAGATCTTTGTCTTCAACAAATACAGGTAGAGGTTTGTGTTTTTCAGCCAAGTAGCTGTAAATCACTGGCAGTACAAATAGCGTGAAGATAGTACCAATCGCTAGACCTGCAACGATTACGATACCAATACTAAAGCGCTGAGCTGCACCCGCACCACTTGCGTACATCAGTGGGATTAGACCCGCGATCATCGCCGCCGTTGTCATCAGGATTGGACGAAGACGAACCTTCGCCGCTTCCATTACCGCTTCGATACGAGTCTTGTGATGATGTAGCTGCTCTTCTTTTGCAACTTCACAGATCAAGATACCGTGTTTGGTAATCAGACCAACCAAGGTGATCAAACCTACCTGCGAGTAGATGTTCATCGTTGCCGCACCCCAAGCTAGAGCTATTAGAGCACCACAGATCGCCAGTGGTACAGATACCATGATAACCAATGGATCCTTAAGAGATTCGAATTGAATCGCAAGTACCAAGAAGATGATAGCTAGTGCTAGACCAAAGGTCGCGTAAAGTGCGCTACCTTCAGTTACGTATTGGCGCGCTTCACCCATGTAATCGTGGTTGTAGCCACTTGGTAGTTTATTTGCTGCCGTATCTTCAAACCAAGCAATTGCATCACCCATTGCCGCACCTGGTGCAGGTACCGCACCAATCGTCGCTGAGTTCAATTGGTTGAAGTGAGGAAGAGAACGAGGTTCTGCCACAACATCAATCGTAATCAAACTGCCTAGTGGAACGGCGTTACCATCAGCTGCTCGAACGTAGTAGTTGTTCATTGACTCTGGGTTCAAACGGAATTTACGTTCAACCTGAGGAATTACCTCGTAAGAACGTCCATTTAAGTCAATACGGTTGACGTAGCCGTCTGACATCATGGTACCTAGCGTGATACCGATATCTTGCATGGTCACACCGTATGCGCCCGCTTTATCCTTGTCGATGTTGATCTTCATGGTTGCTGAGTCGTAGTTCAGGTCGAGATCTGAATATACAAACAGTGGATTTGAAGATACATCAGCCAGAATGTCAGTGGTGATTTGGAACAAGCTTTCAAAACTGTTTGGCGTTGTAATGACAAACTGAATTGGAAGGCCTGAACCTGCACCTGGTAGTTCTGGCATTTGGAACGCTGTTACTGCCATTCCAGGAACATCTTTCACTAAACCACCAACGCGGTTTGCTACTTCTGATTGGCTTGCTTCACGCTCACTCCATGGAACCATAGATGCAATACCAAACGCTTGGTTTGCATTAGGAACACCAGTAAACACCTGCGCGTACGCTACTTCTGGCTGGTCAGACAGAATTGTGTTTACGTCGTTCATGGTATTTTGCATGAAGTCTAAGTTCGCATTCGAAGGTGCTGTACCCATTAGCATGATTACACCCTTATCTTCTGAAGGTGCTAACTCACTAGGGATGAACTTGAATAACATTGGCAAACTTGCAAATACGATGATAGCAAAGCCAATGAATACTGGACGATGCTGCATTACCGCGCCAAGCATACGCTCGTAACGGTTAGTCATACCATCCAGTACGCCATGAACTTTCTGTTCAAACTTGCTTGGCTCAGCGTGAGCTTTCAGCATTTTTGAACACATCATTGGCGATAGCGTAAGTGCCACAATACCTGACACGAAAACCGAACCAGCTAGGGTTAACGCAAACTCTTTAAATAGCGAGCCTGTGATACCACCCATCATTGCGATTGGAGCATATACCGCACCTAGCGTTAGTGTCATTGCGATAACAGGTACCGCAATTTCACGGGTACCGATAATCGCCGCACGGAAAGGGGACTCCCCGAGCTTGATGTGCCGGTCGACGTTCTCAAGTACTACGATAGCATCATCTACCACCAAGCCGATGGCGAGTACCATTGCCAGTAGTGTCATCAGGTTCCAAGAGAAACCCATTGCCTGCATTACCATTGCCACACCAATCAAAGACAGTGGGATAGTAACGATAGGAATCAGTACCGCTCGGAATGAACCTAAGAACAAGGTAATTACGATCAATACGATTAATGCAGCTTCAAGGATTGTCTTGATAACCTCTTGAATTGACTCGTTAATTGCAATGGTTGAATCGTACATTACGTTCATAGAGATGTTGCTTGGTAGGTTCTTCTCTAGTTGAGGGAGAAGCTCAAGTACATCTGCAGCGATGTTGATTGGGTTGGCACTTGGTGCCGCATTAATCGCAGCAACAACCGCTTCCTGACCGTTTGCACTTGCACGGTAAACGTCGTGGCTTTTCTCTAGAGAAACCTTAGCGATGTCAGACAGACGAATAATCTCACCTTCACCACTTCTAACGACTAAGTTCTCTAATTCTTCAGTGTTCGATACTTGCGTGTCGGCACTGCCGTTATAAAGAACAAATTCGCCGGTTGCTTGACCTGTAGCCGATTGGTAGTTGTTGGCATTCAATACCGTCATCACATCGCTAGCAGTTAGATTAACTGCAGCCATTTTTGACGGATCTAGCCATACGCGTAGTGCGTATTTCATACCACCATATAGGTCAACTTTCGATACACCGTTTACCGTAAATAGCTGCGGGTTAATTACACGCTCTAGATAATCGGTAATTTGGCTCGACACCAACTCATCACTAGTAAAACCAATGTAGAGTACCGCTGTTGTTGAACCGGTCGACATAGTCACGGTTGGATCTTCGGCTTCTTTAGGAAGCTGAGAACGTACCGAGTTTGTCTTGGCCAGTATGTCAGACAGCGCTGCATTCGGGTCGGTGTTCAACTTCATGTTCACCGTAATCGTCGAGCTACCGAGTACAGAAGAGGAAGTCATATAGTCGATGTTATCCGCTTGCGCCACAGCCTGTTCGAGGGGCTGGGTGATAAAGCCTTGGATAAGATCGGCACTTGCACCGTAGTAACTCGTGGTTACGGTTACAACGGTATTCGTCATTTCAGGGTATTCACGCACCTGCATTTTGAAGATTGCTTGTAAGCCAAGCAGCGCAATCAAAAAGCTGATGGATACCGCTAGAACTGGACGTTTAATAAAAACATCAGTAAAGCGCATTGTGCCTCCAGTTACAGCTTAGGTGTTTCAGATGGTGGAGTGATTGCATCACTTTCAACAACCTTAACTTTGGCGCCGTTACTTAGACGTACTTGGCCAGAAGTTACAACCGTATCGCCAGCTTTAACGCCTTCAAGGATGTGCGCGATATCTGCTGTGCGTTCACCAACTTTCACGACGTGTTGAGCAACACGCTGAACGCCGTCTTCTTCAGTCAGGATGTAAACATTGTCACCGTATAGAGTGAAAGTAATCGCCGTTTGCGGCAGGGTTACTTGGTTCTCTAGTTTAGGCAGAATGATGTTAGCGCGAGCGAACATGCCACTACGAAGCTTGCCATCATTGTTTGGAATATCCGCTTGAACTTGGATAAGACCACTTTGGATGCTTACTGCAGGTTCAATAGCACTGATAGAGCCTTCAAACGGTTTTTCTGGGTAAGCATCAACAAAGATGTCGATAGCCTGGCCAACATTAATGCGAGAGATATCTGTTTGAGAAACTGTGAAGCGCAGGCGCATGACACTGGTGTCTTCTAAACGAACGATATCGGTACCCGATTGTAGGTATTGACCTAGGTATACGTTACGAATACCAACCTTGCCATCAAAAGGTGCGCGAATTTCACGACGCTCGATCGATGCTTTTAGGCTTTCAATGTCAGCAGATAGAGAGAAGTAGTTCGCTTCTGCTTCATCGTACGCTTCTTTAGAGATAGAACCTTTCTTGAATAGACCTTGGTAACGTTTGTATTTTGCTTTCGCAGCAGGCAAACGAGCTTCAGAACTCTTTAGGTTTGCTTTCTCTACGTCAGAATCAAGACGCACCAGTTGCTGACCATTCTTAACATCAGTACCGGACTCGAAAGAGATCTGGTCAATAACACCGCTGGTTTCGTTCGCTAGTGTCACACCTTGGTTAGGTTCGATGAAGCCGATAGCTTCAATCACTGGAACCCAGTCGATCGGCTGAACTTCAGTTACCGTTACTGGAAACTCTGGTTCAGGGCGGTTGGCCATATACTCAGCAATTTTTTGTTGTTTGAACATGTTAAACCCAATAACGCTGCCGAAAAGTAGTACAGCGATGAGTAACATGAAGAAAGTCCACTTTTTCATTATGGTCAAAACTCCGATCTAGTGTTTAATTATTGCGTCCCAACTGGCTTCGATTGCAGATTCTAGTTCTGCCTCATCAAGTTGGTAAAATCCTAAAGAATGCTTGCGTGCTAGAGAAACACTAGCCGCCAAGCTCAATCCACCTAATACTTCATTGTTAAGTGGTTTAAACAATCCTTGTTCTTTCCCCTCATTAAATAGCAGCTCAACTTGGGCAAACATTTTACGTTCTAGTTCCCTGAAGTTTAGGCTATTTGTGATGGGTAGAGAGTCATACTGAACCCGATTTTTTATTGCGGCTAAATTCGTTCCTGCTAAGTTCCATATGTTCAACCACATAGTACGGTAGCGTTGTTTAATTGGATCCGAATCATTAACCCCTTCTTGAACAGCATCAGCTACTCTTTGAGTCACGAGCATTCGAACATCTTCTATCAAATGCTCTTTATCATCGAAGTAGCGATAGATAGTGCCTGCAGCCACTCCCGCTTCTTTGGCTAATTTTTGCATTGAAAGGCCTTGGAAACCGACCTCTGCAATTAGCTTTTCAGCTGCAGAAAGTATTTGCTGGCGTTTATCCCGAGGTGCATGAGTTGTCATATTTCAACCACCAATGAATGAACGTTCATTCATTATAGCCTAATAACCACACACATGTGCAACAAAGTTTTACATAATCAGCGTAAAAATCTTGTATAAGAGAACGTAGCATTCGTGCTGTTGCAGCATTATTATAGGCGCGCAATTGAATTCGCCCCTCTAGACCAAACTGAGAATCAAATGAAACTGAACCCAAGACAAGATGAAGCCGTGAAATATGTTTCGGGCCCCTGCTTAGTATTAGCGGGTGCTGGATCCGGTAAAACACGTGTTATCACGAATAAGATCGCTTACTTGGTTCAAGAGTGTGGCTATAAGGCGCGCAATATTGCAGCGGTAACCTTTACCAATAAAGCGGCACGTGAGATGAAAGAGCGTGTTGGGCAAACTCTGGGTAAGGGCGAATCGAAAGGGCTGATTGTTTCGACCTTTCATACCATGGGTTTAACCATCATTCGTCGTGAATATAAAGCGCTGGGTTTGAAAGCGGGTTTCTCTCTGTTTGATGACCAAGACCAACTAGCTCTGTTAAAAGAGTTAACAGAGAGACAGATCGATGGTGATAAGGATTTGCTGCGCGCTTTAATGAGCACCATTTCGAATTGGAAAAATGACATGCTGACGCCAGATCAGGCGAAAGCTCGTGCTCAAGGCGAACAAGAGCAGTTGTTTGCATTCTGTTTTGAGATGTACCAGAAACAGATGAAGGCATACAACGCACTCGATTTTGATGATCTGATTGCGATGCCTGTATTGTTACTGAAAACCAATCAAGAGGTGCGTGAGCGCTGGCAATCGCGTATCCGCTATTTACTGGTCGATGAATACCAAGATACCAACACCAGCCAATATGAGTTGGTTCGTTTACTGGTGGGAGAGCGTGGTCGCTTGACGGTAGTAGGTGACGATGACCAATCTATCTATTCATGGCGTGGTGCAAAACCGCAAAACTTGGTGTTGCTGGGTGAGGATTATCCGAATCTTCGCTTGATCAAACTCGAGCAAAACTATCGTTCAACCAGTCGAATCTTACGTGCAGCGAACATCTTGATCGCCAACAACCCACACGTTTATGAAAAGTCACTGTTCTCAGAGATCCCAGACGGTGAAAAGCTCAAGGTACTGAATGCCAAGAATGAAGAGCATGAGGCCGAGCGTATTACCGGTGAGATCATCGCTCATAAGTTTTTGAATCGTACTGAATATAAAGATTACGCAGTGCTTTACCGTGGTAACCACCAATCGCGCTTGATTGAAAAAGCCTTGATGCAGAACCGTGTGCCTTACAAGATCTCTGGCGGTACTTCTTTCTTCGCCAGAGCAGAAATTAAAGACATCATGGCGTACCTGCGTGTGTTGGTGAACCCAGATGATGACAACGCCTTCCTACGTATTGTAAACACACCGCGTCGTGAGATTGGTCCGGTGACGCTTGAGAAATTAGGCAGCTATGCCAACATGCGTGGTAAGAGCCTCTTTGAAGCCAGCTTTGAGATGGGCTTGGAGCAGACCCTGACGGGACGTGGTCTAGAAAACCTGCGCCGTTTCGGTGACTGGATTGTTCGTATCTCAGATAATGCTGAGCGTGGTAATACGGTTGAAGCCGTTCGCTCTTTGGTTCGTGACATCAACTACGAAGATTGGTTGTACGAAACCTCAGCGAGCCCGAAAGCCGCTGAAATGCGAATGAAGAACGTCTCTGATCTCTATAGTTGGATTGTGGCCGATCTTGAGGGTGACAACTACGACAAAGAAGAGAAAACCCTACGCGAGGTGGTTCAACGTTTAACGCTGCGCGACATGATGGAGCGTGGTGAAGATGACGATGACGCAGACCAAGTTCAATTAATGACATTGCACGCATCGAAAGGCCTAGAGTTCCCGTATGTATTTCTTATGGGTGCAGAAGAGGGCATCTTGCCGCACCAAACCAGTGTCGATGAAGGTAACGTAGAAGAAGAACGTCGTCTTATGTATGTAGGGATTACTCGAGCTCAGAAAGAGCTGACCTTTACTAAGTGTCGTGAACGTCGTCAATATGGTGAATTGATTAAGCCAACACAAAGTCGCTTTCTAGACGAGTTGCCGCATGAGGACGTTGAGTGGGAAAGCGTTAAGAAGCCTCAATCCGCTGAAGAAAGAATGGAAAAAGGGCAGGCACACATTGCGAATATTCGTGCGATGTTCAACAAGAAATAAAGCTCAGCTTTAATAGCACTATATTAGAAGCCAATAAAAAAGGTGACCATGAGGTCACCTTTTTTGAATCTGGCATTTTTAATTACAGATCGGTAAATTACAGACCGGCAATCATGTGCTCGATAGCATCTTTGATTTCATCGTCTGAACAGTCCATACATGAACCTTTCGCTGGCATCGCATTGAAACCGTTGATTGCGTGGTCAGCTAGGATGTCGCGACCTTGAGCAATACGAGGGCCCCAATCTCCAGCATCACCTGTTTTAGGTGCGCCACTTACGCCAGATGCGTGACAAGCGATACAAAAGGTACCGTAAACTGCTGCGCCATCACGAGGGCCTGTTGGTTCTGCGGCTACTGGCTCGCTGCCGACTAGGTAAACTTGGCCAACTGGTTTGATGCGTTCAGCAATTGCATCTTGCTCCGCTTCGCTAAGGCCTGCAGCCATTGCGCCAGTTGAAAAGGTTAAAACTGCGATGACAACGCTTAAAATTCGACGAGACATATCCATTAAACTCACTTTACATTCCCAAGGTAAGTACATGCTTACCAATTTATAGTGTTGGAAGGGTGTTTTGGCTTTAACCAGCAAAGAGCAACTGTTAAACCAATGTAAATAATGGGTGATTATATCCCGATAAGTTGTTGCAATAAACAACAACTTATAAGCTGTGGCGGGTTGTAGTACTCAAATAAGGGGTTTATCACATATTAACTGTCGAAAAAGAGACCAAACAGAAAAAAAAGTTAAAAAAGTACTAGACGGCATTGGGTGATATACGTATTATTCCACTCCGCCGACAGGGCATGCGCCTGTAGCTCAGCTGGATAGAGCGTTGGCCTCCGGAGCCAAAGGCCGAAGGTTCGAATCCTTTCAGGCGCGCCATCCGGTCTCTTACTTCGGTAAGTGAGAAATTGGCACAAAAGAAATAATGGTGGCTATAGCTCAGTTGGTAGAGCCCTGGATTGTGATTCCGGTGGTCGCGAGTTCGAATCTCGTTAGCCACCCCATTCTTTCTTTATAAAATATCGGTAGCTTCGGCTTCCTGTGTTGATTCACTATCCCAAGAATCGATACAAAATTAGTCGGTGAATAGCGCAGCTTGGTAGCGCATCTGGTTTGGGACCAGAGGGTCGGGGGTTCGAATCCCTCTTCACCGACCACTATTTCAATAATCGCTTTTAAGCGGTTATATAAAAAATTAGTGGTGGCTATAGCTCAGTTGGTAGAGCCCTGGATTGTGATTCCGGTGGTCGCGAGTTCGAATCTCGTTAGCCACCCCATTAATTTTGGTAACTTCTTTGAAGTTCCCAGTTTGAGAAATCAAACGAAATGTCTCGGTGAATAGCGCAGCTTGGTAGCGCATCTGGTTTGGGACCAGAGGGTCGGGGGTTCGAATCCCTCTTCACCGACCACCTTAAGAAAGCTCATCAGAAATGATGAGCTTTTTTTTCATCTGTAGATCACTAGATAGGAACCCAAATGGGTTCGCCTGATGTTCAAAGAATGTCTCTTCACCGCTCACTTAAGAAGCATCATCAGAAATGACGGGCTTTGTTGCATATGTCGTGTCAGTATTCTTCAATTATTGCTTCCCACAGTGTTGAATTGGTCCAGTTCGACTCGCTCCTCTTTAATAAACTCCTTTTAGAAGCAAGAATCCCACCTTCGATCTCCTCGATTATTACGTCTGTATGGAGGTAGTTCATTTATCAAACGGAAAGATCTATATCTAATTTTATATAAAATAACCACTCAATAATTCGACAAATTAATAGGTCTGGTCTAGAGATTTTTGTGAAAAGTTGAATTTGGCCCTTAATCTGCTCACTAACCCATGTATTTGACAGCTTTCTACGCATTTGGTCGTTCAAAACTCCTCAGATTTATTAAGCCTTTCGTTTCTCTGGTTTGTATTTATCAAAAAAATACAAACGGTTAAATGTATGGTTACTTGGCGTTTATCTAGTTGTTTTATTTGTTTAAATTAACAAAGTTAGCGTTTGTTTCTATAGTGTTAATTGTTTTTTGGAATAATTATTTGTTTTTATTGAATGGTAGTGAGATCTGCTTTGAAGCACAGGTTTAACTCTACAAGTAAGCAGTGGTAAGGAGTTTGTGAGTATTTCTTGCCGGTAATATAATGTTGATTTTTCTTACTATATGCTCTCTGTGTGAATAGTTATGTGGCACTTTTGCTTGCTAAGCGTTTAATGTCGACTTTTTATCCTATTTTTGTTGCTTTTCTGTGAATTATTTGCCAAATTGTCAACCGTATAAAATATCAGAACAATATTCTGGTAAGAATGGATTCAATTTTGCAGACAGGGCAGAAAGCTGCCAAAGCAGTAGAGGTCTGGTAATGTCACTTTTAGAAGTAAAAAATCTTCGTATCGAATACCCATCTCGTCATGGAGTTCACGCCGCAGTTAAATCGCTTTCGTTCAACATCGAACGTGGTGAGATCGTTGGTGTTGTAGGCGAGTCTGGTGCAGGTAAATCAACAGTAGGTAATGCTGTGATCGATTTGCTGAGCCCTCCCGGCCGCATTGCTAGCGGCGAGGTATTTCTGGATGGCGAAAAAGTCTCTGGCTTATCTCCTGAACAGATGCGTTCTGTTCGCGGCTCAAAGATTGGTTTTATCTTCCAAGACCCAATGACTTCTCTTAACCCTCTATTCACAGTAGAACAGCAGTTAAAAGAGACGATTCATGCCAACATGAAGGTTTCGGATCAAGAAGCCTACCAGCGTTCATTAGACTTGATGAACCAAGTGGGTATCCCACAACCTGAAAACCGTTTAAAGCAGTACCCACACCAGTTCTCTGGCGGTATGCGTCAGCGTGTGGTTATCGCGATCGCATTGGCTGGTGAACCTGACCTTATCATCGCAGATGAACCAACGACGGCACTGGATGTGTCTATTCAAGATCAAATCTTAGGTTTGATTCGCGATCTATGTATTAAGAAAAACGTAGGTTGTATGTTGGTCACGCACGACATGGGCGTGGTATCAAACGTTACCGACCGCGTAGCCGTTATGTATCGTGGTGACTTAGTTGAGTTTGGCCCGACGGCGAAAGTCCTTGGTACTCCTGAACACCCATACACACACAGTCTTATCTCAGCGGTTCCACGTTCAGACCGTAAACTTGATCGTTTCCCTCTTGTGAGCTACATCGAAGAAGCGCACGAGATGGAGCCTCTAGATGTGAAAAACCACTGGTTAGGCCAAAGCCAAGATCACCGTGATTACACTGGCCCATTGTTGAATGTTGAAAACGTGCACTTACGCTTTACCACCAAAGATTCTTTCTTTGAGAGTCGTCGTGAGTACGTTCAAGCATCAAACAACGTGAGCTTTGAAGTGCATGAAGGTGAGACGTTTGGCTTAGTAGGTGAGTCAGGCTCAGGTAAATCAACGATTGCTCGTGTGATTGCTGGCTTGTACGCACCCAACTCAGGCAAGGTAACGTTTGAAGGCGTTGACCTGACTGGGCTTAAATCTGAAAAAGAGCGTCGCCCAATGCGCCGCCAAATGCAGATGGTTTTCCAAAACCCATACACATCAATGAATCCTCGAATGAAGATATTCGACATCATTGCTGAGCCTATCCGATTCCATAAACTGACGCGTAACGAGAATGAAACTCGTCAGATCGTGAACGACCTGCTAGAGCACGTTGGTTTGGGCGTAATGGCCGGGGTTAAGTACCCACACGAATTCTCAGGTGGTCAACGTCAGCGTATATCTATCGCTCGCGCTTTGGCTACTCGTCCTCGTCTTTTGATTTGTGATGAACCTACCTCGGCACTGGATGTGTCGGTACAGGCTCAGATCCTCAACCTATTAAAAGACTTACAAGACGAGCTAAACCTAACCATGCTGTTCATCAGTCACGATTTACCGGTTATTCGCCAAATGTGTGATCGTGTTGGTGTGATGCAAATGGGAGAGCTATTGGAAGTTGCGCCAACCGAGCAGCTATTCCAATCGCCTCAGCATGAATACAGCAAACACCTAATTTCTTTAATGCCTGAATTTACAGGTCTAAGAGAAGAAAAAGCAGTGGCACAAGCCGCGGTATAAAAATCAGCAGGCTGGAGTTTAGCTTGCTAAAAACAATAAACAGACGCAAATACAACAACTAGGGATCTGGATTCCCGCATGAAGGAGTTATGCAATGAAAACCATGAAAAGCAAATTAGCAGTAGCTTTAATGGCAGCTGGCCTAAGCTTTAGTGCAGCAGCAGCAGATATTACCGTTGGCTACGCAGCTGACCCTGTATCACTTGACCCGCACGAGCAGCTGTCTGGTGGCACACTGCAAATGTCTCACATGGTGTTTGACCCTCTAGTACGTTTCACGAAAGAGATGGATTTTGAAGGCCGCCTAGCATCTAGCTGGGAGCGTGTTGATGAAACGACTTTCCGTTTCAACCTACGTAAAGGTGTGAAATTCCACTCTGGTAACGAACTGACTGCTGATGATGTTGTGTGGACTTTTGAACGTCTACAAGCTTCTCCAGACTTTAAGTCTATCTTCACGCCATACGAAAAAATGGTAAAAGTGGATGACTACACAGTTGAGCTAGTATCAAAAGCGGCTTACCCACTAGTACTACAAACAGCAACTTACATCTTCCCAATGGACAGCAAGTTCTACTCTGGCCAAACAGCGGAAGGTAAAGACAAGTCTGAGCTAGTTAAGCACGGTAACTCGTTTGCTTCGACTAACGTTTCAGGTACTGGTCCTTTCATCGTAACGCAGCGTGAGCAAGGCGTTAAAGTAACGTTCGAACGTTTCAACGATTACTGGGATACAGAAACTGAAGGTAACGTAGACAAGCTAACACTTGTGCCAATCAAAGAAGACGCGACACGTGTTGCAGCACTTCTTTCTGGCGACGTTGATATGATTCACCCAGTAGCACCAAACGATCACAAGCGTGTTAAAAACGCTAAGAACATCGATCTAGTAACGCTACCTGGTACTCGTATCATCACGTTCCAAATGAACCAAAACAGCAACGAAGCACTTAAAGATGTTCGCGTTCGTCAGGCGATTGTTCACGCAATCAACAACGAAGGTATCGTTAAGAAGATCATGAAAGGCTTCGCAACAGCTGCTGGTCAGCAAAGCCCAACAGGCTACGCGGGTCACAACGAAGACCTAGTTCCTCGTTACGATCTGAAAAAAGCGAAAGAGCTGATGAAAGAAGCGGGCTACGAAGATGGCTTTACGCTAACTATGATGGCACCAAACAACCGTTACGTGAACGATGCGAAAGTAGCGCAAGCGTCTGCGGCAATGCTGTCTAAGATTGGTATCAAAGTTGATCTTAAGACTATGCCTAAAGCACAGTACTGGCCTGAGTTTGACCTATGTTCAGCAGACATGATGATGATCGGCTGGCACTCAGATACTGAAGATTCAGCTAACTTTAACGAGTTCCTAACTATGACTCGTAACGAAGAGACTGGCCGTGGTCAATACAACTGTTCTGGTTACTCAAACCCAGAAATGGATGCGATTGTAGAAGCTTCTAACACTGAAACTGACCCAGTTAAGCGTGCTGAAATGCTGAAAGGCGTTGAAGCAACACTGTACAACGACGCAGCATTTGTACCTCTACACTGGCAGAGTGAAGCGTGGGGCGCGAAGTCTAACGTAGGTGCAGCAGACGTAGTAAACCCAATGGTTATGCCTTACTTCGGCGACCTAGTTGTAAAATAATCTAGCTTGCTAGAATCGAGAGCCTGAAGTTTTTCAGGCTCTCAAATTATTAAGAAATAGATTTAAGTTTCGGTATTTGGTCTTCCTTCAGTCTGGCTAAATACCTTTTTTAAGACTGAATTTTGTTATCTAGTCGCGGATTTCGATTAGATAGTCATGGATAGATAAGGGGCAAGGAATGGTTACGTTTCTGGTCAAGCGCCTGTTTCAGGCACTGATAGTGATGTTTGTGATCAGTTTGGTGGCGTTTGCCATTCAGGATAACCTGGGCGACCCGTTGCGTGAGTTAGTCGGTCAATCTGTTTCAGAATCGGAGCGTCAAGCGCTGCGTGATGAACTCGGCTTAAATGATCCCTTCATTACAAAATACACTCGCTTTGTGGGCGCCGCTCTACAAGGTGATCTTGGTACTTCATATTTCTTTAAACGCCCTGCTGTGGACGTAATCTTAGATAAACTAGTCGCAACGCTTGAACTTGTGTTTGGCGCTTCTCTGATCATTGTTTGTCTGTCGATTCCACTTGGCGTTTATTCTGCAATACACCCAAAAAGCTTCTTCACTAAACTGGTGATGGCGGGCAGTAGTATCGGCATTTCTGTGCCTGTTTTCTTAACCGCAATCATGTTGATGTATGTATTCTCTATTGAATTAGGTTGGCTGCCGTCGTTTGGACGTGGTGAGACCGCAAACTGGTTTGGTTGGGAGTCTGGCTTCTTAACGATAGATGGCCTTGCGCACTTAGTGCTGCCGAGTATTGCTCTAGCATCTATCATGCTGCCGCTATTCATTCGTCTAGTACGTTCTGAAATGCTAGAGGTTCTTAGCTCTGAATATATCAAGTTTGGTAAAGCAAAAGGCCTAGCGCTGAACAAGATTTACTACCAACACGCTTTGAAGAACACAATGCTACCTGTACTAACGGTAGGTGGTGTTCAAATCGGTACCATGGTGGCATATACCATTCTGACTGAAACTGTATTCCAGTGGCCGGGTACCGGCTTCCTATTCCTTGAAGCGATTAACCGAGTGGATACTCCACTGATTACCGCATACGTTATTTTCGTTGGCCTGATCTTCGTAGTAACGAACACCATTGTTGACCTGCTTTACGGCATCATTAACCCAACAGTGAACATTACAGGGAAAGGAGCATAAGCATGGAACACACAACAACAGCTCCATCTCGTTGGGAGCGATTCAAGCAGTCAGACATTCTGTACTACTTCTTACGCGATAAAGTGGCAATGGTGAGCTTCGCTATCTTTGCAGCTTTCCTTGTGATGGCATTAGCGGCACCGATTCTAGCGCCAACAGACCCGTATGACGTGACGTCTATCGACATCATGGACTCTGAATTGCCACCATCTTGGATGGAAGACGGCGAAGAACGCTTCCTACTGGGTACTGATGAGCAAGGTCGCGACATCTTATCTACGATGCTTTACGGCTCGCGTCTGTCATTGACGATCGGTTTCCTAGCGGTAGGTCTTCAGCTGACTCTCGGTATCATCATTGGTCTGTCTGCGGGTTACTTCGGTGGTCGTATTGATAGCTTCCTGATGCGTTTTGCCGATGTTCAGCTTTCGTTCTCAACCATGATGGTTGCGATCATTGTCTCGGCCATCTTTAAGGCGAGTTTCGGTAGTGACTTCTACGCGCAATATGCCGTTGTTATGCTCGTGGTGATCATCGGTATTGCTGAATGGCCGCAGTATGCTCGTACGATTCGTGCATCGGTATTGGCAGAGAAGAAGAAAGAGTACGTAGAAGCGGCACGTGTGATGGGCTTTAGAGCGCCTCGCATCATGTTCCGTCATATTCTGCCTAACTGTTTATCACCGATTCTGGTTATCTCTACGGTACAGGTGGCAAATGCCATCATGTCAGAAGCGGCACTTTCTTTCCTAGGTTTAGGCCTTCCGGTAGACCAACCGTCACTCGGTGCCCTGATCAGTACTGGTTTTAACTACATTTTCTCAGGAGCATGGTGGATCACAGCATTCCCAGGTGTGCTTTTGGTAACATTGGTTCTCGTTATTAACCTATTAGGCGACTGGTTACGTGACGTGTTTAACCCGAAAATTTATAAAGGGTGATAGCCCGGTTTGATTTTTAGTAAAAAAAGTCACTAAATTAAGAGCCGTAAGCAATTACGGCTCTTTTTTTGCTTAATGGATCTGGAACTTAGTATCATTGATAGAGTCAATAATACTTAAAATGGAATTCATGTTTTATCGACATAGATTCGGTAATAATTAGCCCGCAAGGGTTTAAGTGGTGGTTATGAAATTGACAATGAATGCTGTATGTCGTGCTGTGACGAGAAATTATCGTATGGGGCTTATCGCTGCATCTCTTTTGGTATCGAGCCAAGTGAATGCAGAATCGGTTCTATGTGATGCAACTCAGGCAAGCACCAACCAATTACCACAGCTAGAGCAATCATGTCCGATCGGTAAGGGCGTTTGGGGTAGCAAGGCGCCTAAACGTCACTCAGACAACGAACTGTTTTGGGTTCAATGTGGCTTGCTGAATAAGCCTTTGTCACTGAACCGAGCAAAACCTCTGTATGAGAAGATCTCGACCAACGTTTGGATGAAGCCAGAAGGCGGAGACTACCGTTGCTTAATCGGACCTTACTCTACCTTCTCGGATGCGAGAAAAGACCTAACTCAGGTACGTAAGGTTCCTGGTTACGGTGAAGCGTTTATTCGTATGGTCGATAAGTCGAAAACTTCATCACAGCCTATCGTTGCAAAAGCGGTAGAACCAAAAGCGGTGACGCCCAAGGCTCCTGCAAAAGTAGAAGCTAAGCCTGCACCGAAACCTGTGGCTGCTAAGCAAGCGGCGGCGGTAACGAGCGCTGCTGTTATTCAGACATTACCAAGCGGTAACGCGAGCTCAGACAATGATCTAGAGATCGAGATTCGCGTGAAAGCAGACGTTGCGGGTAGCCAATATGCGATTCCTTACCTTCTAGACCATCAACAACAGTTCTACATGGAGCAAGGTAAGCCTTGGAGCCGCCTAGATTACGATAGCGCTGAATTGGTGTGTAATCAGGTCAACATGAAGCTGATGAGTGAAAAGCAATGGCAGAGCATCTTGAACTCAAAGGTTATGGAAAAACAGAACTGGCCAATGCATCTCCCTTATTGGGGCGCAGATAAGAAAGGTCTGTTTACCAACGGTAACGTCAACCAATTGAAAGGCTCTTCATTGCTCAATGTGATGTGCGTTAAGTAACGATGACCGTTGTTATACCAAATAAGCCTCAGTCATTGCTGGGGCTTTGTTGTTTATACGCCCTTCTTTTTCAACATAGGTTCGACTTTTAGATACTCGTTCTTCAAGACGAATTTGATTAAAAATCGCTAAAAATTGTTCAAATAGCGCGGTTGATGCGTAGAAAACCATAACTCAAGCAATAAGGTGATTGAGATTATGAGTTTAAAAAAACGATTAGAAGACGTGGCTCCACGCTTTGAAGCCGGAGGGAAGTACGAAAAGCTTTACCCTGTGTATGAGGCTTTCGCGACAATATTCTATACACCCGGAAACGTAAATCGCGGCATAACCCATGTTCGTGACAGTATTGACCTAAAGCGCATCATGATTCTGGTGTGGTTGGCGACCTTCCCGGCAATGTTCTGGGGTATGTATAACGTCGGACATCAAAGCGTCCTCGCATTAACCTCCAGCTATCAACTTAACGAACTTGCCTCAGTTATTGAAAGCAGGTGGCGTCTGTCGTGGGCATTTGGTGATGCGCAGTCATTGATAGCAAGTGGCTGGGCAAATCAGATGTTGCTTGGTGCACTCTATTTTCTACCCGTTTATGCTACGGTGTTTGTGGTAGGTGGCTTCTGGGAGGTACTGTTTGCTGTCGTGCGTAAGCACGAAGTTAATGAAGGCTTCTTTGTTAGCTCGGTGCTGTTTGCACTCATCCTCCCGCCGACTATACCTCTATGGCAAGCCGCGTTAGGTATCACTTTTGGTATCGTTGTCGCCAAAGAGCTGTTCGGTGGTACTGGGCGCAACTTCCTTAACCCTGCACTCGCAGGCCGCGCGTTTCTCTATTTCGCGTATCCAGCCAACATGTCGGGTGGACTTGTGTGGGTTGCCGCTGACGGCTATTCAGGCGCGACACCGCTGAGTCAATGGTATGAAGGCGGTAGTTCGTCACTCATCAACAACATGACAGGTAAGGCGATCACTTGGATGGATGCCTTCATCGGTAATATTCCGGGCTCAATGGGCGAAGTGTCTTCACTGCTGATTATGCTGACCGGTGTGATTTTGATTGTGATGAAGATAGCTTCTTGGCGCATTGTAGCTGGGGTGATTGTCGGTCTTGTGGTGACGTCGAGCTTGATGAACTGGATTGGCTCTGATACCAACTCGATGTTCTCGATGCCGTTCTACTGGCACTTTGTGTTGGGCGGTGTTGCGTTTGGTACCTTCTTCATGGCGACCGACCCAGTTTCTGCCGCTTTTACCAACCAGAGTAAGTGGGCTTACGGGATCTTGATTGGTGTAATGACGGTCGGTATCAGAGTGCTTAATCCAGCCTACCCAGAGGGCATTATGCTGGCTATCTTGTTTGCTAACTTGTTTGCTCCATTGTTCGACTTTATTGTGAAAGAGCAAAACATCAAACGCAGACAAAAACGTACAGCACGATAAGAAATAAAACCCCAACGAAAAAGGCTTGCAGATGTGCAAGCCTTTCAATTTTTATCGCGATTGCTTTGAAGTTGATTTAACTCCACTTCAAATCAATCTCGAATGGTTGGGTGCTACCACAATGCTCACCACACATCTCGTCGTAGGCACTGTTATGAATAAGCGTGGCCGACGCTACGCCTTGGTCACTAAAGTGGTCGCGCGCTTGGTTAACACTCAAAAACTTCATTGGGTGCTGGTGGTCGTCTTTGATTAACTGTTTTTGCTCGCCAATGATTTGGTAAGCCAAGTAAATCCCGCCTTCAAATGATTCAATTAGTAGATTCATCACAAACTCCGTTGTTGTTCTAGATAGGTCAGTATCTGTGTTACGTGGAGTTGGGGAGTAAGGTTCAAGAGTGGGCATAAAAAAAGCAGGCACAAGGCCTGCTTTTTAAGGGATATCAACAAAAGGCGTTGATTATCTCATCGTTACAAACTCTTCTGAGCCCGTTGGGTGGATAGCTACAACAGAGTCGAAGTCTGCTTTGGTTGCGCCCATCTTCATTGCAACGCCGAAGCCTTGAATCATTTCATCAACCGTGAAACCGATGCCGTGTAAGCCGACTACTGTCTCTTCTTCGCCAGCACATACTAGCTTCATCTTACAAGGTTGACGGTGCTTGGTTACTGCTGTGTACATAGCAGTGAAGCCTGATGTGTAAACCTTGATGTTGTCTTTGCCATATTGCTCTTCAGCTTCTTGAGTCGTTAGACCAATTGTGCCGATAGGTGGGTGGCTGAATACAACAGTAGGCACTAGCTTGTAGTCCATTTTCGCGTTGGTTTGACCGTTGAATAGGCGCTCAGAAAGCTGACGACCTGCTTTAACTGCTACAGGTGTTAGCTCGATACCGCCTTCCATGATGTCACCAACACAGTAGATGCCAGGAACGTTAGTCGCTTGGAATTCGTCTACCTTGATGTAGCCACGGTCGTTTGTCTCAACGCCAGTTGATGCAAGGTTTATAGCATCAGTCGCTGGGTGACGGCCGATAGCCCAGATTAGGTGGTCAACGTTTTGAGTGTTGCCATTTTCTAGGTGTAGAGTCAGCGTGCCGTCCGCTTCTTTCACTACTTCTTTAGGCACAGAGTGCGTGTGAAGTGTTGGACCTTCCGCTTCCATTACTTCAACCAATGTCTCGATGATCATTGGGTCGAAGCTACGAAGTGGTGATTCTTTACGACAGAATAGGTGTGTTTCTGTGCCAAGTGCGCTTAGTACGCCTGCGATTTCTACTGCGATGTAGCCTGCGCCGATAACAGCAACACGTTTAGGTTGCTCCATTAGGTCGAAGAAGCCATTTGAATCGATGCCGTATTCTGCGCCTGGGATGTTTGGAATGGTTGGACGACCACCTACCGCGATCAGGATGTGATCTGCTGTGTAGTGTTCGCCGTTAACTTCAACGGTCTTCTCATCAACGAACTTAGCAAAGCCTTTGATTACGTTTACTTTGTTGTTACCCAGTACGCGATCGTAAGATTGGTGGATACGACCAATGTACGCTTGGCGGTTTTCTACCAATTTGCTCCAGTTGAAGCCTTTTACGTCAACGTCGAAGCCGTAATCTTCAGAGTATAGGTTGATCGCTTCAGCAACTTGAGCGCCGTGCCACATTACCTTTTTAGGAACACAACCAACGTTTACACAAGTACCACCAAGGTCTTGAGCTTCGATAAGTGCAACCTTTGCACCGTGCATTGCTGCGCGGTTTGCTGATGCGATGCCGCCTGAACCGCCGCCGATACAGATGTAATCAAAATGAGTCGCCATTACTTTCTCCATTTATTGAAGGCTGTGGGTACAGTGAGCGCACTGAACACCTACGTCCTATAGATTCTTAAATTGTCTAATTATTATATTGAGGGCAGATCGGTTGAACTCAATCTCCCTGTTTAAAATTTATTCGTGTACGTCACAATCTGCTGAATATTCGTCAGAGCATGACGTTAAGTTCGAGATTACTCGGGTACGATCCACTCTACTTTGAAATGACCGGTCGCCGGCGCAATTGCTTCCTTCAAGAATGGAAGAATCTCTTTCATTTGGCTTTCTAGCTTCCAAGGCGGGTTAATCACGATCATGCCTGATGCCGTCATGCCACGCTCGTTGGTGTCTGGTGATACGCCAAGTTCGATTTGTAGAATCTTGTTGATGCCTAAGCCTTCAAGTCCTTCGATCATATCTTCGATATCACAGCGATTTACCACCGGGTACCAAATTGCGTAGATACCGGTTGCCCAGCGCTTGTGGCTTTGAGCGATTGCTGTCACGACATCACGATACTCTTTTGCCAGCTCGTAAGGCGGGTCGATCAGTACTAAACCACGACGTTCTTTTGGTGGCAGGCTGCCCTTTAAGCGCTTAAAACCATCTTCTTTGTAGATAGATACCTGACGATCACGGTGGAACTCTTGCTCAAGCAGAGGGTGATCGGCTGGGTGAAGCTCAGTCAGTACCATGCGGTCTTGGTCACGCAGGTGTGCACGTGCAACACGTGGAGAGCCCGGGTAGTAACGCAGTTTCTCGCCATTATTTAGAATGGAAATAGACTCAAGGTAGCTTTGAATGTCTTCAGGAAGATTTTGCTGTTCCCAAACGCGAGCAATACCTTGTTTGTATTCGCCAGTTTTTTCAGACCATTCATGCGTTAAGTCGTAACGACCTACACCAGAGTGAGTGTCATGGTAAACAAAAGGCTTATCCTTCTGTTTCAAAGAATTAAGAATAAGGCTCTGTACGATATGCTTTACTACGTCGGCATGGTTACCTGCGTGGAAGCTGTGGCGATAACTTAACAAATTAAACTCTCGTAACACTCTCGAATTAGAGTGTGGTTAGTGTAGGTGGGGTTAATCAGACTATTATAACCCTCAATGGACCATAAATTCTCGAACAATTCAGGAACAGTCGCTAGCAATATGCAGTTAGTTATTGGTTCTACTATTGAAATTTGCCTTGTTGGGCACTATTTAATAACTATTCGCAGGTGATTTTTTAGGGCGAACTTTAGCCTGATGACTGTAAGACGACCTCATTACAAAAAAGACGAAAGTCTCTAAAGCCAAAGGAATGTTTATATGTCTAATCCGCTATTAACCTTCACGGACCTACCTCCGTTTTCACAGATCAAGCCAGAGCACGTAAAGCCTGCAGTTGAGCAAGTGATTGAAGCGTGTCGCAACAAGATAGAACAAGTACTTGAAGGTAATACTTCACCAAGCTGGGACAACCTAGTTGCTCCAATTGAAGAAGTGGATGATCGTTTAGGTCGCATTTGGTCACCTGTAAGCCATATGAACTCTGTCGTGAACAGTGACGAACTGCGTGAAGCGTATGAGAGCTGCCTGCCTGTGCTATCTGAATACGGCACTTGGGTTGGCCAACACAAAGGCTTGTTCGAAGCGTATAAAGCGATCAAGGCGAGTGAAGCATTTTCTGCACTGAACCGAGCTCAACAAAAAACCATTACTGACGCACTGCGTGACTTTGAATTGTCGGGTATTGGTTTACCAGCAGACGAGCAGCATCGCTACGGCGAGATCAGCAAGCGCCAGTCTGAGCTAGGCTCTCAATTTTCAAACAACGTGCTTGATGCAACCATGGGTTGGAGCAAGCAGATCACAGACGTAGCTGAACTGGCAGGTATGCCTGAATCAGCACTGGCGGCAGCACAAGCGGCTGCTGAGTCTAAAGAGCAACAAGGTTACTTACTGACTTTAGATATCCCATCATACCTACCTGTGATGACCTACTGTAATAACCAAGAACTGCGTAAAGAGCTTTATGAAGCATACGTAACGCGCGCTTCAGATCGCGGTCCAAACGCAGGTAAGTGGGACAACACTGAGATCATCACTGAGCAACTTAAACTGCGTCACGAGATCGCGCGCATGCTTGGTTTCAGTACTTACAGCGAAAAATCTCTTTCGACTAAAATGGCAGAAACGCCAGATCAAGTACTTGGCTTCCTAAACGACCTAGCAGTAAAAGCCAAACCGCAAGGTGAGCGCGAAGTTGAAGAGCTACGCCAGTTTGCAGAGAAAGAGTTTGGTGTTTCTGAGCTAAACCTGTGGGACATCGCTTACTACAGTGAGAAACAAAAACAGAAGCTGTTCGAGATCTCTGATGAAGAGCTTCGTCCTTACTTCCCAGAATCTAATGTGGTTTCAGGTCTGTTTGAGGTACTGAACCGCGTGTTTGGTATGTCGGTAACAGAGCGTGAAGGCGTAGACACTTGGCATGAGTCAGTGCGTTTCTTTGATATCTTTGAGGCGACTGGAACACTGCGTGGTAGCTTCTACCTAGACCTATACGCACGTGAACACAAACGTGGTGGTGCTTGGATGGATGACTGTCGTGGTCGTCGTATTACTGAATCTGGTGAGCTGCAAACGCCAGTTGCTTACCTAACGTGTAACTTCAACAAGCCAGTCGGTGATAAGCCTGCGCTATTTACTCACGACGAAGTAGTGACCCTATTCCACGAATTCGGTCACGGCATTCACCACATGCTGACGCAAGTAGAATCGGGCGCAGTTGCGGGTATTAATGGCGTGCCTTGGGATGCGGTTGAATTGCCAAGTCAGTTCCTAGAAAACTGGTGTTGGGAAGAAGAAGCGCTGTCGTTCATCTCTGGTCACTTTGAAACGGGTGAAGCGCTACCAAAAGAGATGCTAGAGAAGATGCTAGCGGCGAAGAACTTCCAATCTGCGATGTTTATCCTGCGTCAGCTAGAGCTTGGTTTGTTCGATTTCACGCTACACACAGAATACGACCCTGAAGTCGGCGCTCGTGTACTAGAAACGCTAGCGGATGTTAAGTCTAAGGTATCGGTACTGCCAAGCCTAGATTGGAACCGTTTCTCACACAGCTTTGGTCACATCTTTGCTGGTGGCTACAGTGCGGGCTACTACAGCTACCTGTGGGCAGAAGTGCTATCGGCAGATGCGTTCTCAGCATTTGAAGAGGAAGGTATCTTCAATACTGAAACCGGTAATCGTTTCTTGAATAACATCCTTGAAATGGGTGGCAGTGAAGAGCCAATGGAGCTGTTCAAACGCTTCCGTGGTCGTGAGCCACAAATCGACGCAATGCTGCGTCACGCGGGAATCAACGCATAATCACGGTAACTATCTAGTTTATTGCGAGATAATTGCGAAAAGAGCCTCTAGTTAGAGGCTCTTTTTTTGTCTGTGCTTGATGCTAAACAAGGCGAATCAATGTTATGGATTCACATTGCGGTTGATAGGGTTCTGCAATGAAATCAGTGTCTCTGTCGACTGAACTTCATCGATCGCTTGCAGCTTATCGATCAATACAAACTGCAGCTCTTCTATCGACTTACACATCAGCTTTACAAAGATATTGTAAGCACCAGTGGTGTAGTACGCCTCAACCACTTCGTCTAAGGCATTCAGCTTAGCTATCGCCGAGTGGTAATCTTTGGCAGCATTAAGATTGATGCCAATAAAACAACACACGTCGTAACCTAGCTTTTTGGTGTTTACCACAACTTCCGTTCGCTCAATAATGTCTGCCGATCTCATCTTTTCGATGCGAACGTGAATCGTTGCAGGGCTGACATCGAACTGCTTTGCCATTTCAGCATAAGGAGTACGTGCATCTTCCATCAAGGTTTTGAGAATGGCACGGTCTAGATCATCTAGACGAGCTGTGGTTGTGGACATGCATAATCCTTAGGTTGAATGAAAAACATACCGGCTTGAGTACACATCATAGCCAAGGGTGATAATATTAGCAGTAACTATAGGGTTAGGGTGAATTCAGTGCGATTTTCGTTATTTTTTATTGTGATGTGTTGGAGTGTTTTTGCTTCAGCTCAGGCAAAAGATGTGTTGGTCATTCACTCTTATCATCAAGGCTTTTTCTGGACAGATGATTTCCATAAAGGATTATCCGATGAGCTCGATCGTGACGGGCTGTCGTATCGTGTCGTTTATCTTGATAGCAAACGTACTCAAAACCCTGAATACCTTGAGCGTGTCTACCAGCTTTATCACACCAAGTTGATGCATGAAGAATTCGCTGCAGTTGTGGTGAGTGATAATAACGCGCTCAATCTAATGAAGCGTCTCGCACCCGATCTCAAAGGTACGCCAGTCATCTTTGGCGGCATCAACAATTTCTCCCCTCAAATGATTGAAGGCTTAAATGCGACCGGTATTACCGAAGACATAGATTTGGTTGGCAACATCGAGCTGATCAAGCGCCTTCAAGCGACCGTAAAGAAAATCTACATTGTTACCGACCACTCAGTTACGGGTGAGGCCATTCGTTCTCAAATCGATCTGTTCATCAAAACCCACCCGGATTTTTCTGACCTCGTTGAGCACTATGTGCCGGATTCTTACCAAGAGTTAATGGCCTTTTCTCAACGTGCTGACCTAGGCAAGAGCTTGCTGTTTTGGGCGTATTACCGCGATGCACAAGGTAGAGTGAGTAGCGATGAGGATTGGCGACAATTGAACATCAAAACCCAAATGCCACTGTACATGGTGCACGATCTAGGGCTAGGTTTTGGTGCGATTGGTGGTGTTATTCAAAGTGGTGAAACGCAAGGTCGAGACACAGGGCGCGTGCTATTGAGTGTGCTGAACAATCCTAAGGCTCCATTGCCATTGGTGGTTGCTGGCGCGCCAGAAATCAAACTCGATTACCAACAGATCTCACGTTGGGATCTGGGCGCAGAGAACGAAGCCTCGGTGACCTTCCTCAATAAGCCGAAGTCATTTCTAGTGCGCTACCGCGATGAAATTCGCACCATAGGTTTGCTGTTTTTGGTGATGTCGTGTGTCATCGCGACCTTGGTGTACTACCTTAATCGTCTTAAAAAAAGTGAACGTGCTAGCCGACAAAGTCAGTTGTTACTGGAATCGATATTCGACCAAAGCCTGCAGTTCATGGGGATCATTGATAAGGGTGGCGTGCTGCTGTCTAGTAACAGCAAGCTGCATGAGCTGCTTTATAATCAAGGCTATAAGCTGGGAACGCCACTGCAACAACACCAACATTGGGAAAGTTCTGCGCGAGAGGTGCTAGCCGACTATTTCATCACAAAAAGTGAGCACCCAGCCTTACGATTTGAAGCCGAAGTGTGGTGTCGAGATCGCGGTGCGATGGTGTTGGATATTTCATTGAAGCCGATGCCGGGTAGTGAAGAAGAAGACATTCAGTTTCTCTTTGAGGCGCGAGACGTGACCTCTCGTAAGCTTGCTGAGAATAAGCTGTTCCAGCGTGAAGCAAACTTGAAGCTGTATTACGACAAGCAACCAGTGATGATGATTACGCTCGATGGCAATAATCGCATTCAACAGGTGAACCAGTTTGCCGAAGAGCTTTTGGGATATCCACTCGATCAGTTGCTGGGCCATCGCCCTAGAGAGTTCTATGTTGATGAAAACGCGATGATTCCTCGCCACATCTTGCTGCAACCACAGCATAAGATTCGTGGTGTGTGGCGTCGTGATATCGAATATCGTCATGCCGACGGCAGCAAGATCTGGATTCGTGAAAATATCCGCCCGTTGGTCGAATCTGATCAGCTGCTGATTGTGGGTGAAGACATCACCGAAACGCACGAGCTTTCTGAAAAGCTAGAATATCAGGCTCGCTATGACCTGCTGACTGACACCTTTAACCGCAACCACTTTGAGCAAGAGCTGCAAAAAGCGCTGAAAGAGGTTGAGAGTCACATGCGAACTCACGCGATGTTGTTCTTAGATTTGGATCAGCTGAAAGTGCTGAACGATACCGCAGGACATGAAGCGGGTGATGCTGCGATCTTGTTTAGTGCCAAGTTGCTAGAAGACGTGCTGCCTTACAATGCGGTGTTAGCGCGAATGGGTGGTGATGAGTTTGCTGTATTAATGAAAGACTGTACTGAGCGAGACGCGGTTAATGTGTGTCGCAGTATTATCTCGATGATGAGTGAGAATCCATTCTTGTGGGATGATATTCGACTCAACCTGACTTGCTCTATCGGTATTCGATTGATTGATCATACTGCGGCTTCACCGCAGATGGTGCACGCTCAGGCGGATGCAGCTTGTCATGCCGCTAAAGAAGAAGGTCGCAATCGCTATCATCTTTACCATCAAGATGATGAAGACCTGCGTCGTCGCCATCTTGAGATGGAGTGCGTTAACCTAGTGCATGAGGCCTTGGCTAATGATCGCTTAGAGCTGTTTGCGCAGCGTATTCTTGGCCTAGATGAAGACAGCGATAAAATGCACTTTGAAATCTTGGTGCGCATCAAGAACATCCAAGGGGAATACATCTCCCCAGGGATTTTCATGCCAGCCTCAGAGCGTTATAACATCGCGCATTTGATTGATCGCCAAGTCGTCAGTCAAACCTTGAGTTGGTTGGAGCAACGCCCTGAGGTTATTGAGGAACTCGGGATGTGTTCAATCAACCTTTCCGGTCACTCGATGGGGAATCGTGACTTTGTCGAGTTCTTGATAGATAGCCTGAGCGATTCATCGATACCGTGTCATAAGATTTGTTTAGAGATCACCGAAACGGCTGCGATGAGTAACATGAAGCAGGCGATCAAGTTCTTCACACGAATCAAAGAGCTTGGCTGCATGATTGCATTGGATGATTTTGGCTCAGGGCTATCGTCATTTGGTTATCTGAAAAAACTGCCCGTCGATATTGTGAAGATCGACGGCCTGTTTGTACGTGATATTGATGTGAATGAGATGGACCATGTGATGGTTCGCTCGATCAATGATCTCGCCAAGCAGATGGGCAAGCACACCGTGGCTGAGTTCGTTGAAAATACCCAGATCATCGACAAGCTTATAGAACTGGGTGTGAACTACGCGCAGGGCTATATCATAGGCCGACCTAAACCACTCGCAGAGCTTGTTGAAGAGTTAAGACAAGAACGAGAGACAGAGCCATTGGTTTAGGTAAGCTGACTTTAGCCGGGAATACTTTTCACCGCTAATATGTATTGTTGAGGCAATCAGGTAAACTGGTTGCCTCTTTTGTTTTGAATACTACTGTCTGTTGGAGACGACCTTGCAACTACAACTGATTTGCGAAGATGCTACCCAAATCGATCATTTGAATGACTTAGCGACCCGCTGGAACTTATCTCATGATGAAAGCAGCGACTTTGCTTTGGTACTGACCAGTGAGCGACTTGAGCTACGTAAAGTCGATGAGCCTAAGCTTGGCGCTATCTTTGTTGATTTAGTGGGAGGCGCTGTCGGTCACCGACGTAAGTTTGGTGGTGGTAAAGGTCAGGCGATTGCCAAAGCAGCTGGTCTAAATAAAGGGGCAACGCCAACTATCCTCGATGGCACTGCAGGCTTAGGGCGTGATGCGTTTGTGTTGGCTTCTCTAGGTTGTAAGGTGCAAATGGTCGAACGTCACCCAGTTGTGGCTGCACTGCTTGATGATGGCTTGCAGCGAGCGCAACAAGACCCAGACATCGGTGGTTGGGTAAGCGAACGCATGAAGTTGATTCATGCATCCAGTCACGATGCATTGGATAAGCTCAGCAACGATCCTGACTTCGAACAGCCAGACGTGGTTTACCTCGATCCAATGTATCCACACCCAGAGAACAAAAAGAAGTCGGCTTTGGTTAAAAAAGAGATGCGCGTATTCCAATCTTTGGTGGGTGCCGATCTGGATGCTGATGGTCTATTTGAGCCGGCGATGAAGTTGGCATCGAAGCGAGTTGTGGTTAAAAGACCAGATTACGCAGCGTGGTTAGACGAGCAAAAACCGAGCATGGCGATCGAAACCAAAAAGAACCGTTTTGACGTCTATGTGAAAGCATCAATGACTTAGAGGAAGCATCAATAACTTAGCTACACGCTAAGAAAATTTCCCGTCATAAATACGATAAATTGCCATTTAACACTTGCGATAGTCGCGTTACGGATGTATATCTAACTAAGAATCATTATTATTCTTAGCTGGAGTTGTAGCATGGCTAAACGCTTTTGTAAGTTAAACCGTCGAGATATCACTGAGCACTTGGGCGAGATCCACAGCTTGGTGACTGAACCTAAGTTCGTGTGTCGTTCTTGCGCGCGTTCTTCGGCGGATCAAGCGAATCTATGCAAACCAACCGCAATTCCACCTCTTGGTTGTCAAAACAAACCTGTTGAAGAGAAAGTCGCATGCGGCCTACTAGCGGAGACACTACCTGCACCAGAGCTATCGCTTGCGGAAATCAACGAGACAATTGAGCCGAGCGTACAAATGTTCGATCCTGCCGCCGCTGATATTGCCCCTGAGCTTGCAAAAAAAGAAGCCGCACAGAAAAAAGCCAAGCTGAAAAAACTGATGGCGAAGGCGAGCGGTGTTGAGAAAGCTGAACTCAAACAAGCGAAGAAAGCAGCTAAGAAACAAGAGAAGTACAATAAAAAGCTCGCGAAGATGATTAAGAAGCAGCAAAAGTTGTTTAAGAAAAGCCAGAAACTGGAAAGTGACCTTGAACGCATCAACCTACAACTTGATGATGTTGCCTTCACTGAAACTAAGACTCAGGTAGTGAGCCACAATCACATCCACTGAAGTTGATTTGAATGGTTTATTGCTACAGCGATGATTTAAAAAGAGCGACCTTAGGTCGCTCTTTTGCTTTTTGGGGTTATCTGAGCTAGCTCATTCAGCTCGTGCAAATCAGCTAAGCGTTGCTTGCGGATCTTGCTACGCGCTTCTTCACCCACGTCTCATTGACGAACAAAGAGAATAAGATAACGGCGCCACCAATAGACAAGCGAACCAAATCGACATCTCTGTTCCAAATCAGGATATTCACCACTAGGCCAGCAGGAACCAAGGCATTGTTCATCACTGCCAGCGCGCCAGCATTCACCATACACGCGCCTTTATTCCACATAAAGTAACCCAGCCCCGAAGCAATCAAGCCAAGGTAGATCAGGATTCCCCATTGAAGTGTGGTGGTGGGCAGTTTCTCTGGATTGCCCAGTAGCATGAAAGCCACTGACGCGACACATAGCGCTCCTAAGTAGAAGTAACCAAATACGGTTCGCTGAGGTAACTCGGTCGATTCCTTCTCCATCACCACCTTGTAGCCCACCTGACCAATAGCAAAACACAGGTTCGCGCCTTGTACGACGAGGAAGCCAACCAAAAAGTTTTCGTTGATGCCTGCGAATTTAATGAATACCGCGCCCAATACCGCAATTGCTGCTGTCACTAGGTACCACGGAGAGAATTGCCCTTTGAGAAAGTCATAAATTAGCGTGACGTAAATTGGCGTGAAAACGGTAAACAAAAGGACTTCAGGAACGGATAGCAGTAAGAAAGACTGATAGTAGAAGCAGTACATCAGGCCAAGCTGGATACCACCAATTGCCATCAATTTAGCGATCAGCTTACGCGATACGCCGCGAAACTTTAGGAAAGGAAGAAATACGACGCCAGCAAGGGCAACACGCATTAAAACAGAGAACCAAGAATCAACCTGACCCGCAAGGTAAACGCCGATCAGGCTAAAGGAGAAGGCCCATAGGAGGGTAACACCAGCTAAATAGCTCATAGTAAAACTTCGTTAATAAGATATGAGCTGTATGTTACCTAACCTTAAATCATTAGTCTTCTGAATCTCTTAGAGGCACGACCAGCATATCAACCGGAGAGGCGTTGATCAGTTGGCGTGTTGAAGAGAGCAGCTTGCTCCAAAAGTCTTGATGGTGACCGCAAACCACGAGGTCAACATTGAACTCGTTGATGGTGTCACACAGCTCATGACTCAAATCACCACTGCCTACTAGGGTATGGGTGATCGGGTATTGGGCGTGCTCCGCAAAATTTTGCAGCTGAATACGAGATGCTTCCATCGCGTTGTGCTGGGTCTCGGCCATGTTGATATCAATCAGGCCAGTGTAGAGCTCTGCGTAGTTAATATCGATATGGATAAAAGAGACTTTGGCTTCCAATGGCTTTGCCAATGCTACCGCTTTATCCACAATTAATTTGCTGTCTTCTGATAAATCGACTGCGACCAAAATATGTTTGTAACTCATATCGCTACCTCCTTTATTCATTGTCTGTTTAAAGATTAGCACTATGCGATGGCTTTTTTTGCTGAAGTGATCTCATATCCACTGTCTTGCGTAATGACAGCTCGAAATATTGGTTAACTAATGGCCTGCGAGATATTCATTAAATAGTGATATAGTAGAGAAAATTGAGGATGTAATTAGGAGTCTTAAATGCTGTCAAAAACTATGGTTGAGCAACTGAATGATCAAATTAACCTAGAATTTTTCTCATCCAATCTATACTTACAAATGAGTGCTTGGTGTGAAGACAAAGGATTTGAAGGTGCAGCAGAGTTTCTGCGTGTTCATGCAGTAGAAGAAATGGAACATATGCAGCGTCTTTTCACTTACGTAAGCGAAACAGGTGCAATGCCAATTCTGGGTGCGATTGAAGCACCAAAACACGAATTCGAAAGCCTTGGCGCAGTGTTCCGTGAAACTTATGAACATGAGCAGATGATTACTGAAAAGATCAACAAACTGGCTCACGTTGCTTTCAGCACACAAGACTACTCAACCTTCAACTTCCTGCAATGGTACGTTGCAGAGCAACACGAAGAAGAGAAGTTGTTTAAAGGTGTATTGGATAAGCTAGAACTTGTTGGTGAAGACGGTAAAGCACTGTTCTTTATTGATAAAGACCTAGCGCAATTGGCAAAAGATGGTTCATCTTCAATTATGGAAGCTCCTGCCGTTTAGGTAGTACGAGAAAGACACTGATTATCTTTTTCTTTTGAGTTTTCTTATGAAGATGTAGGGAGGAAAGGATGATCAGCGGCGACACTATTCTATTTGCACTAATGGTTGTGACTTGCGTGAACTGGGCGCGTTATTTTACTGCGCTAAGAACGCTCATTTATATTATGCGAGAAGCGCATCCTCTACTTTATCAACAAGTAGACGGAGGCGGTTTTTTCACAACCCATGGCAATATGACCAAACAGGTCCGCCTGTTCAGTTACATCAAAAGCAAAGAGTATCACCATCATCATGACGAAGTTTTTACTTCGAAGTGCGATCGCGTAAGACAGTTATTCATACTCTCTTCTGCTCTGCTAGGTGTAACCTTGCTGTCTTCTTTCATCGTCTAAGTTTTTTAGTACGTGTGAAGTAGAGCTTAGGTTTTGGTGTGAAGCTTGGTTGTCGGTTCGTTAAGCCAAGTAGTGGTTTTGCTGCTGTCTGCAAACTGTACAATTGAACATCAATTGCAAAGTTTAAAATTGCCGCTAAAATAGCGAGCAATTAGTAAGGATGTGCTGTTTATGCACATCCTTTTTTATTGATGGCATTTCGAGAACAGGGTGTACTCGGGCTGCAAAAGTGAAGAAAAGCAGAACCACATGAGTGAAAAATTTGATGTAATCGTAATTGGTGCGGGCGCCGCAGGCTTAATGTGTGCTGCGGAAGCTGGTAAACGCGGCCGACGAGTGCTGGTGGTTGATCATGCAAAGAAACCAGGCAGAAAAATTTTAATCTCAGGTGGCGGTCGTTGTAACTTCACTAACTATGATGTTTCAGCCAACAACTTCCTGTGTAACAACCCTCACTTCGTGAAGTCAGCTTTATCTCAATACACCAACTGGGATTTTATCTCGATGGTGAGCAAGCACGGTATTGAGTTCGAAGAGCGAGACCACGGCCAGTTGTTCTGTGTGAATGACCATACCGCAAAAGACATCGTGAGTATGCTGCTTGACGAGTGTAAGCAGGCGAAAATCGAACAACGCTACCGTTGTGATGTTCACTCCATCGAAAAGACTGATTCTGGCTTCAAGATGCACCTCAACACTGACGAAGTTGAGTGTGACTCATTGGTTGTAGCGACAGGTGGTTTGTCGATGCCTAAGCTGGGCGCAACGCCATTTGGCTACAAGATTGCCGAGCAATTTGGTTTGTCTGTGATGCCAACTACCGCAGGCTTAGTGCCATTCACTCTGCATAAAGAAGATAAAGAAGCTTTCGCAGAGCTTTCTGGTATCGCAATTCCTGCCGAGATCACCGCGCAAGACGGAACCTTGTTCAAAGAAGCACTGCTGTTTACTCACCGCGGCCTATCGGGTCCTTCAGTTCTGCAAATTTCTTCGTTCTGGAAAGCGGGTCAGTCGGTTTCGATTAATCTAGTACCTGAAGTCGATGTAGCTGAGCTGCTGGCTAACTCTCGCGAGAAGCACCCAAATCAGAGCCTGAAAAATACCTTGGCGAAAGCACTGCCGAAGCGTTTTGTGGAGGTGTTGATTGACCGTAAAGAGCTTGAAGACAAGCCGCTTAAACAGTTCAATGAAAAACAGCTGAATGACATCGTAGAGTATCTAGAAAACTGGAAAATCGCGCCAAACGGCACCGAAGGCTACCGAACGGCCGAAGTAACTCTAGGCGGTGTGGACACCAATCACCTATCGTCAAAAACCATGGAATGTAAGAGTGTCTCTGGCCTCTACTTCATCGGTGAAGTGATGGATGTAACCGGCTGGCTTGGTGGTTATAACTTCCAATGGTGTTGGAGTTCTGGCTTTGCAGCGGGTCAGTGGGTTTAAGCTTTTAGCTTACTCACTAGATTTTAAATTATATAAAAATGGCGAGTCATACGACTCGCCATTTTTGTATCTAACATTGTGCTCTAGCTCTAGACTCGACTTTATCGATAGCTTTTCGTGCTCAATCGAATCTTTTAGCGCTTATTTACACAGCTTTGTTTTTTGAAAACTTGATCTGTTGAATCACTAAGCCAGCAATGATCAGTACCAAACCAAAAAGTGTTGCTGGGTGAATCTCTTCGCCAATGATGGTTGAAAGCAGCATCAGTGAAATAAACGGTGAGGCAAAAATCAGGTTGCTGATACGCGCCGTATTGTTGGTTAGCTTGAGTGCTGATAACCATAATACAAAGGTAATGCCCATCTCGAACAGACCAACGTAAGTCACCGCCATCCACCCCTTCGCCGTAATTTGGCTAAAGCTTTCACCTTCGTAAAGGGTTAAACCGATCGCAAATGGTAATGCCACTAAGAAACCAAGCAGCACGCCAACCACTGGGTCAGCCTTGTTTTTGGTGTTGAGAATCCAATATCCTGCCCAAAGTAGAGTAGAAAGCAGCGCTAGCGCCACACCGAGTGGGCTGTCGAACTGCATGCCTAATACATCGCCTTTGGTCGCAATAACCACCACACCCGCATAGCTGAAGGTACACGCAATCCAATCTTGCTTGCGAATCTTTTGCCCCAGAAAAACCGCCGCCATTAAGGTTAGTGTGATAGCCCAGCTGTAGTTGATGGCTTGAGCTTGAGAGGCGGGCAGCAGGTCGTAGGCTTTGAATAGAATCAGGTAATAGGCCAATGGGTTAACCAAGCCGAGCAGCAGGTAATACCAAGGGTTTGAAAGAAACGTAGTACTCAGTTGAGAAAGCTTGCCTTGAAAGGCGCAGACTGCGATCAGCGCAATCGACGACACAATGCTAGCGATAGTCAGCATTTGAATAGGTGAAAACTCAGCAAGGGTCAGCTTAAAAGCAGTAGCGACCGTTGACCACAGCAGTACTGCGGAAAGGCCAAAGCCCAAGGCACGACGTTCGTTCATGGCAACTCATTCTAATTTGATGGGACAGAATACGGAGCGCCTAGTCTATCTGTCGAATTTTAATACGGCAAACTGGACATTTATCCAGTATCAAAATACCATTTAATGAGTTATTTCCAATTAGGCTAAATCATTATCATGCAATGGATTATCGAACATCAGGCAACGCTTATTGCTGCAATTTCTGGCGCGCTCGTCAGCGGCGGTGTCGTGGGTTGGTGGATTAAACAGAAGCTCTCTTTTCAGCAGCGATTGCTCGAGCAGCAGCTAGAGTCCGATCGTTTGTTGCATGAATCTCAGCAAGCTCAGCTCAAAGCATCACTCGCAGAGGCGCAACAAGAACTCAATGAGTTAGATGATGATCGAGACAAAGCGGCATTCGAGCTCAAGCAGGCGCACGGTAAGGTGATGGCTGCGATGGAAAAGCTGCGTTACTTTGAGGCGGTCAAGCAAGAGCGCCAGCAGTACGCTGATGAGATCAATATGCTTAAAGATCATAAGTCTGAATTAGAAGCCGAGCTGCGCGAGCAAGAAGCAAGGCATGACCAAGAAAACCTCGCCAATAGTGAAAAGCTGCAACTACTAGAACAAGCCGAATCTCGACTTAAGCAGCAGTTTGAATTGTTAGCGAACCAATTGTTTGAAACCAAAACCGCCAAGGTCGATCAGCAGAATAAGCAGAGCTTAGAAGGTTTGTTGTCTCCACTAAGAGAGCAGTTGGAAGGCTTCAAGAAACAAGTGAACGACAGCTTCAGCCAAGAGGCCAAAGAGCGTCACACCTTGGTGCATGAGCTTAAGAACCTACAACGTCTCAATGAGAGCATGACACGTGAAGCGGTGAACCTGACTCAAGCGCTAAAGGGCGATAACAAACAACAAGGTAACTGGGGCGAAGTGGTATTGGCACGGGTGCTTGCTGAATCAGGGTTGCGCGAAGGTCACGAATACCAAACGCAAGTGAACCTGCAAAACGATGCGGGCAAGCGCTACCAACCGGATGTGATCGTGCATCTGCCACAAGATAAGCAAGTGGTGGTCGATTCAAAAATGGCGCTGGTGGCATTTGAGCGCTACTTCAATGCCGAAACCGATCAGCAACGCGATGCTGCATTGCGTGATCACTTGGTGTCATTGCGAGCGCACATCAAAGGCTTGAGCCAGAAAGATTATCATCAGCTCAAAGGCATACAGAGCCTGGATTACGTATTGATGTTTATCCCGGTTGAGCCAGCATTCCAAGTGGCGATTCAGGCTGATCCTAGCTTGGTGAAAGATGCGATGGAGCAAAACATCATCTTGGTCAGCCCAACCACTCTGCTGGTGGCACTGCGTACCATTGATAACCTGTGGCGTAACGACAGACAGAACCAGAACGCACAAGTTATCGCGGAACGTGCGAGCAAGCTTTACGACAAGCTGCGCCTGTTTGTTGATGATATGGAAGGCCTTGGCAGCTCACTTGATAGAGCCAACCAAAGTTATCAAGGGGCGATGAATAAGCTAGTGACAGGGCGAGGCAACGTGATTCGTCAGGCCGAAAGCTTCAAGCAATTGGGTGTTGAAGTGAAGAAACCGATCTCGATTGGTTTGGCTGAAATGGCGCAAAATGAGGCTTTTTCAGAAAATGCCTCCTTAGTAGAAAGACAACCTGCTGAGGATAAAGTAAACTAATCGGCCGCAGCGCCTCTAAATACAAAGAGCGCTGTCGATGAGAACTTACCATGGTAGATAACAGCATTATGGACACAAGCGTGCAGACAAATTCAGCAGTAGAGTCAGAAACCACACACTTTGGTTTCGAAACAGTCGCAAAAGACGAAAAAGTCGCGAAAGTAGCAGAGGTATTTCACTCTGTAGCCGCTAAATACGACATCATGAATGACTTAATGTCGGGTGGTGTTCACCGTTTGTGGAAGCGATTCACGATTGATTGCAGTGGCGTTCGCCCGGGTCAACGTATCCTAGACCTTGGTGGTGGTACCGGTGACCTGACTGCGAAGTTCTCGCGTATCGTTGGTGAAAAAGGCCACGTGGTTCTTGCTGATATCAACAACTCAATGCTGAATGTTGGCCGTGATAAGCTGCGTGATAGCGGTATTGTTGGCAACGTACATTACGTTCAAGCAAACGCTGAAGAGTTGCCTTTCCCTGACAACTACTTCGATTGCATTACCATCAGCTTCTGTCTGCGTAATGTCACCGACAAAGACCAAGCGCTACGTTCAATGTACCGCGTGCTTAAGCCGGGTGGTCGTTTGTTGGTTCTTGAGTTTTCTAAGCCAGTACTTGAGCCACTATCAAAGGTTTACGATGCCTACTCTTTCCATCTGTTGCCAAAAATGGGTGAGCTGATTGCTAACGATGCAGACAGCTATCGTTACCTTGCAGAATCTATCCGCATGCACCCTAACCAAGAAACCTTGGAAGGCATGATGCAGGAAGCGGGTTTCGAGAATACTAAATACTTCAACCTAACGGGCGGCATTGTTGCGCTGCACCGCGGTTACAAGTTCTAGTCGAACTTGGTAGCAGGCTCGTAGGGCGTGCTAAACAATAAGAATAAAGACAGAACGGATAGGTTAAGGCTTATCCGTTTTCAAAGGTAAGGACAGTCATGCCATTTGATCCATTGGTAACCGCGGTTATTGAAACCTCTTTAAATACTTTCGTGAACGATGATCCAGCCTTGGTTCGTCGTTTGTCTCGTTTAAAGGGGCAGATCATTCAAGTTAATTTGAAAGAGTTGAATAAAACACTCACTTTCGTTTTCAGCCAACAAATCGATGTGTTGTCGGAATACGAAGGGCAGCCTGATTGCTACCTATCTTTGAATTTATCGGTGTTACCGGAATTGCGTGAGCAATCGAACATCACCAAGCTGATCAAGCAAGATAAGCTGATCTTAGAGGGTGATATTCAACTGGCACAGAAATTTGCTCAGCTGATGACAGACTGCAAGCCTGATTTGGAAGAGTGGTTATCGCGCGTAACGGGCGATGTGGTTGCGCATACCTTGGTGCAAGGCGTTAAAAACGTCGGTGGCTTTGTGACAAAACAGGCGACTAAGCATCAAAACCATGTTGCTCAAGTTCTGACTGAAGAGTGGAAGATCGCACCCGCACCGTTAGAAGTCGCGCACTTTTGCGACCAAGTTGATGACGTAAAAAGCTCCGCTGCTCGTCTTGAAGCTAAGTTGAACGCTCTGTTGGAGAAAGCATGACCCCAGCAGAACTGAAACGTCTTTATCATATTATCAAGGTACAGTTGGAGTACGGCCTTGATGAGTTGATGCCGGAACACCAACTGACTAAAGCCCCTTTGTTGGCGCGAAAGTCACTGTTTTGGCTCAAGAACAAGCATCAAGATAAAGAGTTGGGTCATCGCTTGCGCCTTGCGCTGCAAGAACTTGGCCCAGTGTGGATCAAGTTTGGACAGATGATGTCGACACGTCGTGATCTGTTCCCTCCTCATATCGCCGATCAGTTGGCGTTGTTGCAAGACCAAGTTGCGCCGTTTGATGGACAACTGGCTAAGCAAGATATGGAAAAGGCGGTCGGTGGCAGTTTAGACAACTGGTTTACCGACTTTGATATCGAGCCACTGGCTTCTGCTTCTATTGCTCAGGTGCATACCGCAAAGCTTAAAGAGAGCGGTCGCGAGATTGTTCTGAAGGTAATTCGACCTGATATTCGCCCGGTGATTGATGCAGATCTAAAACTGATGCACCGAATGGCGCGTATAGTCGCTAAGTCGCTTCCTGAAGCACGTCGTTTGAAACCCGTTGAGGTCGTTCACGAGTACGAGAAAACGTTACTTGATGAACTCGACCTGCGCCGCGAGGCAGCTAATGCCATTCAACTACGACGTAATTTTGAAGGCAGTGAAGAGCTGTATGTTCCAGAGGTTATCCCTGATCTAAGCAGCGAAACCCTAATGGTGTCAGAGCGTATCTACGGTATTCAAGTCTCCGATATTGAGACGCTAGAAGCCAACGGCACCAACATGAAATTGCTCGCGGAACGCGGTGTGACGGTATTCTTCACTCAAGTATTCCGAGACAGCTTTTTCCATGCCGATATGCACCCGGGTAACGTATTCGTTAATCCAGAAAATCCGGATAACCCTCAGTGGATTGGTTTGGATTGCGGCATTGTCGGCACGCTCAACAGCGAAGACAAGCGTTATTTAGCCGAGAACTTGCTGGCTTTCTTCAATCGAGATTACCGTAAAGTTGCTGAGCTACATGTGGATTCGGGGTGGGTGCCACACGACACTAACGTCAATGATTTTGAGTTCGCGATCCGTATGGTGTGTGAGCCAATTTTTGCAAAACCACTTGGCGAGATCTCATTTGGCCATGTGTTGCTAAACTTATTTAATACAGCAAGACGTTTCAACATGGAGGTTCAGCCTCAGTTGGTACTTCTGCAGAAGACCTTGTTGTATGTGGAAGGCCTAGGTCGTCAGTTGTATCCGCAACTTGATTTGTGGGCAACCGCCAAGCCTTTCCTTGAAACCTGGATGATGAATCAGGTGGGGCCGCAAGCTGTGATCAACGCAGTAAAAGAGCGCGCGCCATTCTGGGCAGAAAAACTGCCAGAGCTGCCAGAGCTACTTTATGACAGCTTGCGCCAAGGTAAAGCGATGAACCACAGAATGGATCAGCTTTATCAAGGCTACCGAGATAGTAAGCGTCAGCAAGCAACTGGAAAGTTTTTGTTTGGCGTTGGAGCCACTTTAGTCGTATGCTCCGCAATATTAGTTTCAAGCCCTTATGAGCAGCTATCTATGGGCTGTGGCATCGCAGGTGTCACATTTTGGTTGCTTAGTTGGCGAGCTTACCGTCGTTAGACAGTAGACTCTCTTAATATTTTTATGTGTAGACAGACCCGAGGACAATGACAATGGGTGGTATCAGTATTTGGCAACTTCTAATCATTGCTGTAATTGTAATTTTGCTATTCGGAACAAAGAAACTGCGCGGTATGGGTGGTGACTTAGGTTCAGCGGTTAAAGGCTTCAAAAAAGCGATGAGCGATGAAGACAAGCCTGCAGATAAGAAAGATGCAGACTTCGAACCAAAGAATATTGAACAGCAGAAGACAGAAGCTCACGCTGAAACAACTGCTGAAACAAAGAAAGACAAAGAGCAGGCGTAAATCGTGTTTGATATCGGTTTTTGGGAACTGGTATTAATATCTGTCGTTGGGTTAGTGGTTTTAGGGCCTGAGCGTTTGCCCGTGGCGATTCGCAGTATTTCCAAGTTTGTTGGACAAGCGAAAAGCATGGCAAACAGTGTGAAAGATGAACTTTCTCATGAGCTTAAGGTGCAAGAGCTGCAAGAAAACCTACGCAAGGCGGAAAAAATGGGTATGGAAGATTTATCTCCAGACCTTAAAGCGTCAGTCGATGAACTCAAGCAGGCCGCTGCTGAGGTTCAACGTCCGTATGCTAAGCCTGAGTCTGATAAGCCAAGTGAGACTAAACCTAGTGTCACGGAAACTGTGGAATCTGAAACCATTCAGGTCAACAGCGAAGCTTCAGCACCGTCAGATAAGAAAGCCGAATAGTCTCGCAAGGAGGAGTCGCCGGATACTTGAGTCGCTAGATGTTTAAATAGATAGCTATTCAAGTAAATAACTATTCAAGTGGATACCAATTCAACTGGATAGATACACGCGCGGCTCCTTTTCGATCTTCCTGTTTAAGAGGTTTGACATGTCTTCGACTGAGCAGACACAGCCTTTAATTAGCCACCTTCTAGAACTACGTAATCGCCTACTACGTGCGATTGTCGCGGTGCTAGTGATATTTGTCGGGCTAATTTATTTTGCTAATGATATTTATGAATTCGTATCAGCACCTTTGGTAGATCGTCTACCGGAAGGGGCGACGATGATCGCAACCGATGTTGCATCGCCATTTTTCACACCGCTGAAATTAACCTTGATCGCGTCTATATTCCTCGCGGTTCCGTTTATTTTGTATCAGGTGTGGGCTTTTGTTGCTCCGGGCTTATACAAGCATGAAAAACGCTTGATCATGCCGCTATTGGCTTCAAGTTCATTGCTGTTTTACTGTGGTGTGGCGTTCGCTTACTTTATTGTATTCCCGTTGGTATTTGGCTTTTTTACAGCCATATCATTAGGGGGAGTAGAGTTCGCAACCGACATCTCAAGCTATCTTGATTTTGTACTCGCGCTGTTCTTTGCTTTTGGTATTGCCTTTGAAGTGCCTGTTGCGATTATCTTGTTGTGTTGGACGGGTGCAACAACGCCTCAATCTCTGTCTGAAAAGCGTCCTTACATTGTTGTGGGTGCTTTCATCATTGGTATGATGCTGACACCACCTGATATGATCTCGCAAACACTGTTGGCGATTCCAATGTGTATTCTGTTTGAGATTGGTCTGTTCTTCGCACGTTTTTATACGCGTAAGCCAGATGCGGATGAAGAGGAAGAAGCTGAATCTTGATTCGGAATGCTTCAGTAAAAATCACATAATAAAAAAGCGGCCTAGGGCCGCTTTTTTATTATGTCTGTTTATCGAATCTTTAACTGATAGCCACAGTTCTGACATATATAGAGCTCTTTGATGCCCAAAATTTTATGCCATAGGGTTCGATGTTGACGTTGTAAGTGTTGTGAATGGTCACACATAATCAACTACCTCCATATGCAGGTGGTTGATACTATACATGTCACTTAGCTTTCTCAAATAAATTCAGGAGAAATCCGTAATAATTACTTATTAATAGATTTATCATAAATTAAACAATGCCTTAGCATTTGTGGTGGTTATGTTTTCGACTTCTTCAAGGGGAATTCCGCGTAATTCGGCGATGCGTTTTGCTACTAATTCTGTGTAGGCTGGTTCATTGCGTTTACCGCGATTCGGTGTTGGTGCTAAATATGGGCAATCTGTCTCTAGGATGACGTAATCCATATCGAGATGTGGGATCACCTTGTCCATCCCTGAATTCTTAAAGGTCGAAACGCCGCCTAAACCTAAATGAAAGCCTAGCTCGTTGATCGCTTGAGCTTCCTCTAAGCTGCTACCAAAGCAGTGAAATACCCCGCGTAAGCTGCCATCTTGTTCTTTACGAAGTAGGGCAAGTGTCTCTTCAATGGAATCACGAGTGTGGATCACCACGGGTAGATCAAGCTCTTTTGCCCACTGTAGTTGAGTCACAAACGCCATCTCTTGTTCAGCCTTGAAGGTTTTATCCCAGTACAAGTCGATACCAATCTCACCCACGGCGATAAAGTCATGCTTATCAAACCAAGCTCGAATGGTTTTGAGGGTTTGCTCGATATTCGCATCCACATAACAAGGGTGTAAGCCCATCATTGAACGGCACACATCAGGAAACTGAGCTTCCGTCGCTAACATTGGCTCGATAGATTCTAAATCGATGTTCGGCAATAGAATGGTATCAATCCCTTGAGCCAGTGCGCGCTGTACGACTTGCTCGCGGTCTTCATCAAATTCGCTCGCGTAAATATGAGCATGGGTGTCGATCATTGTTTTGTCCTGAAAGCGGTCTTTACTGAGTTGTCATGAGTATACGGCAGTGTGAGGAGAAGGTCATTTTTTGCCATTTATCCCTATTTTTGAGTGGGTTTCATATTTTACTGCTAGCGTCCTGAGCCATCAGTGATATGCTTTTGCCTGTATTTAGCACTTTTCATATCTAAGTATTTCGGTGCTTAGACTAGGCAAGGAGAATCTAGTGTCTGTTTCAATTCAAGGTCAATTCCCAGGTCGCCGTATGCGCCGTATGCGTAAGCACGACTTTAGCCGTCGCCTAATGGCAGAAAATCAATTGTCTGTGGATGATCTAATCTACCCAATGTTTATCCTGATGGGTAAAGACCGCCGCGAGCCTGTCGAGTCAATGCCAGGTGTTGAACGCTTGTCGATCGATTACATGCTCGAGGAAGCAGATTACCTGTCAAAACTGGGTGTTCCTGCGATTGCTCTATTTCCAGTCGTGAACCAAGATGCTAAAAGTTTATGCGCAGCTGAAGCTCATAACTCAGAAGGTTTGGTGCAGCGCGCTGTACGTTTACTAAAAGAGCATGTGCCAAACATTGGCGTTATTACTGACGTAGCACTAGACCCATTCACTACTCACGGCCAAGACGGCATCATCGATGAAGATGGTTACGTGATGAATGACGAGACGACTGAAGTCTTGATCAAGCAAGCATTATCACACGCTGAAGCGGGTGCTGACGTAGTTGCCCCATCGGATATGATGGATGGTCGCATTGGTAAGATCCGTGAAGCGTTAGAAGAAGCGGGCCATATTCATACTCAGATTATGGCGTACTCTGCAAAATATGCATCGTGCTACTACGGCCCATTCCGCGACGCAGTCGGCAGTGCTTCGAACCTGAAAGGTGGTAACAAGAAGAACTACCAGATGGATCCTGCGAACAGCGATGAAGCGATTCACGAAGTCGCGATGGATCTTAATGAAGGTGCGGACATGGTGATGGTTAAGCCTGGCATGCCTTACCTAGATATCGTGCGCCGTGTGAAGCATGAACTTCAAGCGCCGACATTTGCCTACCAAGTGTCTGGTGAGTATGCGATGCACAAAGCAGCGATCCAAAACGGTTGGCTTAAAGAGCGTGAAACCGTCATGGAATCACTGCTGTGCTTTAAGCGCGCTGGTGCTGATGGCATTCTTACTTACTTCGCTAAAGATGTGGCTGAGTGGCTTGCAGAAGACAATGCACAAGCCGCAGAGCACTTAAAAGAAAAGTAATCGTGTAGAGTTCACTTAAGTGATCAGTAAAGGGTTGGCCATTGTGCCAGCCCTTTCGTTTATGAGGATGAATAAGATGTCAGTTGTCGTACGTGAAGGTTCTTTAGAAGAAGTGGTGTCTGTGGTCGAGCAGATCTCTGAGTTCGCTAAAAAAGAGAGTGTCGCTTCTCTATCAGAGCGACTGGCAGGGAAAAAGAACCTTATCTTAGTGGCTGAAGAAGCTGGCGTGTTGCTTGGCTTTAAGATCGGCTATGAGTTGGAGCAAGATACTTTTTACAGCTGGTTTGGTGGCGTGTCACCGCTCGCGAGGAATAAAGGCGTTGCACAGGTGCAATTAGACGCTCAGGAACAGTGGGCGAAAGAGCAGGGCTACAGACAGTTAAAGGTTAAGTCTCGTAACCAGTTCCCTGCAATGTTGCGCCTGTTATTGAGAAACGGTTACCTAATCGAAAGATTTGAAGAAAAAGAAGACATTAATGACCATAGAATCCATTTTTTGAAGCAAATTTAAGCACTGCTGTTAACGGTTTATAAATTAAATGAGATTTATTATCATTTAATTGTTGACTATTAAATGAGAATCATTATTATTAACTTCGTCTTAGGGAATGAGGAAATGTTCACAAGGATGTTAAGTACTCAAGTATCTACTTGGTTACCCAACAGAATTCTCGCGAACTTGTACTAAGTTCTTTTTGACACGACATTGCTCACATTGCTTCCAGTGTAATTTATAGCTTTTAGGTAAAGCTGTGGTATTCAATTTGAATGGCTTTACTGGTTTTTGCTAGGCGACATCTTCGGGTGTCGCTTTTTTTATACCTACCATTTCAACAAGATGCATATTTAGTGGCACGTATTTTTATGAATAAAACGCCATCAGCATTCTTTTCCACAACGCAAGATCGAGAAAAGATCGTTGATCATCTGTTCGATCTGTAAAATTATTCTTTATTTTCAATTGTTTATTGGTGTTTTTTGAGTTGTTCACCTTAGTTCTCAACAGGGTGGATAAATAATATAAACAGAGTTATCCACAGAACGCTTGCGTCTAAGAACAAAAAATAACAACAAATCGATTATAACGAACACAACCGAGTGAACGGATACAGATCGACAACGTGGAATCCAACCAACAGACGTGGCATTCTTAACAGATAATTTCTGTACTTACTGGATACACAAACATTATGGCTCGTATTCCTGATAATCCATTGATTCTGATCGATGGCTCTTCTTACCTATATCGCGCGTTCCATGCTTACCCTGGCACAATGAGCAATGGTGATATCCCAACTAACGCTGTTTACGGTGTAGTTAACATGCTGCGCAGCATGATGCGTCAATTTGCTTCTGATCGTATTGCGGTAATTTTTGATGCGAAAGGAAAGACGTTCCGTGATGACATGTACCCAGAGTACAAGGCAAATCGTCCACCTATGCCTGATGATCTTCGTTGCCAGATTGAGCCTTTGCACAATGTGATTCGTGCAATGGGTTTGCCACTTATCTCTATTCCCGGCGTTGAAGCGGATGACGTGATCGGTACGCTTGCTTCTCAAGCTTCTGCGATGGGTATGCCTGTGCTTATTAGTACTGGCGATAAAGATATGGCGCAGCTTGTCGATGATAATGTTACTCTGATCAACACCATGACCAACGTGGTAATGGATCGTGAAGGCGTGATTGAGAAGTTTGGCATTCCGCCAGAGCTGATCATCGACTACCTTGCGCTGATGGGTGATAAAGTCGATAACATCCCTGGTGTTCCGGGTGTCGGTGACAAGACAGCGACCGCTCTGCTGCAAGGCATTGGTAGCATCGAAAAGCTGTATCAAAACCTTGATGATATTGCCGCTCTTGGCTTCCGTGGTTCAAAAACTATGGCTAAGAAGCTGATTGATAATAAAGACAACGCTGAGATGTCTTACGAGCTTGCAACGATCAAGCTGGACGTCGAGTTAGAAGAGACACCTGAGTCGCTTGTAAAAGCACAACCAAACACGGATGAGCTGATTAAGCTATATGGTCAACTGGTCTTCAAGTCTTGGTTGAACGAGCTACTTGAAGGTGGCAGTGGTGTGGTTGAGGCGGATGAAAAGTCGGGCGCAGTGCGCAGCAATACGGCATCAACCACTTCTACCGTAGAAATGAACACCTCTGCCGTGACGATTGATCGCAGCAACTACGAAACCATCCTCGATGAAGCGTCATTCAATGTTTGGCTAGAGAAACTGAAAGCGGCTGAAGTATTTGCTTTCGATACTGAGACCGACAGCCTAGATTACATGGTGGCGAACCTCGTTGGCCTGTCATTCGCGACTGAAGAAGGCGTTGCCGCTTACGTACCGGTTGCCCATGATTACCTAGATGCACCGCAGCAGTTGGATCGTGATTGGGTACTTGAACAGCTTAAGCCGATTCTTGAAGATGATGCACAAGCGAAAGTAGGTCAGAACCTGAAGTACGATATGAGTGTGCTAGCGCGCTACGGTATCGAGATGAAAGGCATCAAACACGACACCATGTTGGCGTCTTACGTTTTCAATAGCGTAGGTGGCAAGCATGATATGGACAGCCTAGCGCTGCGTTTCCTTCAGCACAGCTGCATCTCATTTGAGCAAATCGCAGGTAAAGGTAAGAAACAGCTTACTTTCAACCAGATTGAGCTGGGTGAAGCGTCTCCATACGCAGCAGAAGATGCTGACGTGACACTACGTCTTCATAACCGTTTGATGGAAAACATTGAGCAAGATGAAAAGCTAAAAGCCATCTATGAAGAAATCGAAGTACCCCTGATCCCTGTAATGTCTCGCATTGAACGTACTGGCGTATTCATCGATGACATGTTGCTGGGCGCTCAATCGCAAGAGATTGCGGTTCGTCTGGATGAGTTAGAACAGAAAGCCTACGAGATTGCAGAGCAAGAGTTCAACATGAACTCGCCAAAACAGCTGCAAGCGATCCTGTTTGAGAAAATGGGCCTGCCAGTTATTAAGAAAACGCCATCAGGTGCACCTTCAACCAACGAAGAAGTGCTGCAAGAACTGGCTCTTGATTACCCACTACCTAAGCTGATCATTGAGTATCGTGGCCTTGCGAAACTGAAGTCTACCTACACAGATAAACTGCCGAAGATGATCAACGCTGAAACGGGTCGTGTTCATACGTCTTATCACCAAGCGGTGACAGCAACGGGTCGTTTGTCTTCAACAGATCCAAACCTACAGAACATCCCAATTCGTAATGAAGAAGGTCGTCGTATCCGCCAAGCATTCGTTGCACAACATGGTTGGAAGATTCTAGCGGTCGATTACTCTCAAATTGAATTGCGTATCATGGCGCACCTATCGGGTGATAAAGCGCTTCTGGAAGCATTCCAACAAGGCAAAGATATCCACGCGGCAACGGCTGCTGAGATCATTGGTGTTGATATTGAGCAGGTAACGACTGAGCAGCGTCGTCGTGCTAAAGCCGTTAACTTCGGTCTGATCTACGGTATGAGTGCCTTTGGCTTGGCTAAGCAACTGGGTATTCCTCGTGGCGAAGCACAGCACTACATGGATACTTACTTCGAGCGTTACCCTGGCGTAATGCAGTATATGGAAGACACACGCAGCGCTGCTTCAGAGCAAGGCTTCGTTGAAACCATTTACGGTCGTCGTCTGCACCTTCCTGAGATTCAATCTCGTAATGGCATGCGTCGTAAGGCTGCTGAACGCGCGGCGATCAACGCGCCAATGCAAGGCACGGCAGCAGACATCATTAAGAAAGCGATGTTGTTGGTGGATGAGTGGATTCAAGCGGAAGGCGATGGTCGTGTGAAACTGCTTATGCAGGTACACGATGAATTGGTGTTTGAAGTGGAAGAGTCATCTTTAGCCGAAATTGAAAGTAAAGTACAACAATTGATGGAATCCGCTGCAGAGCTAGAAGTGCCGCTTGTCGCGGAAGCTGGCCACGGTGACAACTGGGATCAAGCCCACTAATCAGTTTTTGACCTTAATAAGCAAATTAGTATGAGCCAGTGCACAAACACTGGCTTTTTTTTGTCTCAAATAAAGTTAAGTCGTAATAAGAATTTAGGTGTTTTAATAAAACATTCATGAAAAAAAACTACAAAAGTTGTTTTCATTTCTGAGCAATTGTTGTACATTAAATCTCGTAGGGTACAGAGGTAAGATGTTCTATCTTTCAGACCTTTTGTTTCACGTTATTGGATTAGGCTGATTCAGCCGCCCCAGTCAGTATTTGACTGGGGCGTTTTTTCTTGTGCGAAAGAAAAATATTTCCAACCTATCATTCCCCCGCAAAACCTCTCATTTTTAGTGCCTTTTATTACACTTTCTCAAGCACAGTGATAAACCCCTGATTTGCCTTAGATCTGGAATTCGATCAGCGTTTGGTAATTTAAATCCGTCTCTAAGTCGATTGTTTTATCACTTGAAATAACTTTTATTTTACAAGTTATCGATAAAGGATTGATGGCTCACGCCTTATTTATCAGTGTATTGAGTCGGTGAATGCTCAATGTAATCCATGATTTTCTGTTGTTTCTCGGTGCTGTATTTCAGTGCTTCGGCGGTGATCTGGATGGATTGCGCCATCGAAGAGATATTGTTGGTCGCTTTTACCAAGGTTTGCTGCATGGGTTTCAGGATAAGCAGATAGATAGCGGTCAAAGCGATAATAATCACACCGATAACGGCTGCCAGCGCAATGATGATCTTGGTCTGAATGTCATCCAACAGCACTTGGCTGGTTTGTTTAAAGGCGAGTCGAGATTGGTCTAAGGCTTGTGGCAGTTGATTGAGGGATGTCTTGGTGGAGCTCGCAAGCTTATTGATGCTTTCAACGGTTTGATTGAGGGCTTGTTGCTGGTCGTCGCTTAGATTGGGGTTGTTGACTATCGCCTGCAAAGATTGCGATATCACCTCAAGAGACTCACTCGCATCTTGGGCGTACTTTTCCATGCCATCTAGGTCTAAGGTCATATCGACATTGATCAGTGGGGCTTGTTCTTGTTCTGCTTCAGAGGCAAATCCTGTCAGTGAGACCAACATAAGTGCAATGATGGCCAATGGTGTTTTCCACATGAGTATTCCTTCTCATTGTTCTGATTATTTAGATGTGTCTTTTAGTATGGTTCACTTCTATTGGTTCTAGTGGGTAAATCCGATCTTTAACACTAAAAACTTAGGCTTAACTCACTCATTTTTGGGCAAAAAAATACCCCACCTATATAAGGAGGGGCATTGATAAGGCAAAATCACGTGTTGTCAGTGCTCTAACCTATAGCGATAAGTAGAGGAATTACTCTGAGTCGTTGTGCTCTTCGTCCGCTAACTCATCAATGATTTGATCAGCAAGCGCTGGAGCAAACCACTCATCCATCTTGGCACGCAGTTGGTCAACGCCGATGCCCTTCATTGAAGAGAAGACATCAACCGCAACATCACCACCGAAAGATTTTGCATCGTTACGGATTTTCAGTAGCTGTGCTTTACGCGCACCACTTTTCAGTTTGTCTGCTTTTGTTAACAAAACCTGTACTGGGATGCGGCTATCGATAGCCCAGTAGATCATTTGTTGGTCAAGGTCTTTCATTGGGTGACGGATATCCATCAATACCACTAAACCTTTCAGGCTTTCACGTCGTTGTAGGTATTCACCTAGCGACTTCTGCCATTTTTTCTTCATCTCAAGCGGTACTTGAGCAAAGCCATATCCAGGTAAATCGACGATATGACAACCGTCCGTTACCTTAAATAGGTTAATTAGCTGAGTTCGACCGGGTGTTTTACTGGTTTTCGCCAAGCTTTTTTGGTTAGTAACGCGATTTAACGCGCTAGATTTACCAGCATTGGAGCGTCCTGCAAACGCAATTTCGATCCCTTCGTCTTCTGGTAAATGACGAATATCAGGTGCACTGGTAATGAAATGCGTGTTTTGATAATGAATTTTTACGCTCACTGTTAACTCCATCTCGACTTTGTGTAGTCGATTGATTACTTTTTTGTGAATTTGTGTAAAATAACCGTGCTCGGCATAAGGTCGCCTATTGTACCATGAGTGGCAACATAGAGTGGTACTGGAAGCTTGATAATTATAATGGAATGTCATGAAGAAATTAGCGCTAATTTTGAGTCTTTTAGCCAGCTGCTCAGTATGGGCTCAAGGTAGTATTGAAGCTGGTAAAGCCAAATCACAAACATGTGTTGCCTGCCACGGTGCTGACGGCAACAGTCTGATCACTCAGTACCCTAAGCTGGCCGGTCAACATGAGAAGTATCTAGAGAAGCAGTTAAAAGAGCTTAAGCTAGGTATGACAAGTGGTGGTAAGCAAGGTCGTTACGAACCTGTAATGGGTGCAATGGCGATGCCTTTATCTGAAGAAGATATGGCTGACCTAGCGGCATACTACGCCTCTCTACCTATCTCTAGTAACTCTACTCCTGAAAATGTAGTAGATGAAGGTAAGGTTCTTTACACAGCGGGTAACGCAGAACGCGGCGTAACGGCGTGTATTGCTTGTCACGGCCCACGTGGTAATGGTACCGAACTTTCTGGTTTCCCTAAGATTTCAGGTCAGCACGCAGATTACATCAAGGCTCAACTTGAAAAATTCCGCGATGGTGACCGTAATAACGACATGAATGCGATGATGCGTGATGTAGCTAAAAAGTTAACAGACGCTGATATTGATACCTTATCGAAGTACGTTGGTGGTTTACACTAATTTGTCGGTTTCTTGCTCTTAGCCAGAGCAAAGGAATGTACGTTCGAGCGAGATTGAAGAGACGCCCCGATCAGTAATGGTCGGGGCGTTTTCTTTTGTATTGGTTTTATTAATGCATTTTGTGTTTATGTCTGATTTATCAATGTGTGATCGATTTGTGTACAAAAGTGTGAAGTCGCACTCTTGTAGTCTTTTTGTAACACGGTAAAGTAACCGCCATCAGCTAGGAGCTGACTTAGATATGGATGATCATCTAGTCTAACGGTATAGACAGAAATGGATCAGGCTAGGACAGCCCAGCAACAAGGTGTTAGAAAAGGATAGCCAAAACTCATCAGGACGATGAACAACAAACAAATTTGGCATGGAAAGCACCAATAACAAATGGAGATTTGTGTACCAAGTTGAGTATGCAAATTTTGGCCGATATAGGCAGATTTAGAGAGCGATAGGTTTTCCTATCGCTTTTTTTATTGATTTGATGAAAAAACACCCAATACCTCTCCACTATAAACTCAGTTTCTGGTATGTTTCGCATCCCTGTTTAAGGATGTGCTATGTATACTTGTCCCTTATGCCATCACCAAGGCGTGAATCACTATTTTGAAGACAAACGCAGAGCCTATCTGCAGTGTCAGCAATGTGAACTGGTATTTGTTAAACCTGAACAAAGGTTAGAAGCAAAAGAAGAAAAAGCACACTATGATCTCCATGAGAACGATCCTAGTGATGCAGGCTATCGCCGCTTTTTATCTCGCATCGCGGATCCACTAACAGACAAAATTTCATCTAACTCACAAGGGTTGGATTTTGGTTGTGGCCCAGGCCCTACGCTATCTATTATGTTAGAAGAAGCCGGACACACCATGGAGTTGTACGATATCTATTACCACCCAGATACCTCTGTGTTGGAAAAAACGTATGACTTTATGACTGCCACGGAGGTGATAGAGCATCTTTATCACCCAGACAAAGTGTGGCAGCAATGGTTGAATTTAGTTAAACCCAAGGGCTGGATTGGTCTTATGACTAAACTAGTAATAGACGTAGACGCGTTTGCTGGTTGGCACTACAAGAATGACCCGACACATGTCGTCTTCTTTAGTCGTCAAACATTCCAGTTTTTGGCAGAGCGGGATAAGCTCGAACTAGAATTTTTTGGAAATGATGTAATTTTACTGAGGAAAGTGCAGTAATGGGTCGTAGTAAGAAATCAAGAAAGCCGGGAGCACTTGGCGCTCCGGAGCCTATGGTTACTCGTAACCGTAGTGAATCTGATGTTGAAGGTCGTGAACGTAAGCGTGTTAAAAAGCGTAAAGGCCTTAAGTCTGGCAGCCGTCACTCAGATGGTAGCGAAGCAAAACAGCGTAAAGCTGCACAAGCTCGTGACCCTCGTTTAGGCAGCAAGAAAAAAATCCCGCTGATCGTTGAACCAGCGAAGAAGCCGACTAAACAAGAGCGCAAGCTGTCTAACGAACAAGAGTTAGAGATGCTTGAGAATGATGCTCAACTGAACACACTGCTAGATCGTATCGAAAATGGTGAGAACCTAGGTGCTGGTCTGCAGAAGTTTGTTGATGAGAAACTTGATCGTATCGAACACCTAATGGGCCGCTTAGGTCTACTAGAGCCAGAAGACGATGAAGAAGAGATCTTCGAAGAAGCACCGGTTGCATCTAAGAAGAAAGCGAGCTCTGACGAAGACTTGCTATCTCAATTCGAAGATTTCGATTTAGACAGCTTTAAAGGTTAATAGCCAATGAACGTAACCTTATTAGCAATTGCTGGTGGAATTATCATTCTCGGCTTGGGCTCTTACGCAGGTTACCTTCTACTTCAAGTGAAGAAGCAGACGGAGTTGCAAAAGCAGCATCAAGCACTCGCCATTGAAAAACGTAACGCGACGATTTACGAAAACGTAAATACTTTGTGCTTAGCGGGCATTCAAGGGCAATGTGACTTACCTGAGATCAGTATCCGAGTGTGTATCATTATGGATAATGTTCAGGGTGATGAGCGTGTCGATTTTGATTCTGAGTATCCTGCTCTTTCTGAGCTGTACCATATCGTAAAAGATATGGCTCGCGGAGATGCAAGACAGGAACTGACGAAGAAAGAACGCATGCAGCAGAATCTCACACGCCATAAGGCAGAGACTCGCTTGAATGATGCGGTCATTGAAGATCTGAAAAGGTTGCAAGAGAAGGTTAAGCCTCTCAACAACCAAATCAACATTCAGATGATCTAGTCGCTAAGACTTTTAAAATAGAGGCTTGTTTAATACAGAGTATTCTTGAGTTGTGCGGTTGTTGAGACATATAGTTTTGTTGAGACATATAGTTTTAATACGCCTTGTTCTTAAGACAGCTTATCTTTATAGATAGTGTTAAATGAGCCTTCTTACCTTTTGCGTCTCGTTAATCCCGACGCTTTGTTAGTGATCAAGCTAGCAGTTCTGAGTTTTTGTCTGAAAAATTGATTTTGTCTTAGAACGACCTTACTGGTCGTGTGGCAAAATAACCCGTCTATATTTTAATGTATGTAAAATGATTTGAGAGACCTTAGGTTCTCGCGGATCTAAATTGGAAATACCGCTATGTCGAGCAAGCCAGTAACAACGAATCAGCAAATCGTTTGGGATCAAGAGATCTTAAACAAGTACAACTATTCGGGACCTCGTTACACCTCATACCCAACTGCGTTGGAGTTTCATGAAGCGTTTACCGTCGCTGATTACGACATGGCGTGTACTCAATATCCTGAGCGTCCACTCTCTCTTTACGTGCATATCCCATTCTGTCACAAGCTTTGTTATTACTGTGGTTGTAATAAAGTCATTACTCGTCACTCGCATAAAGCGGATGAGTACCTTGATGTGATCGAACATGAAATCCGCCAACGCGCCTCTTTATTGAATGGTCGTGAAGTGACTCAATTGCACTTCGGTGGTGGCACGCCAACGTTTTTGACCAAAACACAAATCACTCGCTTGATGATGATTTTGCGTGAGGAATTTAACTTCACCGCTGACGCTGAGATCAGTATTGAAGTTGACCCGCGTGAGATTGAGCTAGACGTACTTGATCACCTGCGTAATGAAGGTTTCAACCGTCTGAGTATTGGTGTGCAAGACTTCAATAAAGAAGTGCAGAAGCTGGTTAACCGTGAGCAAGATGAAGAGTTCATCATTGCGATGGTTCAACGTGCGAAAGAATTAGGTTTCCGCTCAACTAACCTTGATTTGATTTACGGCCTACCGAAGCAGACTCAAGCTTTGTTCGCTGAAACATTGAAGCAAGTGCTGGAGATGAAACCGGGTCGTTTATCGGTATTTAACTACGCACACATGCCTCAGTTGTTTGCTGCTCAGCGTAAGATTAAAGACGAAGACCTACCGGAAGCGAAAGAGAAAATGGCGATCTTACAAGATACCATCGAGACGCTAACGGGTGCGGGTTACCAGTTCATCGGTATGGACCACTTTGCTCTACCTGAAGATGAGCTAGCGGTTGCCCAGCGTGAAGGCATTCTGCATCGTAACTTCCAAGGCTACACCACTCAAGGTGAAGCTGACCTAATTGGTTTCGGTGTTTCTGCTATCTCTATGGTGGGTGATGCTTACGCGCAAAACCAAAAAGAGTTGAAGAAGTACTACGCTCAGGTGAATGATTTGCGTCATGCACTTTGGAAAGGTGTGGCACTAGACAGTGATGACCTTCTACGTCGTGAAGTGATCAAGCAGCTTATCTGTAACTTCAAGCTTGATAAAACCATGATCGAGTCTGAGTTCTCGGTTAACTTTAATCGCTACTTCAAAGAAGATTTAGAGCTTCTACAAACCTTCATCAACGATGATTTGGTTGAAGTCGATGACAAAGAAATCCGCGTAACTCTGCGTGGCCGTTTGCTGATCCGTAACATCTGTATGTGTTTTGATAAATACCTACGTGCAAAGGCTCGCCAGCAGCAATTCTCTCGCGTTATCTAATCGCTCGATTGAGAATAGAAACATAAAAAATGCCAGCATCATGCTGGCATTTTTGTATCTGACTCATTCGATTTCTGCCTGACTAGGTGAGGCTCTCAGTGATATTTTGTTTGACCTTGGCACTTTGCTTGGAGTTGCTGAGGTCGGTAGGCCATTGGTCAAACGGAACTGGACGGCTGTATAAGAATCCTTGAGCAAGCGGGCATTGTAGTTGCTTGAGTAATTCTGCCTGTTGCTGTGTTTCAACGCCTTCTGCCACCAAGCTCACTTTGAAACCTTTAGTGATGTTAACGATGGCCGCGACGATAGAGCTGTCGAGGTTCTCTTTGTTGAGCTTGCTTACGAAGCTTCGATCGATCTTCAGGCAATCAAATGGCAGCTTTTGCAGATAGGCTAGGGAAGAGTAGCCAGTACCAAAATCATCAATTGCGATTGAGACCCCTAACGCTTTGAGCGTCAGCATGTTATCGATGATGGTTGGATCGTTGTCGACGATGCGTGATTCGGTGATCTCTAGTGTCAGGTTGCTTGCTGGCAGCTTGGTGTCTCGCAGCGTGCCTTTTACTTGTTCAACAAAGCCACTTTCGCTTAGCTGATCGACTGATAGATTGACGTGAATCGAGAAGTCTTTTCTCCACTTTCCTGACTCAATCGCGATGGCTGTATCTCGACACGACTTATGCAGAATTTGTTTTCCGATATCGTAAATGAGTCCGCTCTCTTCCGCGAGAGGAATGAACTCGAGTGGCGAGATCACCCCTTCATCCGTTATCCAGCGAGCTAAAGCTTCCGCACCTATGGTCGAGCCAGATTCTAGATCAATAATAGGCTGATAAAACGGTTCGAACTGTTGAAGCTCTATTGCTCGGTTCATCCGCGCTAGCATCTTGGTGCGATGTCTCGATGCTTTACCCATCTCCGGGCTGTAAATGCTGACACTGGTTTTGTCTTGTTTTGCGTTGCTCAGTGCAATGCTGCTGCTGCGTAGCAGGAGTGTAATGTCATGGAGATTCGAGACCTTCACTATCCCCATCGATACCTTAATCACCACGCTTTCTGATTCCATTGAAAATGGGGAAGCGAAGGTTTGAAGTAAGCGGTTAGTCAGCAGCTGAACATCATCGCTTTGCGTTACGTTTGGTGCGTAAATGGCAAACTCATCACCACCAGTTCGAGCCAATAGGTATTCGGATGGCAGTGTGCCTCTTAAACGAGCCGCCGCAATGATAAGCAGTTGGTCACCATTGTAATGACCTAGGCTGTCATTGATGTCTCGGAAGCGATCAATACCAATCAAATACAGCGTGCCTTTTTCGTTATCAGGGTGTTTCTTGGCCGCATCAATAAAGCCTTCACGACTGTATAGCTTGGTTAATGAGTCATAGGTAAGCTGAGACTGCAAGGCGTGAAACGAGGCCTTTAAGTTGTTGGCCATTTCATTGAATGACTCCACCAACATGCTGGTTTCATAGATATGCCCCGTCTTTGGCATGCTCGTGTCCCAGTCGCCTTTAGCAAGGCGTTTGGCTGCATCTGCAGTCGAGGTGATGGGTTGGGTTACGCGATTAAAGGCAACTAATCCTGCAATGACTCCAAGGCAACTCAGTGCTAGCCCGAGCAACCAACTGTTTCTTTGATTTTCTGGTAATTCACCGAGCAGATTGCTTTCAGGAATCGACACTCCAATAAACCACGTGAGGCCGTGTTCATCTTCGTAAGGGGTGATTTGGTTAAAGTAGCGTTCGTTGTCTAGGCTAAAGCTAAAGCGCTGCTCTCCCAAATTATCGATTAGGTGGAATTGGTCTACGTAACTGGCGCTTTCACGTATTACGGGGTTAGCACTCTCTGTTGCAAGTAAGCGTTGGCCTTTGTTAGTTTTTCCTGTTCCCCACGAAACGACACTGCCTCCGCCTGAGTGCGCGACCAAGCGTTGCTGTTTATCGATGATGTAAACAGAGGCATCCGTTCTATCTTTGAGTTTTCTGAGAAACGCATTGAAGGTATTGATCTTGATGTCGCTGACGACGACGGCTTTGAATTCGTTATCATCATAGATAGGTGCGAGAGCCGATAAGGTGATTTCTTGGCGTTCGTCAGCATTGGCATAAATTGGTGACCACAACGGTTTTTTCTGTGTAGCAACGGGTGTGTACCAAGGACGGATTCTTGGGTCGTAACCTGAAATTACCGATCGAATGTCTTCACTAATCTTGCTGCCACGGTAAATGACCAACTGATCATTGGTGCGTTCGTCTTGCACCATCAAGGTGTAGCCTTTGTTGGCTTCTTTGCGGAAACCGACGTAGTTACCATCTTCAGAGCCAAAGCCGATCACATCGAGTTGAGGTACAGCCGTGTAATGGTCTGAAAACGTATAAAAAATATAGTCTTGAACCTTGCTGAGATTACCCGCTTGATAAAGGTGGTGGTAGCCGATGTTATGGCTGAGCGAGAGGTTCGCGTGAAATGGCTTTTCTAAAAAATTAGACAGGCTTTGATGAACATTGTCAGTCAGTGATGTTAGTTGGCGTGCACTAACATCACTCACCATCTCTTTGTAGCTTAGCTTTTGAGTGAAAACCATTACGCCCATAGTGAACAGAAAAATCATCACGAATGGCAGAACCACTGCGGTTCTCAAAGTAATTTGTGTTTTCAAAGACATCTTTAGCTACAACTTTGGTGAATAGTGTACTGTAATTGTACCGACACTATTCAAACCAAGCGACACTTTTTTGGTTAAAAAGTAGCTGCATCGAGAGTCATATAAGGTCTAGTACAGTTCTTTGAGTTTACGAGTTAGGGTGTTTCTTCCCCATCCCAAAACCTTAGCTGCATCCTGTTTATGACCATTAGTATGGTGGAGTGCAGCCTCTAGCAGTATACGTTCAAACTCTGGCAGAGCATAAGTCAGCAGCTCTTTTTCTCCTGAATCAAGCGCACACTTTGCCCAATTAGCGAGCAGTTGTTGCCAGTTATCTCCAGTTCCTGAGGTTGTCACCACTTTTTCTTCCAACAGCTCTGGTGGCAGGTCCGAAGGAAGAATTTCGCTGCCGCTCGCCATCACGGTGAGCCAACGACAAATGTTTTCAAGCTGACGCACGTTACCCGGCCAATTGAGCTGGTTGAGCTTCAAAATGGTCTCAGGGTGCAGTGTCTTGACTTCAACACCAAGCTCTTCGGCGGCGGATGCTAGGAAGTGATGAGTCAGTTTTTCAATGTCTTGTTTACGTTCGCGCAGTGCCGGGATATGGATTCGGATAACGTTGAGTCGGTGGAAAAGGTCTTCACGGAAGTCGCCTTCATGCACTAAGCGCTCAAGGTCTTGGTGGGTTGCGGCAACGATACGAACGTCAACCTTAACCGCAGAGTGTCCACCCACACGATAAAATTGGCCATCAGAAAGTACACGTAGCAAGCGAGTCTGAATATCGAGTGGCATGTCGCCGATCTCATCAAGAAACAGGGTGCCACCGTTGGCTTGTTCGAAGCGTCCTTGGCGAACGCTGTTAGCACCGGTAAAGGCACCTTTTTCGTGGCCAAACAGTTCAGACTCGATTAGATCTTTGGGGATAGCAGCCATGTTCAAGGCAATGAAGGGTTTCTTGGCTCTTGGGCTGTGACGATGCAGAGCGTGAGCGACCAATTCTTTACCGGTACCCGATTCACCATTGATCAGCACGGATATGGATGAACGAGACAAACGGCCAATCGCTCGGAAAACCTCTTGCATTGCCGGTGCTTCACCGATGATTTCAGGCGCGTTGGTGTCTTCAGCGACTTCACTGGCTTGTTCGCGTTTCTGTTCTTGGCTGTGCGCGATTGCTCGCTCGACTAGAGTCAGTGTTTCATCAATATCGAACGGCTTTGGAAGATATTCAAAGGCGCCTTTTTGATAAGCATTCACCGCTGCATCAAGGTCTGAGTGCGCGGTCATAATGATCACGGGCAGGTTGGGAGAGCGCTGGTGAACTTGGTTTAACAGCTCAATTCCGTCAATGCCAGGCATGCGAATATCAGACACCAAAACGTCTGGCGTTTCTCGTTCAAGCGCAAGTAACACGCTCTCAGCATCAGCAAATGTTTCACACTTAATATCCGCAGATGAAAGTGTTTTCTCTACTACCCAGCGGATAGAGCTGTCGTCATCGACGACCCAAACGTATCCCTTACTCATAATTCAATTCCTTTGCAGCCAAATCTATTGTGATAATCATTGTTGTTTTTATGATGTCTTAATTTTTGTGTTACCGAGTTAAGCCTTTCATCTCGCTGTCCAATCACGAGGTTCTTGTGACCTAAATCGGTAGGTAAATCGTGAATGTGGTGTTGCCCGGCCAGCTTTCAACATCAATTTTCCCATTGTGTTGATCGATCAGGTTTTGAGAAATCGATAGCCCCAGACCTGTTCCACCTTCTCGTCCACTGACCATTGGGTAAAACAAGGTGTCTTTTAAATCATCGGGGATACCCGGACCGTTATCGCTGATCTCAATACGAGCCGCGAGTTTGTGTCGCTGCCCGTGAATATTTGCTTGATGCACCGTTCTGGTGCGAATGGTGATTTTTCCAGAATCCTGAGTCTTTAGAATCTGTGCCGCATTGCTCACGATATTGAGCATCGCTTGTTCAACCTGTGCCGAATCCATCAAGATGTCCGGCAAGCTAGGGTCGTAATCCCTTTCGATGGCGAGCGTTGAACCCGATTCGAGCTCTACGAGCTGCCTAACTTTCTCAAGTATCTGGTGAAGGTTCTCTTCTGATTTAGTCCCCGGCTTCTGAGGGCCAAGCAGGCGATCGACCAATGCTCTTAGGCGGTCGGCTTGCTCAATAATGATCTGCGTATATTCATTAAGAGACTGATCAGGAAGCATTTTACCAAGTAACTGCGCTGCACCTCTTAAGCCACCTAGTGGGTTTTTGATTTCATGTGCTAACCCGCGTACCAGCAACTTAGCCGCTTGTTGTTGTGCGTGTTGGTTGAGCTCTTGGCTAAGGCGTCTTTGCTGGTCTATTTTGCGCATCTCAACCAATAACAGCGTCTCTCGCTGCCAAGATATTGGGCTAACCGTGACTTCAAGCATCAGTGGGCGGTTATCAACAACGAAGGTAACGTCACTGTCGGTAATGCTCTGGCCACTTTGTAGTGGTTGCGTCAGAAGCGCCAAATCAAGTGAGGCGTGTTGGATAAGTTGGCTCAGTGGATGATCAACGATGCGTCGTGCGCTCTGTGAAAAGAGCTGCTCAGCCGCTGGATTGGCGTATCGGACATACAACTGCTCATCGAGCATCAATGTCGAAGTCACCATATTGTCGAGAATGGCGCTGGAAAGATGATGTGTATCTATGCTGTCGCTTTTGGCTGATCGATTCACTATTTCGTCCTTGAACTGGTGTTTTTCTCACTGCACCAAATTGGTGCGTAGCTAAGTTCAAGTATGGCGCATATCAACCAGAAGCTAAAGATAATTCATTAGAGTCGCTGAAAGCTGCTTCGATTAGGTGAAAAGTAGAGGTTATTTGACCTCTTTTAACACATTGGCCTACTTGAGCGTCGCTCGATGTAAATACACGGTGACTGGACTAGTAGATGCAATAAGCTTGCCGCTTCTATGTGCTTGAATTGCAATGGTGTGAGTACCTCGGTCGATACCTTTTAATTCCCAAATAGGTTGGGTCTGCGGGGCGCCATAACGACGGCCATCAAGCATCAATTGTAATTGCTCCCCAATACCAAGTTTTCGGTTGAGCTCTATCTGAATCGGGATTAAGCCGCGGTTGTTGCGAATGGTTTGATCATGAACTGGAGTCAGCATGGTGAGGGCTAATTGAGTGGGAACCTCGCGCTCTGTGGTTTCGGTTTCTGCCTGGGTTTTAGCTGGCGTTTTAGTTGTAGAGGAAGCAGCGGCGTCAACCGGAGTCGAGGCCTCAAATTTAGGGGCGGGTGCTGAAGCTTGCACATCTGGCAGGCGAAGAGCCTCGGCATCTTGAGCGCTAGGATTATCACTAAAGTGGAGCACGCCATCTTCATCTACCCAGGTATACACCGTTTGAGCAGAGCACGAGAGCGCGACTGTTAACCCGATCAGGAACAGTATGTTTTTCATATCTTTAGCCTCTTTTCACCGCTAGGTGATTTCACGTTTGGCGTTAGTTTTGTTATTGATTTTATTGTATTTATAGCAGCAGCCTCTGAGGGCTTTTGTCTAAGGTATGGTACGAGGAAGCAGGGGGAGGGAGAATATAAAAAAGGCCCGCCTGCGAGGCGAGCCTAATATTTAGTCAGCGATTCTTACAAGGTTGCAGTAAGAAGTAGCTTATCTCTACAGGAGATTAAACTGAGTAGTACAGTTCAAACTCAAGTGGGTGTGTAGCCATGTTCACACGTTGTACGTCGTCAGACTTCAGAGTGATGTAAGAATCGATGAAATCGTCAGAGAATACGCCGCCAGCTGTTAGGAACTCACGGTCTTCGCTAAGCGCTGCTAGAGCTTCTTGTAGAGATTCTGCAACTGTTGGGATTTCAGCTGCTTCTTCTGCAGGAAGGTCGTATAGATCTTTATCCATAGCTTCGCCTGGGTGAATCTTGTTCTTGATACCGTCAAGGCCAGCCATAAGCATTGCTGAGTAGCATAGGTATGGGTTAGCTGCTGGGTCACCAAAACGTAGCTCGATACGACGTGCTTTAGGGCTTGGTACTACTGGGATACGGATAGAAGCAGAACGGTTACGTGCTGAGTAAGCAAGCATTACAGGTGCTTCGAAACCAGGTACAAGACGCTTGTACGAGTTAGTAGATGGGTTAGCAAACGCGTTGATTGCACGAGCGTGCTTGATTACACCACCGATGTAGTAAAGAGCCATTTCAGATAGGCCGCCGTACTTATCACCAGCAAACAGGTTAACGCCGTCTTTTGCTAGAGATTGGTGAACGTGCATACCAGAACCGTTGTCACCAACTAGTGGCTTAGGCATGAATGTCGCTGTTTTACCAAATGCGTGAGCAACGTTGTGTACAACGTACTTGTAGATTTGAGTTTCATCAGCTTTCGCTGTTAGCGTGTTGAAGCGAGTTGCGATTTCGTTTTGACCTGCAGTTGCTACTTCGTGGTGGTGAGCTTCAACTACTAGGCCCATCTCTTCCATTACTAGACACATTGCTGAACGGATGTCTTGAGATGAATCTACTGGAGCTACTGGGAAGTAACCGCCTTTAACGCCAGGACGGTGACCTTTGTTACCGCCTTCGAAGTCAGAACCTGTGTTCCAAGCTGCTTCTACGTCATCGATCTTGAAGAAAGAACCAGACATGTCGTTTGAGAACTTAACGTCATCAAATAGGAAGAACTCTGGCTCTGGACCAACTAGAACTGTGTCTGCGATACCTGTAGAACGTAGGTACTCTTCAGAACGTTTAGCGATAGAGCGTGGGTCACGGTCGTAGCCTTGCATTGTTGCAGGCTCTAGGATGTCACAACGGATGTTTAGCGTTGCGTCTTCTGTGAATGGGTCCAGTACAGCAGATGCTGCGTCTGGCATCATTACCATGTCAGATTCGTTAATGCCTTTCCAACCAGCTACTGAAGAGCCGTCAAACATTTTGCCTTCTTCGAAGAAGTCTGCATCAACTTGGTGAGAAGGAATAGAGATATGCTGCTCTTTACCTTTTGTATCAGTAAAACGTAAGTCGATAAATTTAACTTCGTTCTCTTGGATCAGGGATAGTACATTTTCTACTGACATCTTGGATAACCTCCAGTGTTATTAATTCGGTATTAGCTCGATTCGGTTGAAACTAGCATTGATTAATGTCTATAAGTGCATTAATCGATGCTGATTTATCTGTTGCCAAAAACGTGCCAAAAAAATTATTCCATTAATTTCAATGATTTACTTGTTTTGTAATTTTGCTCAATCTGGTTTTTGCACCAAAATGATCTCCGCTTGCACCTTGTTGGTGCAATCGTTTGTCTGTGCACCAATATGAGACATAAGCGAGCACCATTCAGCAATGAATTGCCTAAGTTGTCAATCCACTTTTGTTATTTTGCGGGAGATTTGGCTCGCCACTCGCAGGTGATACTTTTTTAGAGTCCTACGAATTTGGCTGCTCAACACTGTACTGAATCAAAGTTAAGCGGATATGAATCGCTAATAAAGAAAAAAGCCTTGGTTCAGATCACATATTTCTGGGTTTTTGTCTAGAATCTGGTATATTATTGACCGTTTTTTAAATCAAGCTAGCGGTTATTATCCAAACTTTTGAGATAAGTGACGGCTACTTTTATGAGTGAATCGAGAATCCATGTCTACTCCACAGATTGATAAGTTAAGAAATATCGCGATCATCGCGCACGTTGACCACGGTAAAACGACTTTGGTTGATAAACTGCTACAACAGTCAGGCACTCTTGAGTCTCGTGGTGAAGCTGAAGAGCGTGTCATGGATTCGAATGACATCGAAAAAGAGCGTGGCATTACCATTCTTGCTAAGAACACAGCAATCAACTGGAATGATTACCGCATCAACATCGTAGATACTCCGGGACACGCGGACTTCGGTGGTGAAGTTGAGCGTATCATGTCTATGGTTGACTCTGTTCTGCTTATCGTTGACGCAGTTGATGGCCCAATGCCTCAAACTCGTTTCGTAACGCAAAAAGCATTCGCACACGGTCTTAAGCCAATCGTTGTAATCAACAAGATTGACCGCCCAGGCGCTCGTCCTGATTGGGTTATGGATCAAGTATTCGACCTTTTCGACAACCTAGGTGCTACTGATGAGCAACTAGACTTCACAGTTGTTTACGCTTCAGCTCTAAACGGTTGGGCAACAATGACTGAAGGCGAAACTGGCGAGAACATGGAACCATTGTTCCAAGCTGTTGTTGATACAGTAGACGCGCCTGCAGTTGACCTTGACGGTCCACTACAAATGCAAATTTCGCAACTTGATTACAGCTCTTACGTAGGTGTTATCGGTGTTGCTCGTGTTACTCGTGGTTCTGTTAAACCAAACCAACAAGTAACTATCGTAAATGCAGAAGGCAAAAAACGTAACGGTAAAGTAGGTACAGTTCTTGGTTACCTAGGTCTTGACCGTCACGAAGTTGAGCAAGCTAACGCTGGCGACATCATTGCAATCACTGGTCTTGGTGAGCTGAAAATTTCAGACACTATCTGTGACGTAAACAATGTTGAAGCAATGACTCCGCTTTCTGTTGATGAACCAACAGTAACAATGACGTTCCAAGTAAACACTTCTCCGTTCGCGGGTAAAGAAGGTAAGTTCGTTACTTCTCGTAACATCCTTGAGCGTCTAGAGAAAGAACTAGTACACAACGTTGCACTACGTGTTGAAGAAACTGATAACCCAGATCGTTTCCGTGTTTCAGGTCGTGGTGAGCTTCACCTATCTATCCTGATCGAAAACATGCGTCGTGAAGGCTTCGAGCTAGCTGTATCTCGTCCAGAAGTTATCATCAAGAAAGACGAAGATGGCAACCTAACTGAACCGTTTGAAACTGTGACTATCGACGTGCTTGAAGAGCACCAAGGTGGCATCATGGAAAACATCGGTCTACGTAAAGGTGAGCTAACTGATATGTCTCCAGATGGCAAAGGCCGTGTTCGCATGGACTTCATGATGCCTTCTCGTGGTCTTATCGGTTTCCAAACTGAGTTCCTAACTCTAACGTCTGGTTCTGGTCTTCTTTACCACTCATTTGATCACTACGGTCCTCACAAAGGCGGCGTAATCGGTCAACGTAACAACGGTGTTCTAATCTCGAACGCAACTGGTAAAGCTCTGACTTACGCACTATTCAACCTACAAGAACGTGGTCGTCTATTTGCTGAGCACGCAGACGAAGTATACGAAGGTCAAATCATTGGTATTCATAACCGTTCAAACGACCTAACAGTAAACTGTCTGAAAGGTAAGCAGCTAACGAACGTTCGTGCATCTGGTACTGATGAAGCACAGGTTCTTTCGCCACCTATCCGTCACACTCTAGAGCAAGCTCTTGAGTTCATCGACGAAGACGAACTAGTAGAAGTAACGCCAGTAAGCATTCGTATCCGTAAGAAGCTTCTTACTGAAAACGAACGTAAGCGTGCAGCACGTCCAGCTAAGGCTTAATTGCCAGCTGACTAGCTTCTAGCTAAGTAGATAAGAAAGCCCCGAGTAGCCTAGCTGCTCGGGGTTTTTGTTTTTTAGTTTGTTTAGATTCGAGTAAACGAGATGCGGGATACGAATAGCGTGTTTAGATTGGATATAGCCAGATACTAAGAGGGTGAGATCTTCGATACCTGTTCTCTTTCATCCATTTCTACTCATCGAATCGTCATTCCAGAATCGAGGGATGAGATATCTGGAACCTTTCTTTTACGGCATCCAAGAGATTCCCTATCACGCTCAATGGTATGGACTCCCCACCTCAACTGACAGCGTCAGCTAAAGTTACAGGTGCGAACCAAAACAGGAGCCCATACCATGAATAAATCTAACACAATCTCAATTGATTTAGCCAAATCCGTCTTTCAAGTCGCGGTATTTAACCGCCATGGCAAGCGTAAGTTGAACCAAGCTATGTCTAAAAAGAAAATGCTAACGGTCATCAGCCAACACCCTGGCGTGACCATTTGCATAGAGGCCTGTTCGGCATCTCATTATTGGGGACGAACGTTTCAAAGCCGTGGTCATACCGTCAAAATGATACCTCCCCAAAAAGTGAAGCCATATCGCTGTGGTAATAAGAACGATGCTAATGATGCTATCGCGATTTACGAAGCTTCCTTACGCTCCGATATTCATTCTGTACCAGTAAAAACACCGGAGCAACAAGATATCGCTATGCTGCTGAGTCTAAGACAAAGCTATATAAAGCAACGTACGGCAGTGAGTCTACGGATCCGTGGCTATGCAGCGGAATGTGGCATTTCCTTCCCACAAGGAGCCAATAAACTGCGAGAACTGCTCCCTTTCGTTATCGAAGATGCAGAGAATGAATTAACACCGACAACTCGATTCGTTCTCCGAGAATTACATGCTCAGCTACTAAATCTTGATGAGCCTATCGAGAGAGTTGAATCGCAACTTATAGACTTTGCAAAGCAAATACCCGCTTGCCAGTTATTAATCACTTTACGAGGTGTACGTTGGGTGATTGCAAGTGCCATTTTTTCCCGTCTAGGTGACGCTTCGGCCTATAGAAATGGTCGAGGGGCTAGTGCGAGCTTAGGTTTAGTTCCGGCTCATACTGGCAGTGGTGGTAAGAACAAAAACCACGGAATAAGTAAATCAGGTGATAAAACCTTACGCTCTCTTGTCGTTCATGGAGCAAGAGCGGTGGTAGCGAATATCCGAGATAAAGAAGATCGCTTAAGTTGCTGGATACGAAACCTGTTAGAAAGAAAGTCGTTTAACCAAGTGGTTGTCGCCCTTGCTAACAAAACGATCAGAATGGCTTGTGCCATGCTGAAGAGCAATCAATCTTATAATGAGACGTTAATCGCTTAACAGTTGATTTATAAGGTTAAGGGAGACATCAATCCCCACATGTAAGCAAGTAAATTATGGTAAAGAGTAAGCATAGCAAGCAAGAGAAACTCTGAGAGGTACGAAGGTGATAATACACCACACGCTCGATAAGAACTTTTGCTGAGTGGATTAAGCCATAGAGGTTCGGGGTAGCTCCCCATAAAGAAACCGAATATACGTGCACTTGCGTACCTTTACTCGTTTCCTTGCAATACTAGGGGAGTCCATATACGTTCCTCACTGTAGGGAATGACGGTAGTTTGTTTAGAGGCGGGTAAACGAGATACGAGATTCGAAGAGCGTGTTTCATCTCTATTCATCGAGTCGTCATCCTCAAGAGGGAGGAGCGATTGAGTTGGGGATCTAGCTTTTGATACCAAGGTGGCTTTTAACAAATAGAGCCCGTTCTTCGACTGACATAAATGGCACCTCGATAATCTCATACCCAAGCTCTTGATAGATTCTAACTAACGCGTGGTGAATCTCTAATGCCTCTTCAAGCGGATAAGGCCTCACATCATCTTGTACGTAAATAGATGCCTCAGGGCGACAGAACAAGGCTTGTGAGTGATAGCCTTGGCTAGCTTCTCGGTAGATTTCGTCAATCTCAAGGTTCGCCTGAGTCAAGTAACCGCAGATATCTGGAATGGCGCGATCGAGAAACGCAACCGGATGCTTGTTGGCCTGTTCCTTTTGTTCATTCATGACAGTGAGACACAGGCGAGCAAAGCCCGGTAGGTCTAACCAAGGTAAGATACCGTTCTCAAGTTGGCTCTGCTGTTCTATCAACTGGCGAGAGGACTCAGCGAAGGTTGGGTAACCCATGTCACCCAAGGCATTAATCAGTGTTGTCTTCCCGGCTCCGGGGCCGCCAGTAATAATGATCGGTTGCATCGTGTTCTTTATCTGTAGGGCTACTTCTGGTTCAGTTGAGCTAGGAACTTATCCGATTCTGCTATTGCAGCATTCATCTGTTCTATCGCGTAGGCGATGTCTTTTTCTAAGCTCATAAATTCGCCCTGCAACGAACCGACAGCGCTCGCATTGAGGTTATGTTTTAAGTAAAGCGTGTTGTCGCGAAGGGTATTGAGTACCGGATCCATTTTCTTCTCGGCACGCTTCATTGCTGACAGCATCGTTTGGTAAGACGATTTAGTTTCACGAAGCTTTTGCTCGCTCGAGCGGCGCAGTGAATCACTGGTGTAGAGGTCTAACTCACCTTGCCACTCTTCAAATAGCGCATCCGACACATCTTCAATCGCAGCAATGCGGTCACTGACATTTTGCGCGGCTTTCTCGCTGTCTTGGTATTTATCGTTGATTTGGTTGTACATGTCTTCAAGGTCGCCGCCACTGAAATTAGTCAGGCTACTTAAGGCTTCAAGTGCGCTAGTAAACTCTTCCTGAGCATCCTGCTGCGACTCTTTAGCGTCTTCCACTCTATCGACCATAATGTCACGCTTGTGGTAACCCACTTGCTCCATTGCGGAGTAATAAGCTGATTGGCATCCAGTAAGAGTAAAAATAGAGAGGACTATAACTATTAAATAAGGCATCCTAGTTTCCTATAGTTAAATAAAGGAATATTAATTAGGACTATGAACGAGTTACAAGGGAGTTACAAGTTGAAGATAAAAAAGGTCGCCACACTCAGTATTCAGTTTTCTCGCTATCTTTTGGCGCGGATGACGCACGATAGAGTCAATGTGAATGCGGGCTACTTGGCATACATTACCTTGCTCTCGATCGTTCCGATGCTGACAGTTTTGCTCTCTATCTTGTCGTCATTTTCCATCTTTGCTGATGTTGGTATCGTGATTCAAAACTTCGTTATTACCAACTTTGTTCCTGCGTCTGGGGATGCTGTACACGGTGCCTTGTTAGAGTTCGTTGCCAATACCGGAAAAATGACGGCGGTGGGTAGTGTGTTCTTATTCATTGCAGCATTGATGCTGATCTCCAACATCGATAAGAACCTTAACTACATCTGGCGAGTAACAGAAAAGCGTCGGGCTGTGTTGTCCTTTTCAATGTACTGGATGGTGCTCACGCTTGGACCTATTTTGATTGGGGCGAGCATTGCTGCAACGTCGTATGTGACATCATTGAACTTGTTACAAAACGAAGTCGTATCGAGTGCCTTTAATACCGTGATTCGCAAGCTCCCTTTGATTACCTCATTCTTTGCGTTTTTCGGTCTGTATCTGTTGGTTCCCAACAAAAAGATACACTTTTCTCATGCGGCAGCGGGCTCTCTGGTTGCGGCTCTGTTGTTCGAACTCAGTAAGAAAGGCTTCGCGGCTTACATTACTCAATTCCCTTCTTACCAATTGATTTATGGCGCATTAGCGGCGATTCCCATTCTTTTTGTCTGGGTGTATTTGTGCTGGTTGATTGTGTTGGTGGGTGCTGAGGTGACGGCTGCATTGGGTGAGCAGGAACAGTGGAGTGACTCGAAAGAAATGGTACACTCGTCGGATAAATACAAAATCACAGAGCAAGGAAACAACAGTGATAGCACTGATCCAGAGAGTAAGTGAAGCTGCCGTCCGTGTTGATGGCGAAGTAGTTGGCGAGATAGAGCAAGGCTTATTGGTTCTGTTAGGTGTTGAAAAAGGTGATGACGAAGCCAAAGCCAAACGTTTAATGGAACGAGTGACCACTTATCGTGTCTTTGGAGATGAAGACGATAAAATGAACCTCAACGTGAAGCAGGTAGAAGGTAAGGTATTAGTGGTGTCTCAATTCACTCTGCCAGCCGATACCAAGAAAGGAACACGAGCAGGGTTCTCTCGTGGTGCTCACCCAGAAGATGCTGAGCGTCTTTACAACTATTTCTCTGACCAGTGTGAATCAGTGTTGCCAACGGAACGTGGCCGATTCGCTGCCGACATGAAAGTGTCTTTGGTTAATGATGGCCCAGTGACATTCTGGCTGCAGGTTTAGGCTTAAAGGAATAAGCATGTTTAAACTCATAACACCAACCACCGAAAATCAGCTAAACAAGTATTACCATTTTCGTTGGCAGATGCTCCGTGAACCTTGGCGAATGCCGGTAGGTTCTGAGCGCGATGAATATGACCCAATGAGTCACCATCGTATGATTGTTGATGGCCGTGGTCGCCCGATGGCGATTGGTCGTCTGTATATCACCCCAGATCTAGAAGGTCAGATCCGCTACATGGCGGTGAAGAACTCTCGCCGAAGCAAAGGCATGGGCTCACTGATCTTGGTTGCGCTAGAGTCATTAGCGCGTCAAGAGGGCGCTAAGCGCTTGGTGTGTAATGCACGTGAAGATGCGATCTCATTCTATGAGAAGAATGAATTTGAACGTCGCGGTGAGATTAACGACCAACGTGGCCCAGTGCGTCACCAACAAATGGTTAAGCACCTTGACCCAATGGCGGATGTACTGCGCAAACCTGAATGGTGTAATGAGCTGCAGCAGCGCTGGGAGCATCAGATCCCGATCAGTGACAAGATGGGCATCAAGATTAACCAATATACAGGTTACCAATTTGAGTGTAGTGCTCAACTGAATCCTAATTTGAACCCGCATAACACCATGTTTGCAGGCTCCGCCTTTACGCTTGCGACTTTAACGGGTTGGGGTATGACGTGGTTACTGATGAAAGAGCGTGGCCTGACCGGTGATATCGTATTGGCAGACAGTAATATTCGTTATCGTCATCCGGTTGAGCAAAACCCTGTTGCCTCTACTTCGTTAGACGGTATCAGTGGTGATTTAGACCGCCTCGCGTCAGGCAGAAAGGCACGTATCATCATTCACGTGACCATTCACAGCGGCGATGTGGAAGCGGTAGAGTTTACCGGTACCTATATGCTGATCCCTGATTATAAGAAAATACTATCGACGGATAGTAAGACGAGTGAATAACTTCACGCTCGCTTGATGATAGATAGAATTATTGATTGAAAGCGCTACTCCTGAGGAGTGGCGCTTTTTTGTTGGCAGTCGTTAATCTCCGAATACTCCGCTTGGGTGAGCTTGCCTGAGATTTGATGGCATGTGTCCGATAGGGTAATCGATAGGGTGTGTTGCTCGGCTTTAAGCAAGTCGAGCTCTCCAGAAACCTCACCATTGAGCGTTTGAATCCTTTGTTCGCCTTGCTCTGCTGCCGATGCACCAATAATGTGCATCGGTTCGAGAGTGAAGCGTCCACGGTCAAAATTGGCATTGAGCTCTGGGATCTCGAATACGTTATCGGTTGAAGTTTCAGAAAGCCTGTCGTTAAAGGTCATCACGCCTTGGCGAACGCTACCAGTGAGTTGACCTGTGGTCGAATAGCCCAGCATCAGTGAGTCGCCATATAAACCTGAAGCTTGAAGTTCGAATTCGCCATAACCGGTTGCATCGAGTGGCAATTCGAGTCGCTGCAGCATAGGCGCAATAGGTAACCCATCGGCAGAAATATCTAAGCTCCATGGCTTGCTGATTTGGTTAAAGCCGAGTGTCGCATTGGCTTCAATGTAGCCATTTCTGAGAGGTGCAAACAGACGTGTCAGCGTCCATTTCCCTTGTTCGCTATTCATTTCCATCACTGGCTGAGCGCTTACAATGTTTTGGTAGCTGGCATCATTGGCGCTCGCCATTAGCTTTCCTTGCCACAAACCTAGTTTTCTATCTTGCAGCAATTGAACTTGATGCCCCTCAACATGTAACCCTGAGACCTGCCAGTAAGGTTGTTGTGCGAGTTGGATGAGTTGACTGCGTTCTATGTTAAGTCGGCTAACCTCGATGCTCTGGAGTTGTGTGAGCCAAGGGATTAGGCGAGTAGCAGGGAGGTTTTTATATTGGCTTTCAGTAATCCATTTTATGCCTTGCAGGTCGAGTTGCGCTAATTCAATGCTGCTAGGTGTTATTTCGCCATTGAGTTGCACAGTGCCCTGCAGGAATTGAGTATAGAAATCCTCAATCAGAATCTGGTTTGCTTCTAGGTTGAGCTTGAGGCTTGGCCCGATGAACATGTCATCATCAATGGTCACTCCTTCAGCTTGCAGAGAGAAAATGGCTTTCTGCTGCTTCCAGATTTCAAAAGGTAGTTGGATATTTTCTAGTGAGGCATCAAAGGCTGCGAGGTGGCCATCTTGCCACTCTACGTCGCTACGTAGAATATCTAAGCTATTGATGTGATTGATCTGAATACCTGCCACATCCCATTCTTTGCCTAGTAGGCTTTGGGTCTGTTTCTGATTGAGTCGTAAGCCATCGACGGTCACGTTCACCAACGACCAATCTTGTTGATACTGCTCTGCTTGTCCGGAAATCTTGGCGCCACGCCAGTCAAACGAAGCACCATAAAGGGTGCTGTCACTCGGCTTGAGGTCTAGATCAATCAACAGATTATCGAATGCTTCACCTTGCCAATACAGTTGTGAGGCAGAGAGTTGGGTTTTTCCATAAGGTAACAGTGAGCTGTCGTTGTTCCATTTTGGGTCGGAGATCTGCAGGTCGATGCCTCGCGCATTAAACTCTGGCGTTGAAAAGTCGAGATTGTTGATGGCCAGTTGGTGGAGCTTGATGTTTGGTTGGCTAAAGAAAGATGTCAATGTTCTTAGATCGTCTGCTTCTAATTGCAGGCCACTGATCAAAACAGAGTCAAAGACCAGTTTGGCTTCTGTCATCGAGCTGGGGCTGAACCAAAGATCGATCTTGTCGATATACAGAGGTGTCTGCTTTTCGGGTTGGCTTTGGGTAATGCCCATTAAGGTGATGTGATAAGGCGCCTGATACTCAACATCTTCAATGAGTACAGGTTGTTCAATCGTGTGTTTGATAAAAAAGTTAGCAACATCCGCACGGTATTGGGTCTGCAGGCTTAATAGCAGCGCTGCGATAGTTGCAACGGCGATAGCCAACACAATGCCGAACACCATGAATACCTTTTTCATTCCCTGAAAGCCTTAAATTTCAATAGTCTCAAAACAGAGTGGAACAAAAAGGGGCAAGCAGCAACAAAAAAGCCCCTCAAAAGAGGGGCTTGCTACAAAAATATCACTTTAAATTGGGCGTTCGCTTTTGGCTAAGCCCGAGCAGATGATTGGGTTAGTCCAGTTGAGGGCCAGCCGCAACCAGTGATTTACCTTCAGCGTTGTCAGTGTACTTATCAAAGTTGTTGATGAAGCGCTCTGCTAGATCTTTCGCTTTGCTTTCCCATTGTAGAGGGTCAGTGTACGTATCGCGTGGGTCAAGGATCGCTGGGTCAACATCGTGTAGCGCTAGCGGAACTTCTAGGTTAAACATAGGGATAACCTTAGTTTCAGCGTTGTCGATTGAGCCATCTAGGATAGCGTCGATGATGCCGCGAGTATCTTGGATAGAGATACGTTTACCAGTACCGTTCCAACCTGTGTTCACTAGGTAAGCTTCAGCGCCAGCCGCTTCCATACGCTTCACAAGCACTTCAGCGTACTGAGTTGGGTGAAGAGTTAAGAATGCCGCACCAAATGCCGCAGAGAACGTTGGTGTTGGTTCAGTAATACCACGCTCAGTGCCCGCTAGTTTCGCAGTGAAGCCAGATAGGAAGTGGTACTTCGTTTGCTCTGGAGTCAGTTTAGAAACGGGTGGTAGTACACCGAATGCATCAGCAGTCAGGAAGATAACCTTTTGAGCGTGACCGGCTTTTGATACTGGCTTAACGATGTTGTCGATGTGGTGAATCGGGTAAGAAACACGAGTGTTCTCAGTTTTTGAACCGTCATCAAAATCGATAGAACCATCACCACGAACCGTTACGTTCTCTAGTAGTGCATCACGACGGATTGCATTGTAGATTTCAGGTTCTGCTTCTTTAGATAGACGAATAGTCTTCGCGTAACAACCACCCTCGAAGTTGAAGATGCCATCGTCGTCCCAACCGTGCTCATCATCACCGATTAGCTCACGCTTAGGGTCGGTTGAAAGCGTTGTTTTACCTGTACCAGATAGGCCGAAGAAGATGGCTACATCGTCTTTCTCGCCGACGTTTGCACTACAGTGCATTGAAGCAATGCCTTGTAGAGGAAGTAGGTAGTTCATCATTGCGAACATGCCTTTCTTCATCTCACCGCCGTACCAAGTACCACCGATGATTTGAACGCGCTCTGTTAGGTTGAAAGCAACGAAGTTTTCAGAGTTTAGTCCCTGCTTTTCCCAGTTAGGGTTAGTTGTTTTAGCACCGTTCATTACCACGAAATCAGGTTCGAACGTTGCTAGCTCTTCGTCAGTTGGACGAATGAACATGTTCTTAACGAAGTGCGCTTGCCACGCTACTTCAGTGATAATACGTACACTTAAGCGCGTATCAGGGTTAGCACCACAATAACCGTCGATGACAAACAGGCGCTTGCCAGATAGCTGAGTTGTCACAAGCTCTTTCAGCTCATTCCATACTTCAGTTGTAATCGGTTTGTTGTCATTTTTGCCTTGATCTGACCACCACATGGTATCGCGGGTCGTGTCATCTTTAACAATGTACTTATCTTTTGGTGAGCGGCCAGTAAAGATACCAGTGTCTACCGCAACAGAGCCTAGTTCCGTTACTACGCCTTTTTCGTAGCCTTCCAAACCTGGCAGTGTTTCTTCAACGAATAACTGCTCGTAGCTAGGATTACGAAGAACTTCAGTAACGCCAGTCAGTCCGTGCTTAGTTAGATCAATTTGTGCAGCCTTTGTATGTTCCATAACGGTCATAGGTGCTCCTTGTAGGATATTTTGTAGGGATTTTGTATTAATTTTTTATTGTTATCTGCTCACCATGCTAGCAACGAGACTCGGGGGAAACAGGGATACAGCTCAAAAAATATCCATATTAACCATGGGGTTTTAAGCGTCTCGTCACATATTGGCCCAACTAGTCTATCCTGTACGCAAACCTTTGCGCTAGGGGCGAGAACATTATTAATTGATTAAAATTAAGCGGTGATTTTATTACGAGATGTTACGGAGTTTGCGCTATTTTGATCACAAAAAAGGCCAGCTGAGTGCTGACCTTTTTGGGGTAAATTACGTGTTTTTGGTACGCCGTAAATTAATGAACCGTATTGCTGCCTTTATCTGCTGCTTCTGCGTACAGTGCATCAACATCATTCTTGTCGAACGAGTAGTTTGTGCCACAGTAATCGCAGTGTAGACCAACGCTTCCTTCGGTGCTTAGGATGTCGTAGATCTCTTCTTGAGCAACAGTAATGATTGCTGCTGCACTTCGATCACGTGAACAGCCACAGAAGAACTCAACCGGTTGTGGTGTGAATAGCTGTACTTTCTCTTGGTTGTACAAACGGTAAAGCAGTTCGTTCGCTTCTAGAGTGAATAGCTCTTCGTTTTTCACTGTATCTGTTAGTTGCTCTAGATGCTCGAAGTCGTCTGGAGTACCAGTACCATCAGGCATTACTTGTAGCAACATACCTGCAGCGTGTGCTTTGCCTTCATGCTCACCAGTGCGCAGCCATAGACGAGTCTTAAGCTGTTCAGAGTTAGCGAAGTAGCCTTCAAGCACTTGTGCAAGCGTGTCACCTTCAAGACCAACGATACCTTGGTAACGCTCACCTTTCTTAGGATCAATGGTGATCACTAGGTGACCTTTACCCATTAGGTCGTGTAGACCTGCGTCGTCTGCGATATCGCCTTCAAAGCGAGCAACACCACGGATCTTCTGATCGTGATCGCCATTGATAACTGCTAGAGATACTGGGCCGTCACCTTGCAGTTGCATCGTGATAGAGCCTTCAAACTTTAGGGTCGCCGTTAGTAGCGTCGTTGAAACCAGTAGCTCACCCAACAGCTTTTGTACTGGAGCTGGGTATTCCTTGCTAGAAATAATCTGTTGGTACGCTTCGTCCATCTGTACCAATTCACCACGTACTGATAGGTCTTCAAATAGGTAGCGATTTAAAACATTACTTGTAGACATTGGGTCTGCCATTTGGCTATTCCTTCTAGCTTATTGAGTCTTGAACTTGATGATGTCACGACGTTGCTTTTTATCTGGGCGACGTTCTGGTGCTGGGCTATGAGCATTTAGCTTGCGCTGTTGTGCAAACTCTTCTCTTTTTGCCAAGCTTTCGGTGGTTTCTTCATAGAGGGTTTGAGCGATCGGGGCTCCACCACGATGGGTTGAGATTTTCTCGATCGTTACCGTCTTTTCTTCATTACCTTGGCGCAGTGTAATCACAGCCCCAAGTTCGACAATCTTACTTGGCTTGCTGCGCTGACCATTATAGTGGACTTTGCCACCATCGACCATGTTGCGAGCAATAGACCGGGTTTTGTAAAAACGAGCTGCCCACAACCATTTATCGAGTCTGACAGCTTCATTAGCAGTTTTCATATAGGGCTGTGCCTTATTAAGTGAGAAATGAATGCGGTTTAACTGTAATGAACAGTGCGCAACATGTTTTTGATGATGCTTATCACATTAAGTAGAAGCTTAAAGTGGAGGCGGTTAGCATTTTTTTCAAGTCATAATACAAAATAGCCATGTTATGCCGATTTATCGATTTGCTATGATATAGTTCAGGATCTTATTGCTTAAATAAGCTTGGTATCGAACGAATGAATAAAAAAGCTGAAAGTTTAATGATTTGCAGCGTTTGTCGTCATGAAAAGGGACTAGGAAAGTGAACTTTTTAGAGCTCAAAAATCGCGTGGGGAGTTCTCCTATGTTGAGCCGCTTATTAGAGAATGGATTTGTACTTCAGCAGAAACTAAGCTTAGCGACCTGTTGTGTATTGATTGCAGCTTCCGCATGGATTTTAGGACAGCTTGCATGGTTTATCGAACCTGCTGAGCAAACTGTCGCGCCTTGGGCAGCAACCGCTTCATCATCTTCAGCACCTCAATCGACCCTTGATATCTCTTCTTTGCAGCAGAGCAACATGTTTGGTGCTTACAACCCAAGCACGCCCGCTGTGGTTGAACAGCAAGTTATCCAAGATGCGCCTAAGACGCGATTAAATCTCGTTTTAGTGGGTGCAGTAGCGAGCTCGAATCCAAAACTGAGCTTAGCGGTGATCGCCAATCGCGGCACGCAAGCGACCTATGGTATTAATGAAGAGATTGAAGGCACTCGAGCCAAGCTAAAAGCGGTATTAATCGATCGCGTGATCATTGATAACTCAGGACGAGACGAAACCTTGATGCTTGAAGGCATTGAGTACAAGCGCTTAGCGGTATCAGCGCCTGCAGCACCTCGTAGCTCTTCTTCAGTTCGTGGTAATAACCCGGCTTCTGCAGAAGAGAAGCTTGATGAAATTAAAGCGAAGATAATGAAAGATCCGCAACAAATCTTCCAATATGTTCGACTGTCTCAGGTGAAGCGCGATGATAGCGTTATTGGTTATCGTGTGAGCCCTGGCAAAGATTCAGAACTTTTTAACTCAGTAGGGCTCCAAAACGGAGATATTGCTACTCAGTTAAATGGTCAAGACCTGACTGACCCCGCCGCTATGGGCAACATATTCCGTTCTATCTCAGAGCTGACAGAGCTAAACCTCGTCGTCGAGAGAGATGGTCAACAACATGAAGTGTTTATTGAATTTTAAAACTTTGCGTCTAACGAAGGACGAAAGTGTAGGAGAAGTACGTGAAGCATTGGTTTAAGAAAAGTGCATGGTTATTGGCAGGAAGCTTAATCTGCACACCCGCAGCCATCGCGAGTGATTTTAGTGCCAGCTTTAAAGGCACTGATATTCAAGAGTTTATTAATATTGTTGGTCGTAACCTAGAGAAGACCATCATCGTTGATCCATCGGTGCGCGGAAAAATCGATGTACGCAGCTACGACGTATTGAATGAAGAGCAATATTACAGCTTCTTCTTAAATGTATTAGAGGTGTATGGCTACGCGGTCGTCGAAATGGACTCGGGTGTTCTTAAGATCATCAAAGCCAAAGATTCGAAAACTTCGGCAATTCCAGTCGTCGGTGACCGTGATTCGATCACTGGCGACAGTGTAGTTACCCGTGTTGTGACGGTACGTAATGTCTCGGTTCGTGAACTTTCTCCTCTGCTTCGTCAACTGAACGACAATGCTGGCGCGGGTAACGTTGTGCACTACGACCCAGCCAATATCATCCTCATTACAGGCCGAGCGGCGGTCGTAAACCGTTTAGCTGAAATCATCAAGCGTGTTGACCAAGCAGGTGATAAAGAGATTGAAGTTGTTGAGCTAAAGAACGCTTCAGCGGCAGAGATGGTGCGCATTGTTGACGCTCTAAGCAAAACCACAGATGCGAAGAATACGCCTGCATTTCTACAGCCTAAATTGGTTGCGGATGAGCGTACCAATGCGATTCTGATTTCAGGTGACCCTAAGGTTCGTAGCCGATTAAGAAAGCTTATCGAGCAGCTTGATGTCGAAATGGCAACTAAGGGTAACAACCAAGTAATCTACCTTAAATACGCAAAAGCAGAAGATCTTGTTGATGTGCTGAAAGGCGTGTCGGACAACCTACAATCAGAGAAGCAGTCATCAACCAAAGGCAGCTCATCGCAACGCAACCAAGTAATGATCTCAGCTCACAGTGATACCAACTCTTTGGTTATTACTGCACAGCCAGACATCATGAATGCCCTGCAAGATGTGATCGCTCAACTCGATATCCGTCGTGCTCAGGTATTGATCGAAGCCTTGATTGTCGAAATGGCAGAAGGTGACGGCGTTAATCTTGGTGTGCAGTGGGGTAACTTAGAAACGGGTGCAATGATCCAGTACAGCAACACTGGTGCGTCGATTGGTGGCGTGATGGTTGGCCTAGAAGAAGCAAAAGATTCTACGACAACCACCGCTGTTTATGACTCTGACGGAAAATTCCTACGAAATGAAACTACCACTGAAGAAGGTGACTATTCAACCTTAGCTTCTGCACTTTCAGGTGTTAATGGTGCAGCCATGAGCGTGGTGATGGGGGACTGGACAGCTTTGATCAGTGCGGTAGCCACCGATTCAAATTCCAACATCCTATCTTCTCCGAGTATCACGGTAATGGACAACGGCGAAGCGTCATTCATTGTGGGTGAAGAGGTTCCCGTTCTGACAGGCTCGACGGCGGGTTCAAGTAACGATAACCCATTCCAAACGGTTGAACGTAAAGAAGTGGGCATCAAACTGAAAGTGGTCCCACAAATCAATGAAGGCGATTCTGTTCAGCTGAATATTGAACAAGAAGTATCGAACGTATTAGGCGCAAACGGTGCGGTTGATGTGCGTTTTGCTAAACGTCAATTGAATACGTCGGTGATTGTTCAAGATGGCCAAATGTTGGTGCTTGGTGGCTTGATTGACGAGCGTGCATTAGAGAGTGAGTCTAAAGTACCATTCTTGGGTGATATCCCAGTGCTAGGGCACTTATTCAAATCTACCAGCACTCAGGTTGAGAAAAAGAACCTAATGGTATTCATTAAGCCAACCATCATTCGTGATGGCATGACGGCGGATGGTATCACTCAGCGTAAATACAACTTCATCCGAGCTGAGCAGTTGTACAAGGCAGAGCAAGGTCTGAAACTGTTGGATGACGATAACATCCCGGTATTGCCTAAATTTGGTGCCGATATGAATCACCCGGCTGAAATCCAAGCCTTCATCGATCAAATGGAAACAGAATAATGGCTGAATTGGTAGGGGCGGCACGTACTTATCAGCGCTTGCCGTTTAGCTTTGCGAATCGCTACAAGATGGTGTTGGAATATCAGCACCCAGAGCGTGCGCCGGTACTTTATTACGTGGAGCCTCTAAAATCGGCGGCGATCATTGAAGTAAGCCGTGTGGTGAAAAATGGCTTCACGCCACAAGCGATCAGCGCAGACGAATTTGATAAAAAATTAACCGATGCGTATCAGCGTGACTCGTCGGAAGCTCGTCAGCTAATGGAAGACATTGGTGCCGACAACGACGATTTCTTCTCATTAGCAGAAGAGTTGCCACAAGATGAAGACTTGCTCGAATCGGAAGACGATGCGCCAATCATCAAGTTAATCAATGCGATGTTGGGTGAGGCGATTAAAGAAGGCGCTTCGGATATTCATATCGAAACCTTCGAGAAGTCACTGTCTATCCGTTTCCGTATTGATGGTGTGTTACGTGATGTGTTAGCGCCAAGTCGTAAATTGGCTCCGCTGTTAGTTTCGCGTGTGAAGGTTATGGCTAAATTGGATATTGCGGAAAAACGCGTGCCACAGGATGGTCGTATTTCTCTGCGTATCGGTGGCCGAGCGGTCGATGTTCGTGTATCAACCATGCCGTCTTCGCACGGTGAGCGTGTGGTAATGCGTCTGTTGGATAAGAACGCTACTCGTCTAGACTTGCACAGTTTAGGCATGACGGCCGAGAACCACGAAAACTTCCGTAAGCTTATTCAGCGCCCACACGGTATTATCTTGGTTACCGGCCCTACAGGTTCTGGTAAATCAACGACTTTGTATGCTGGCCTGCAAGAGCTCAACAGCAACGAGCGAAATATTCTAACCGTTGAAGACCCAATCGAATTCGATATCGATGGTATTGGCCAAACACAAGTGAACCCTAAGGTTGATATGACCTTTGCGCGTGGTTTACGTGCCATTCTTCGTCAAGACCCGGATGTGGTAATGATTGGTGAGATACGTGACTTAGAGACTGCAGAGATCGCTGTTCAAGCCTCTTTGACCGGTCACTTAGTAATGTCGACTCTGCATACCAATACGGCAATCGGTGCGATTACGCGTCTACGTGATATGGGCATCGAACCCTTCTTGATCTCTTCTTCACTGCTGGGTGTTTTGGCTCAGCGCTTGGTTCGCACCCTGTGTAACGACTGTAAAGAACCTTATGAAGCGGATAAAGAGCAGAAAAAACTGTTTGGGTTGAAGAAGAAAGACAGCCTGACGCTTTACCATGCCAAAGGGTGTGAAAGCTGCAGCCACAAAGGCTATCGAGGCCGTACCGGTATTCATGAGCTATTGATGATTGACGATTCGGTACAAGAGCTGATTCACAGTGAAGCTGGTGAACAGGCAATTGAGAAAGCAATTCGTGGCACAACACCAAGTATTCGAGATGATGGCTTGAGCAAAGTTCTGAAAGGGGTAACGTCCCTAGAAGAAGTGATGCGCGTGACCAAGGAAGTCTAGTATGGCGGCATTTGAATACAAAGCACTGGATGCCAAGGGTAAAAGTAAAAAGGGCTCGATTGAAGCGGATAACGCTCGTCAAGCTCGCCAGCGCTTAAAAGAACAAGGCTTGATGCCGGTTGAGATGACCGAAGCTAAAGCTAAAACAGCGAAAGGTGCTCAGCCTTCGACCAGCTTTAAGCGTGGTATCAGCACGCCAGACCTTGCTTTGATTACTCGCCAAATTTCCACCTTGGTGCAATCAGGCATGCCGCTAGAAGAGTGCTTGAAAGCCGTTGCCGAACAGTCTGAAAAACCTCGTATTCGAACCATGTTACTGGCGGTTCGTTCGAAGGTGACGGAAGGTTATTCGCTAGCGGATAGCTTGGCTGATTACCCTCACATCTTTGATGAACTGTTTAGAGCTATGGTCGCAGCTGGTGAGAAATCGGGTCACTTAGATGCGGTATTGGAGCGACTGGCCGATTACGCAGAAAACCGTCAGAAGATGCGCTCTAAGTTGCTGCAAGCGATGATCTACCCTGTGGTGCTGGTGGTGTTTGCGGTGACGATTGTTTCGTTCCTGCTGGCAACCGTGGTACCTAAGATCGTTGAGCCTATTATCCAAATGGGCCAAGAACTTCCTCAATCGACGCAATTTTTATTGGCATCGAGTGAATTTATCCAGAATTGGGGCATCCAATTACTGTTGTTGATCATCGGTGTGATTGTATTGATTAAGACCGCGCTGAAAAAGCCGGGTGTTCGCATGAGTTGGGATCGCAAGCTATTAAGCATTCCACTAATCGGCAAAATCGCGAAAGGGATTAATACCTCTCGTTTTGCACGAACACTCTCTATCTGTACTTCGAGTGCGATTCCTATTCTTGAAGGGATGAAAGTAGCGGTCGATGTGATGTCGAATCACCATGTTAAACAGCAAGTAACACAGGCGTCAGATAGCGTTAGAGAAGGGGCGAGCCTGCGTAAAGCACTCGATCAAACCAAACTCTTCCCTCCAATGATGCTGCATATGATCGCCAGTGGTGAGCAGAGTGGTCAGTTAGAGCAAATGCTGACAAGAGCGGCGGACAACCAAGACCAAAGCTTTGAATCGACCGTGAATATCGCGTTAGGTATCTTTACACCAGCACTTATCGCTTTGATGGCAGGCCTAGTGCTGTTCATTGTGATGGCGACCTTAATGCCGATGCTTGAAATGAATAATTTAATGAGCGGCTAAATGACTGCTCAAAAGACGTTAGTTTTTGGATTATCGAGAAGAAGGACACTATTACCTTCAACTCGCTGTCTGTAATTTGGAGAAAATAATGAAAAACAGAATGAAGAAACAATCAGGCTTTACTCTACTCGAGGTGATGGTTGTTGTGGTTATCCTTGGCGTATTGGCGAGCTTTGTTGTACCTAACCTATTGGGTAACAAAGAGAAGGCCGATCAACAAAAAGCCATCACTGATATCGTGGCGTTAGAGAACGCGCTAGATATGTACAAACTGGATAACAGCGTTTACCCAACAACGGATCAAGGTCTTGATGCATTGGTTTCTAAGCCAAGCAGCCCAGAGCCTCGCAACTACCGTGACGGTGGCTACATCAAGCGTCTGCCAAACGACCCATGGGGTAACGAGTACCAATACCTAAGCCCTGGTGATAACGGCACTATCGATATTTTCACTCTTGGTGCTGATGGCCAAGAAGGTGGTGAAGGTATTGCTGCGGATATCGGCAACTGGAACATGCAAGACTTTCAATAGGCTTCTGCTTATTGTTGCTTGATACGTTATTGATGGTAGGACGTAAACAGATGGAGTCTACAAGGTGAAAACTAAGCAAATACAGCCAGGTTTCACCTTGATTGAGATTCTTTTGGTGTTGGTATTACTGTCAGTAACGGCGGTTGCGGTGATCGCGACCATTCCTACCAATAGCAAAGATGTTGCTAAAAAATACGCTCAAAGCTTTTATCAGCGAGTTCAATTACTCAATGAAGAGGCTATTTTGAGCGGTTTAGATTTTGGCGTTCGAGTTGATGAAAAGAAATCGACCTATGTACTGATGGCGCTTAAATCTGAAGGCTGGCAAGAAGTCGATTTTGAAAAAATCCCCTCTTTAACTGAACTACCGGAAGAACTCGCATTGTCACTGACCCTAGGTGGTGGCGCATGGGAAGACGATGATCGGTTGTTCAATCCAGGAAGCTTGTTTGATGAAGATATGTTTGCTGATCTTGAAGAGGAAAAGAAGCCGAAACCACCACAGATCTACATCTTGTCGAGTGCTGAAATGACGCCATTTGTATTGTCGTTTTATCCAAATACCGGAGACACCATACAAGATGGTTGGCGTATTCGAGTATTGGACAATGGTGTGATTCGACTGCTAGAACCGGGAGAAGAAGATGAAGAGGAATAACCGTTCTCCTTATCGTTCTCGTGGTATGCCCCTTGGTTCTCGAGGAATGACGCTGCTTGAGGTATTGGTTGCACTCGCTATCTTTGCGACTGCGGCGATCAGTGTGATTCGTGCTGTCACTCAGCACATCAATACCCTCAGTTATCTAGAAGAAAAAACCTTCGCTGCGATGGTCGTTGATAATCAAATGGCTTTGGTGATGCTGCATCCTGAGAAGCTAAAAAAAGCGCAGGGCACACAAGAGTTGGCCGAGAGAGAGTGGTTTTGGAAGGTCACGCCAATCGATACTAGCGATGATTTATTAAAGGCGTTTGATGTGAGTGTGGCAACCAGTAAACAAGCTTCTCCAGTGGTCACGGTGCGCAGTTATGTGGTTAATTAAAAGCGTGTCGTTAGCTCAGAGCAAGTCGCTAAGTAAGAGCATGTCCGCCAATAAACGTGTGCCTCGTAAACAAGGACTATCTTCGAAAGGGAGAGGCTTTACCTTAATTGAGGTTTTGGTCTCGATCGCTATCTTTGCCACGTTAAGCATGGCGGCTTATCAGGTAGTAAATCAGGTTCAGCGCAGCAACGAGCTTTCAATCGAGCGCAGTGCTCGTTTAAATCAACTGCAACGTAGCTTAGTCATTTTAGATAATGATTTTCGCCAGATGGCGGTACGACAATTTCGCACCAACGGTGAAGAAGCATCATCTAAGCTGATCTTAATTAAAGAGTATTTACTGGATTCCGACAGCGTTGGCATCATGTTTACTCGCCTTGGCTGGCATAACCCACAACAGCAGTTTCCTCGCGGAGAAGTCACCAAAGTGGGTTACCGCATTAAAGAAGAAACGCTTGAGCGTGTGTGGTGGCGTTACCCCGATACCCCTGCAGGTCAAGAAGGTGTGATTACGCCTTTGCTTGATGATGTTGAAAGCTTGGAATTCGAGTTTTATGACGGAAGCCGCTGGGGTAAAGAGTGGCAAACCGACAAATCTCTACCGAAAGCGGTAAGGTTAAAGCTAACCTTGAAAGATTATGGCGAGATAGAGCGTATTTATCTCACCCCTGGTGGCACGCTAGATCAGGCCGATGATTCTTCAAACAGTGACTCTTCAAGTAGTAATGAGGGGAATAATGACTCATCGAACTAATAAGCTTGTACTGACAAGATCTGCCATGGGGCGCAAGCAGAGTGGTGTCGCGCTGATCATTATCCTGATGCTATTGGCGATCATGGCAACTATCGCTGGCAGTATGTCGGAACGTCTGTTTACGCAATTCAAGCGCGTTGGTAATCAACTGAATTACCAACAGGCTTATTGGTACAGCATTGGCGTAGAAGCGCTGGTGCAAGACGGCATTAGGCAAAGCTACAAAGACAGTGATACCGTCAACTTGAGTCAACCATGGGCGTTAGAAGAACAGGTATACCCATTGGATTATGGTCAAGTTAAAGGCCGTATCGTTGATGCTCAGGCGTGTTTTAATCTCAATGCGTTGGCTGGTGTGACGACGACTTCAAGTAACCAAACGCCTTATTTAATTACGGTTTGGCAAACCTTGTTGGAAAACCAAGACGTTGAGCCTTATCAGGCCGAGGTTATCGCACATTCAAGCTGGGAATTTGTTGATAGTGATACCCGAACCACCTCTTCAGCAGGTGTCGAAGACAGTACTTATGAGGCGATGAAGCCATCTTATTTGGCAGCGAATGGCTTAATGGCGGATGAGTCCGAGCTACGAGCGGTTTATCAAGTCACGGGAGAGGTGATGAATAAGGTTCGCCCCTTTGTTTGTGCTCTGCCGAGCGATGATTTCCGTTTGAATGTGAATACTCTTACGGAAAAGCAGGCGCCGTTATTGGAAGCGATGTTTGCCCCCGGCTTAAGTGAATCGGATGCCAAACAGCTGATAGACAAACGCCCATTCGATGGCTGGGATACGGTGGATGCGTTTATGGCTGAACCTGCCATTGTGGGTGTGAGTGCCGAAGTCAGCAAAAAAGCGAAAGCATATTTAACTGTAGATAGCGCCTATTTTGAGCTAGATGCAGAGGTATTAGTTGAGCAGTCACGTGTACGTATACGGACGCTTTTCTATAGTAGTAATCGAGAAACAGTGACGGTAGTACGCCGTCGTTTTGGAGGAATCAGTGAGCGAGTTTCTGACCGTTCGACTGAGTAGCGAACCACAAAGCCCTGTGCAGTGGTTAGTTTGGTCGACAAGCCAACAAGAAGTGATAGCAAGTGGCGAACTGTCTAGCTGGGAGCAGCTTGATGAGTTAACGCCTTACGCTGAAAAGCGCAGCTGTATCGCTTTATTGCCGGGAAATGAATGCTTAATTAAGCGTGTTGAGATCCCGAAAGGTGCTGCTCGCCAGTTCGATTCTATGCTGCCGTTTTTATTAGAAGACGAAGTCGCACAAGATATCGAAGACTTACACCTGACGATTTTAGATAAAGACGCAACGCACGCGACAGTGTGTGGTGTCGATCGTGAATGGTTAAAGCAAGCGTTAGACCTGTTTCGCGAAGCCAATATTATCTTCCGTAAGGTTTTGCCAGATACACTGGCCGTGCCTTTTGAAGAGCAAGGCATCAGTGCATTGCAGATCGACCAGCATTGGCTATTACGCCAGGGTAACTCTCAACATCAAGGTAACTATCAAGCCGTATCGATCAGCGAAGCATGGTTACCGATGTTTTTGCAAAGTGATTGGGTTGTTGCTGATGACGAAGAGCAAGCGACGACTATCTTCAGCTACACCGCAATGCCGAGCGATGACGTTCAACAGCAAAGCGGTGCGAATTGGCAAGCAAAGCCTGCGGAATTAGTGATGTCTTTGCTGAGCCAGCAAGCGATCACAAGCGGCGTAAATTTACTGACTGGCACTTTTAAAACCAAATCTTCATTCAGTAAATATTGGCGCGTTTGGCAGAAAGTGGCGATTGCTGCTTGTTTGCTGGTGGCTGTGATTGTGACTCAACAAGTGTTGAAGGTTCAACAATACGAAGCTCAAGCACAAGCTTACCGCATGGAGAGTGAACGTATTTTCAGAGCAGTGCTCCCAGGTAAACAACGTATCCCAACAGTGAGCTATCTTAAGCGTCAGATGAACGATGAAGCCAAGAAATATGGCGGTTCAGACGAGGGTGACTCCTTACTAGGCTGGCTAGCGTTATTGCCAGAAACGCTAGGTCAGGTGAAATCAATTGAAGTCGAAAGCATTCGCTACGATGGCAATCGTTCTGAGATTCGACTACAGGCGAAAAGTTCTGACTTCCAACATTTTGAGACCGCAAGAGTGAAGCTCGAAGAGAAATTTACCGTCGAACAAGGTCCGTTAAACCGTAATGGCGATGCCGTATTTGGCAGCTTTACTCTTAAACCCCATCAATAACCTGCGTAAGGAGATCAGTGATGAGAAATATGATTGAGCCACTCCAAGCGTGGTGGACTTCAATAAGTCAAAGAGAGCAACGATTAGTTATTGGTTGCTCAATTCTATTGGTGGTCGGTGTCGTTTATTGGGGGCTAATCCAGCCACTCAGTCAGCGAGCTGAACTCGCGCAGACTCGTATTCAAAGCGAGAAGCAACTACTGGCTTGGGTAACCAATAAAGCCAATGAAGTGGTTGAACTACGAGGCAGTGGTGGCATTAGTGCCAGTCAACCTCTGAACCAATCTGTGCCTGCTTCTATGCGTCGCTTTAATATCGAGCTGATACGTGTGCAACCACGGGGCGAGATGCTGCAAGTGTGGGTAAAACCAGTGCCTTTTAATAAGTTCGTTGACTGGCTAACATATCTGAAAGAAAAACAGGGTGTTGAGGTCGAGTTTATGGATATTGATCGCTCTGATAACCCTGGGGTTATTGACGTCAACCGACTACAGTTTAAACGAGGTTAATGTGAAACGCGGTTTATCTTTTAAGTATGGCCTGCTCTTCAGTGGCATCTTTATCGTCTTTTTCTCGGTTAGCTTGTTGCTGCACTTGCCGGCTTCTTTTGCTCTAAAGCAGGCACCTGCTGTGCGCGGTTTGAGTATCGAAGGCGTAGAGGGCACCGTTTGGCAAGGCAGCGCTAACAATATCGTGTGGCAGCGCATCAATTACGGTTCAGTGCAGTGGGACTTCCAGTTTTCTAAGCTATTCCAAGCTAAAGCAGAACTGGCGGTTCGTTTTGGTCGTAACAGCGACATGAACTTGTCAGGTAAAGGGCGTGTCGGGTACAGCATGAGCGGCGCATATGCAGAGAACTTAGTGGCTTCAATGCCTGCTATGAACGTGATGAAATACGCTCCAGCCATTCCAGTACCGGTTTCTATTGGTGGGCAAGTTGAACTGACGATTAAGCATGCGGTTCACGCTCAGCCTTGGTGTCAATCTGGCGAAGGTACATTGGCTTGGTCTGGTGCCGCAGTCGACTCTCCTGTTGGTTCGTTAGACCTTGGCCCTGTGATTGCGGACATAACCTGTGAAGACAGCACAATTGCAGCGAAAGGCACTCAGAAGAGCGATCAGGTAGACAGTGAGTTCTCAGCGAGCGTAACACCTAACCAACGCTATACGTCGGCAGCATGGTTTAAGCCGGGTTCGGAATTCCCGCCAGCGATGCAGAGTCAGCTGAAGTGGTTGGGCAACCCTGATAGCCAAGGTAAGTACCAGTTTACTTATCAAGGGCGTTTTTAGCTAAACAGCTAAGGGTTACTAAATTACGAGATATAAAAAACGGGCACCTCATTGAGGTGCCCGTTTTGTTTGAATCATTAGAGCTACAGCGAAGCAAATTCGCCTAGTCTTTGCCTTGTAAGATCTCTGCCCACGGTAAATCTGCATCACCGAGTACAATGAAGTTCGGGTTTTCTAGCGTTTCTCTTTCATTGTACGAAAGCGGCTCTAGCTGAGTACTTAAGATACGTCCGCCAGCTTCTTCAACAATGCACTGGGTTGCGGCGGTATCCCACTCCCCGGTTGGTCCAAGGCGCAGATAACAATCCACAGCCCCTTCTGCCACTAAACATGCCTTAAGCGCTGCTGAGCCTAGAGGAACCAAATCATAATTCCATGCTGAGCTCATACGGCTAGTGATGCGATTGATGTCTTGGCGACGGCTGATCGCCATGGCGATTGACTGGTTTGGCAGCTCGTGACGATGCGTTTTGATTTTCACGCTGTCATTAAGGTCTGGGATCTTCCAAGCGCCTTTGCCACTGTAAGCGTAATAGCTCACACCAGAAACGGGTGCGTATACCACGCCCATTACTGGCTTGTTATGTTCGATTAGGGCGATAATTGTCGCGAAATCACCACTTCGTGCGATGAACTCCTGGGTACCATCCAGTGGGTCAACCAACCAGTAGCGATCCCACTGAGAACGTTGCTCTAGGCTGATGTCCGCGGCTTCTTCAGACAACACTGGAATGTCAGGCGTGAGCTCACTGAGTTTTTTCGAGATCAGCTTATGCGCTGCTAGATCGGCACTGGTGACAGGTGTGTCGTCACTCTTGGTGAACTCTTCGTAATCTTTTTTCTCGTAGATCTCTAAGATGAGTTGGCCAGCAGAGCGAGCAATCTCAATGACAGAGGGTAGGAGGTGAGACAAATCTTTTGTTATTGGCATAAATGTTCTCTTACTCTTAGAGCGAGCCTGAATGTTCTAGTTATTGTTTAATACACGAAGGCTTAAAAGCAGGGCTGTAATACTACGAGCCTCACAGAAATCGAGATGTGTTAACAGTTCTTCGGCTTGAGCAAGTGGCCAGCGCACAATGTCGAGTGGCTCTGGCTCATCACCTTCTAGCTTTTCTGGGTAGAGGTCTTCTGCGATAAACAGCGTCATTTTGCTAGAGAAGTAAGAGGGTGCAAGGATCACTTCCTTCAGCGGAGTCAGCTTGTTGGCACCGAAGCCAATCTCTTCTTTGAGTTCGCGAACGGCGGCTTCGTTTGGCTGCTCACCTGGGTCGATAAGCCCTTTAGGAAAACCCAGTTCATAGCGTTCTGTGCCCGCTGCATATTCACGTACCAACAGAATATCGCCTTGTTCAGTAATCGGAACCATCATTACTGCGTTGCGGCCGCTAGGCTTCATGCGTTCGTAAGTGCGCTGTTCGCCGTTTGAAAAGCGTAAATCGAGAGACTCGATAGAGAATAGTTTTGATTGAGCGACAGTTTGCTGAGCCAAAATCTCTGGCTTGGTCCTTTTTGTCATTGCGCTCGCTCCTTAGCTCATTGGAATTCTTTCTTATAAAGTCATTCTAATATAGGGGAAATGACGTTGAGTTCCTAGATCCGAGTTTTCATATCCTAGAATTATTAGAGCAGGAACCGATTGCGATCACTTGAATACCTTACTCAAGATGGTAACCAACCGAGAATTCTGGTTATTTCGTTCAGGAATACAAGAGCATAGGGGGAGCGTATCCACTTAGCCCTAAAACAAAAAAGGTTGATGCTTGCGCATCAACCTTTTAATCAGCGATTCATACTAACTGAGTAATTAGTAGTAAGAGTGCTCACCACGATCGTGCTCAGTTGCATCACGAACAGCAGTCAGTTCACCTTCGAATTGTTGAAGAAGTTCTTTCTCGATGCCTTCTTTTAGCGTTACATCAACCATAGAACAACCGTTACAGCCGCCACCGAATGCAACGATAGCAGCGCCGTCTTCAGTGATTTCAACCAAGCTAACGTGACCACCGTGACCAGCAAGCTGTGGGTTAACCTGTGTTTGGATTGCGTATTCAACGCGTTCTACAAGTGGTGCATCATCAGATACTTTACGCATTTTAGCGTTTGGTGCTTTAAGCGTTAATTGAGAGCCCATTTTATCAGTCACGAAGTCAATCTCAGCTTCGTCTAGGAATGGTAGGCTTAGCTCATCTACGTATGCAGAGAATGCTTCGAAAGAAAGCTTTGTATCAGACGCTTCGATAGCATCTGTTGGGCAGTAAGAAACACCACACTCAGCGTTTTGTGTGCCTGGATTTACCACGAACACACGAATGTTTGTACCTTCAGGCTGCTGTGACAGCAGATTGGCAAAGTGAGTTTGAGCTGTTTCTGTAATAGTAATATTTGACACGACGAATACCTGAGTAGATTTGTAGGTTATTAGCGCCATTCTACTCCTGTCAGATTTGTAATTCAGCCCTTTTTTGTTGGATTGCTGTACAAGTAGTGATTCACAGCTTTTATCCAGAGGGCTCAGGAGTGCGGCAGATGCAGTAAATATCAATCCTTTTAACGCCCACTTCAAGTAGTAATTGGCATAATTGATACACAGTACTGCCGGTGGTTACAACATCATCAATTATCGCGACGTGAGAGGGGATAGTTCCTTGAAAGTCTTGTTTTCGCAGCGCAAAAGCGCTCTTTAGATTGTGTAATCGTGCGGATTTAGTCAGCCCCTGCTGGGAAGCCGTTGAGCGAATTCGACGAAATAACACATCACTTTTAACGCCAAGCTCTTGAGCCGTGTAGTTGGCTAGCAGCTGACTTTGATTAAAGCCGCGATGAGTGTATCGGCGCCAATGCAGCGGCACGCTGGTGATCAGCGGAGCAGGATGCTCGATACGTGAAGCCAATAGCTTAGATAGATCACGTGCAAACCAAAACTTTTCGGCGTACTTCATTTGTTGAATGTAACCTGCTGTTGGGAAGGTGTAGTCCCCAACGCAATAGAGACGATGCCACGGCGGTGGTTTTGATAAGCACTCGCCACATTGTTCGACAGTGGTGACTACTTTTAAGCCACATCGCTGACAGCGTGGCACTGGCTCAAAGAGTTTGAGACAAGAATTGCACCATCGAGGATGTGTATCACTGGGCAGTTTATCGAGTTTGCACAGGTGGCATTGAGGTGTGACCAGACGTGGTGTGTGTTTTTGTAGCCAATCGGATAACATAGCTCGCGATGCTTTTGGGTTATGGTGTTCCTTTTGCTAACCATACTGAAAAGCGCGGATTATCGCTGATGGAAAAAGTAGGGAATATTGAGAATGAGTGACGCGTTATATTGGCATGTTTCTGGGCAAGGGCCTGATTTAGTACTGGTTCACGGCTGGGGAATGAACGGTGCGGTATGGCAGCAAACCGTAAATGCATTACAAGCTAATTTTCGAGTGCATGTTGTCGATTTGCCAGGGTATGGACACAGCGCGCACTGCCACGCTCAAGATCTTGAAGAGATTGCTCAGCAACTGTTGGCCGAAGCACCAAAGCAAGCGATTTGGGTAGGTTGGTCACTTGGAGGTTTGGTCGCAACGCACATGGCTCTCCATCACTCAGATTACGTAAGCAAGTTGGTGACTGTCGCCAGCTCTCCGAAATTCGCGGCTGCAAAAGAGCCCGTGTTATGGCGAGGCATTCAGCCCAACGTATTAAGCGCATTCACCGAACAGCTAGTTGAAGATTTCCAAACCACCATCGAACGCTTTATGGCATTGCAAGCCATGGGTAGCCCTTCAGCAAGGCAAGATGTAAAACAGCTCAAGCAAGCGGTGCTGTCTCGCCCGTTGCCGAACCCTGAATCATTATTGGCAGGATTAAAGATGTTGTCGGATGTCGATCTGCGTGAACAACTGCCTGAGATTTCAGTGCCAATGCTGCGCTTGTATGGTCGATTAGATGGATTGGTGCCAATCAAGGTTGCAAAAGACTTGGGGAATGCTCTGCCTCATACTGAGCAATACATTTTCACTCAGTCTTCGCATGCACCGTTTATGACCGAAGCCGATGCCTTTTGCAGTGAGCTTGTCAGCTTCGCACAAAAATAATTGCTAAATATATATCCGGCTTGGTCGATATATAACCTAATACCAATCAAAGTAAGTAAGTGTTCAAAAATAGCGTAGGAAAAAGGCTTGAGAACAAGGCAGAGCTTTTTGATAAGTAGTTATTCTACAATCAAAAGCTCTAACGCCGTTATCGAGCATTTTAACAAGCTAGGATGAGCAGTTATTTACTACGATTGGTATAACACCAACGTGTTGCATGATACTCAGACCTAACTCTCTCCAGAGTTGATTGCGCTAAGTTGGGCTATGCCTGTTGTGCGTTCTCGGTACAACAGTGTTATGGCAATAGTGATGGGCGATTCTTGAGGAGTTCGCGATGATTGTGTCACCTGCAACTGCAGTGAGTGTGCCACTTATCGCCCCGTCCGTTAATGTGCAAACAGAGCAAGTTGCGCGTGATAATAGAGTTCGAGAGCCTGTTGCTCCCGCAGTAGCGTTGGCGAAAACCAATGCAGAGCGAAAGGTAAAATCGGACGATAAGCGAAGGCAGCAGTCGGCTTGGGATCCTTCAGACCATCCGGGTTATGAAATGGAGAACGAGTCAGAGGCCAATTCGATTAGCCAAGAAGAGCCACAAGATCCTTTTGATAGGTTGTTCAGCTTGTTGGCACTGAGAACTTACAGTGCTGACCAAGGAAAGGGCTATACCATGCGTTTTCGCCTGCCAAAGCATGTTTTAGATGCGGCGATTCAGGAGGGACAGATGGAGAAACGACGTAAGGTCATAAAATATCATTATGGTCATGCTGTTGCGCCTCATGCTCCATCAGAGATGCTGGTCGTGTTGTAATTATACTCTTCATACTTGAAGCCGCAGCGTTGTTAACTGCGTAAGTTCACCCTAATCACATAGAACCCCTATGCTCATAGGGCTGAACTTACTTGTTGCCTAGCTGCAACTCCAATTATTTTGAGTATAAGCACGAAGAGTACAACCAAGCTTCGATGTCTTTTTTGAACACATAATAAAAACCTGCATACCCTAAGGGATGCAGGTTTTTTGTTTTAGGCGAATCCGTTTTTTAGATGAGCTAACGGATTATTTTTTCGCTTTAGCAAATGCAGCAGCGAACGCACCACCCATCGCTGCGTTTTGTTGCGGCTCCTCACGACGGCGTTGTCCACCTTGTGAATTTTGGTTCGGGCGGTTTTGCGTGCGAGGTGCACTTGAACGTTGCGCGCGGTTGTCTTGGCCTGGTTCATCTTTCATACGCATGCTTAGCGCAATACGCTTACGCTGAACATCGACTTCCATTACCTTCACCTTGACGATGTCACCGGCTTTCACCACTTCACGTGGGTCAGAGACAAAGCGATCGGTGAGCGCTGAAATATGCACTAAACCATCTTGGTGAACACCAATATCAACGAAGGCACCAAAGTTAGCCACGTTCGATACCACACCTTCTAAGATCATGCCCGGTTCTAGATCTGAAACACTGTTAACGCCATCGGCGAAGGTTGCAGTTTTAAATTCAGGGCGAGGGTCACGGCCCGGTTTATCGAGCTCTTTGATGATGTCGGTTATCGTAGGAACACCGAAGTTCTCATTGGTGTAATCAACCGCATGTAAACCACGTAAGAAGTCTGTATTACCCACCAGAGACTTAATGTCTTTGTGGTTTTTCTCGGCGATGGCTTTCACTAATGGGTAAGCTTCTGGGTGAACCGATGATGCATCGAGAGGGTTTTTGCCGTCCATGATACGTAGGAAACCAGCACACTGTTCAAAGGCTTTTGGCCCCAAGCGAGCGACTTTTTTCAGTGTAGTACGTGCTTCAAAACGACCATTTTCATCACGGAAGTCCACGATGTTCTGAGCGATGGTGCTAGACAGGCCAGCAACACGAGTCAGTAGCGCAGCCGAAGCGGTATTCACATCAACACCAACCGCGTTTACACAGTCTTCGACAATCGCATCGAGGCGCTTAGCGAGCATGGTTTGGCTCACATCGTGTTGGTATTGGCCTACACCGATCGATTTAGGGTCAATCTTCACTAGCTCTGCCAGTGGATCTTGTAGACGACGAGCAATAGACACCGCACCACGGATTGATACATCCATGTTCGGGAACTCTTTTGCTGCTAGTTCAGACGCAGAATACACCGATGCGCCCGCTTCGCTAACAATGATCTTTTGCGCTTTTAGGTTGCCACGCTTAATTACATCAGCCACAAAGCTGTCGGTTTCGCGTGAAGCCGTGCCGTTACCAATCGCAATCAAATCAACATTGTATTGACGAACCATCTGCTCAACCACGTGTGCAGATTTATCGTATTGCTTTTGCGGTGGGTGAGGGTAAATCGTTTCTGTTGCCAGAACCTTACCGGTTGAATCCACGACAGCGATTTTCGAACCGGTACGTAAACCCGGGTCCAAGCCTAAGGTTGCTCGAGGGCCAGCAGGCGCCGCCATCAGCAGGTCTTTCAGGTTGGTTGCGAATACTTCAATCGCTTCGATCTCTGCACGCTCTTTCATCGCGCCCATCAATTCAGTTTCCATGTGCATAGAAACCTTGATGCGCCATGCCCAGCTAATCACTTGCTTACGCCAAGCATCCGCAGGTGCGCTGCTTAGGGTAATGCCGTAGTGATCAGAGATGATGTTTTCGCAGTATGAACCACGTACACCTTCTTCTTGCTCTGGGTCTGCGTTCATTGCCAGTGTTAGGAAGCCTTCATTTCGGCCACGCAACATGGCAAGTGCACGGTGAGACGGTACTTTGCTCAGAGCTTCGTTATGCTCGAAGTAGTCTTTGAACTTCTCACCTTCGTTCTCTTTGCCAGCCACAACACGAGCACCAAGCTCTGCATTGCGGTTTAGGTGTTGGCGAATCTTTTCAAGCAGGTTTGCGTCTTCCGCAATGCGCTCCATGATGATCGCACGTGCGCCATCCAGTGCAGCTTTTGTATCGGCAATGCCTTTATCGTTGCTGATGAAGTTAGCGGCTTCCGTTTCCGGATCGTGCTGTGGTTCATTCCATAACCTATCGGCGAGTGGCTCTAAGCCCGCTTCAATTGCGATCTGACCTTTGGTACGGCGCTTTGGTTTGTATGGCAGGTATAAATCTTCTAGGCGAGTCTTGCTGTCTGCTTGAGTGATATCACGCTCGAGTTCTGGCGTGAGTTTTCCTTGGTCTTGAATCGACTTAAGAATCGTTTGGCGACGATCGTCTAGCTCGCGAAGATAAGAAAGGCGGCTATCAAGGTTACGTAGTTGGGTATCGTCTAAGCCACCCGTAACTTCTTTACGGTAGCGGGCAATAAAGGGAACGGTGTTACCGTCGTCAATTAGGTTTACTGCGGCAGTGACTTGCTCAGAACGGACATTCAGTTCTTCAGCGATCAGTCGACAGATAGCTTGGCTCATCCGATGAATCTCTTATTTAATATCATGACAAATACATGGGGGTGAGCGTACGCTTTTTCTAGCTTTGGCTGTGTAATTATCCTGTCAGAAGTCGAATTTCCGTTTCTGATACCTGCTTTGTGCGAGATCTCTTACAAGTGATGTGAGACTAAGTCGCTTTAAACCGATGATATCGTCCTAAAATGACCGTAAGTGACTGATTTTATTTGATTGTGTGTTTATGGGCGTATTTCCTACCTGAAATGTTTTTTGCGACTATCTAGGAAACTCGCTCAATTACCGTAATATTTAACTTGTCGACAGGGAGTTGGCAGGAACAGGAAAAAGCCTAATGGACTAGGTATCTTCAGGATGAAGATTTGATTACTTAGGATGAGTGGTCAGCAAGGAAGTGATAATCTCTGGATGAGATTCGCCAGTCAGGATGACAGGCTAGAATGGACACCGCTAGGATGGCGATGAACAAAAAGGAAATTGGTTAAAGGATTTAGCCACTATCAAGGAAAGATGCAGGGAGCACCTTATCTCGAAGAGATAAACAGTAGCCGGATTGCTGCGATAGAGACTTAACCCCGCTAGGCGAAAGCCTTGCGGGGTTTTCTTTTATCTGGAGTTTGAGTTTGCTTGAACACTCAGCTCATCGCTAAGTGTCTATTAAGCTTGGTTATTCGTTGTCTGCGTAGCTGATCGAGTTAATGAACCACTCTTTGTCGCCTTCCGGTGTTTTTACCGTAAACTCATCATCCACTTCTTTCTTGAGCAGAGCTCTAGCCATTGGTGAGTCGATAGAGATATAGCCTTTAGCATCGCCGTAGATCTCTTCTGGGCCGACAATTCGAAACTTCTTAAATTCCCCATCATCATTCTCAATTTCGACCCAAGCACCGAAAAATACCTTACCTTCTTGTTGTGGTGAGTAATCCACGATCGTGACATCAGGTAGGAACTTTCTTAAGAAACGCACTCGGCGATCAATTTGTCGAAGCAAACGCTTATTGAAGGTGTAATCTGCGTTTTCTGAACGATCTCCTAGGCTTGCAGCCCAAGTGACTATTTTGGTGATTTCTGGACGCTTCTCATGCCATAAGTGGTCATGTTCTGCTTTGAGTTTGTTATAACCTTCTCGGGTGATAAGTTTGGTTTTCATAAATCTGACTTAATGAAATGATGATCTAAGATAGAATATATAGAAAGGCAACATACGTTAACAATTATTTAGGCGACTTTTTCTCCAATAATGTTACATTTTTAATGTCTTATACCAATATACAATTTACCAAGAATGCTTAACCTTAGGTTTAAGCTTTAATAGGTGGAACCATTACATGCAAGAAAACTACAAAATTTTAGTGGTCGATGACGATGCTCGTTTACGTGCTTTGTTAGAGCGCTATCTGTCAGAGCAAGGCTTTCAAGTGCGTAGCGTGGCAAACAGTGAGCAGATGGACCGCCTGTTAACCCGTGAAAACTTTCACTTGATGGTATTGGACTTAATGTTGCCGGGCGAAGATGGTCTTTCGATTTGTCGTCGTCTAAGAAACGCAAACAACTCGCTACCGATCCTGATGCTGACGGCAAAGGGTGACGAAGTGGATCGTATTGTGGGCTTGGAAGTGGGTGCTGATGATTACCTACCAAAACCATTCAACCCACGTGAACTGCTTGCTCGTATTAAAGCAGTACTGCGTCGCCAAGTCATTGAAGCACCGGGCGCACCAAGCACAGAAGAGTCTGTGGTTGAATTTGGTGAGTTCCGCTTGAACCTAGGTACGCGTGAAATGTTCCGCGGTGAAGAGCCAATGCCTCTTACTTCGGGTGAATTTGCGGTACTTAAGTCATTGGTAACGAATGCTCGTGAGCCAATGTCTCGCGATAAGCTGATGAACATGGCTCGTGGCCGTGAGTATTCAGCAATGGAACGTTCTATCGATGTGCAGATTTCACGTCTGCGTCGTCTAGTTGAAGAAGATCCAAGCAAACCTCGCTACATCCAAACGGTGTGGGGCTTAGGTTATGTATTCGTTCCAGATGGCAAAGCTGTGTAATCCAGTTTTATAAGCTCAAAAGCAGCTTTATCGATTCTGTGAATCAGAATTCTTTATTTACGGGTCATCTCATTAATATGTGATGGCCCGTTTTGTATTCAGCACAAGGGTTTAGGGTTATAGTCATATAACACTTTATCACCCCTAACTTTAGGTCTTCTATGCGCATACGTAGCTCCTTTACTCAGTCGATAGTGCTCTTTTTAACCCTGTTGGTGGCCAGCCAAATTTTTTCTTATTACGCGGTGTTTAACTATGCGTTGATGCCGAGTTTGCAGCAGTTTAATAAGATTCTGGCTCACGAGTTAAATCTGGTATTGGACCAAGGCAGTGATATCGAGATTGATGCGCCACTGCGTCAACGTGTGCTTGAGCAGCTTGGGGTAACCGTTCACGCCAAGGACAGCGAAGCGGCGGGTGAGTATTACCATGCGGTCGCAATCGACTTGATGAGTGAGGAGATGACCAAAGAGCTGGGGTCTGAAACCGAAGTGCGGCTGATCTTGGGTAATGAAAGCTATGTGTTGTGGATGGACATTGCGCAGCTGCCTAACTCTTTGATTCGTATTCCGCTGTCTGAGCTGCAAGAAGAAGATTTTGCACCGCTATTCCGTAACAGCCTGATCATGGCGTTGTTGATTGTCGCGGGTGGTTGGTTGTTTATTCGTTTGCAAAACCGGCCGTTGATAGCGCTAGAGAAAGCGGCGCAAGGTGTCGGGCGAGGTGATATTCCACCACCATTGCCAGTTCAAGGCGCACAAGAGATTCGCTCGGTAACTCGAGCCTTTAACCAGATGTCGAAAGGCATCCAAGAGCTAGAAGAAGACCGCGCCTTGTTGATGGCGGGTATCAGCCATGATTTGCGTACTCCGTTAACGCGTATTCGCTTAGCGACTGAGATGATGTCACCAGAGGATGCCTACTTAGCGGAAGGGATCATCAGTGATACCGAAGAGTGTAATGAGATCATCAGCCAGTTCATGGATTACCTAAAGCCGGTCGACCGAGATTCATTCCAAGCGGTGTTCGTCGATGATATTGCTCGTGAGGTATCGAGCTCTGAGGGTGGTTACGAGGTTCAGATTGAAACCGATATTCCAGAGTCAATGAAGCCAGCACTGGGCAACCCAATTGCGATGAAGCGCGCGGTGAGTAACTTGGTGGTGAATGCGCTGCGTTACGGCAATGGCTGGGTTAAGGTATCAACTGGTATGACAGCGGATAACAAGCTTGCTTGGGTGACAGTCGAAGATAATGGCCCGGGTATTCCACAAGACCAAATTGGTAAGTTGTTTGAACCTTTCACGCGTGGTGACACGGCTCGTGGCAGCGAAGGTACGGGCTTAGGCTTGGCAATTGTTAAGCGTATTGTCAGCCAGCACCAAGGTGCCGTTGTGGTCAATAACCGCAGTGAAGGTGGCTTAAAAGCGCAGATCAGTTTCCCTGTTAAGCCCTAGTTATTATCGGTCCGTATGATGACGATAAGTTCGGTTTAGGGAGCTGTTAAGAGATCCCCCTACTCGGTCATTCTTCCCTCTCGGGGATGACGAATTGCTAACTATGGACCTTGATGACGGAAGTTTATTTTGATCGTCATTCCCTATCGTGAGGAACGAACGAGTAGGGAATCTCGCTCTTGATTGATGAAAGTAACGCGCATGAAAAAGGCTTCCAGATGGAAGTCTTTTTGCGTTTTAAGCAGGAATATGAGGGCTAACTAAGCCTTCGAATAAACATCGCGTTCACCCAGCCAGCGGTTGATGATCGCCTTGGCGTTGTCTGGGTAGCTATCATGAATATGACGCGCAATACGCTGAACTTCAGGGATTAAACGTTGGTCTCGTACCAAGTCGGCAATCTTGAAATCCGCCAAGCCTGTTTGCTTGGTGCCAAGTAGTTCGCCGGGGCCACGAATCTCTAAGTCACGCTGTGCAATCACAAAGCCATCGTTACTTTCACGAAGTACACCTAAACGTTTCTGAGCGGTTTTAGATAGCGGTGAGTGATACAGCAATACACAATGACTTGCGACCGAGCCACGGCCAACACGGCCTCGTAATTGGTGTAGTTGCGCTAGGCCAAGACGTTCTGGGTTCTCGATGATCATTAAACTCGAATTCGGAACATCCACACCCACTTCAATCACGGTAGTCGCAACCAACAGATGAAGCTTGTTCTCTTTGAACTCTCGCATTACCGCTTGTTTCTCTGCGGGCTTCATTCGGCCGTGCACCAAGCCAATTTTTACATCTGGTAGTTTACGTTGCAGCTCTTCTGCGGTGTCTGCGGCGGCTTGTGCTTCTAATACTTCGGACTCATCAATCAGCGTACATACCCAATAGGCTTGTTTACCCTCATTGAGACACGCATTACGCACCCGTTCGACAATATCATCACGTTTAGTATCAGGGATCGCTACGGTTTGAATCGGTGTTCGTCCCGGTGGTAGCTCATCAATGATTGAGGTTTCGAGATCGGCATAGGCTGTCATGGCGAGTGTTCGCGGAATCGGTGTTGCGGTCATCACCAACTGATGTGGGTAATAGCCTTGTTTGGCGCCTTTCTCACGCAGCTCTAATCGCTGGTGGACACCAAATCGGTGTTGCTCATCAATGATCACTAGACCAAGGTTTTTGAACTCGACATGCTCTTGGAACAGGGCATGAGTACCGACCACCATTTGCGCTTCGCCACTGGCAATACGGGCTAGTTCGGTTTCACGAGCTTTGCCTTTGAGTTTACCTGCTAGCCACCCAACTTGAATGCCCATCGCCTCAAACCAGTTAGCAAAGTTGATTGCGTGCTGTTCTGCGAGTAGCTCAGTCGGTGCCATCAGTGCTACTTGCTGACCGTGTTCGAGTGCCCGAACAGCTGCGAGTGCAGCAACTAAGGTTTTACCTGAGCCCACATCACCCTGCACTAAACGCATCATAGGGTGCGGCTTCTCAAGGTCAGCTTCGATCTCTTTAGTCACTCGTGCTTGAGCATTGGTTGGAGAAAACGGCAGCTGAGCCAACAGCTTATCTTTCAGAGTATTCACTGGAGGAAAAGGCATCGCCTTGTCTTGCTGTCCTTTGCTTCGAACAGACAACATCGACAGGTTTTGAGCCAGCAGCTCTTCCATAATCAGGCGCAGCTGCGCAGGGTGTTTACCTTCATCAAACAGCTCTAGGTCAATGCCCGGAGGTGGTCTGTGAATGGTATGCAGTGCTTGTGCAAGGGTGATTTGGTGGTCGTATAAACCTGATGGGAGAAGCTCGTTAACGGCCGCTTTGTCTATCAGGTCGAGCGCTTGATCAGTGAGGTTGCGCAGTGTGACTTGTCTTAGCCCTTCGGTGGTTGGGTACACCGGAGTTAGGTTCGCTTCCACATCTGGTTGCTGCCTTGGTGCAAAGAACTTGTAGTCAGGGTGAACAATCTCAAGCCCCATATTACCGCGCTTGATCTCACCGTAGGCATGTACTTGTTTGCCTTCGGTAAAGTTATTCTTCATTCCTGCCGTAAAGTTGAAAAAGCGCAGCGTGATAGTGCCGTTACCATCGCTGATTTTTACTGCGAGCATCTTACGTTTACCGAAAATAGTATCGACGTGCATCACCTTGCCTTGCACTGCAGCCCATAAGCCTGCGTGCAGTTTTACGATCGGATAGATGCGTGTTCTATCTTCGTAGCGTAAAGGAAGGTGAAACAGTAAGTCTTGTACGTTGTTAAGCCCAACCTTCTCCAGTTTCTCTGCGACTTTTGCGCCGACTCCAGATAAAGAGTTGAGAGGGATAGCAGATAAAAGCTGTGACATAACAAGGCTCATAAACGTAAGAGAGATAATCTATTCAAGCATTTTACTGGATTTTTGTACAGGATAAAGCGTAAGAGCAGATTAGGAGCAGATGCGGGATGCGGGTAAACGAGATTCGAAGGGATGAAGAGCAGATGCGGGGTACGGGTAAACGAGATGCGAAAAGATTAAGAGCGGATACGGGGTGCGAGTAAACGAGATACGAAAAGAACAGGGTGGTATAAAAATTAAAGCAGACTCGAAATACGAAGAGTTGAGTGGTGAAAAGCTTTTGCTCTTCGCATCTCGAGACTCGTATCTCTCATCTGCTTTATCTATCGATATTCAAAAAAACTAAAAGCAGATATGGAGCCAAGATGGTGAGTCACGAAGTCTTTTGCTCTTCGCATCTAGCCATCTCGAATCCCTCATCTTTATTTTGATCAGTTCTTACGACGTCTTACTTTCAGCGCGTGTGGCATCACACGTAGCTTCTTCATAATACTTGCAAGGTGAACACGATCTTTGGTGGTCAGCAAGATTGTCACTGTGTACAGGCGCCCGTCACGTTCTTCGGTTGAAATACCGTGAATGTTAGAGCCTGTTTTCGAGATAACGTTAGTTAACTCAGCCAGTGCACCTTGGTGGTTCTGCAGATCAACCTGAAGCTCAGCTGTGAACTCTTGGTCGTAATCGTCAGACCATTCAACCGCCATGTATTTGTCTGGTTCTTTCTGGTAACCACGAACGTTTGGACACGTTTCACGGTGAACCACAAGGCCACGACCTGGAGATACATGAGCAATGATGTGATCATCTGGAATCGGGTGACAGCAGTTAGCGAACGTCAGTAGTAGACCTTCAGCACCACGGATTGGAAGTTTCTTCCTCGGTGTGTCGCTGTTGTTTTCTACTTCAGTCAATTCGTCAGCATCACCAAGCAGGCGACGAGCAATAACGATACTCATCAGCTCACCAAGACCAATCGACGCCAGTAAGTCTTCAACGCTTTCTAGGCGTAAGTCAGACAATACATGTTCTAGATTCTCTTGGCCGATATCGGCAATAGAGTGTTCGCCAAGTGCATGATTCAGTAAACGACGGCCTAGCGTGATCGACTCTTCACGACGCATGGTTTTCAGAACCTGACGGATCTTAGTACGTGCGCGTGAGGTCACCACGTAGTTGAGCCATGCTGCATTCGGACGTGCGCCCGGAGCACTGATGATCTCAATCGTTTGACCGTTCTTCAGCGATTTGCTGAGTGGGTAAGGGTTCATGTCTACACGAGCACCTACACACATGTTGCCGACGTCGGTATGCACCGCGTAAGCAAAATCGACCGCTGTTGCGCCTGCAGGAAGTTCGACAATGCGACCCTTCGGCGTGAACACGAAGATCTCATCTGGGAACAGATCAGACTTAACGTTTTCAATGAATTCGAATGAGTTACCCGCGCTTTGTTGCAGCTCAAGTAAGCTCTGCATCCAACGTTGTGCTTTAACCTGTGCGGTTGTGCCATTACTGCTGCGTGAGCCATTGCCTTTGTAAGACCAGTGCGCTGCGACACCTTTGTCTGCCATTTGATCCATATCTTCAGTACGGATCTGAACCTCAACTGGCACCCCGTGAGGGCCGATCATTGACGTGTGCAGAGATTGGTAGCCGTTGGCTTTTGGTACCGCAATGTAATCTTTCATGCGGCCAGGGCGAGGCTTGTACAGGCTGTGAGCCTGACCAAGTACGCGATAACAAGTATCTGGTGTATCAACCACTACGCGGAAAGCGTAGATGTCCATAATGGTGTGGAAGCGCTGCTCTTTGGTTTTCATCTTGTTATAGATGGAGAACAGGTTCTTTTCACGACCAAGTACGCGAGCAGGTAAACCTACCTCTTCAAGGCGGCCTTCAATTTCGCTATGGATACGTTGGATCATTTCCTTACGGTTACCACGCGCAGCTTTCACTACGTTTTTAAGTACGCGATAACGGTTAGGATAGAGGGCTTCAAAGCCCAGCTCTTCTAGCTCGGTCTTGATGTTATGAATACCAAGACGGTGAGCTAGTGGAGAATAAATCTCTAGGGTTTCACGAGCAATACGACGCTTTTTGTCAGGACGAAGTGCCCCAAGCGTGCGCATGTTGTGAGTACGGTCAGCTAATTTGATCAAGATAACGCGGATGTCTTGCACCATGGCGAGAACCATCTTGCGGAAGTTCTCTGCTTGCGCTTCTTTGCGATCACGAAATTTAAGCTTATCCAGCTTAGATACACCATCAACCAATTCAGCAACGGTATTGCCAAATTTTTCCTCTAGATCTTCTTTAGTGACATCACAGTCTTCAATCACGTCATGAAGTAGAGCAGCTTGCAGGGTTTCGATATCCAGACGCATTTCTGCCAGGATTCTTGAAACAGCTACAGGGTGGATAATGTATGGTTCACCGCTTGAGCGGGTTTGCCCTTCATGGGCGTCTCTCGCTACCACATAAGATTGACGCAGAGCCTCAATTTGAGGCTCTGTTAGGTATTCTTGGGCAACGTCTTTGAGGCTATCGAATAGATACAAATTAAAGGCCCGGAAGGTTAATTAGTTCGAATGACGTTCTTAACGAGTGTGAGCGATACTGCTTACTGCTGCAAGTTCAGCCGCTTCTTGCTCTTGTTGCTCTTGACGTTCACGAGCATCTAGTACGTCTTTAGTGATAAGACCTTCTTCGATTTCGCGAAGAGCGATAACCGTTGGCTTATCGTTTTCTTCAGGCACTAGTGAATCTTTGCCGCCAGTTTGCATTTGACGTGCGCGGCGAGCCGCAATAAGAACTAGGTCGAAACGGTTGCCAACTTTTTCAACAGCGTCTTGAACAGTTACGCGTGCCATGAGGACTCCAAATAGTAATTAACTAATAAATTTTTGATGACGAGAAAGTATACAAGTTTAACTAGAGACTTTCTAGATCACCGTATACTTATCTCAATGGAAAATCTAGTTCTAGATTATTCCGCCAGTAGTGCTGTAAGCATGCCGCTGTATTTCGCTGCTTGCTTATCTTCTTTTAAGCGCTCCGCACGAATGATAGCTCTGAAGTCCATTAGGGCTGCATCAAAGTCGTCATTCACGATCACATAATCATATTCTGCATAGTGAGAAATCTCTGATTTTGCTTCGCTCATGCGTTTCGCAATAACTTCGTCGCTGTCTTGACCGCGAACATTCAAACGACGCTCTAGTTCACCATTTGATGGTGGAAGAATGAAGACACTCTTCGCTTGAGGCATTTGTTCACGGATCTGACGAGCACCTTGCCAGTCGATATCTAGGAATACATCGATACCGCGGTTTAGGTTTTCTTCAATCCAAACGCGTGAAGTACCGTAGTAGTTGCCGAACACTTCAGCGTACTCTAGGAATTCACCTTTAGTAATAAGGTCTTCAAAATGATGCTTCTCTACGAAGTGGTAGTGAACACCATTTTCTTCACCAGGGCGCATACCGCGAGTGGTGTGTGAAACAGATACCTTCATTGCGTAGGTTGGATTGGTTTCTAGCATTGCTGAGATCAAGCTCGACTTACCTGCGCCACTAGGTGCAGATACGATGTAAAGAGTACCTTTGCCCATCTGTATATTTCCACTGTTGGTTGGATTGAGTGAAGGCAATAAACCTACACTATAAAAGATAGCACTGACTCTAATTGTTGTTCCGTTGGTTACGTCTATTAAGAGATAACGAGTAAAACTAATAGAAGCAACTGGTGAAAATTAGGCCAGAAAAATGGAGGCGAAGAGTAGCATATTTAGATGATTGAGAACAACTGGCTTGATCGTTATTTATTAGCAAATGATCTTCTCAAGGATCTTTGCATAAATGTAATGACTCATCATCGGTACTTTTTTATGTGATCTGGACAAAATTTGTTGAAGTTTTAATCTCAATCCTTACAATCCGCGCAAACGATTAAATGCTGTATATATCTAGGGTCTGTTGACCTTTCGCGATGGAGTTTTGTTCGAGAAAAAATCGTTTTAGGCGCGGCAAGGAGTTTGTAACCTAGCATTCTAAGTAAAGACTCCTTAACAAAGCATAAAACGATTTTAGCCGAACCCTTCGGGCAGCGTTTGTTGGTGATTTCTACTGCGTTATCGACTTCTTATGTAGGCTAGCTACACTTCAAAGTCTCTGCCTTGTCGAAATCCCCAACAACTCGCTGCAAAAATCATCTCGAAGGGCCAACAGACCCTACTAGACTAGATGTTTCTACTACCGAGCCTACCTCGGTGACTACAGTTTTTAGTGTAGAGACCTCTCTATTCTCACAGCATTTGAATCACCAAATTCTTAATTTATTGCAAAGGTTTTGTTGTGAGTACCGATTCCACCCTGAAAGCCCAGAACACCTCTGGCTCGCTTGATTCGATGTTTAAAATCACTGAAAGAAAAACCACGATTGGCACTGAGCTGTACGCGGGTTTCATTACTTTCTTGGCGATGAGTTACATTCTGGCGGTTAACCCAGCAATTTTGGGTGATATTCCAGGCATGGACAAAGGTGCCGTGTTTACTGCAACGGCTCTGTCTGCGGCAATCGCAACCCTAATTATGGGCATTTGGGGCAACTACCCAGTGATGCTTGCGCCGGGCATGAGCATGAACGGCTTCTTCAAAGGCTTACTATTAAGTGGTTCAGTCGCAGTACTTTGGAATGAGGCGCTGTTCGGCATCTTCCTGTCAGGTATCCTGTACCTCGCGTTCTCGTTAACTAATATTCGTAAATCGATGATTGAATCGATTCCTGAAGATTTGAAGTTGGCGATTACCGTGTCTCTCGGACTGTTCATCGCTTTCTTAGGTCTTAAGAATGCGGGCATCATCGTTTCTAACCCATTCGTATTGGTTGGCTTAGGCGACATTTCCGATCCAAAAGTGATCATTGCTTACGTGAGTATCTTTATCGCATTGGGTTGTATGGTTCGTGACATCAAGCTAGCAACGTTCATCTCGTTCGTTTCAGCTATTGTGTTGACGATTCTTGCTGACGTCTTCATGGGCACTTCAAACGCACCAATCCCAGAACAGTTTATTGCTATGCCACCAAGCATGGCTGGCAGCTTTGGCGCTATCTTTGATTTCTCAGCTTTCACGCCAGAGAAAATGTTCGACCTACTGTTCATCGTACTTATCTTCCTGATTGTCGATTTCTTTGATGGCTTGAGCACGATTGTTGGCGTTGGCCGTGATGCGGGTATCATCGATAAAGACGGTAAGGTGCCAAACGCGAAATCGGCTCTAGTGGCAGATGCGGGCGGTACGGTGATTGGTTCAATTCTTGGTACCACATCGATCACTGCTTTCTCTGAGTCTGGCATTGCGTCTTCTCAAGGTGCGAAAACGGGCTTAGCGGCGGTGATGGTTGCAGGTTTGTTCCTAATCTCGCTATTCCTATACCCAATCTTCTCTATCTTCTCCGCAGCTATGGTTGCGCCTGCGATGGTCGTGGTGGGCATCTACATGGTAGGTCGTCTTGGTCAGATCAACTGGGAGAAGAAAGAATCACGCATTGCAGCTTTCTTCACTATCATGTTCACAGTACTAAGCTTCTCACCAGCGAACGGTATGGCGATGGGTTTCATCAGCTACGCATTCACTATGGTTGTCGCGGGCAAGCGCAAAGAAGTTCACCCACTTATCTACGGACTGTGTGTGGTGTTCTTAACTTATCTGATTCTGCTATAAGGCTGATCGGTAAGTAGCGTTTGTTAAGTAACAGGCGTTAAGTAAAAGACTCATAGGTGGCTCTGCATTGAATGTAGGGCCATTTTTGTATTTGCCGTCCCTAGACATGTAACTGGTGGCGTTATCCTAAAGTCGATGCTTTGAGAGTACGCGACTTATATTGATGCATGCTATTGTAGAGACTGGATTAATTATTTTTTGAAGAGTGACTATGCCTTCTAACTTACCTAGATCTTTTAGTAAGCCGTTTTTAAAAGTATTCCACATTATGGAAGCGGTATTGCTGGTGGCGATCACGCTCGCGACCTTGTTTGCGATGGTCGAAGAGTTCATGCATGTCTTCGCTGAACGCCGAGTGCAATTGACCGACATTCTGCTGATGTTTATCTATCTAGAAGTGTTGGCGATGGTTCAGCAGTTTGTGATGAACGGTAAGATTCCAGTGCGATACCCGATTTATATCGCGATGATGGCGATTGCTCGTTACATCACTTTGGGCATGAAAGAGCTCGATGCTGTATTGATCGTTTGGTTATCTTTAGCTGCATTTATCTTGGCCGCAGCAACATTGTTGATTCGTGTTGGACATCATTATTGGCCGTATGTAGACCTCAGAACTAAGCAGCCAGATGAGTAACACTTTGAAGGTTAAAGTTTTATAAATGAAGCCCAACGATATCGTTGGGCTTTTAATTTAAGCCAGTTGAACAAAAAAACATCAAATTGTCCAAATAACGCTTTACAAGCAGGCTCAGATCACCAAGAATGGCGTCGCTCTGTTCTCAGGGTTATTAAATGAAACATCCAGTTGTAAAGTAAAACCCTTAGTATTGCTTCATTGTTATTCTCAGTGTTTCCCTTAGCTTCATAGATACATTAAATAATTCAAGCTTTCAGCGCATCGCACTTTTGGCGATTAATTTTTTATTTTTATATAAGGGACACATCATGTCTAACAAAGTAAACGGCGTAGTAAAATGGTTTAACGAAGAGAAAGGCTTCGGTTTCCTAACTCAAGACAACGGCGGCGCTGACGTATTCGTACACTTCCGTGCAATCGCTTCTGAAGGTTTCAAGACTCTTAAAGAAGGCCAACAAGTGTCTTTCGAAGTAGAGCAAGGCCAAAAAGGTCTTCAAGCTGCAAACGTTGTAGCTCTATAAGATTTTAAGTCGGCGCAGGTTGCATTAGCAACTTGCGTCACTTTCTCTCTCAAATCTGTTTCCCCCTCAGCTTTACCGTAATACTCTCCTTCACTTGCAATACCCTCTCTAAATATTCAAAAATTCTGTCTTACGTCCGTTATCTCGTTCTATCTATCGCTGTATCTATCTTTTGTGCTAAGTACATCTCCTAAGTAATAACCTGCTCACTTAGTCATCCTGATAGTCATTACTGTATCCATAAAAAAAGCCCCTAAAAAACTAGGAGCTCATTTTGATCTAATCAACACTGTTAGTTAATCAACACAGATTAGGCTGATTACTCTCTATCGTGTTTAGCTTACAGACTGTTACTCAATGTTTTGAATTTGCTCACGCATCTGTTCGATAAGAACCTTAAGCTCTACGCCTGATGCAGTGATGTCTGTGCTGATAGACTTAGACGCTAGCGTGTTTGACTCACGGTTGAACTCTTGCATCATGAAGTCTAGCTTACGGCCACAAGCGCCACCTTTTTTCAGTACTGCATTCGCTTCTTTCACGTGAGAGTCTAGACGGTCTAGCTCTTCTGCTACGTCTGACTTCTGCGCAAGTAGGATAAGCTCTTGCTCAACACGAGAACCTTCAAGTTCGATTTTCGCATCTTCAAATTTGGTAAGAAGACGCTCACGTTGCCATTCTAGGATTTCAGGCATACGCGCACGAACTTTCACTACTTCTTCAGTGATTGCATCTAAGCGCTGTACGATTAGCGCCTTCATGTTCTCACCTTCACGAGCACGAGCATCAATGAACTCTGCGATAGCATCGTTGAATGCGTCTAGCAGGTCTTTGTTGATAGCATCCATGTCTTGTTCTGGCGTTTCCATCACACCAGGCCAGTTCATGACTTGGAATGGGTTCAAACGGCTCTCTTCGCCTGTCATCGTCATTACTTGGTTCGCCGCATTGATTACTTGCTGAGCCAAACCTTCGTTAATGCTTAGCTCGCCCTTTGCAGCAGGGTTTGCTTCAAAGCGTAGGTTACATTCAACCTTACCGCGCGCTAGACGCTTACGGAAACGCTCACGCAAGATTGGCTCTAAACCACGGAACTGTTCAGGCATACGGAAGTAAGTTTCTAGGTAGCGTTGGTTTACACTACGGATTTCCCATACTGCGCTGCCCCAATCGCCTTTTACTTCTTTGCGTGCGTACGCGGTCATACTATAAATCATCGAATTTTCCTGTCTTTTATCATTCTGAAAATAACGCGCACGCATAGTATCACGATATGGTGTGCTCTCGAAGCCTGTCGCTTTTCACTATAAATAGCCTTTCGTGATAAATAGCTTTGAACGGTAAATAGATTTGCACGGTAAACTGCTATATAATCTTGCCCCAATCAAAACTGTCTCACCCCTTTCTTAGGTGATGCACTCTTTCGATAGTAAATCACTTCAGACTGTTAATAAGGTAGATACCAATGCGTCCAAATGACCGCGCTGTAGATCAAATTCGTCCAATTAAAATTACTCGTAACTACACAGCTTATGCTGAAGGTTCTGTATTAGTTGAGTTCGGCAACACTAAAGTTCTATGTAATGCGACGGTAGAAGAAAATGTACCGCGTTGGTTAAAAGGCCAAGGAAAGGGTTGGGTAACCGCTGAATACGGCATGCTGCCACGTGCAACGCACACTCGTAACCGTCGTGAAGCGGCGAGCGGCAAGCAAGGTGGTCGTACGATGGAAATCCAACGTCTAATCGCTCGTAGCCTACGTGCTGTTGTTGATCTGAAAGTAATGGGTGAAATCATGATCACTGTCGATTGTGATGTTATCCAAGCAGACGGCGGTACTCGTACTGCGTCTATCTCAGGTGCAAGCGTTGCAATGGCTGATGCTATCAATAGCCTACTAGCAAGCGGCAAACTTAAAAAGAACCCAATGAAAGGCCACGTAGCGGCAGTTTCAGTGGGCATCGTTGGTGCACAAGCACTGTGTGACCTTGAGTACGTTGAAGACTCAGCAGCCGATACCGATATGAACGTTGTAATGACGGAAGACGGTAAGATGATTGAGATTCAAGGCACAGCAGAAGGCGAACCGTTCAGCCACGAAGAGCTGATGCAGCTTTTAGCCCTGGCGAATAAGGGTATTGCTGATATTGTTGAAGCGCAGAAGTCGGCGTTAGCAGAATAATTATTAGATAGCTCCTTTTTTAAGGGGCTATTTTTTTGTCTGTAAAACTCGAAAGAGTAGTGCAGAGCGTAAGTTAAGTTTTATTGAATAAACGTAGAGGAAAAACATGAAAGCATATCAACGTGAATTTATTGAATTTGCACTAGAGAAAGAAGTACTTAAGTTTGGTGAGTTTACTTTAAAGTCTGGCCGTAAGAGCCCTTACTTCTTCAATGCTGGATTGTTTAATACAGGTCGTGACCTAGCACGCTTAGGTCGCTTCTACGCAGCAGCATTGGCTGATTCTGGCATTGAGTTCGATGTACTATTTGGCCCAGCATACAAGGGTATCCCAATTGCAACGACAACAGCCGTAGCACTAGCAGATCACCACGATGTGGACACGCCATACTGCTTTAACCGTAAAGAAGCGAAAAACCACGGTGAAGGCGGCAACCTTGTCGGTAGCGCACTGGAAGGTCGCATCATGCTAGTAGATGACGTGATCACTGCAGGTACTGCGATTCGTGAGTCGATGGAAATCATCCAAGCAAACGGTGCTGATTTAGCGGGCGTGCTTGTTGCCATCGACCGTCAAGAGAAGGGTAAAGGCGAGCTGTCTGCGATTCAAGAAGTTGAGCGTGACTTCGGTTGTGCAATCATCTCAATTGTTAGCCTGACTGACTTGGTGACTTTCCTTGAAGAGAAAGGCACAGACGCAGCACACCTAGAGTCAGTAAAAGCGTACCGCGCTCAATACGGCATCTAATACTACTCGTAATTAGACTATAGAATGCACAAGGGGCTGATGATTCATCAGCCCCTTTTCTTTTGGTTCAGTATTCATTATTTATAACGAATGCCGCGCTCCACTTCTGGGTCTTCCATGGTCTTAAAGCGCTTGTGTAGCCACATCCACTGTTCTGGTGCTCTTAAGATAATCTTCTCAAGGTAGCTGTTCATGTAGGCAGCGGCGGCTTTCTCATCTTTTTGTGGATAGTTATCTTCAATTGACTCATCGGCCATGATCTCATACTTGCCATCGGCATTTCTAAAACCAGACCCCGGAACAAGTGCACATCGGCTAGTGTAAGCCAGAATACTGGTGCCTGTTGTGGTACATGCATCTTCTACCGCGAAGAAAGGCACAAACACAGACTTGTTACGACCGTAGTCATGATCCGGTAGGTAGAAAAGGATCTCACCCTGACGCAGGATTCGAATCATACGCTTCACGTCTTTACGGTGAATCAGGCGGTTGCCGTTCTGAGTACGACCACGGTATTGAATGAACTCGTAAGCTGGGTTGTTGTGCGGGCGATAAACACCTAAACCAGAAATACCAAGAACGGCCATTGCTCGTGCAGTGATCTCTAGGTTTAAGGCATGCACACAGCACAACAAAACACCTTTACCGTTAGCTTTGTGCGTACGCAGTGTTTGGGTGTCTTTATCTACTAGGATTCGCTTGAAACGCCACGTTGGCCAAAACCAGGTAATACCCGTTTCGATGAGTGCCATACCGGTGTTCTTGAAGTTCTCACTGACCATAGCCGCGACTTCATCTGCAGGCTTATCTGGGAAGGCGAGTTCCAAGTTACGTGTTGCGACCGCGACGCGCTTTTTACCATAGCGAGCACCCAAAGAGCCTAACGATCGGCCTAACAGCAGTAAGAGGCGATAAGGGAGAACATTAACGATAAGCGCCAATAACCCAAAACCGAACCATACTCCCCAGTATTTAGGGTGGAGTAATGCCAGAGTAAAAGGTGGCTTAGTAATAACGTGTTGTGCAGTGCTGTTTGTCGGAGAAGTTTTCGTCGTCATAACCATCACTTAAGATTTGATTGCTGCTTAATTTGATTGTTACTTAATCTGAGCGCTTAGCAGAGCCCAATAAGCATCAAAGTTTTCTGTCGGTTGATATTTGAAATCTGAACGAACAAATCGATTCAAGCTGCCTTCAACTTGACCGAGCAGTTGAGCGGCTAAGATTTTTTCATCAACCGGGAATGACTTCCCTTCACGAAGCTTTCTTTCACGCAGGATCTGGCGAAGTTGCGTCTCAATGCGTTCGAAAAGTTGGTTGATGCGATCACGCAGACGTTCATTTTCAAACATTAGAGCATGACCAGACAAAATTCGAGTCAGGCCTGGGTTACGTTCTGAGAAAACTAAGATAAGTTGTAGCACTAGGCGTATGCGCTCTAGCGTGTCTTTCTCTTCATCCAGAATGCGGTTGATTCGAGACATCAACGCTTCTTCAATGAACTCGATCAGGCCTTCAAACATGCGGGCTTTGCTTGGGAAGTGGCGGTATAACGCAGCTTCAGAAACACCAACTTGCTTGGCCAACTTTACCGTTGTGATACGAGAAGCACCTTCGGTCGATTCCAACATTTGTGCGAGAGCTTGTAGGATTTCTTCACGACGGTTTGATTTTCGAGTACCAGCCATCTATTTACTTCCTTTCCTAAAGATGAGGATTGAGTGAAGAAGGATTATAAACACCATTCAATTCTGTTTCCTAGTTTTGTGAGCCCTAGGTCAACAGAATCGAGAGGTGTCAGCAGATTGTCAGAGCAAATTTGTGCGTTTATGCATCAATAAGCTGTTGGATCTGAGCGAGGATCTGGAAACCAAGTGTGTCTTTGCTTTCCAGTGGCAGAGATTTATCGCCGCCTTTCCAATAAAGGTGCAGCTCATTGCTGCTGCTATTGAAGCCTTGCCCTTCGACTGAGACGTCGTTGGCGCAGATCATATCGAGGTTCTTTCTTTCCAGTTTACCGCGTGCGTACTTCTCAACATCTTGAGTTTCTGCTGCGAAGCCGACAGTAAATGGGCGTCCTTCCGTCATCGAAGCGACAGAAGCGACGATATCTGGGTTTTTAACCATTTGAATGGTCATGTCGTCTTTACCGTCGACCTTTTTAAGCTTTTGGTCTGCAATGGTCTCAGGGCGGTAATCGGCAACCGCGGCGCAGCTGATGAAAATATCGTGTTGAGAAGCGCTTGCTGCAACCGCATCAAACATCTGTTGAGCGCTGTCGACATCAATACGAGTCACTTGGCTTGGTGTCGCGAGTGATACAGGGCCGCTGACTAGAGTGACTGTTGCGCCTTGTCTAGCGGCTGCTTCAGCCAGTGCGTAGCCCATCTTGCCCGAGCTGTGGTTGGTAATGTAACGCACAGGGTCAATCGCTTCACGAGTCGGGCCTGCAGTAATAAGCACAGAACGGCCAGTAAGCGGCTTAGGTTGGAAGAAGTCTTCACAGCGATGCACGAGCTGCATAGGTTCTAACATTCGACCCATACCGACATCACCACACGCTTGCTCGCCAGCTGCTGGCCCCCAAATTTCACAACCACGACGCTTTAGAGTTGCGATGTTCTCTTGAGTGGCAGGGTGGCTGTACATTTGCTGGTTCATTGCTGGAGATACCGCAACTGGCGCATCGGTTGCTAAAACCAAAGTGGTCAGTAGGTCGTTACCCATGCCTGCTGTCATGCGAGCAATTAGATCTGCGGTTGCTGGTGCTAGTAATACCAAGTCAGCCCACTTTGCGAGCTCGATGTGCCCCATGGAAGCCTCAGCAGCAGGATCAAGCAAACTATCAGACACTGGCCTTCCAGAGACGGCTTGCATGGTGAGAGGAGTGATGAACTCCTTGGCTGCATTTGTCATCACGACTTGTACTTGTGCTCCACGTTCAATTAAGCGTCGAGTCAGTTCGGCACATTTATACGCAGCGATACCACCACTAATGCCAAGTAGGATTTTTTTCCCAGCTAGGCCTTGTAGGTCAGCGTTATCCAGTTGATTAACCAATGTTTGCATGATTCTGTTCCTTAATTTCTCTGGGACTTACGATATCAGAACAAAGGATTAGTGCCTAGAAGCAGAATTAGAACAGATTTGACGCTCATCAAGTTGGTGTTATCAAACTTATCAATTACACGGTTTTGCTAGTGACTCGTTTCCTTTTATCTCTATCGAAGGATCTCTGATTACGATCTCATTAAGGTGGTGGGTCGTGTTCATGACTAGTGATTAGCTTTTATATGCCAATAGATAAAATGCCTGCCGAATCGATGCCGAGAGAAAAGTTATTGAGTCGAGGGCCTGATTCTTTGAGTGATGCGGAACTGCTCGCGATATTTCTGCGAACAGGGACACAAGGAATGAACGTGTTGGAACTCGCTGACAAGTTGATCAAAGACTTTGGCTCACTCCGTCACCTTTTTTCAGCAACGCAGGAAGAGTTTTGTGCCCATAAAGGGATGGGTCAGGCCAAGTATGTTCAATTACAGGCTGTGTTAGAGATGACGCAGCGCTATCTAGCAGAGACGTTATCTCGTGGAGATGCGCTCACGAGCCCTAGTCATACTAAGTTGTATCTTTCGAGCATGTTGCGTGATCGCCAGCGAGAAGCCTTCTATATATTGTTCCTCGATAACCAAAATAGGGTAATAAAGGACGAGGTGATGTTTGAAGGAACCATCGATGCCGCATCGGTTTACCCGCGGGAAGTGGTTAAACGGTCACTTCATCACAATGCGGCGGCATTAATCTTGGCTCATAACCATCCTTCGGGTGTCGCGGAGCCTAGCCAAGCGGATAGACGGATTACACGCCGATTAACCGATGCATTAGCGCTGGTGGACATCCGAGTTCTCGACCATTTTGTCGTTGGAGATGGCGAAGTTGTCTCTTTTGCAGAGCGTGGATGGATTTGAATCACATTTTAGGTTGTTAGTTGCGTTAAATCTGCTATTATTCCGCCCACATTTTTAGACCTAAAATCAGCTCTGATTACTCAAGCAAGCTGCGCTGCACAAAAAAAGATCACGAAATCCGTAAAAAGGATCTGTTCGGGTCTTGAGCAATGCGTGTCAAGTTAGTATAATGCGCGACCTTTGATAGCCTTGTATGGATTTTCCATAACGGTTTTTACCTTCTATTTTAATTGATAGAGAGGTTCGGCCACCAAGGTTGATATCGAGCTGAAACGATTGGAGAAGACATTCATGTCCCGAGTATGCCAAGTAACTGGTAAGCGTCCAGTAACGGGTAACAACCGTTCACACGCACGCAATGCTACTAAGCGCCGTTTTCTGCCGAACCTACAAACTCATCGTTTCTGGGTAGAGAGCGAAAAACGTTTTGTTAAACTACGTCTAACTGCTAAAGGCATGCGTATCATTGATAAGAAAGGCATCGATGCTGTTCTTGTTGATATCCGTGCACGTGGCGAAAACGTTTAAGAGGAATTAAGCAATGGCTAAAGGCATTCGTGAGAAAATTCGTCTAGTATCTTCTGCAGGTACTGGTCACTTCTACACAACTGATAAGAACAAGCGTAACATGCCAGGCAAATTTGAGATCAAAAAGTTTGATCCAGTAGTTCGCCAACACGTTATGTACAAAGAAGCTAAAATCAAGTAATTGATGCTTTTTTTGCTCTTCTTCAGTAGAAGAAAGAATTGAAAAACCCAGTTTAATCGCTGGGTTTTTTTATATCTAAAATTTGAGGAACTCAATTGTTCTTGCTTGATATAGCCTCTGATAGATAGAAATCTGTACAACATAGAAAGTATTGCCACTTTCACGATATACTGAATGTTCAATAGGTTAGATGAGCAGAATCAGATGAGATATCGTGGACGCCGGTGGAACAACATACTCATGTTCAGTGTGATCGCTTTTATTGGCGTGCTAAACCTTCCAACATTGATCAAAGCGTACCTTATCGAGCCTGAACCGCAGGTTGATAGCCCTTATCCTTATCTCCTGAATCCAAAAGCAGAGCTTCAAGCGTTACACTTTGCTAAGTGGTCCGTCATTCAACAAGATAATCAATGGGTTTACCAGTTTAAAGGTACGGACTTCCCTCAAGTCACCAATGCACAAGAGTTGTCACAACGTTGGAAAGAGCTTGTGGGCACGGAAGTCGACTCACAGACCTACACAGACCTTACGCCTCGGTTAAATACACCACACACCATCGAAGTATGGTATCAAGGCCAAGAAGAGCCCCAGCGTATTACCTATTATCAATTGCCTGAGTTCTGGTTGTTAAAAAACTGGAATGATCAGTGGTTGGCGGTGTCTATTGAAGAGAGCTACCTGTTTCCAAGCTTTAACGCTAACCACTCCTCTAAATCGGACGACTAACTATGCCTGAATTACCCGAAGTCGAAGTAAGCAGAATGGGGATCTCGCCTCATTTAGTCGGTGAGACCATTAAAACGCTTACCTTTCGCACGCCGAAGCTGCGTTGGGATATCCCTCAAGAGCTTAAGCAGTTAGAAGGGCAGGTGATTCGCTCTATCTCGCGTCGCGCAAAGTACCTATTGATTGAAACGGATATTGGCACTGCCATTGTTCACCTTGGTATGTCTGGCTCACTGCGCGTATTAGATGCTGACTTCCCAGCAGCCAAGCACGATCACGTGGATCTTAAACTCACTAACGGCAAGGTTCTGCGCTACAACGACCCTCGCCGCTTTGGCGCGTGGCTATGGTCGGCGCCTGATGAAATTCATTCTGTGTTACTGGGATCTGGTCCTGAGCCGCTCACTGACGACTTCAATGCCGACTACATAGCTGAGAAGGCAGAAAAACGTAAAGTCGCCGTTAAGCAATTCATTATGGACAACAAAGTGGTAGTGGGTGTCGGAAATATCTACGCCAACGAAGCGCTATTTGCTTCACGTATTAGCCCTTTGCGCCCTGCAAGTAAAGTGACAAAAGAAGAGTGGGCCTTGTTGACCAAAGAGATCAAACAAGTGCTCGCCACCGCCATTAAACAAGGCGGTACTACCTTAAAAGATTTCGCACAAGCAGATGGCAAGCCGGGGTATTTTGCCCAAGAACTTCAGGTTTATGGTAAAGCTGGTGAAAAGTGCCCTAATTGTGAAGCTCTGATTCAAGAGCTAAAAATAGGGCAGAGGAACACGTTTTATTGTGAAGAGTGCCAAGTATAAAAAAACTGAACTTATGTTCACTTTTTTACGCTAGTAGATAGGCAGGCTAGTAGCTACAATTACACTAATGATATGAATTGAGAATAGTAGAATGAAATATTTAGTAACTGGCGTTGCCGGGTTTATTGGCTCTGCAGTTTCAGAGCGACTATGTGCAGCAGGACATGAGGTTGTCGGTATTGATAACTTGAATGACTACTACGAAGTCTCTTTGAAACATGATCGTCTAAAGCGTATTGAGCATGAAAACCTAACCTTTATCGAGCTGGACCTTGCTGATAGAGAAGGCATGGCAACGCTGTTTGCTGAACAAAAATTTGACCGTGTTATTCATTTAGCGGCGCAAGCTGGCGTTCGTTATTCAATTGATAACCCGATGGCGTATGCCGATAGTAACCTTGTCGGTCACCTAGCTATTCTTGAAGGCTGTCGCCACAACAAGGTTGAACACCTGGTTTACGCTTCATCAAGCTCTGTTTATGGCTTGAACCAGAAAATGCCATTCCACACGGCAGACAGTGTTGACCACCCAATCTCATTGTACGCAGCGACGAAAAAGTCGAATGAGTTAATGGCACACACCTATTCTCATTTATACGATGTACCGACGACAGGCCTTCGTTTCTTTACCGTCTACGGCCCTTGGAGCCGTCCTGATATGGCGATGTTCAAGTTTGCGAACTTAATTGTAGCGGGCAAAGAGATCGACATTTACAACAATGGCGACATGATGCGCGACTTCACTTATATCGATGACATTGTTGAAGGTATTATTCGTGTGCAAGACCGAGTTCCAGCTAAACAGCCAGATTGGACAGTAGAGCAAGGCTCTCCAGCAACCAGTTCAGCACCATACAGAGTGTTTAATATCGGCCATGGTAGCCCAGTTAAATTAATGGACTACATCGAAGCATTAGAAGGCGCCCTAGGTATTGAAGCGAAAAAGAACTTCATGCCAATGCAGCCAGGTGATGTGTACGCGACTTACGCTGATACGGAAGATTTATTTGAAGCGGTTGGTTACAAGCCTCAAGTTAAGATCCAAGAAGGAGCAAAAGCTTTCGCGGATTGGTATAAAGCTTATTACTCGCTGTAGTAATTGATAAGCCTTGAATTAAAAATAGCGCTCAATGAGCGCTATTTTTTTCATCATTTTAATTTAGGACTGTATTCTTTGCTTAGGCTAAAAAAGTGAAAAATATTTGTAGCTAGATTAAGTACCATGCTTTTTACTTTGTTTAAAATTTTCATGATTGCTACGAAGTAATTTTTTTTACCTTTATGCTTACGGTTACCAATAATAGACGGTTGTTGGCTTCGCTGTAAGCCGGCTTGGCAGACACCGAACATCGGTTGTTTGTGAACCCATGTATTTCTCAAAAACACATCAACTGGGTATTTGAAAGTTGAACTATTTTCAATGAAAGCTTGCGCAGCATTTGGAGATATTGCGTAGCAAGCAGTTCCTTGAGGGACTTTTAAGTACTTTACAAGTTGTTGAGTATCGTACTTATCAACTGAGTAGAATAGTTTGTTTTTGCTGTCTTGCAGGCGAATGAAGCCACATTGCTCAATATGTTGTGTAGTAATATTTAAGGTGTTAAGAAATACGTCAGCGTTAAGAGCAATATGATCTTCGAATACTAGTATGGGTTCATTGAGTTCTACACATTTTTGCCAGATAAGATAATGACTTGCATAGCATCCGACTTCACCGGGAGCATGAGCCCTACCCATATTGTATAAAAATTTCTTGTCGTGAATTTTAGTTAGTAAACGATGTTCATCAGTACGCGCATCTACTCCTATAAAAAAATCAAAATCAACCTGAACGCTTTTGAGAGCGTTAGCTGTTGATATTTGTCGGCTATCATTGCCGTTTAAAGTAATGCAGTATGCTTTCATAAACTGTATGTATTTTTATATAGGGGCGATATGTTATCACTCACTTAGATTTATTGTAATGGTTGTTCTTTTTTCTAAGAGATTCTAGCTGTAGAAAGAGCAATTCACTCTAACGCTAGAGGAAAATGGATTCATTTCAATGAAGGACTACCACGAAGTAGCTTGATACATGACCTTATCAACGCCTTGATCTTGAATACGGAACCTTTGTTGATACCATAACTTTGTCCTGAGAAGTTTTTAAGGTTGGTATTACATCTACTACAACTTTTAGCGCTATGTTTGTTTTTTTGTGTAGGTAAAGAGAACTACTTCGCTGTTTTTATTGTGATTTCGTCTGATACTTTTTGTGGCACAAACTGACTAATATCCCCGCCGTGTATAGCGACTTCACGAACAATGGTTGAAGAGAGGAAGGCATATTCTTCTGAAGGGGTAAGGAACACGCTTTCAAGGCCGGGTAGGAGTTTTCGGTACATGCTCGTGAGACCGAACTCGTATTCAAAATCCATGGTTGTTCTTAGGCCACGTACCAATACGTTCGCTTTCTGTTGCTTCGCAAAATTGACCAGTAACCCAGAAAATCCCTCCACGGATACGTTAGGTAGGTGAGCCACTGCATCCCGCACCAGATCTACTCGCTCCTCTAACTCAAACATGGTTTTTTTACTTGGACTCGCTGCTACTCCAACAGTGATATGGTCAAACATGCTCGCGGCACGGACGATAATATCAAGGTGACCATTGGTGACCGGATCGAAAGTTCCTGGGTAGATAACGTGTGTGGTCATATTAGCTGTCCTTGCTTGGTGTTTTAATGGAGCTTAAGGCTCTATCGAGTTTCTGCTTTACCATGTCGAGTGTGATATCTTTCATCAAATCATCGCCCTTCGCACGGGTTCCCCATGGAAGATCTTCGACTGGTTTACCTTGCTGTGCTTCTACATGCTGTTGATAAACACTCACTACGATATCGAGATCGTTGTAAGGTCCTGTTCTACGAGGATCGCTGTGTGCGTACAAGCCGATGACCGGCGTTGACTGCGTAGTTGCCAAGTGGGCTGGGCCAGTATCAGGTGCCAATACCACAGTTGCATGTTTCAGTACGGCAGTCAGCTGCTTCAAGTTCGTTTTGCCAATCAAGTTAGTGACTGGCGACTGACATAATTTTTCGATGTCCTTACCAAGGTTTACTTCTCTTGGGGCAGGAGAGCCACAAAGCACCACTTGCATGCCTTGTTCGACAGCATAATCGGCAATAGCGGCGTACCGTTCTGTTAACCAATTACGTGAATCTTTACTAGCAGCAGGGGAGATAACCAGAGTCGGTTTGTTTGACATGGTGTTGATTGCGAGTTGCTCATCCTCTGATGTTAAAGGGATATCCCATTGAGGCTTATCGAAGGGGACACCAATGTAGCGAGCAAATTCCGCAAAGTTATCTAATACATGAAACTTGTCTGAAATAGGTAGATGGCGATTAGTAAAGAGTGACTGCATTTCACGAGTACGGTTTTTGCCAAATCCGACCTTACACTTCGCCTTTATTCCCCAGGAAAGCATGCTGGCTCTGAGTGCGGCTTGCATGTGTAGCAGTGCGTCAAATTTACGGTCAGACAGTTGGCGCCATAATTCACGCATTCCTTTGAAGCCTTGTTTCTTATCGAAAACAATTACCTCAATACCTGGCAAGTCGCCGATCAGCATGGCTTCAATTTTACCAGTTATCCAAGTGATTTTCGTTTCAGGCCACTGCTTCTGGATGGCTTGAACCACAGAAATAGCATGACAAACATCGCCAATCGCGGAGAGGCGAAGTATGCAAAGAGATTGAGGTGCAGTTGAGAACAGTGACATAAAGTGCCCGAAAAAAGTGAATAACATCAGGATTATGCAGATACTCGCATTAGTTGTAAAATAGCAATGACGAAAAGCGACCCAAAGGCCTCATAGATGGAAACGATTAGCACTAAGAACCAAACAATTTGGTATGACCCTGAACTTCTGGAGCAAGTGCCGGAGTGTGAGATGGTTCAGATCTTTGAGGCTGAATACTGGCAGCAACGTGAGGCTATTTCAGGGAGTGCACAGGGGCGTGGTACCACCTGGTTTATTCAGCTTGATGGAATACAGGCTGCATTGCGCCATTATCGCCGTGGCGGCTTGTTTGGGAAGTTAGTCGAAGACCAATATCGTTTCTCTGATTGGGAAAGCACGCGCTGTGCGATGGAGCTTAATGTTCTCAAGGCATTGGCAAACGCAGGTGTGAATGTACCTAGGCCTATTGCCGCTCGGGCGACGAAAAGTGGACTATTTTATCGTGCTGATCTGATGTCGGAACGGATTCCCAATGCGAAAGATTTGGTTGATGTCTTGGTTTCTGATCCAATAGATGCGGATGTTTATCGTCGAATTGGCCAAGAGGTACGCAAGATGCATGATGCTGGGGTTAATCATACCGATCTCAACATTCATAATATCTTACTTGATGACTCGCAAAGGGTGTGGATCATTGATTTTGACAAGTGTGGGCATCAAGCGGGTGATGACTGGAAAGAAGGCAACTTGAATCGCTTAAAGCGCTCGTTCCTAAAAGAAGTGAACAAGCGCCAGATTCAATGGCAAGAGTCGGATTGGGAGCCGTTGTTAAAAGGCTATCAAGACTAATTAAGTCAAATCGTTGTTAGCCAAGAATGTGCTGCAAGGTTTTATCCAATGCCCCTCGATTCTGATCAACCACTTGATAAGCCGCCAAGCCTTTGTCTTTACGTAATTTAGGTTGGGTGAACAGCTCTTTGAGTTGGCCTGCAATTTCATTGCTGTTTTGACAAATGGTGACAGTGTGAGCTTCAAGCAGTTTGTCGGTAATCTCGCTAAAATTAAAGTAACTAGGGCCATTCAGTAGAGGCAATTGCAGAGCTGCTGGCTCTAGCAGGTTATGACCTCCTACTTTATCTCCAACAAGGCTTCCTCCCATAAAACAGACATCAGCGCCACCGAGTAGTACCAACATTTCTCCCATCGTATCTGCTATATAGACTTCAACATCAGGCGTTATTGGTTGCTGACTCGTTCGAGTGATAGTGTTAAAGCCGTGCTCTTGAGCTAGCTCAGACACTTGGTTAAATCGCTCTGGGTGGCGAGGCACGATCATCAGTAGCGCACTAGGGTTGTCTTTAAGAAGTTGCCTATGGGCATCTAAAACAATTTCATCTTCACCTTGGTGAGTGCTCGCAGCAATCCAGACATCACGATGAAAGCCGACTTGCTCCCTCAAAGCTTTACCTTTTTCTACTTGTTCAGAAGAGACTTCAATATCAAACTTGATTGAGCCCGTCACATGCACTGATGCTTTATCTAATCCTAGCCTTACGAAGCGTTTTGCATCACTAGGATATTGGCAGAGTACTTGATAAAGGTTTTTCGCTAGAAGGTTAAAAACGGATTGGAATTTAGCATAGCGCTGGCACGAGCGCTCAGATAGGCGAGCGTTGAGTACTGATATAGGAATCCCAGCTTTCGCGACGCAGTGCAGTGTGTTCGGCCATAATTCCGTTTCCATGATTAGCATCTGTTTAGGCTGAACAGCTTTCAAGAAGCCTTGTACACACCAAGAAAAATCAATCGGCATGTAGCGGTGTTCGACTAAATCACCGAGTTTTTCTATCTGCTCTGCACCCGTACTGGTTGTCGTGGTAACGATGATGGCTTGATTTGGATCTCTCTGTTTCAATTGTTTAATGATAGGTATCGCAGCAATAGATTCACCTACTGACACGGCATGAATCCAGATAGGGCTTTTACCTTGAGTTTGCGGTGTAATACCGAAATGTTCTTTCCAGCGCTTACCGAAACTTGGTTTTCCGGGTTTGCTCTTATAAAGCCCATAGAGGAGTAGTGGAGAGGCCAATGACAATATAAGAGTGTATATAAGTCGTATAAGCATAAGAACAGTGACACCAGAGGGTAAATTCAGTAATCAGAAGAGTATTTTCTTCAATCTCGAAAGTAAAGAGCGTTATAATTAAATGCTTAGTTACACTTTCAAATGGAAATGGTGAACTCTATCTCATCGCTTATTCAAACCGATCAATCCTATCGTTTCTTGCTCTATGTCGAGCAAAACTACTCATTTGCTATTCTTCGCCCATTCTATGATTACGCGAAGCAACTCGGCCATGAGGTTAAGTGGTTGCTGGTTGGTGAAGACGCTTCTGAACATCTTTTAATGGATCAAGAGCAGAGCGTCTCTTTGACAGAAGCTGTTGCCTTTAATCCTTCGGCCGTTTTAGTGCCCGGTGATCGCGTTCCTGCATTTATTCCAGGGTTGAAGGTGCAAGTGTTTCACGGTTTGAACGAGAGCAAACGAGGGAACTTATATCCTGAGCGTGGTCTATTTGATTTGTATTGCACAGAAGGCCATGAAAGAACGAGTTCATTGGAACCACTAGCTAAACAGCGCGGCTATTTTCAAGTAAAAGAGACCGGATGGCTGAAGCTAGATAGCTTGTTTAATTATCAAGCTAGTGAGAACCGTCATGAGAGACCTCAAATTCTGTTCGCTTCCACTTTTTCGCCAAGCTTATCGTGTGCAGAGTTGGTTTATGAAGAGCTTAAGCGCCTCAGTCAACTGAGTCAGTGGCAATGGTTAGTGACTCTTCATCCGAAAATGAAGCAAGAGACACGGACGAAATATCAGGCATTGGAAGGGGATAACCTTCTGTTTTTCGATAATGACCGAGTGATTGAAATGCAACATCGTGCTGATGTTATGGTGTGTGACAACTCATCGATATTTCAGGAGTTTTTGTTGCTCAATAAGCCTGTTGTCACGGTCAATAATCGTAACCCTCAAGCAAGCTTTATTAGCATTACTCAAGCCGAGCAATTAGAGTCAGCAATTAAGCAAGCATTGCTACCTGATGAAGAAAGAGATAACGCTATCGCTCATTACGGCCCGTCAATAACACCATATTTAGATGGGCAATCCTCAGCGAGAGTTCTGAGTGCTATTACTGATGTGCTAGAAAGCGGCTGGCAAGATAACAAGCCAAAAAATTGGATTCGTAACTTTAAAATCCGTAAATCATTAAACTATTGGAAATTCTAGGGCTGAATAATGAGAAAACATACCCTGTCTGTCATTGTTATTACCAAGAATGAAGAAGACCGAATTGAAACTTGCCTTAAATCTGTTGTTGATATTGCCGATGAACTGATTGTTTTAGACAGTGGCTCAACAGATGCAACCGTTGAAATATGCCAAAAATATACAGATAACGTAACAATCACAGATTGGCCTGGCTTTGGTAAGCAAAAACAGCGAGCGCTAGATAAAGCGACATGTGATTGGGTGCTATCAATTGATGCTGACGAAGCTCTCGATAAAGAGATGAGCGACGCTCTTGTTGAACTATTAAAACAAGATCAAATCAAACACACTGCGTACAAACTGCCTTGGGGAGTGACTCTTTATGGCACGACTCTAAAACATGGCCGCAGTGCTCGTGCAGTATTAAGACTGTTTAAGAGAGAAGGCTCTCGATATACGTTAGACGAGGTTCACGAGACCGTCGTTCCTGAGCAAGGCTCTACAGGAGTACTGAAGGGGTTTCTTCTTCATTACACCCATCGCGATTATGGTCATGGTTTAGACAAAGCAGCGCAGTACGCTTGGCTTGGATCGCAAAAGTACCATCGCAAAGGTAAGAAATCACACGGCTTATTTTTAGCTTTATTACGTGCAATATGGACGTTCTTCCTTGTGTATATCATTCGCCGTGGCTTTATGGATGGCAGTGTCGGCTTCATTATGGCGATGACTTACGCTCAAGTGAATTTCAATAAATATGTCGGTTTGTGGATTCTTGAAAACCGCTCAGATGACCGCTCAAACGACCAAGCCAAATAGGAACCGAGAGATGAAGATTTTAGTTTGTGCATCTTACTTACATGCATGGAATAGTTTGCGTCCAGAAGCTGCGATTTTTATAGAGCTTGCGCGTCAAGGTCACCAAGTCACTATCATGACCCAAGGTGAGTCTGAGCATGTATCAAAGCTAGAAGAGTGCGGTATTCGAGTCGTTGATGGTTACCCAAAGCGTAAAGTTTGTTTTGACACCATTAAAAAGATTCGCCACGAGCTGAAAACGCATGATTACGACATCTGCTATGCTTTCAACTCAAAAACGATACCTAATGCCGCGTTTGCGTGTATTGGTTTTGACGTTAAGTTAGTTGTTTATCGAGGCACCACTGGTGGATTGTATCGACATGACCCTAGTGCTTACCTAACTCAGCTTCACCCTCGAGTAGATGGCATTGTGTGTGTGTCTGAAGCGGTGCGACAAGACGTTGTGAAGCGCGTTTGGAAGAACAAAGGTAACGTTGTTACCATATACAAAGGGCATGAATTGGATTGGTACAAGGTGCCGCCAACCGAGCGCTCTGAGTTTGGTTTGAATGAAGATGATGTAGTCGCGATTACTGCAGCACATGTAAGGCCAAGTAAAGGCATCTCAGTTTTACTTGAGGCGACTAAATACATTAGTGCGCCCAATTTCCATTTAATCTTAGCGGGCAGTGGCTATGAGCCTCACTTTGATGAGATGAAAGCGAGCCCTATGAGTGAGCGAATTCACTACATTGGTCATCGTACTGACATCCCTTCGATCATGTGTATGGCAGACTTTCAAGTTCAACCATCGATCAGCGGAGAAGGGCTACCGCGTACAATTGTTGAAGCCATGGCGAATGGCACAACCTCAGTAGTTACAACTACCGGTGGCGCTCCTGAACTCGTTGTAGATGGTGAGACTGGTTATATTGTCCCGACTGGTGACGCCAAAGCGTTAGGTGAGGCTATGGACAAGCTCGCACAAGATAAGGCCAAGTGCACAACAATGAGTGAAGCAGCTAAGAAGCGCCTAGATGAAAGCTTTAGTTCACGAGTGACAGTGAAGAAGCATTTGGAATTTTTTGATAGATTGTTGAGTAAATAGTGATGAACCTGTATTTGTGTTCTACATTACGACACTTTCTATTTGCTTTATTGAAATCATTAAATGAGATAGAGCAGAAAAGTAGAATCATAGTTGTTACGGATCAACAGGGACTTGATCCTGAAAGCTTCGATTTGTCTATCTTACCCAGTACCATTACCGTGACGTTTATTGGGAGAAAAAAACTTCTTAAAGAAATATATAGTGGTGGTATGGGACTTATTCATAAATGCTTTGCTGTTGCTAATTATCAAAATGATTTTTTTAAAAAGAGAACCGCTAATAAGCTTTATGAAAGTGAAATATTAAGTGAGCCATTCACAAGCGAAAATACTCGTTTGTTTTTATTTAATGATCGTAACCGCCTTTCAAGGCTAATACGTTTAGCTTTCCCCTTTTATGAAGTTATAGAAGACGGGTTGTCGAATTATACAGGCACTGAGCTAAGTTTCACTGACCGTTTTTTTTGTAATAAAAAAGGTCGACGTTATATTGGAGATGATAGACGCTGTAAATTTATTCATTTACTAACCCCTGAATTGGCTCCTAGTAAAATTGCAAGCAAAGTACAACGTATAGACTTCATCGATCCTAATAACGTCAACACATTCTTGTATTCAATTTTTAAGTTGGATCATTCAAACGTAGTGATCCCTGATGTAATCATTGCAACTCAACCTATTTCTATCTCTGGTATGAACGAGTCAGGAAAGGATATAGACATTTATCGTAAGATGGCGGAGTACCTTGAAGATCAAAACTGTACATATGCTTTTAAAGTACACCCTAGAGAAAATGAAGATAAGTATAAAAATGCATTTCCATCTTCAAAGTTTATAAAAAGTAAAGTCCCATTGGAGTTGCTAGTGTTTGGTTCTACAAGCTCACCAATAGTCCTATCGGTGTACTCTAGTGCTGGTATGGGATTTGAAGGTTTTTGCCATAGAATAACTTTAATAACGGATAATGAAGCTGAGATGCAGGCTGAGATTTATAATCAATGGAAAGAAAGTTTTTTAGACTTAAATAAACGCTTAGAGGCAATGTTTTGATAAAAAAGATGGTTTTTGTAATATCAGCTTTGCGAGGCGGTGGAGCTGAGAAGTTTGTGCTTAACCTTTATAAGGCAATGGAAAAATATCAAGGTTATGAGTGCCATATTGTCGCTATAGAAAAAGCCGTTGAACATGACATTACAGGGTACAGAGTACACTTCGTTAGTGATTTTTGTAACGTATCTAAAAAAGGGTTAAGACGCCTTTCATATAAGAAAAATGTGGCAAAATCCATAGATACATATATTACTAAGGAAATCTCAAAAGATGCATTGGTACTGAGTAATATGTTACTTGCTGACAAAATAATGTCTGAAAGTGCATTGCGAGTACATCACGTAATTCATAGTTCATACCATTCGGCGTTTTTACTCGGGAAGGGTTGGCTTAAGACAAAACAAATAAAAAGAAAAATAAACGCTACTTATAGAAATCACGCTTTGATTTTTGTGTCTGAAGCTTCAAAGTATGAATACGAATCATCATTTGAGTCTAAATTTTCAAATACTGTTATTTATAACCCAACAGAGTTAGCAGAGCTTAAAAATTTAGCTGATGAACCTGTTGATGTGGATAGTTTAGGTGACTATTTTGTTCACATTGGACGATTCAATCGAGCTAAGCGACATGACCGCTTGATTGATGCATTCTCAAAAATGACTAACACATCAGTCAAGCTTGTCTTACTTGGAAATGGTGGCCTGTTAGAGAAAGCTCAGCAACAAGTTAAAGCTCTAGGTATTGAAAAGCGTGTTATTTTTAACGGTTTTTTAGCGAACCCATACCCTTATTTAAAGCATTCTAAAGGCTTAGTGTTAACCTCTGATTTCGAGGGGCTACCTACGGTATTGATAGAAGCGATAGCCCTTGAAAAACCAATACTTACTACGAATTGCTCGGGTGGTATCTATGAAATTGTTGGTGATAATCAATCCGTAATTTCTACAGAAAGTGACTTACCCATACATATGGAAAAAATTCTAGCTAACGAGCAATGTTATACTGTTCCATTTGATAATAAATTTTCGGCTAAGTGTATAGCTGATGCTTACCATCAGCTAAACACACCCTAAAATCGGTGACTTGTAAATTGTATTTCTTTCTTGGAGTAAGGGGCTTAATACCCCTTTCATTTATCTTATCTAAATTTGTTTTTTAGTTTGAATAGATATTTTTGGCGAGTATATAGCTTTCCCCAGAACCCTTTATGTTTAGATTTTAAGAAAATGATACCTTTACTACTTTTCCAAGAATGCTGATACCAATGGGTCATGTAGCGGGGTATATTTTCGTTTATATCTAATAGTTTCTTTCCATCATATGCATAAAAATAAGCTTGTTCATACAATCGACATGGTTCTAATTCTTGGAAACCATCGTGAGTTAACTTGTAGGATAAAACCTTAGGTCCCATGTATAGTGAAGATGACATTATTTCGTTTTCATAGAAATGAACAAGCTTCGCCAATATTTTTGAGTTTTTATTGGCGTAAATTATTGCATTTCCTAGAAATTTATCACTTTCCCACCCAGCAGAAAAAGACAAATCATCAAATAGTGGGAAGGGATCTTTGGTAATTGTTACGTCTGTATCTAAATAGAGACCACCTTCCAAAGACAATATTTTTAGGCGCAAGTAATCGGTGACGAAAGCATAGAGTTTTCTCTTATAGCATTCTCGAGCAAAATCACAGCCATTTATCAAGTCGATTATTACAGGGTTATCATCTAACCAAAGTTTATAAGTAAATCCCTGTTTTTCCCAATCATCTATACATGCATTAGAGAAACTATTCGGAGTTCCTCCCAGCCAGATTGCGTGAATTGTTTTATTTTGCTTCATTTTCAATGTCACCTTTGAATTTGTAACTATATAGTATCCCGAGAGTTAGTGTATGAATCAAAACGCCACTTTTTACAAAAATATATGACTCAAAAAGGTTTATAACGCCCAAAAATGAGTACAGGCAAACAGCAAGAATTAGTACTTCCTTATCGCCACTATTTTTCACAACACTGAAAACATAAAAATATAAATAGCCTATCAATACTATACCAAGTAAACCATAGGACGCTACTATCTCCATGTAGCTACTATGAAGGTGTTTAAAGTTTTTCTTTTTATATATTTTCTTGTGGTCGGAATGTTCTAATATATATTTGTTTGCATTATTTCCTAGACCAAAAGTTGGGTTGTATAGGGATTGTTTAACAGTATCTATCCAGAAATGAAAGCGGTAGCCTACAGGGGTATAAGGTATATTATCCGAGACATGGTCTAATTTTTTAACTATGTTTTCTCTTAAACTGAAATGTTCGATTAGTTCTGGTTCCGGGTTAAATTCTGCTGATTTCTTAGTTAAAGGTAACTTAGGTTTAGCTGTTATAGGTCGTAACTTTTCATTGTTAACTTCAACATTATGTTCATATTTTTTTTGAAAAACTTCAGCTTCGGAGCTTACTCGGGGCATGGAGGAGTAAATAAAGCTACCAATTGTTAACACAGTAATTGAAACAGTAAAAGCTAAGTTCTTTTTACTATTTTTACCGCTGTAATAGATTAAAATTGAAAATGGTATTACTAATGCGACATAAGCTGAACGAGACTGAGTTCCCATCAGTAGAAAGATGACTATTGCTGAAAGTATCAGTAATAATGTCATATACTTTATGTTGGACGCTAACTTTGAAGTCATATATGTAACTATGACTAAAGACGTAGCAAGAAGTGCTGCTGAATGGTTTGCATTCATGAAATGGTAATCAGTTCTCAAACCACTAATGACCTTTATGAAATCGGCATGAATGTTCTTTGAGTGTAGTAAACACGTAAGTATAGTACCGATAACAAAAGCAAGCATCGTGGCATTTATTTTCTTTTGATTACCTTTGAGCCATAGTGCAACTGTAAAAAATATAAATAGGTAACCCAACCAAGTAAGTGACAGCTCATTGGGATAATTAGGGTCTAATCGGTATAAGTTATACCAACTGATCGTTTGTAAAAAAATTGATAACAAGAAAATCTGTACTACGCGGCACTTTAAAATATTGACCTTGTGTAGGTATAAAGCACCTAAAGTACCTAGATATAGTAGAGTTTGAAAGACATCACCAAGATAACGATAAGATGTCTTAAACATGAAATATCCCAAAATACTTATAAGCATAATCAGGCTAAGCAAATTGTTGTTTTTTTGTGATAAATTCAAGGTGATCATTACTTATAAGGGTTGGTATGGGTTTCAGGGCGAGTCTTAAGTAACCTTAAGATCCACATATATTGTTCAGGATTCTTACTCACATAGTCTTCAATGCATTGATTCATCATACGTGCATCTAGCTCTTCACTTCCTGTCGGGAATGGTAGGGCAGGGTAAAAATCCAACGTGTATTGACCAGTATTACTATCATATTGAGCAAACAAAGGTACTATTTTAGCTTTACTTAGTTTTGATAGGCGACCAAGACCTGAGATAGTTGCTTTTTGAGTCGCAAAAAAGTCAACGAAGACACTGTGCTCACGGCCAAGATCTTCATCAGGGAGGTAGTAACCAAGGTACCCATCACGTACTGACTTGATGAAAGGTTTGATACCACCACTGCGATCATAAACACGACCGCCGTATTGCACGCGCTGTCGGTGCATTAGCCAGTCACTGAGTTTGTTTTTTTGTGCTTTCGCCATCGCAGACACAGGTAAATTGCGTGAAGCTAATAATACCGCTGGGATATCAATAGCCCATGTGTGTGGCACCAGTAAGATCACATTCTCGCCATTGTCTGTAATATCGGTTAGGTTGCTCAGGCCGTTTATCGAAGTGTTATTCTCTAGCCAAGTTTTGTTCTTTAGTGTTAAAGAAGCAAACCCCATCAAAAACGATATAGATGTAACGTATGACTGATAGAGAGTTTCTTCGCGCTGTTCTATAGATTGCTCGGGAAAGCACATCTCCAGGTTTACGCGAGCTCGGCGGTTAGCCTTATTCTTGATTTTTACAGCTTGCTTAGCCATAAACTTAGCCAGTGCTAAACGAATGCTATTAGGTAAGAAGCAGACTAGAGACGATAACAGAACAGCAATCCAAGTGCCCCAGTATTTAGGCGCTAGAAATCCCCAATCAAATTCAGGATTGTAAGCTTTTGGATCAAAATCATTACGTTGTGTGGTCATTCGTTCACTACATTTTTAAAATCAGAGGGTTAACTTTATATCGGTCACTCGGGGAATGATTATGTTTACTAGACTGTCCGATAATGCACCCCACAAATAGGGTGCACTATTATAAGTCTTAATCTTAAATATAAAGCTTACAGTTACGCGTTTACGAGCTTCATGTATTCAGCAACGCCATCTGCCACTGTTCTAAACTCGATGCCGCAACCTGTATTGCGAAGCTTAGTTAAGTCAGCTTGAGTGAACTCTTGGTAAGCGCCTTTCAAATGCTCAGGGAAAGGAATCGTTTCGATTTCGCCTTTACCATGGTGCTTGATGACTGCTTTTGCGACCTCTTCAAAAGACTCTGCGTTACCTGTACCTAGGTTGAAAATACCTGAAACACCGTTTTCTAGGAACCATAGGTTTACTGCTGCTACATCACCAACATATACAAAATCACGCTTGAAGGTTTCACTACCTGCGAACAACTTAGGGTTTTCACCGGCGTTCATTTGGTTGTTTAGGTGAAATGCTACCGATGCCATACTGCCTTTGTGTTGCTCACGTGGACCATAAACATTGAAGTAACGAAAGCCAACGATTTGTGGAAGCGTTTCGTTATGCGCTGCAGCATCCGCAGTTAGGCGTCGAACATAGTTATCAAACTGTTGTTTTGAATAGCCGTATACGTTCAATGCGCCTTCGTATTCTCTCTCCTCAATGAAAGTATCTGTTTCGCCATAAGTGGCAGCAGAAGAGGCATATAGGAAGGGAATTTCACGCTCCACACAGTAATGAAGTAGCTCTTTTGAGTACTCATAGTTGTTGAGCATCATGTATTTGCCATCCCACTCAGTGGTAGCAGAGCATGCACCTTCATGGAAAACAGCTTCAATATGACCGAAATCATCACCAGCCATTACTTGAGTTAGAAAATCATCACGATCCATGTAATCCGTGATGTCTAGGTCTACAAGGTTCTTAAATTTCTTACCATCTTTTAAGTTGTCGACGACTAGAATATCGTTGTGGCCCGCTTCATTGAGCGCCTTAACAATATTGCTGCCAATCATGCCAGCACCACCAGTTACGATAATCATAATTTTCTAACTCTTTTGAATACAAAACTGTCACGAGTATAGCAAGGAATGGATAAAGCGGGCTAGTGGAATAATTCCCGAACCAGAGTATGATACGGTAAGCTAAGTTATAAATTATGTTGAGTTAATTACTCAAAACTATAGGTATTATCATGAAGATTGCAGTAGCCGGTACTGGGTATGTAGGTCTATCAAACGCAATGCTGTTAGCACAACATCATGAAGTAGTTGCGGTAGATATCATCGATGAAAAAGTGACAATGCTGAATAATAAGCAGTCGCCGATTGTAGATAATGAGATTGAGCACTTTCTATCAAATAAGGTGCTGAATTTCAGGGCGACAACAGATAAAGCGGCTTACCAAGATGCTGAGTTTGTCATCATTGCTACTCCAACTGATTATGATCCAAAAAATAATTATTTTGATACCAGCTCTGTCGAATCGGTCATTAAAGACGTCATGGATATCAATCCCAAGGCCGTCATGGTGATCAAATCAACGATACCTGTTGGTTATACTGAACGCGTTAAGCAAGAGCTGAACTGCGAAAATGTTATGTTCTCACCTGAGTTTTTACGCGAAGGCAAAGCCCTGTACGATAATCTACACCCATCACGTATTATCGTTGGTGAGTGTTCTGAACGCGCTAAAGTGTTTGCGAATCTTCTTGTTGAAGGTGCAGAAAAAGAGAATATCGACGTGCTATTTACCAACTCTACGGAAGCGGAAGCGGTAAAACTTTTCTCAAATACCTACCTAGCGATGCGCGTTTCTTATTTCAATGAGCTCGATTCTTACGCCGAAGCGCATGGTTTGGATTCTCGTCAGATCATTGAAGGTGTGGTTTTAGACCCTCGTATTGGTAATCACTATAACAACCCTTCATTTGGTTACGGTGGTTACTGCCTGCCGAAGGACACCAAGCAGCTGTTAGCTAACTATCAAGATGTACCAAACAACATTGTGGGGGCAATTGTCGATGCTAACCGCACTCGTAAGGACTTCATTGCGGATTCAATTATTAAGCGTTCACCTAAAATTGTAGGTATTTATCGTTTGATCATGAAGGCCGGTTCGGACAACTTCCGTGCTTCTTCAATTCAAGGCATCATGAAGCGCTTAAAAGCCAAAGGTATCGAAGTAGTCGTGTTCGAACCGGTGCTAGAAGAAGAGCACTTCTTTAACTCGAAGGTTTATTCTGATCTCGAAGAGTTCAAAGCTGTATCGGATGTGATTGTATCCAACAGAATGGTCGATGAAATATCAGACGTTGCAGATAAGGTATACACACGAGATCTGTTTGGCTGTGATTGATTACAGCGTGATTGATAGAAGGTTAGTTTTAGCGCTTGCTAATTCGACCAGATGTTAACAGCTCGATCTATCCGTTTAGTGGCGATATACTGAGTCACTAAACGGATAGGGATACTAATTACTAATGAAAACACGTGACAAGATTGTTTACGCTGCACTAGAGCTTTTTAATGAGCACGGCGAGCGCAGTATTACGACCAATCATATTGCTGAACATATTGAGATTAGCCCTGGCAACCTCTACTACCACTTCCGCAACAAACAAGAAATTGTCCGTGATATCTTTACGCTCTATTCGACAGAATTACTTGAAAGATTCACACCGATTCAAGGACAGCAAGAAAGCCTCACGCTACTAAAGATCTACTTAGATTCTATCTTCACGTTGATGTGGAAGTACCGATTCTTCTATGCGAACCTACCTGAAATATTGTCACGTGATGAAAAACTCCACCTTGATTACATGGCCGTTCAAGAAAAGCTGCAAACGAATCTTGTGGATATTATGAGAGCCTTCGTTGAGTTGAACTTGCTCAAAGCAACGGATACGGAAATGAAGTCGATGGTCACTTCTCTTCACTTGATCGCATCAGGTTGGTTGGCTTATCAATCTGCGATGTCTCCAAAAGCTCAAATCACAGAGCAAGTCGTTCACCAAGGAATGCTGCAGATGATTGCGACCGTTAAACCGATTGCAACAGCTCAAGGTTTTGAACAGCTGACACTGTTGGAAGATGGTGTAAGGGCGTTGAACTCTAAGTAGAAAGGTGCGAGTAAGCGAGATACGGGTAACGAAGATCGGGAAAGAGCAGATTCGAGTCACGGGATATGAGTAAACGAAAAGCAGGGTAGAGCGACGACGAGGCTAGCGTTTTTCGTGTCACGTTTTACTCTAACCTTGTATCGGCTTTTAAGCTCTTCGCATCTCGATTACTCGAATCCCGTATCTGCTCTTTATCGAACCAACCAACTCTTCGGATTCTGAGCTTGGCTGTTTCTGCGAATCTCAAAGTACAGTGATGGGCGAGTTTGGCCGCCAGTGTCACCGGCAAGCGCGATGGCTTCGCCCGCTTTAACCTTGTCACCTTCTTTCTTTAAAAGTGCTTGGTTAAAGCCGTAGAGCGTCATATCACCTTTACCGTGGTCAAGTAGTACCACTAAGCCATAACCTCGTAAGTACTCGGCAAATACCACTGTGCCTGAGTAAACCGACTTTACCTGCTGCCCGTATTTGGCATTGATCACCATGCCTTTCCAGTTAACTTGACCCGTTTGGCTTGAACCATAGCTATGCAGAACTTTGTCTTTGATTGGCCAAGGCAGTTTGCCTTTACGTTTGGCTAACCCATCCATAGGAACGGCATTACGTCTCTCGCGAGCCGCTTTCTCTGCTTTCGCTATTTCAGCTTTGAGGCGAGTTTCATTTCGCTGAAGCTCCGCCAAGTAATTCTTATCACCCGAGATGTTTTTCTTGATGCTGCCAACGGTTTTCTTACGCTGCGTTTGAGTCTTAGATAGCTTGTCGCGCTTGGTGGTTTGCTGTTTTAACAATGTTGCTATCTGTTCTTGCTCGAGTTGACGCTGTTTGTGGCTTTCTTCTAATTCAAGTTGCGTCTGTTCAATCGTTTTGATTGTTGCAGAGCGCGCTTTGGCAAGGTGTTGGTAGTAGTGACTGATGCGATCTTCTTCCACACCTGTGTTGAGGATGTGAGAAGACGCTTTAGCTCGACTTGTCATGTAGTAAGTCTGAATCAGTTGCTCTAACTTATCGGTATGGATTTTTTTCTGTGCTGTGAGTGCTTTAATCTTGGTGTCTAAGTTAGCAATATTAGCATTAGCGGTATTGAGTTGCTTTTTACTGTCTAGAATCGCCTTTTCAAGCGAAACAATGGATAGCTCTTGTTTCTTGAGGTTTGCTTGCAAGCTATCGAGTTTTTTCTGCTGTGAGGAAAGGTTTTTTTGTTGGCGAGATATTTCGCTCGATACGCCTTTCAGTTCTCCCTGAGAGGCGGCAAATGACGATGTAGATAACAGAGCAGCGCAAAGGCTGGCAGATATCAGAAGAGTCCGGCTAATAGCTCGAATTTGTTTCATCATTATCGTCATTTAGTTGTATTCATCTGCTCTTAATTTTTAGAATTTTGCTGAATCGAATTCCGAACCTGCTTTTAAGCTTTTCGTATCTCGGTTACTTGAATTCCGCACCTGCTTTTAAGCTCTTCGTATCTCGGTTACTCGCATCCGCATCTGCTTTTAAGCTTTTCGTATCTCGGTTACTCGCATCCCGAATCTGCTTTTAAGCTCTTCGTATCTCGGTTACTCGAATCCCGTATCTGCTCTTAAATCCCATCACCATGGATGAAGTTCTGAGAGCGACCATTGAACCCTTGGTCCATATCTAAAGATGGCTTGTCGGTTTTAGGTTTTCCGACAATTTTTGCAGGCACGCCAGCGACTGTTGTATGAGGTGGTACGGCTTGCAGAACCACAGAGCAAGAGCCAATCTTCGCGCCTTCACCCACTTCAATGTTGCCGAGTATTTTAGCGCCGGCACCAATCATTACGCCTTCGCGGATCTTAGGGTGACGATCGCCGCCTTCTTTACCTGTACCCCCAAGGGTCACGTCTTGAAGGATAGATACATCATTCTCCACTACGGCTGTTTCACCAATCACAATGCCTGTAGCGTGGTCGAGCATGATAGCTTTACCGATACGAGCTGCAGGGTGAATATCCACTTGGCAAGCAACCGAAATTTGGTTTTGTAGGTAAGTGGCCAGCGCAATACGACCTTGCTTCCACAACCAGTTAGCCACTCGGTAACCTTGAAGGGCGTGGTAGCCTTTCAGATAAAGCAGAGGCATCGAGTACATCTCGACCGCAGGATCTCGATTTACCGTCGCGCAAATATCACAAGCTGCCGCATCAATAATCGATTGGTCCTGTTTAAATGCTTGTTCAACCACTTCACGTACTGCCATTGCTGGCATTGAAGCCGTCTTTAGCTTGTTTGCTAGGATGTAGCTAAGTGCTGCGCCTAAACTTTCATGGTTGATGATCGTGGCATGGTAAAAACTCGCTAGCATAGGTTCCTGCTCCGACTGCTGTCGAGCTTCCTTCACAATGCATTGCCAAACTTTTTGTTGTTCACAGTGTTTCATTTTACCATCCATTCATTTAAACCAGATACGCGTAGCGAGATAAGAGATTCGAAGAGCTATAAGAGCAGATGCGAGTAACCGAGATACGAAGAACGAGATGTAAAGAACACAGTAGATTAGCGAGATGCGGATAACGAAAAGCAGCCTTCTTTAAGCGGTCAATCTGCTCTTACTCTCTTCGCATCTCGTTTACCCGAATCTTGTATCTGCTTTTACTCTTTTCGCATCTCGATTACTCGAATCCCGTATCTGCTCTTCTATCTTTCTGATTTCTTGTCTCGAGCAAGTAGATCTTGTGCTGCTAAGTGTGCATCTTTCCCTTGATACAACACTTGATAAATTTGTTCAACAATTGGCATCTCAACGCCCATGCGCTCTGATAATAACCAAACTTCTTTGGTGTTGCGATAACCTTCAACGACTTGGCCAATTTCTTCTTGTGCAGTATCTACATCTTTGCCTGCGCCAAGTGCCAAACCAAAGCGACGGTTGCGTGATTGGTTATCAGTACAGGTTAGTACTAGGTCGCCTAATCCAGCCATGCCCATGAAGGTTTCTGGCTGGGCACCAAGCGCTGCGCCCAAGCGACTCATCTCAGCCAAGCCGCGAGTGATGAGAGCGGTACGTGCATTAGCACCAAAGCCAATACCATCCGACATGCCTGCGCCAATTGCGATAACATTCTTCACTGCGCCGCCAAGCTGCATACCAATGAAATCTGAGTTTGCGTACACGCGGAATGTTTTACCGCAGTGAATTTTCTCTTGAAGCTCTTCTAGGAAAACTTCATCAGGTGAAGCTACAGAGATAGCCGTTGGCATGCCCATCGCTAACTCTTTGGCGAAGGTTGGTCCTGATAGAACCGCTAACGAGTAACCATCACCAATCACATCGTGCGCGACATCTTTTAGCAGGCGGCCGGTTTCTGGCTCTAGGCCTTTGGTCGCCCAACAGATGCGAGAGTCTGAGGCTAAGTAAGGTTTAACGCTGTTAAGCACGACGCCGAACACGTGGCTCGGGACGACAAGCAAAAGGTCTCGGCTTGAAGTCACTGCTTTTTCTAAGTCAGATTCAATGATCAGACTTTCTGGGAATTCTATATTTGGTAGAAACTCATTGTTCGCACGCTCTGATTCAAGGCGATTCATATGAACAGGATCATGTCCCCAAAGAACAACATTGGCACCGTTACGCGCTAGAGATATCGCTAAAGATGTCCCATAAGAACCTGCGCCAATCACTGTCATGGCGATCTCTTTTCCGTAAGCGCTGTCTTTACCGTAAGCGTCTGCCGTATTAGTCGGGCGAGTTGTTTCTGTCATGCTTCCACCTAAAAATAATGAGGGAAATCGAAGAGTTCTTGAGATGTTTCTAAATTAAGAAGAAAAAGCTCTCTATCAAAATACAGTGTAAATAAAAAATGCACATCGCAGAAGCAGCGATGTGCATTTAAAAGCTAAGCTTCTTATAACATAAACTATTTAAGCGTTCGCTAGAGTTAAGTTCTACTGTGAGACTTAAGCCTGCTCGCCTTCAGCTTGTTGTGCTTGGTTTTGTAGGTAGTTCATGAACAAAGCATCAAAGTTTACAGGTGCTAGGTTCAGTTGTGGGAACGTACCTTTAACCACTAGGCTAGAGATCGTTTCACGAGCGTATGGGAACAGGATGTTCGGGCAGAATGCGCCTAGGCAATGAGCCAGTTGACCAGCTTCCATTTCACTTGCAGAGAAGATACCGCCTTGTTGAACTTCACAAAGGAATGCTGTGTCTTCGGCATTCTTAACGGTAACAGTTAGACGTAGGATTACTTCGTAAACGCCTTCGCCAAGTTCACGGCTTTGAGTGTCTAGGTCCAGTTTTACATCTGGGTTCCACTCTTTTTGAAACATGTCTGGAGAGTTTGGCGCTTCGAAAGATACGTCTTTTAGGAAGATACGTTGGATTGCGAAGTTTTGTTGTGCGTCTTGTTGTGCTGCTTCAGCCATTTTCTTGTCCTTAAAAATTTAAATTAGGTTTTGTTCGTTATATCAGCCGAACAAAAACCTTAAAGTCATATTCGTGTAATCAGGTCAGCTTGCTGCTTGTCGTTAACGGGTATTGCCTTTAACTACTTCTTACCTTTAACCAAAGGTAGGTTAGCTTCGCTCCAAGCCACTAAGCCGCTTTTCAGTACGCTTACGTTTTCGAAACCTGCTTTAACCAGCAGATTAGCGCTTTCTTGAGCGGTTTGACCTGTCTTGCATACTACGATGATTGGGTCTGCTTTGTGGCTTTCAAGGCTTCCAAAGCTATTTGCTTTGATATCTGACGGCAAAATGTGAACTGCGTCCGTAATATGGCCCTTTTTGAACTCATCCTTAGTACGAATATCAACCACAACCCCGTTTTCACGGTTAATCATGTGTGTGGTTTGCGCTGCCGTGATCTCTTTGTAGGCTGCGTTTGATGTCTTGATAACGTTCGCAATGATGGCAACAACCAAGCCGATCCATACGATGGCTAAAATCATATTCTCTTGAACAAATGGAACTAACTCTTGCATATCTTGAACTCTTATTCGTTATTGGGCGAAAAACTATAGGTCAGGAGTATAGCGAGATTTTGGGTTTAGTGTACATAGAGTTAGCTTACTGACGCACATAACTGGATTTTTTTTTGATTATATTCACGCATACATAGATAATAGATTAATTTACATTTTTAACTTTGAATGCGTAGTGTGGTTTCGCTTTGTGACCAATGGGCGGTAGCATGCTTAATGGCAAGCCCCTTACGCGCTAGGAGTTGATTTTCCAGGCTTATTTTAGGAGTTTTTGTGAAAATATTAGTCACCGGTGGTGCTGGTTTTATCGGTTCAGCAGTTATACGTCATATTATAAATAATACATCTGACAGCGTAATCAACGTTGATAAGCTCACTTATGCAGGAAATTTAGAATCACTTGTTGAAGTTGATTCGAACGAACGTTATGCGTTCGAACAAGTTGATATTTGTAATCGTTCAGAACTGGGTCGTGTTTTTTCCCAGCACCAACCGGATGCGGTGATGCACCTCGCAGCCGAATCGCATGTTGACCGTTCAATCACTGGCCCAGCGGCATTTATCGAAACCAATATTGTCGGCACTTATACCCTGTTAGAAGCGACTCGAGAGTACTGGAATACGCTTGAAGAAGGTGCGAAGTCAGAATTTCGGTTTCACCATATTTCTACCGATGAAGTGTATGGCGACCTACTACACCCAGATGAAGTTCCAGAGGGGACAGATCTCCCAATGTTTTTGGAGACGACATCTTATGAACCATCTAGCCCTTATTCGGCTTCAAAAGCATCAAGTGATCACTTAGTGCGCGCCTGGCTGCGTACTTACGGCCTGCCAACCATCGTAACTAACTGTTCAAACAACTATGGTCCTTATCATTTTCCTGAAAAATTGATCCCATTGGTCATCCTTAATGCACTTGAAGGCAAAGATTTACCTATTTACGGTAAGGGCGACCAAATTCGTGACTGGCTATATGTTGAAGATCACGCACGAGCACTCTATAAAGTAGTGATGGAAGGTAAAGTGGGTGAAACCTATAATATTGGTGGTCACAACGAGAAGAAAAACCTCGAAGTCGTCAATACGATTTGTGAAATCCTAGATACGTTAGTACCGAAAAATTCGGCGTATGCAGAGCAAATTACTTATGTTCAAGACCGTCCTGGCCACGATCGCCGTTATGCTATTGACTCATCTAAGATGCAACGAGAATTAGGTTGGACACCGGAGGAGACTTTCGAAACGGGTCTTCGTAAGACAGTACAATGGTATTTAGACAACTCTGAGTGGTGTCAAAACGTGCAAAATGGTAGTTACCAACGTGAGCGCTTGGGTGTAGATGCAGCTAAATCAAAGGAAAATAAGTAATGAAAGGTATTGTATTAGCTGGTGGTTCAGGTACTCGTCTGTACCCAATGACCCGTGGTGTGTCTAAACAATTACTCCCAATTTACGATAAGCCAATGGTTTTTTATCCTATATCGACCTTAATGTTGGCTGGAATAAAGGATATTCTGATAATCACCACACCTGAAGATAGTGCAGGTTTTCAGCGTTTATTAGGTGATGGAGCCGATTTCGGGATTAATCTTAAATATGAGGTTCAACCAAGTCCTGATGGTCTAGCGCAAGCCTTTATTATCGGAGAGGACTTTATTGGTGACGATAGTGTATGTTTGGTTTTAGGCGACAATATATTTTATGGCAGTCATTTTTCAGAGAAATTAATTAAAGCAAAAAACGAAACTGAGGAAAAAGGAAACGCAAGTGTTTTTGGATATCAAGTCGCAGACCCTGAACGTTTTGGTGTCGTAGAGTTTGACGATAATCAAAAAGCCATATCTATTGAAGAAAAGCCTGTAAAACCTAAGTCAAACTTTGCGGTAACCGGTTTATATTTCTATGATAACCGAGTTATCGAAATAGCCAAAAACGTCGAGCCTTCAGAGCGTGGGGAACTGGAGATTACCACCATAAACGAAGAGTACTTAAAAAAAGATGCGTTAAATGTGGAGTTGCTAGGCAGAGGTAATGCTTGGTTAGACACAGGAACGTACGATAGCTTACTTGAGGCATCGAATTTTGTCCAAACTATAGAACATCGACAGGGCTATAAAATTGCATGTTTAGAAGAGATCGCATTTCGTCAAGGATGGATATCATTGGAACATCTTAAGAGTCGAGCTAAAGAACTAAGTAAAAACTCATATGGCGAATATTTAAACAAATTGGCCAAAGGACTTTATTGATGAATTTAATAAAATTGGTGTTGCTAAGAATATGTAGGTTTTTTATTTTGGCAAAGATAAACAAAACCAATATAACGTGCTCGTCTAGGATTCCATTAGTTAAAAAATTTTTTCTAACTAATGGCGTTAATGTGATCTATCTTACTAGCAGAAATAAAAATCATAATATCGATTTATCGACAATTACGACAAATCAGCATCTCTCACTGCATATGATAGTATCGATATTTAATAAAAGTATTTCATTACCTTTAATATCGCCTTTTATTAAATGTTCTAAGCAATCAAGTTTAAAAGGAAGCTCGACAACATTAGCAACAAAGAGGGATGGTCTTTCTTTTAATTTATCAGTCATCAAAAATGCAATTTTTTATGAAATGGAAACTAAAATCATCGATGGTAAGTCGTTTGAGTTTAGAGGGCCTGAATTATTCTTAAACGGTGTCGAAAATATTTATCTGAAACGCCGTGATAGTGGAGATATTGTTGAATGCAAAAAGAATGGAAGCGCAATAACATTTCCTTTAGAACAGTACTTTGAAAACGATTCTCGCTGGGATTTCTATACTCGCATTAATGGACAAGAGATCCCTCTAAAAATTAAAAAAGCTACTGATATAATAAATGATGAAGATCGTTACCAAGTTCGTGAAAAAATTTCTGATGAAGTAGAAGATGGCTTGGAGGTCTGTATGTATATGACCGAAGGATCAAAAACACTATCTCTATGGATCGCAAATACAAAGAGAATTGATGAAGTTATCTGCTTCGCGGAAGGAAAGACGGTTTATTATAATGAGCTAAATAATCCTGTAATTGAAACCCTAATTGTGTTTGAAAGCTTCTTCGGTAAAAACTACTCGGGTCAACCTAAATATATCTACGAATATATTAAAGAAAACTTCCCCGATTTTAAGTGTGTTTGGAGTTATAATAAAGAAGAGCCTATTCTGGGGGCTGACGACTGCGTAAAGCGTGGAAGCAAAGAGTATTATCGTTACCTTGCAAGAGCAAAGTATTGGGTCGGTAATATTGTATTTCCTATTCATACAAAACGAAAAGAAACCATTTATCTACAGACATGGCATGGCACACCTCTAAAGAGATTAGGCTTTGATATAGAGGTTGAGGGGCCTGAAGTTTTAGCAAGAGAAAACTTTTTTATTGAATCTAGAAACTGGGACTACCTGATAAGCCAGAATCGTTACTCAACTGATATATTTAAGCGAGCGTTTAAATATAAAGGTAAAGTTTTAGAGGTTGGTTATCCACACAATGATCCACTATCAAACAAGGTTGATGAACTTAAAGTAGAAGAGATAAAGGACAAGATAGGCCTTCCTAAAAATAAAAAAGTAGTTTTATACGCCCCTACTTGGCGAGATGATCAAGCAACAGGAGCATGGGAGTATGAGTTTGGTCTAGCTTTAGACTTTAAAGAGCTCGCAAGTAAATTGAGTGAAGATACTGTATTTCTTATTAGGGGCCATCATCTCGTTAACGAGCTTTTAGTTTCAGAGGAATATAAAGATTTTATTTATGATGTGTCAAAGTTTGATGACGTACAAGACTTAGCGTTAATATCTGACATTCTAATTACAGACTATTCATCTGTTTTCTTTGACTTCGCAGTGACTAGAAAACCGATACTTTTCTATGTGTATGATTATAAAGAGTATAAAGAAAAGCTGCGTGGATTTTATGTGGATATGGATGCAGAGATGCCAGGTCCCCTCATTTATAAGCATGAAGATTTGATCGACGCAATAGAAAATATCGAAGATATATGTGAAGAGTATAAGTTAAGATACGAAAACTTTACACGTAAATATAACTATCTGGATAACGGCAATTGTGCACAGCAAGTAGTAGAGGAAGTTTTTAGATGAAACGAGTGGCTATTTTCCCAGCGGGAACAGAAATAGGTCTAGAGATACATAATAGCTTGAGATTTGCAAAAGACATTGAATTATTTGGGATATCTAGCGCTCATGACCATAGCAACGTTGTTTTTGAAAATATAGTATCCGATGCTCCTTATTTAGGTGATGATCAATTGCTAGGTTTTATTAAAGAGTATGTGGCGATAAATAAAATTGACTACATATTCCCAGCACATGATGATGCTGTTGTTTTCCTGAGTGAAAATGAGGAAAAATTAGGTTGCAAAGTAGTATCTTCAGGGGAGGAAGTTGCTAACATATGCAGATATAAATCAAAAACATATTCTGCATTGTCAGGCCAAGATTTTATACCTAGAACATACAGCGTGGAAAATCTTAAAAGTTCAGATTTTCCACTATTCATAAAGCCCGATCGAGGCCAAGGTTCTAATGGAGCTCAGAAAGTATTAAATGCTGATGAGTTAAAGTCTATAGCGAATATCCAAGAATACGTTATATGTGAGTACCTCGAAGGGAGTGAGTATACTGTTGACTGTTTGAGTTGTACTGACTCTAAGGTACTTTATTCTAGCCCAAGGGTAAGAGCTAGGGTTAGAAATGGAATCAGTGTATCAACAACTAACGTCCAAGACTTGAATTCAGAGTTTGCTGGTATTGCTAGCCAGATATCAAGAAGGCTGAATATGAAGGGCGCATGGTTCTTCCAAGTTAAGAGAAACTCACAAGGCAAACTTATTTTACTTGAAGTAGCATGCCGAATAGCTGGCTCTATGGGGTTGCACAGAAACCTAGGTATGAATTTTGCTCTAAATAGTCTTTATATTCGTGATGGAATAAATGTAAAGCCATGTGTTAATAATTTTACTCAAACGGTTGATAGAGCTCTAATATCAAGGTATTCAAATAACCTTGAATATAATAATGTTTACATCGACTTTGACGACACAATTACCAGAGCTGACAAAGTTAATTCGATTGTAATGTCATTTATTTATCAATGTAGAAATAAGGGAGTGAACTTATTTCTAATTACTAGGCATGATAAGGATATTTATAAAACATTGAATAGTCTTGAAATATCCAAAGGCCTATTCTCTGATATTATACATATTAAAGATGGCAGTAAGAAATCTAGTCACATATCAGCAGAAAATAGTATCTTTATAGATGATTCATTTAGAGAAAGGTTTGATGTAAAAAGAACCTTAAAAATTCCTGTTTTCGATGTTGACTCAATTGAACTCTTGTTAGATTGGAAGTATTAATATGATCCCTCAAAATATACCATTTCTTCCTCCTTTTGAAGAATATAGTAATTTGATTAAACGAATTTGGGAATCCAAACACCTAACCAATAGTGGCCCAATCGAACAAGAGTTCGTAACTAAGCTTGAAGGTCTAGGATTTAAAAATGTTAGTACCGTAGTTAATGGACATATGGCATTAGAGGCGTGTATTGATGTATTTGATTTGACGGGTGAAGTAATCACTACGCCATTTACTTTCGCATCAACAATTACTGCTATTCATCGAAAGGGTTTAACTCCTATATTTGCTGATATTGATGTAAGAACATTCAATATCGACCCTAAAGAGATCGAAAAGAAGATTACATCAAAAACAACAGCAATATTCGCAGTTCACGTTTTTGGAAATCTATCGGATCATAATGCACTTCGTAAAATAGCTGATAAGCATGGTTTAAAGTTAATTTATGATGCAGCACACTGTTTTGGTTGTTATAAGGACGACGAAAATGTTTCCTTATTGGGTGATGCTTCAATGTTTAGCTTACATGCAACAAAAGTAATGCATTCTGTCGAGGGGGGGTTAGTTACATTTAAAGAAGAGAGCGACCTTGAAAAATTTAAATTGCTTAAAAACTTTGGGATTCAAGGCGATACAGTAGTCCTTCCTGGTGGCAACTTGAAGATGAACGAGTTCAGCGCTGCCATGGGGATGATTAATTTAAATTATATTGATAGCATAATTGAGAAACGAAAGTCCATTTCTCAAGTTTACTTAGATAGATTACAAATTGAAAATAAACTATCTTTTCAACATGATTCTGAAGTTAACTTTACAAAAAATTATGCATATTTTCCTGTAGTTCTTTCCCAAGACATAGATAGAGACTATGTATTTAATAAATTAAACGATTACGGCGTAAATGTTAGGAAATATTTTTATCCGTTAGCAACTGACTATGATTTTGTAAAGTCTTGTGACGAATACAGTAATGCGAAAAGGATTTCTAATAGTATCTTAACATTGCCGCTCTACGCTGACTTGTCTGTAGAAGATGCGAATCTAGTTTGTGATAAGGTGCTTGAGGTTTTAAATGAAATATAATTTAAGCGTTGTCGTTTTAGTTTACAATACAGCTGAATATTTACATGAGTGTATTGACTCATTGTTATCTCAATCTTTAAAAAATGTAGAAATTATTTTAGTTGATGATGATAGTACAGATGATTCGTTACTTATATGTAGAGAATATGAAGACAATCATGATAATGTCAAAGTCATCCATCAGAGTAACCAGGGTGGAGCTGTAGCCGGTAATAATGGTGTTAAGCATGCTACTGGTGAATATGTCGCGATCATCGATAGTGATGATGTCGTACCTTCTAATGCATACAAATTACTATTTGAACAAGCTCAGAAAAATCAAGCAGATATATCCATAGGTAAGCCTATGAGGCTTGTGTCTGGAAAGGTTGTTGACATAGCTTTAGATCGAGAAAAGCACGTTTGGCAAACAGAGCGAGTAATAAATTCATATGTCGATTTTGAGGCTATTACTTCAGATGGCTACTATTGGAACAAAATATTTAAGAGAGATTTTGTTACTAAACATCAAATAGGAATGCCAGATGGTTTCTTGTATGCAGACAGAACCATGGTGCATTCCGCATATCTTCATGCAAAAAAGATCGCAATCACAAATCAGGTTGTTTATCTTTGGAGAAAAAGAGATGCAACAACCACTAACAAGTCCATTATCCAGAATAGTGGTGACTTAAATAACCTAAAAGAACGTTTGAAATCGTTTGAGCATGAAAATACTATTTTTAGTAGTAATGAAGAATTTTGTTTGAATATTGCCCAAGATTCAATTAGTCGCTTGTTATTTAACATCAATAGTAATCTGTCAAACAACAAAACTAGAGACTTTTACTTAAATGAGGTTAGTCAATTTTTCCGAATGTTTGATCTAAGTAGCATGAATAGCCTTACTCCTAGAGAAAAGCTACTTTGCTTCTTTATTTCAGAGAAGATGGAGTTTGAACTTGGTTATTATTTGAACCAAATGTGGAAGCAATTCCCTTATGTCTACGAAAATGGAAAACTATATAGTCAATTACCTATTACTTTAACTGAGAACCTCCCTACTTTCATTTTTGAAAATAAAAAACTCGAATCATCAAATATAAGGAATTCACAGTTTATATCTTCGGGAAATGAAGTTAAAATTCAGTGTCTCATCCGAGAGTATTCATCAAATATGAATATTAAGATTAAACTTATATCGGATGATGAACTACTTGAACTAGATACTGAGCGTTTTGGTGATTATTATCTAGCAAGGGTTGATAAGAGTATCTTTAAAGAAAATAGTAATTATTATATTACTGTTTCAGATGGTTTGCATGATTCTATCTATTTACGACGTGCGAATTTTGAACCTAGGATGAAAAATAGCTTATTTTCAAGTATTTTCATTCGATTTACTGCGTCAGCTAAGTACGTGAGAGTCAAGAAAGTAAAACTCTCATTGGAACTATTAAAGAAAGGTTTAAGGCGTGGGCTTAAAAAATTTAAAAACTAGAGTTAAGCATAATATATCGAGGAATCCAAAGATAGATTTTTTATTTAGGTTTCTGTGGATTAAATTGTATCAAGCTAATTACTTTGTTCGCTACAGACGATTTAAATTAGAAGATACTATTGTATTTGAGTGCTTCAAAGGTAAGTTTATTAATGATAGTCCTCTTGCTATTTATAATGAGTTAAAGGGGCTAAATACAGGTTTTAGTTATATATGGGTTGTAAATAGCACCACAGATATACCTAACGACTTAGCCAAAGATGAAAAGGTAACGTTTGTAAAGTATGGTAGCAGAGAATACTTTTTAGCATATTCAAAGTCCAAGTTTTGGATTGTTAATTGTCGAATACACTCTTCCATTCTTAAGAAAAATGGTCAAAAATTTATTCAATGTTGGCACGGTACGCCATTGAAGAAAATGGCTCATGATATTAAAGTTGGGAATAACGTTAATACGAGTATTGACAGTTTAAAATACTCTTATCAACGAGAGGTATCACGATTAGATTATTTTTTATCCCCGAGTCAGTATGCCTCAAAGTGCTTTATGTCTAGCTTTAACATGAAGAAAAATAAAATATTGGAGGTTGGCTATCCAAGAAATGATACTTTGGTTAGATTTAAAGATAATCAAGCCTATATATCGGAGGTGAAGCATAAGTTGGGTCTAGATTCTACGAAGAGAGTCGTCCTTTATGCACCAACTTGGCGAGATAATCAATTCAATGTTAAAACAGGAAAGCATGTATTAAAAAATATTCTTGATGATGAGTCGTTCACCAGAGATTTCGAAGATACTATATTTTTATATAGGGGGCACTACTTCACTCGACCTGAATCGGGTATGAATAATTTCATAGACGTATCTGACTATTCAAACTTGAATGACCTTTTCCTTGTCGCTGATGTTTTGATTACTGATTACTCTAGCTTGTTTTTCGATTTTTTAATTCTAGAGAAGCAAGTGATCTTTTATATGCCGGATCTAATGGAGTATGCGAATCAAACAAGGGGTTTCTATCTCGATGTTACTACTGAGTTACCATACTCAATAGCAGAAGACCTAGAAGGTCTAAAAAAACAATTGAATGAAAAAATAATCGACATAGATAAAACTGTAGATTTTAATAAACAATATAACCCTCATGAAGACGGTTCTTCATCTTTAAGGGTAATTAAAGAGGTTGGTATAATATAATGGCGACAAGAGTTATTACATTTGGTACTTTTGATGTTTTTCACGTTGGACATATTAACATACTTGAACGGTGTGCAAGTCTGGGGGATACATTAATCGTAGGCGTTTCTAGCGATGAGCTAAACTATAGTAAAAAATCTAGATATCCAATATATGCTCAAGATGACAGGCTGAAAATCTTACAGTCTGTAAAGTTTGTTGATGAAGTGTTCTTTGAAGAGTCTTTAGAAAAGAAGCGTGAGTATATAAAATTCTTTAAAGCTGATATTTTAGCTATGGGTGATGATTGGGCAGGAAAGTTTGATGAATTTTCTGATATTTGTAAAGTTGTATACTTTCCTAGAACGCCATCGATATCAACAACAGAGATTATTGAGATAGCAAAGAAAATATGATGAAACTACTTAATACTGCTTGGCTTGACTTAAAAGAGAAAGTTCTTTTTTCATTTGAAATATTGCAGCTGTATAGAATAGAGGTAAATGCATCGATATTAGAAGTATCAACGTTTAGGTTTATGTCTAAGTTTGTAAATGTTCTTATTATGTATCTGCCAATTAAAGTTCTGTTAGCAATATCAGATACAAGCAGTATTAAGGTTTTGTTTAATTATGAATTGGATGTAAAAACTTACAGTGCGATTTTATTTGCAGTAACAATTGGTCTTTATTTATTCCACACTATTGTTCAAATATATATAGCTAAAAAGTTTTCCCTCCAAAAAAACAATAATATCATTAATGGCAATGTGTATGAGAGCAAGGGTAAAAAATATACTTCCAGGTTCTTGAAGGCAAGTTTTGATATATATCTAAATAATGTAGCTTGCTATATAAATATTGTTGTTATGGTTGTTTTATTTTACTTTCTTTCTGTAGAGTTTACTCTTGTATTTATGTTATCAATACTTTTGTTTTCTTGCTTTACTGAAATGTTTATATTTAACCCAGATTATTCTATTATTAAAAATAGTGCGATGAGTAAAAAGCAAGCACTTACTATATTAAGTAGTTTTTTCTACCTTTTTATTTTCTTTGGCCTTTTTTTTGTATACATAAATTATGACATTCCTATTCATTCCGCAATATTGATTCTTTTGTTCAGCAGAGTATCAAACTCATCTGTTAGAGAGCTTTTTGTTACGCTAGATCAATTAAATTATAATTTGAAAAAATATAACAATGAATAAGAATAAATATTTAATTACTCGCTTGGTATTACACTTTATTGGCTTTATACCCTCAACGTTATTTATCTTTTTTCCTGTAAGGAATAAGAATTCTATAATATTTAGCTCTCAGTTCAATACTACCTTTGAACATAATTCTAAATCATTATTCTTGCATATGATAGAAGACAAGAATAATGATTTGGAAATATATTATGTAATTAACGATGATACTCTCCGAAGAAAATTAAACAGAAAGTATGGTGATTATTTTATCTCTACTTCAAGTGTGCTAGGTCTGTTTAAAGTTCTTTTGGCTCATACCTGGATTACATCATCGTTAGAAACGCCAGTTGGTGGTGTTGGACTATCGATAAAAAGAAACGTTATTCATTTGGGTCATGGTTCACCAATAAAGAAGGTTGGGTTAGGAGTTAACTCAAACTCTATTTTAAGGCGCTTGTACTATCATTTATTGAAAAGTAATTTCTCTTATTTTCTATCAACGTCTAAAGAGTTCGATGATGCATGGGCTGGTTGTCTAGGTTTTAATAGTAATAGGGTAGTTAGAGCGCCACAAGCAAGGAATGATCGTATAGTTAAATCTCAAGCAACCCCTTTTAATAACGATTATTATTCTATTCTTTACGCTCCGACTTGGAGGCCTGGCTCAGATATCGAGTTGTTTCCATTTACTGATTTTAATATCGAATTATTAGAATCGTTTTTGAATGAAAACAACATACATATTTATCTCAGAGTTCACCCTAATTTTTTACAGTCACTTGCTCCTAGTTTAGTTCATCACAGCAACATTTTTATTTTGTCAAATGATGAAGTTGAAGATATAAACGAAGTCCTTGGCTCTTTCGATTTGTTAATTACCGACTATTCAAGTATTTACTTCGACTACCTGCTTACGCTTAAACCAATTATATTTTTACCATATGACCAAGATAACTATGAACAGGTTGTGGGCTTTACTATCCCTTACGAAAAGCTATCTCCAGGGCCTAAACCTAGTACTTTCTTAGATTTCATACATGAGGTTGAACATTTTCATAACAATAATGATGAATATTACTCGCAAAGAGAAGAGGTAAATGATTTGGTAAACCCTACAAAATCAGAGCACGCTCAGAGCTGCGCTAGTATTGTGCGAGAGCTTATTAAAGTATAGTCATGTTGTAGCTTTGTATCCCGTGGGCGCTTCAAGTAATATGCGTTTAATACACTCCACATTAAAATCATGGCAGCACTCGTCTAGCTCGTTCAATAGTATCTGCATCTCTGGCCAATTGAGCTTACTCTCCATTGCCGTCATGATTTTTTCGTGGCTAGTTCCTTCAACATTGTCACCAATTAGAAGCTCTTCATATAGCTTCTCTCCGGGTCTTAAACCTGTAAATTTGATTTCAACATCACCTTCATCCGAGCTTGAATTAAGGCTTTCCTTCATTCCCATTAAATGTACCATGCGTTTTGCAAGGTCTAGAATTTTAACGGGTTCGCCCATATCCAGCACGAAAACTTGGCCATTGTTTCCCATTGCACCGGCCTGAATGACAAGCTGTGCAGCTTCTGGGATTAACATGAAGTAACGGATGATATCAGGGTGCGTCACAGTAACAGGGCCGCCAGCTTTGATTTGCTTCTTAAAAAGTGGCACTACCGACCCGGAAGAGCCTAACACATTGCCAAACCTGACCATGGTAAAGACAGTATCTGTACCTTTATCTGCAAGCGCTTGAAGAACGAGTTCAGCCATCCTTTTACTCGCACCCATGACATTCGTTGGTCTTACGGCTTTGTCGGTTGAAATTAGCGTGAAATTTTTCACACCGCACTCTATAGCGGCTTGTGCGCAGGATAGTGTCCCAAAAACATTATTACGAATTCCTTCAACAACGTTATCCTCGACTAGGGGAACATGCTTATATGCGGCGGCATGATACAAGGTCTCAACTTCATAAGTATTGATCAACTTTTCAAGACGGTTTTGCCTTTGGACTGAACCTAAAGCGGCAATGATCTGAGTCTGGCTCTTTAAGTTTTTCTTCGTAGAAAGTAGTTCTTGTTCAATTTTGTATAGGTTGTACTCATTGAGTTCGAATAGAACTAATGTTTTCGGTTGCTGCGCTAAGATTTGGCGACATAGCTCTGAACCAATTGAGCCACCGGCACCGGTTACCATGACACTCTTGTTGTGAATATTCTTTGCCAGCAATTCACTGTCAGGTGTTATGGGCGCTCTACCCAATAGATCTGCCACGTCGAGATCTTTAATTTCTGTTGCTGTAGCTTTACCTGCTGCAATATCTTCTACTGATGGTACTGACTGAATAGCAATAGGCCAATCAGATAATTTTTCTACCAGTCTTAATCGTTTACCTTTATTAATATTATTAATTGCTAGTAATAGCTTTACTGGCTGATAAAGAGATTGAAGATGCTCAAATTCGCTTGGGTGATGGACTTTTAGCCCAAATAAGATATTGCCCCTTTTGCTCGGATCGTCGTCTAATAATATAACCGGGTTATATTCATCACCGTGTATTAGAGCATATACAAGTTCGCGACCTGTAGCCCCGGCACCGTAGATAAATACATTGGGTTTTTTGCGTTTGATCATCTGATCATAGGCAGAGCGGATCATTATCCTTGGTCCACCTAAGGTCAGTATTGCAAGCCCTGCATAGATAAACGGGACACTTCTAGGGATAAAGGTATGAAAAAAGAATCCGCTCATAACTAAGGTTAGAGATGAGATAAATACCGCAAGGAAGATGTTGCCGACGGCAGGGAACATCATGTAGCGTAGCACAGCTCGGTACATCCCAAGTTTGGCAAAGGTGAATACCGTAACTGAAATTGTCAGTAGTAAAGTTACCCACTCGTCTAATCCTAGCTCAAAAGTGTACGTGCCTAACCTTAAAGCAATAGCTAAATAGATTGACATTGCTATCGCGAATATGTCGTAGCCAATACTAATCAAACGCTTATTTTTTCGTTTAGTATTGAGGACAAGGCGTATCGGCTTAATCATTATATTCCTTGGTAACTGTCTAAATCAGGCTTGTAAGCTGTAGCTGAGTAATTTCATATCGGAAATATTTTAATGTTCTTGAGTGCGGTAAGCTAGTTGTAATTGATGATTCTGTGGTACTTAGTTGTTCTGCAGTTTTTGTTGCTCATTATTTGTTCGGTTGAGGCCGCTTTGTTATGAATATGCTAGTCACAGGTAGCACTGGTTTTGTAGGTTCTAGAATTGTTGAGTTAGCTAAAGAGCGTGACTGGGCAGTCATTCCGGTTGTGCGTAAGCAAATTGAGCCACTAACTAATAGCTTGGTTATCCCTTCCATTGATGCTTCTACCGATTGGTCTGGTGCATTCGAAGGTGTGGATTGTGTTGTTCATTGTGCTGCTCGAGTACATCAAATGAGTGAGACTGAGCAAGATGCATTAATAGCCTATCGAGATATCAACACCCTTGGCACTTTGAGCCTAGCGAAGCAAGCCGCTGAAGCGGGCGTTAAAAGGTTTGTTTTTGTCAGCTCGATTAAAGTTAACGGTGAACTCAGTGAGCCAAATTTACCCTTTGAACCGAATTTAAATAATACTCCTCAAGACCCTTATGGTTTGAGTAAGTATGAAGCTGAGGTTAAGTTGGCTAAGCTTTCAAAAGAGACCGGCTTAGAAGTAGTTATTATTAGGCCTCCATTAGTTTACGGACCTGGTGTAAAAGCGAATTTCTTATCTATGATGCGTTTGATAGATAAAGGCATTCCGTTACCGTTTGGTGCTATAAAAAACCAAAGAAGCTTAGTGTATCTGGATAATTTATCTAATTTGATACTAACTTGTTGCGAGCACCCTTCAGCTCCGGGCTATACCTTCTTAGCTTCTGATGATCAGGATGTATCGACTACTCAATTGATGCAAACCATCGCTCATGCTATGGGGAAATCACCGCGATTAATTCCAATCCCAATGTCTTGGATACAAGCTGGATCGTCAGTTTTAAATAAACAGCACATAGCGCAAAGAATATGCGGAAACCTCCAAGTGGAGATAGGTTTGACGAAAGAGATATTGGGATGGAACCCCCCTGTAAGTTTTGAACAAGGGATCAAAAGAACCGTAGAAGCTTACTTGAAGTCGTATTGATGCGTTTTAGGTAGTTTATAGCTTTCTTGTCCATAAATTTTTCAGGTATCCTTTATTGATTAGTGGTGCTTATAGTGCCCCCACGTTTTCAATCCGAATTTGATAGGACACATATTTTGATCCGTTTGTTAGATTTCACTTTTGCTTTCTTTGGCCTGTTGTTTCTATGGCCAGTATTTCTCGTGATTTGTATCCTTGGTTACTTTGATACGGGGTCGCCTGTCTTTTTTCAAACACGAGTAGGGCGCAACAAAAAACCATTCACCTTGGTCAAATTCCGAACCATGCCTGTCGAAACCAAGTCTGTTGCGACCCATTTAGTTGGAGCGAGTTCAGTGACTAAGCTCGGTGGATTCCTGCGTAAGACCAAGCTTGATGAGCTACCTCAACTGTACAACGTGCTTAAAGGTGAAATGAGCTTAGTCGGTCCAAGGCCATGTTTGTTCAACCAAAAAGAACTGATCGATGAGAGGGAGTCAAGAGGCGTACTCGCGGTAAGGCCAGGCGTAACCGGACTAGCTCAAATCAATGATATCGACATGTCGACACCGAAAAAACTCGCGGAGTGGGATCAACGCATGATTCACACGTTGAATACTAAATTGTACTTCCAATACATCATTCAAACAGTATTAGGTAAAGGCTCGGGCGACCGCGTTTAATTTGCCTTCTTTCTTATCTTTCACCTCTTTCTGACGCAGCTCTGACGTTTTTTTTGAATCGTTGTGGTGCGTTTACTAATTATACATTTACTTGATAGCGGTTATTACCTATCATGTTGTTCAATTAGTTGTTTAATCAGAGTAATTCCTTTTTAGGCTATCTATCATTGATTAGGTGGTCTTAGTTGGATATTGAAAGCAACGCAGTAATCTTTTTGTGTTGGTTCCTTGTGAGTACCATTTTTGTAGTGTCATACGAAAAGATTATGCTAACTGCTCGTTTGTAATAGCTTAAGCAAGCTACTCTCAAGCTCTTTGTGCTTGTTAAACAACATTGATAAATCTGGCGAAATTCAAAAGTACAGTATTGAGTTGCTTCTAGCTTCTAGCTTCTAGCTTCTAGCTTCAGCATGCAATATTGTTCAATTGTGTCAGTAGCTTTGGTACGGAATGGCGTGTATGAGTGTCTGCTTTTGGGGCTTTCATACAAAAACTGATTAGACTATCGCTTAGATTTGCTAGGAAAATCAGCCTCAGTTCAGTTTGAAATATGGAAGATATAATTATATGAAAATGCAGTGGTTAGCTAGGGTTTCTCCTTTGTTGTTGCTATCAGCAACAGCTGTTGGAGCTGAAAATTTATACGTGGGCGCTAAAGTTGGTAATGTAACTGCCGATAACTTTGCACCATTAGTTGAGAGCCGCACGGCTATTGATGACTCAGACACATCTTACGGTCTGTTTGTTGGTTATCATATCGTAGATACACTGGCCATCGAAGGTGGTTATAACTACCTTGGCGAGTATGATCTTAAAGACATTGCAGGTGGCAGCTACGAAGCAAGCAGCTTTGATGTGGTTCTTAAAGCCTCTGGAAATGTAACGGACAGCTTAGCGTTATACGCAAAAGGTGGCATCGCCATTTATGACTGGAAAGCAAACGGTCCAGGTGTTGAGTCTGACGATTCTGGTGTGACTCCAACGATTGCTTTTGGTACTGAATACTCGATTACTTCAGCAATGAAGATCGGTCTAGAATACCAGTTGTATCAAGATATTGGTGGTGTCGATATCGACTCGTTTAATGTTGCCTTGTCTCATAGCTTTTAATCATTTGTAGGGATAAATTGTGAAATATAAAATTTTAGCGTTATCAGTCGTTGGTGCAATCCTTGGTGGTTGTGGCAGTGACAACAACAACAGCGTTCCTCCTGAAGAGGCGTATCGTAACATTATGGCATTCGACCCTGCAGTAATGGGTATGAAAGGCACATACAGCTGTGATGATGGCACAAAGGGTTCTCTTGAAGAAACGAACTACCATGGTGTTTCTGAAGTAACTGAGCTTACGGTTCTTAACTATCCTGAAACTTGTTCGTTTGCTTACAATGCAACGGCTGGTGCGGTTGATGTATCTAACGGCAAAGACATGAGCAAGGTGAGCTACAAGTTCCCTAAAGGCTTAGCTAATTATGATGATCTTGTGACTTCTTCTCCAATCTCAACTTTGATTGAGAAAGAGCTAGATGGCCAGCCGTACACTGAAGCTACAGGTGTCCAAGTACTTACAGATCTTGGCTTGGATGGTTTACTGAACAATGGTGTTGCTTCTGTAGCGGACTTCCTGCGTCGTACACAAGAAATTATTGAAGGCCTTCCAGCAAAAGATGCTAGCTTAGTTTCAGCAACTGCAGCAGTACTATCAGACGTACTTGTGGTAAGCCCTACTGCAACAGCTAGTGAGCTAGCTGCGGCGACAGAGTCAATTACACAAGAAGTTATTTCAACCTACCCTGATTACCCTAAAGCACCGGGTGGTGGTGAGATTTACTTAGATCTAACTGAAGATCCGAAGTTAATTGAAGATGCAGTGAAAGACCCTGGCAATGTAGGTACTCTTCCACCACCAATAGATTCGGAACCGGTTCCAGACCCAGATGATGGCACTAACCCACCAACTGGTGGTACTGGTGGTACTGGTGGTACTGGCGGCGGTGGCTCTGCTGGTGGCCCTGGCGCTTAGTATAGGCATCAATAATAAAAGGCACCACTCGGTGCCTTTTTTACATTGTTACTATCAAGCACTGTCGCCATTAAACTCTGTCACCATTAAACGTAGTCACTATCAACACTGCTACTAATAAACACGGCCACTATCTAACATAATCACTGTCAAATACGGTTAAAACCTATTGTATCCCAATGAAAATAATCAGTTATTCTAAAAGCGCACCTCTCATAGCATCGCTTAGCGCATTAGCCATCGCTTATAACGCCTATGCTGTCGATAACTTGATGTCGTCCCAAAGTTATACCGGCGCAATCATTGTGCCCAATGCTCAAGTGATGGACACTGGCGACATCTCTTACCTCTATGGCCAAGGCGTGCCATATAGGGGAAAAACCAGTGAGTTAGATAACATATTATTTAGCGTTGGTTTATTTGATGGCTTTGAAGCGGCAGGCAGAATTGTCACAAAAACTTATGACTGTCACCTTTACCCAAATGTACCCAACTACAATCCTAATTGTGGTAACGGTATTCGTGATTTGTCGGCATCGTTTAAATACCAGCTTCCTTTCGTTAAAGATTGGACAGGGTTCGATTTGGCGATAGGTGTTCAAGATCTCGGTGGCGCGGCCAGCAACTTTGAAACTTTTTACGCAGTTGCCGATTATGAACCTGATTTTGTCCCTGCAAGGTTTAGTGCTGGTTACGGTAAATCAGAAGTAAGTCATGGCGTTCTGAACGGGCCCTTTGCCAGCTTAGAGTATCAGCCACTGGACTTTGTTCAGCTGATTGCAGAGCACGACTCTCACCAATTCAACGCTGGCTTTAAGGTATTTACACCAGAACATTACTTACCACTGGATACGCAGTTATCTTTTCAATACCAGTTTTACACCAGTGGTAATGCCGATATCGATATTTGGTCGGTAGCGGCATCAACCCCTTTAATGGGCTTCTCTGAATCGCGCCGAGTGAATGAGTTAACCCTAGAAGACAAGATCGCAGTAGAACAAGCGCATCATAAATTTGCCGGTATGGTTCAACTTAAAAAAGCCCTGGTTGATGAAGGCTTTCTTAACGTTAGAATTTCTGCGGATGATATTGGTTTAAACGTTGCGCTGGAAAACAGACGTTATAATCGTAACCAAGTCGACGGTGTGGGTGTTGCGTTGGGTATTATCTCTTCCTACGTGGGAGAAGGTATGCTTCAAGACCTTGGGGTTAAAAACTACCAACAACAAAACATTCGCCTGTTTAACTTGGTGAATGACATGCCGATGATGGAAGTGATCACCAGTGCACCATGTTACCGTGAATTTGTTAAAACAGGCGAGCCTTGTAAAACGCTTCTTGTGCGAACTTCTGATGTGAAAAAGAGCTACGCTAAAGCGAACTTTAGCGAAGAGGTTTCTCGTTCTGGATTTGGTCGCACACAGGTGATTGTGTCTCCTGCTTTGTATCACAATACTGCGACAGAGTACGGTGTATTTGATTACTCGCTAGCACTAGCGACTAACTTGTACACACCTTTGTGGAAAGGTGCTGCGTTGGATGTTCGACACCTAATGCCACTGGCAGAAAGTGACGACTTCGAAGACGGCGAGATTTGGGGTGACGAGGCTTTTGAAAATGAAGTCGACAGGGTTCTTTTCCACCAAGCATTCCAGCTGCCTTATAACCTCACGACTCAATTCTCATTCGGTCAGATTTACGGAAACTTCCTGGGCTTTTTGAATGAAACTCAGTATGCGAGTAATAGTGGTCGTCATATTCTAGGTACTGAATATGGTAACTTTTCTGCTCAAGATAAGTTTGATTCAAGAGGGAAAGCCATCTTAGATGCAACTCCAATGATTGGTCATTATGCTTATTTAAGACCAGATTGGAATTGGCAAGGTAAAGTAGAAGCCGGTCAATTCTGGAAAGGTGACGAAGGGGTACGAGTGACCACCAGTCATTGGTTAGGTGATGTAAGAGTTGATGCTTCATATCAAACCACAAAAGCAGTCGGCAGCAGTGAAGCTGAAGATTTTGTGACTCTGGGTATCGCGATTCCTTTAACATTATGGCGTGATATGAGCCCTGACTACGTTCAATTACGAGGGGTAGACCAATTTGTATATAACCTACAGACCCGTGTTGGTGAGACTCACAATAATTTAGGTGAGGGTTTAGGCTTAAATGTTGCTTTGCAGCATAATATTGAAAGACAGTACTTCAACCGTAACCGCATCGGTGCAAGTTACTACTATGAAAACCGACAGCGCTTACGCAATGCTTACCTAAAATACTTAGAAGCAGTAAAATAATTCAGCGTAACATCTAAAATTAAGAGCCAGCACTTCATGTGTTGGCTCTTTTTTTGCTCTTGCTCTTGCTCTTGCTCTTCGTTTACTCGTATCTCGCTACTCTCATCCGCTCTTAGCTCTTAGCTCTTCGTTTACTCGTATCTAGCTACTCTCATCTGCTCTTGAGCTCTTCGATACTCGCTTACCCGCCTCTCGTCACTGCTCTTTAGAATCCCGCCACTGCTCTTATCTTTTCGAATCTCGCTTACTCGCATCTCTCATCTGCTCTTGAGCTCTTGAGCTCTTCGATACTCGCTTACCTGCATCTCGATGCTGCTCTTTAGAATCCCGCACTTGCTCTTATCTTTTCGCATCTCGTTCACTCGCATCCCGTATCTGGTCTTAAGCTCTTCCCCCTTAAAACCATTCAACTAGGTTGATAATAAACACAAATTGTGGATAATGTTTACGGATTAAAATGACCGGATGCAAGCATCGTTTTTGCTGCGTTTGGTATCAACTACGCAGTGTGGTGTCGCGGACGATCAAGGGGCGGTAGCGTCTTGATTTTTCGATGCCAAATGAGAGCTAGATCTTATTATTTCTCTACTTCAGCTCTATTTAAAACTGCATAGCTGATAAAATTACGCGCTTAACTTCCTTGGGTGTCCTTTTGGGTATCACAACACATTCCATCTCTATTACTTGGTTAACATGAAGATCAATAAAAATCGTCTCCTTTTCGCGCTTATACCTGCATTGCTTGTAGGGTGTACGACTCCAGGTACTCACCTGTCTACCGGTGGTAAGAATGTGATTCAACCTTCTGAGGAGCAGCAAGAGTCTGATATTTCTGAAGTGGTGAATGTGTATCCGCTGACGGCACAGTTAGTATCGACTTACCAAACCAGTACATTGTCGGTGTCACAAGCCAACCCTGAACTCGACGTAGACATCGCAAAGTATGAATACAAAGTCGGCGTGGGCGATATCTTAAATATCACGATCTGGGATCACCCTGAACTGACCATTCCTGCGGGCTCTTACCGTAGCAGCACAGAAGCGGGTAACTGGGTTCATGCAGACGGCACCATCTTCTACCCGTACATTGGTACAGTAGAAGTTGCAGGAAAAACGGTTCGTGAAATTCGTTCTGATATAGCGGAACGTTTAGCGAAATACATCGAAAGCCCGCAAGTTGATGTGAACGTAGCGGCTTTCCGATCTAAGAAAACCTACATTACTGGCGAAGTGTCTAAACCTGGCCAGCAGCCGATTACCAATATCCCACTAACATTACTGGATGCCGTGAACCGCTCTGGTGGTTTGTCTGAAGATGCTGATTGGCGTAACGTTTCATTAACCCGTAATGGCGTGGAAGAGAACCTTTCGCTTTACGGCTTGATGCAACGTGGTGACTTAACGCAAAACCGCTTACTGCAAGCCGGTGATATTGTTCACGTACCTCGTAACGACAATCAGAAAGTGTTTGTGATGGGGGAAGTGAAAGAGCCTAAGTTATTAAAGATTGATCGCGTAGGAATGAGCCTAACCGAAGCACTCAGTAACGTAGGTGGTATTAATGAACTTACCGCCGATGCAACGGGTGTGTTTGTGATCCGAACTTCTGATGATAAATCAGAACGCATGGCGGATATTTACCAACTGGACATCGAAGATGCATCAGCTTTAGTGATTGGCACCGAGTTTGATTTAAAGCCTTATGATATTGTTTACGTAACGGCAGCGCCAATCAGCCGCTGGAACCGTGTAATCGGTCAGCTTGTACCAACCATTTCAGGCTTCAACGACCTAACCGAAGGTATGTTGCGCGTTCGGAATTGGTAATAACTGAATATTAATCATCAGGTTGCACTTAGCGTGTAACCTGATTTTTTATGCTTATAAGCCCAATACAATTAGAGACCATTATGTTTAATAAAATTTTAGTCGTATGCGTGGGCAACATTTGTCGTTCCCCGACTGGAGAGCGAGTTTTACAAAACTTGCTGCCAAACAAAGAAGTGGCCTCTGCCGGTATCGCTGCTGAGAAAAGCCGTTTAATTGGTAAGCCTGCAGATGAAACGGCGATTGTGATTGCCGCTGAAAATGGGGTTGATGTTGAAAACCATCAGTCTCAGCAAGTTACGCCACAGCTTTGTGCTCAGTATGACTTGATCTTGGTGATGGAGAAGGGCCATTTAGAAGCGCTTACTCAAATATCGCCGGAGGCACGCGGTAAAACTATGCTGTTCGGTCAGTGGATTGGCCAAAAAGACATTCCTGACCCTTATCGTCAAAGTCGAGAAGCCTTTGAACACGCTTATAAGTTGATTGACGAAGCGGCACAAGCTTGGGCAAAAAAGCTGTAATTGATAGAGAAAATCTTCAGTTAAGCTATGTTGCATAGCCACCAACAGAATCATATAAAAGAGAAGTACGCGGAGCGTATATAGTATCTTAAATAGCAATAATTTAGGAAGTAGCAAACAAATGACAACACAAACCTCTCAGCAATCGCATACAGATAACTCTGATGAGATAGATTTAGGAAAACTGCTTGGCATCTTATTAGATGCTAAATGGCTAATCATGCTGACCACATTTGCTTTTGCTGTGTTTGGTATTGCGTTTGCATTGCTTTCAACGCCGATATACAAAGCCGATGCCCTGATCCAAATTGAAGAGAAGAGCTCTGGCGGCATCTCATCGATGGTCGGTGATATGGGGGAGTTGTTCTCTCAAGAATCTTCTGCGACAACAGAAGTAGAGATCATCAAATCGCGTATGATCTTGGGCGAAACAGTAGATAAGTTTAACCTCACCACGGTGACATCTCCTAACTATGCACCTATCGTAGGTAAAGGTTTTGCTCGCTTAACCGGCGACATCAACCACATTGTAGTGAGCCGTTTTACTTTGCCTAGCTATGCGAGCGATTACGCACACACCATTCAAATTCTCGATGCTGAGCAGGGTACTTACCAATTGGTTCGCGATGATGAGCGCATTATCTTGCAAGGCAAAGTAGGTGAGCTAGCCACCGCCGACGACTACAGTTTGTTTGTGGCAGGTTTTGAATCACACAACGATTTTGAATTCTCTATTAGTCAACGTAGCCGACTAGAAGCGATCGAATGGTTGAAAGCTTCTTTGTCTTTGTCTGAGCAAGGTAAGCAAACCGGTATTCTGAAGCTAAGCTTTGAAGGCGAAAACAAACAGCAGATTTCTGAAATCCTCAATCACATTAGCCAGATCTACTTCTTACAAAACGTGAAACGTAATTCAGCAGAAGCAGAAAAGAGCCTACAGTTCTTAGAGAGCCACCTTCCGGGCATTAAATCTGAGCTGACTGGCTATGAAGATACATTAAACAATTACCGCCAAAAGAACGAATCGATCGACTTGGGCTTAGAAGCACAATCAACCCTGAAGGTAATGGTAGAGCTTGAAGCACAATTGAATGAATTGACGTTTAAAGAGAGTGAAATTAGCCAACGCTTCACTAAAGATCACCCGGCATACAAAGCCCTGCTTGATAAACGTAAAACGCTGATGGGTGAGAAAGAGCGCCTAAACAAGCAAGTACAAAAGCTACCAAAAACACAGCGTGAAGTACTGCGTATGACACGTGATGTTGAAGTAAACCAACAAATCTACATCCAGTTATTAAACAAGGTTCAAGAGCTAAGCATCATCAAAGCCGGTACCGTCGGTAACGTTCGTATCTTAGATGACGCGCAAGCCTATGCTCGTGCCGTTAAACCGAAGAAGCCACTGATTGTTGTATTAGCGACGCTACTGGGTGGCATGCTAAGTGTCGCGTTTGTATTGGTGAAAGCGGCGTTCCACCGTGGCGTTGAAAGCCCAGACCAAATTGAACAAATCGGTCTGCCTGTTTATGCAGCGGTACCAAAATCTGATTTACAAATTGAACTGACTAACCGCTTTAAATCGAAGAAAGTACAAACAAAAGGCGTTCAAGCACTGCTTGCTGAATCGAACCCTGCTGACCTTTCGGTTGAAGCACTGCGTGGCCTTCGTACCAGCTTACACTTTGCAATGCTCGAAGCGAAAAACAACATCTTGATGATCTCTGGCCCTGCACCGGGCATTGGTAAATCATTCATCTCGACCAACTTTGCTGCAGTAGCCGCAAAAACAGGCCAAAAGGTATTATTGATTGATGCCGATATGCGTAAAGGTTACCTACAACAAAGCTTTGGCGTGAGCTGGGACAACGGCCTTTCTGATGTACTGAGCAGTAAGCAAGAGTTCTCTCAATCAGTGAAAACGACACCAGTAGAAAACCTACATATTATTACTCGCGGCCAAGTACCACCCAATCCATCTGAACTGTTAATGCACCCACGCTTTGCAGAGCTAATGGAGTGGGCATCAAAAGAGTATGATTTGGTGATTGTCGATACCCCGCCAGTACTCGCAGTAACCGACCCTAGCATTGTTGGCGCTTTCGCTGGCACCACGTTAATGGTCGCGCGTTACGGTCAAAACACCATTAAAGAGATCGATGTAGCTCGTAACCGTTTCGAACAATCAGGTATCGAAGTGAAAGGCGTTATCTTCAACGCCATCGAGAAGAAAGCTTCAAGCTCGTACGGCTACGGTTACTACAACTACACGTATTCTAGCGACAAGAAATAAAGAGCAGTAACGAGATTCGAGTAACCGGGTAAACGAAGAGCTGAAAGGCAAATACGAGATTCGAGTGGCGAGATACGAAAAGCGCCACTCGAATCGAGATTGTCCTGAATTCTGTGTAACTGTCTAAACTTAAGCCTTAAAGGCTAAGGATGGACAGTATGGATAAGAAAGC
>NZ_JALNTS010000012.1:0-118001 GCF_023161725.1 Vibrio sp. 1CM24A
ATTTTAGCTCACGGCTATATTTGGACATAAAAAGACCCCCAATAATTGGTGTCCAACTATTGGGGGTCAGTTCATTAAGCTGGCTTTTTTGTGTCTCGACTTTCAGGTTTAGATACTTTGTAAGTTAATACTCTAAGAAAAACTCCACGCCCAACTCATTGGTTCGTTCGCTACGAATTTTACCTTCACCATCTCGATGTTGATATGACCCACCAATCGCAAACTTATTGGTCACTAGATAACGTAAACCTAAGTGATAGATCTCTTCATCAAACAGGTCACTTCGGTTCACTTGCACACTGCCATTGGCAATCCAACGTTTCGCAAATCCATAGTTAAGCTCAGCTTTTACCCCTTGGATGAACTCGGTGTCTGAAGATTCAGTTCGGTTGGTGTCATTATCTTCAACCTTACCTTTCGTGATACCAAGCAGGTAGTAAGCCACTATATCTAAATCTTTCTTAATGCTGTAACGGTAACCAACACCTGGCATCAGCGTATCAATTCGAGTTGTGGTGTCATCAGGGTGAATAAAGCGTGCGCTGTAATCGCCCAGCAACAACCAATCATCCGTCATCGCGTAACTGACGCCTAATCCATACGACGAGGCATTGTTATTACTGCCTGCATCTTCATTTAAACTGCCCGAATGCGCCGTGGCATAAATATGGTCGTAATCTAAAATATCCACCGCGTTAGTGTCCGCCCACAAACTTGGAGAAAACATAAAAACCGCAGATACAAAACTAAGCTTCCACTTCGACATTCCTATCATCCTTAAACTGTCACTCCATTAATTGAAAGGTTAGTCTATCCATAAGACTTTAAAAAGGTTTTAGCTCACAGATTGATTTGTGACGGCAAAATATTATCAAATGTTGTACCATGAAATCATACAAACCAATGGATGATCATTATGGATGCTGAGTTATTAGAGATTCAAAACTTTCTGGCACAATACCCCCCTTTCACAGAACTCCCTGAGGAGATGTTGGCGAAAGTGACCAGTAGCGTGGAAATTTCTTATTACCGCCAAGATACCCCTATCATTCACTTTGGTGATCAAATTCATGACTTATACATCGTTCGAAGTGGCGAAGTCGAAGTCTACCGCCGTAAAGGCGAACTCTATAACCGCCTGGATGAAGGCCACTTGTTCGGTCAAATGGGCCTACTGACCAACAACAAGGTGCGTTTCCCTGTTAAAGCGACCGAAGATACCCTGCTCTACTGTATTCCTGAGCCTATCTTTCAAGAGCTCTACGACAACTACGACTCCTTTGCCGATTTCGTAGAAGTAGAAGATAACGCGCGACTGCGCCAAGCCAACTCCGACAGCAACGACGCTAACGACCTAACAACATCCAAGGTTAAAACGCTGCTGACCAGCGAAGCGCCAATGATCGAAAAAACGCGCACCATTCAGCAAGCTGCGACCATGATGGCACAGGATAATGTTTCCTCTTTGCTGATCATCGACCCAGATATCGTTGAAGATGATGAAGATGACTCAACACCCGTGATTGGCATCATCACCGACCGAGATTTATGTACGCGTGTCCTCGCCGAAGGTCTCGACCCATCGGATGAAGTATCCAGCGTGATGACACCCGAGGTTATCTCACTCGACCACAACGCCTATGTATACGAAGCCATGATGACCATGCTTCGCTACAACGTGCACCATTTGCCAGTACTTAAAGATAAGAAGCCGATTGGCATTATCGAAGCGACCGATATTGTTCGTTACGAATCTCAAAACTCACTGCTATTGGTAAGTAGTATCTTCCAGCAACAAAGTATTGAAGACCTGAAGGTACTATCCGAGCAAGTGAAAGACAGCTTTGTGCGCTTAGTTAACGAAGATGCGAATGCCCACATGGTGGGTACTGCAATGTCGGTAATTGGCCGTAGCTTTAAGCAACGTATTATCGAACTGGGCGAAGAGAAATTGGGCAAGGCGCCTATTCCTTACTGTTTCCTCGCACTCGGCTCTATGGGGCGTGATGAGCAGCTGCTGGTTACAGACCAAGATAACGCAATCATTCTTGATGATACCTACGATGAGAAAAAGCACGGTAAATACTTTGAGGAGCTGTCGACCTTCATTTGTGATGGCTTAGATCAGTGTGGCTATGTGTACTGTACTGGCGACATCATGGCGACTAACCCAACATGGCGTATGACTCGTCGACAATGGGAAGAGTGCTTTGCCGATTGGATTGATGATCCAAACCCGAAAGCCCTATTGAATGCTTCAATCTTCTTTGACTTAGATGGCGTTTATGGTCGTCTGAAATGGGCTGAACAATTGAACAGCTTTATTGTTCGACGCGCACGTAAGAACAACCGCTTCTTGGCGTGTCTTGCACGTAACGCACTCAACCGCACACCGCCGCTTGGCTTCTTCAAAGATTTCGTGATGGAGAAAGATGGCCGCCACAACAACTCAATCAATCTTAAGCGTCGTGGTACTGCGCCACTGGCCGATTTGATTCGTGTTCACTCGCTGGCGGTAGCCTCTCGCTCTAAGAACTCGTTCGAACGTTTAGATGACATTATCGACGCTGGTATTCTGCCGAAAGGCCGAGCTCAAGATTTGAAAGATGCGATGGAGTTTATCTCTCTGGTTCGTATTCGCCACCAAGCACACGATGTCGACAACAACATCGAGCCTGATAACAACATCGAACCAGAGAACCTGTCTGACTTCGAACGACGTAACCTAAAGGATGCATTCCAAATATTAAGTAATGCGCAAAACTTCCTTAAGTTCCGTTATCAAGCCAGCAACAAGTTTAAGTAGGGCCTATGAACAAACTATTCAGATCACCTGCGGTCGATTGGCCATTTAAGTTTGCTCAGAAGCTAGAACGAGCGAGAGACGAGCGCTTAAAGCACTTTTATAGCCAGCCTCTTCCTGCGCCTGATACGCCACTTTCAGAAGTGATGTTCTTGGCTGTCGACTTTGAAACGACGGGGTTAAACCCAAACAAAGACGGCATCATTACCATTGGTTTAGTGCCATTTACGCTCAATCGCATCTACTTGCGACAAGCCAAACACTGGACGCTGAGACCAAAACAGAAGTTAGAAGAAGAGTCTGTCGTGATTCATGGCATCACGCACAATGACATCATTGATGCGCCAGACCTTAGCGAAGTGTTGGGGGAGATCTTAGAATCAATGGCGGGACATATCCCAGTGGTTCACTATCGTCGTATCGAACGTGACTTCTTGGATAATGCATTGAAAGTGCGACTCGGTGAAGGCATTGAGTTCCCAGTCCTCGACACGCTGGAGATTGAATCTCAGATCCAAAATAAACTGGCTGGCGGCTTGTGGAATAAGCTGAAAGGTAAGAAGCCAGCTTCAGTGAGACTGGGGCAAAGTCGTCGTCGCTACCACCTGCCCGATTACACGCCGCATCATGCATTAACTGACGCTATTGCGACCGCTGAGCTTCTCCAAGCGCAGATCGCTCATCACTTTGACGCTGATATGCCTTTGAAGAGTTTCTGGCTCTAGCTAGCGTTGAATGGAACGTACACATTTAAAGCCCACTACTTCCCATAAGTGGGCTTTGTCATTTTTATCGTCTAGGTTTATTCGGCAGTTGGCCCGACTAAGCGCATTTCCCAATCTTCAACTTCGCCCGTTTCGAGACGACGCTCAACCAGTTTCCCCCAAGACTCGACCAAAGGAAGTTCAGCCATCTTGCTCAGTTCTTCTCTATCTAGGCTTCCGGTAAAGACAGCGCCCATAATGCGCGCGAGCGACCAATCAGGGTATGGTCTTTCACACAAAGTAATCTCATCACCTGCGCCAATAACGCCCTCTTCCAATACACGGAAGTACCAACCAGTTCGAAGTGTGTCTTGCAGTCTTCTCGCCATATCGTTTTGATCGAATCGCACATTAAGCTTCCAACAAGGCATGCGCCCTTGCGAAACTTCCAGCAATGTTGAACCAATCCGAATCTTGTCGTTTAAACAAATAGACGCTTCAGTCACTCCGCTTGAGCTTAGGTTCTCGCCAAATGCGCCTGCAGATTGGAAGATGATTTTGTCGCCTAAGTCTTTTTCCCAAACTGGGTAATGTTCGCTTGGGTAAATATGAAGGGCTTTTTGAATGCCACCATGAAAACGAGGGTCACCTTGTTCGTCATTGGTAAAACCAAGCTCTGTGGCGTGTTGACGTTCCGACAAAACCTGTTTATTGATGGCACTCTGTGTACCGTGAGCAAAGGCAACGGTTTTCCCTACCAATACGCTGTTGATTACACCTAACTTCTTCATATCCCTTCCTTATTAATGGAAACTTTCTTACTGAAAACATACTTGCTGAACTGTATGAGGTAAGACGGCATCACACTCGACTTCATTCACTATGCCGAGCATGATAGCCTAACAAGCCAATGTCAGAGTAGAGATGTAAGGACAATTAACAATGCCAACCCGCCAAATAGATTCTCACTCCGATGTCATGACTTCCAACGAGATGATGGCTGCCAACCCAAGCTCACCAGCGCTAGTAAAGACCATCGACATGCCTAAAGGTTTCATCGATGCAATGCACCAACATACTTGGCATCAAGTGATCTTTCCAATCAGAGGTTTATTGCAAACTAAGACTGATCACTACCAGCATCTTGTCCCGCACACTTCTGCGCTGTTGGTACCTGCGGGTATTCAACATGAATCCATCGCATTGAGCCATACGACGTTTGTCGGCATCTACCTTAACCCTGCCTTTGGCAGTGAATATGAGCCTGAAGTGCGAACCATTACCCTCACGCCATTTCTAAATGAACTATTGCAAGAGATCCGAAGGCAGTGCGAAGGATTGGTGAGTGATGATGAGGTATCGCGTTTGCTCGCGGTTCTGCACGACCAAATAATGAAAGATAATGTGCAAACCTTTCAATTATTGCTACCCGAAGACAGGCGCTTGAAGCTGATATTCGAAGCGCTGACAGACTCACCAATATTAGATTATTCGCTAAAAGATTGGGGAGAAAAAGTCGGCGCATCGGAGCGAACGTTATCGCGCTTGTTCTCAAAAGAGTTCAACACGTCATTTCAGTTGTGGAGACAACAAATCAGACTGATTTATTCGTTATCTTTGCTTGATGAAGAGCTCTCGATCCAACGTATTGCTGACCAAGTTGGCTATCAAAACGACTCTTCGTACATCAAAGCGTTTAAAGCATATTTTAATCTCACGCCGCAGCAGTTCCGCTCTAATGGGCGGCGAAAGTCGTGATAGCTATTTGTCAGCTTGATTAGCGTTATTTCCCCACCACAGACAACGTTTGGTAATAACGACGCTTTTGCTGATACATATTCTCATCAGCGACTGAGAACAGTTGCTCAACGTCTGTTGAATCACTAGAGGCTGCACCAATCGAGAATCTGACAGGAATAGCGATACCGGTTTTGGTCTCGATTGTCTGTTGCTCCTGAGCAATGTACAACTGCTCAGCCATCTCTGCGACATTGAGCGAATTCGACTCACCAGACGTTAAGGTAAGCACCGCAAATTCATCTCCACCCAAACGATATAGATTACTGGCAGGTGTCAATTCGTGGCTGATTACGTCTACGCAGCGCTGTATCAGCTCATCCCCGACTTCATGCCCATGAACATCATTGGTCGTTTTCAAACCATTGATATCAATAATGATCATAGAAATCTGATTTTGATTGTCGTTAATGCTGCGTTTACTGAATTCGAGATCTTCATTAAAAGCTTTACGATTCAAACAGCCAGTTGGCATGTTGATGCGCGTAATATTTTCGAGCTCTAGCCAACCGGCTAACTGTTTTTGGTACATGTCAAAAATCAGCAGGTCTTCTTCACTGAGTAGAGCAAATGAGCTCGAACAAAAATACCCAATTGCCGTCCCCTGCGAGTCACAGAGTATCAGGTCAGCCTCGCTAGTTCGGTTAAAATGAAACTGGGTCGAATGTTGAGCAAGTAATGTCTTTAACTCTTGATCGACCATTTGAGGAATCAACCGATATTCAGCCGCCTGTCTCGATGACGCAAACTGCACGATCTTCAAAATACGATGCTTCTGGGATTCTTCACGCGCAAGCGAATACGTTAACTTGCTGGTTTTCTCTTCAACTAAGTCCTCTAGCTGTACATTAAATCTTTCGAGTTTATCGTTGCTTTCGGTCAGTTCACGGACTTGGTATTGTATGCGACCCCACATGGTTTCCAATAAACGACTCAGTGTGACGAACTCAGTAAAACGATGTTCATCCACACTATGAGTCGGTGATTGGTTATGCGAATACGACTTAACAGATTCAGCCAACAGGTTTAACTGCCCTGAGAACCAGCGGCTTAGGAACAGAGCAAACACAATCGCGATGGCAAGCGTCGCCACCAATATTCTGACAAAGACCACCTGAGCTTGTTGCATCTCTAATAAGCGCGCACTGTCGGAAATATGATGTTTGACGTTCAGTACCAACTTGTCGGTAAAGAATTTACTGTCGATAGATATAATGTTCGCACTTTGTTCAGAAGACTGAGCATCCGTTGAATCAACATAGTTAAACTCAACCGACTCATTTTGATAAAGGAAAGGCGTCACTTTAGTGTTAAGTCTGTCATACCCCATAAGAACCACAAGATAACCCTGCGGCGTGTATGTAGAACCTTCAATCAAACGATAAGGTAAAATCGGCGCGACAAAAGCAATACCGGCAGTGGCATTATCCGCCACTTCCGTTTCGGTAAACTCGGTGTGGAACAATTTCCCTTGCCCATAAACCGATTGAGGACGCTTCAAGCTTTCTAATAACTGGCTCTGTTCAAAATGGTACAAGCTGCCTTTGCTGTCATAAATGGGCTTCCAGTTTTGGTCCAGAATATAAGTCGCGGACACACTCTCCGCTAGCGCATTGAAGCTATCCATCTTGTCCCAAACCACACTCGAGAAAAAGATATTACCACCCGCTTTAATGAGTGATCGGTCTTGCGAATACCATTGGGTTAGGCTCGCCGTCAGCTTAATTTGCTCTTGTACAGTTTGACGAATACCGGTCGTAGAGTTGTCCAGCTTGGTTTCTTTTTGCTCTAAAGAACTTTGGTTTTGTTTATTGAGAATCAACTGTCCCGCTAGGTAAACAGGGAGCATTGAGCAAGCCAGCAACACCAAGCCCATGGTGTATTTTAATGATAGCTTCAATCTCTTACCCTCATATTCGCCGAGTAATATTGAACAAAATCATTGTAAAACTTATGCAGTTCACTCTTTGGCATCCCTGACTTGTAACGCTGATACGCCCGAGCCGATGCCTCCCAAACGATCGCCATCTTGTAGTCACTCGACATCATTTGCGACGCTTGAAACTCATCGTACATATTTGAAAATGTCTGGTTACCTTCCTCAACACGACGTTGATTAACCTCATAAAACGGCGAAACCATGGCACTCGAGTGAGCTAAATAGGTAAAACTGTTTGATTGCAGGTATTGAACGACTTCTTTCAAAGCCAATTTCTTATCGGGGTTTTGCATGCCTTTTTCCGTGACAGCAAAAACCTTCGCACCACTAAATGAAGACATACTTTCACCACGGTAGGTCGGCAACGAATTGATGTACAAATCTCGACCAAAAGCGGCATCGAGTTCGCTGAACGCCCAGTCGCCGTCAATTAAAAACTCGACTTCCCCATTGATGAACCTCTGCCTCGCGCAAATATCACTGCACGATGATTCGATGACTTTTTTCTGCTGCAACATGTCGATGAAATCAAAGATAGCAACTAACCCTTCACCATTAACATTCTTCGACGATAATAAGTCTTCAGAAAAAAGCTGATAGAAAGCTAGATAGAAGTACATGTTTGGATTGGGAAAAAGCACGCTCACTTGATCGGACTGAGCAGAGCGTTCAATGAGACTTTCCCATGTCACGACTTGCGCTTGAGGTTTACTCGAATACAGAACGACCTGGTTTCCAATACCAACCGGTAACGCCTTAAGCTCACCGTTGATGACCACCGCGTCGAGCGCTTTTTTCTCATAGCGTTGGGTATCGACCCAAGCATCAGGAAGTGTCGCTAAATCGATATATTCAGTTAGACCTAAGAAGTCAGAAGGAACCCAAATGGCGTCGGGAAAGGTATTGTCTCGAGGATCAGCGACAAGAAGTTCAGAACGAATACTGTTGACGTCAAACGAACGAATTTCTACACGATGATCAGTCATCGCTTCGATATGTTCTTTTACATAATCGGCCGTTTCATAATTAATACCAGCCCATATTTCAAGTGTGGACGAACAAGCAACGGCCGGAAATAGCATCGCAAATAGACTCAATAACCTCACACTTGGTTCCTTGTGGTAAAAATTAGACGTTGGATTTTAATCGCCCATCAATAAACCGGGCGATGCGGCTTATCGCTCGCAGCTCATGATTAGAGATTCAGTTTTGGGCGACACGTTATATAGTAAAAACTGTCTAAAAAACAGTTGGTACTCTCGCTTTAAGAGAAAGGTCTGCTCATTCCGATACATCCGTCATATCTCTGGATGACTGTTCTTACAATAAATCAACATACCATACCCTTTATTATTAACGACAAAAAAAATGCCGCAAAAGCGGCATCTATCTCGTTCGGTGCATTCGACACAATAAAAATCAAATAAGCAATTTATCAGTCAAAGCCCTATCATCGATTAAGCGTATTTCTCTTCGAAATTTTTCATGAAGCTAACCAGCGCTTGAACGCCTTCCAGAGACATTGCGTTGTAAAGTGAAGCTCTCATTCCACCTACTGCTCTATGGCCTTTCAGTGATTTCAGACCTGCAGCATCTGCCAATTCTAGGAACTTGCCATCTAACTCAGGTTTCGCCAGTTGGAACGGCACGTTCATTCTAGAACGGTTTGCAGTGTGAACATCGTTTTTGTAGAAAGCTGAGCTATCGATTGCATCGTAAAGCAGCGCTGCTTTCTCTTTGTTCACCAACTCCATCGCCTCAACGCCACCTTGAGCTTTCAGCCACTTGAACACAAGGCCTGATAGGTACCAAGCGTACGTTGGTGGTGTGTTGAACATTGAGTCTTTTTCAGCAAGCACTTTGTAGTTCAGAATACTCGGCAACACGTCGTTTGCGAGTTCGAGTAGATCATCACGTACGATTGCAATGCAGATACCCGCTGGGCCAATATTCTTTTGTGCGCCCGCGTAGATAACACCGTACTGAGACACATCAATCTTACGAGACAGAATGTTAGATGACATATCTGCTACGATTGGCTTATCCGTTTGAGGAAGTTCGCTGATTTCAATACCGTCGATGGTTTCGTTTGGACAGAAATGTACATACGCCGCTTCCGGGTCAATTTTCCAATCTTTAGCTGGAACAACCGCTGCTTTGCCATCAATTGACGTCTTCGCGTTGAATACATCGATTTCGCAATATTTGCTCGCTTCAGTCACTGCGCTTTCTGCCCAGTAACCCGCATCGATGTAAGTCGCTTTGGTCGCGTCACCTAAAAGGTTTAGAGGAACAGCAGCGAATTGAGCACGAGCGCCCCCCTGACAGAAAAGAACTTTGTAGTTGTCTGGGATGTTCAGAAGATCACGTAGGTCCTGTTCGGACTCGTCAGCAACTTGAATAAATTCCTTGCTGCGATGGCTGATTTCCATCACGGAAGTCCCTAAACCATTCCAATCAATAAAGTCCGCTTGCGCTTGTTTCATTACCGGTTTAGGCAGTGCAGCTGGGCCAGCACTGAAGTTGAATACGTTATCTAATGTAAGTTCCATGGGGATGATTGCTCCTGCTAAATAATAACTATGCAAGTAATACCATGTTTTACCCAACATAAAAACAACAAAAGAGGTCTTAAGACCTCTTTTGTTTTGTACCGTATAAAATGTTTAAGCTTAACCTGCTAAATCACCCTATCAGTATTCAAGCCTGCTCTGTTTATTGAACAAAAACCGGCATAAGTAGAGCGATTAATGGAATTTCTTGTCCATTTTCGAACACTAGGTTTCCATTTTCTAGGTCAGCGCTGATTTCATAACCACTGTCCGTTTCCTTGATCATTTCCATCACAAGCAATTCATCGATGCCTTCACGGATGAATGGGTATTCTTCAACAAGCTCATTTGAGAAGCTAGAGTGAATGTTACCCGTTAATGCAGGCATGATCATCGAAGGGTTGCTGCTGATGTTTTCTGTCCCTTCAGGTACGCTCACCAACCACTTAGATTCGAACTGCCCTTTACCTAGCTCTAGTGACATGTTGTTCATTGAAAGGTCGAAACCTTTAGCAAACAGGATATCGATAAATGGAATGATCTCTGCAACGTCTTCTTGCGTCATCACAGGATTAGATTGGTAAATCTCAAAGATTTTCTCAAACGACTCGCTATCCAACTTCGACATTTCAAAATCGACGTTTAGGTTGTTCAACTGGCCTTCATTGGTCTCGATGTTTGCGATATCCAGCTTAAGGTTGCTGCGCAGACGCTTAGTAGCTTCATCTAGATGTGATTCAAAATCGTACTTAGAGTTTTCAATGGTCATGAAAGGCTGCATTGCAGAGTCTGAAACCAAGAAGCTATCGATAGTAAAATTCTGAGTACCCAACCAGTAGCCTTTCGCTTGTTGGCCTGAACCCACACCTTTCAGATTAGACAGCGTTACCTCTTCACCGGTTTCAAAATCAATTTGAACTGAAGGGATTGAAAGCTCGTAATCAACTTGGCCTAAAACAGTCGCATGGCCAGAAAGATTCGATTTAGTGATCGATACCGACGTACCATTCTCATCAGAACCTTGATGATTGAACTGGCTTAACTCGAAGTTAAAGTCAGTGTTGCCGTTTAGCTCAGTGCTAGTCGTCAGAGTTAGAGGCAGAATATCGGTATTCTCAAACGTCGACAGTGCATTTAGGCTCACCAAACCGTGGCTAACCGCACTATTGATGACAAACTCACTCGGCAGCCCATCAATCGCAAGTTGCTCTTTCAGGTTTTCATCCGTCACAGTTAGACGAGTGGTGACGTTGGAAGACAGGTAACCTCTATCGTATTCCACGATCTCAGCTTGAATGCTTGAATTGTTAAGCTTTGCAACGCCATCAGTAATCGCATTTTGTCCAATTTGGCCAACCGCTAGTGGCCAACAAAGTGCCAATGAGATTGCGCCGCCAATTGCACCAATTTTTCTTAACTGTTCCATGAGTTCTCTTTCTACACGTGTCTGTTTTTTTTAGTCTAACCCATCAGTAGCAAACAAGAAACATTGAGTTAAATCAGTCTATTGCTCGATACTTCGATTGCCTCAATAAATTAACGGCTAGCTCTCATCCTTATTCGGCGGTTCTTGCTAGGCTAAAGACGTCGCTACTATTAAGGTTGAGCTGTGAATCAATACGCTGTTATCTGTTTGGACAATAATCCGGTTAGCATTGAAAGAATACGTTCGGAGCTGGCTCCGTTGGCTTCTGTATTCGATATTTATACTGCCGAGAACATAGAAGACGCACATCATGCATTAGAAGATATTCATGATCACAACCAAACCGTTGCCTTGGTGATCACTCATCATCATTCTGAATTTAATGGCGTGCAATTCCTGATTGAACTTGAACAGCTGCCCCATAGTAATACCGCAAGAACGATATTAGTCAGCGCTTCGTCAGACATTCAATCCATTCTGACCGCTGTGAATGAAGGCAGGCTCAACCACTGTTTAACCAAACCGGTTCAAGATCAGGTTCTGTTCAAATCAGCGCAAAAAGAGCTGACCTCTTTTGTTATCCAATACGACTCAGAAAACCTGCTCTCTTACAGTGATGCATTAGATCAACAGCGCTTACTCAGAGCGCACATTGAACAAAAGATTCACTCTTTCCAATCGGGGTTCATTCACGACTACCACCAGCTTTCTGATAATGCCCTTGCAGAGCGTGTCGTCAGTGCCTTACAAGATGTGTTTTCAAAAGATGACAAAACCAAGGCCATTCGTGATTATTCGCCCGAACATCTGCTCACTGTGGAAGGCGAAGACAATCGCTTTTTATGGCTGATCATTGAGGGTGAAGCGGCTCTATATAAGAAAGATGAACTTGGGCAACAGCGGGAAGTGGTACGTCACTCCAAGGGCAACATTGTCGGCGGGATGTCATTTGTGACAGGCGAGCCTTCGTTTTCTACCGCGATCACCCTAACGCAGACTCGCGTTATCAAACTGGATAAAGATAGCTTTGCTCAGGTGATGCACTCGAACAATACCCTGCTGCCTTTATTTACCAATCTATTGCTCCGTCATTTCAATCGACGCTTGCAACGCAGCATCACCAATAAGATCAAACTGCAGCAAACATTAGAATCATTAGAATCTGCACATCAACAACTGATCGAAAAAGAGAAAATGGCGATGCTCGGACAGCTTGTCGCGGGAGTCGCACATGAGCTGAATAACCCGATTGCAGCCATATTGAGAAGCATCGAAACTCTGTCAGACCACCTCGACCAGATATTGGCAAACCTATCTGTTCCAGAGTCCAATAAAGGGACTGACGTACTGGCACATTCAAAGTTAGCTAAGCCACTATCAACAGCCCAAGAAAGACAGCTCGTAAAGCATCTTACGTCGACTATTGATGACCGTGCTTTAGCAAAAAAAGCCGTGAGACTAAACCTAAGCCAAGACTCTACGGTTTTAGACACATTAAAAGCGTCCCCTGTCGCAGGCAAAGAGCTACTCAATGACTTAGAGCATTACCACTATGTTGGAAACTCTATCCGCTCAATTCAAGTGTGCAGCAAGCGTATTGCCGATATGGTCAAAAGCCTAAAAAGCTATGCTAGAGAAGATGAAGAAGTTCGCCACTACACAGATATCCACGAAGGGCTTGAAGATACCTTAGTGATCTTTGAAAACAGGCTTAAACACCACCAACTCGAAAAGCATTACGATACCGACTTACCGCCTTTATTGTGCCAGTCGCTCTCGCTGCAACAAGTGTGGACCAACCTTATCTCCAATGCGCTCGATGCCCTAACTGAACGAGGAAAAGTGTCCATTACTACCTCTCAACAGATAAAAGGCGACGACACGTTTCTTGTGGTTCAAATCTCGGATACTGGTCACGGCATTGCCAAAGAAGACATCAACACCATTTTCAACCCAAACTTCACCACCAAAAAAGAAGGCAACTTTGGTTTAGGGATTGGGTTGTCCATTTCTCAACAAATCGTTTCGGCTCATCAAGGGTTTATTTTGGTGGAGTCAGAGGTAGGCAGCCATACAAACATGCAAGTGTGGCTTCCATTCAAACAAGAAGGAGCACCTCATGAATAAGTACCTAATTTTATGTGTCGATGATGAACCTGAAGTTCTCAATAGTGTCCTTCAGGACTTGGCGATATTTGAAGAGAACTTTCTGGTTGAAGGTGCTGAGTCGGTCGATGAAGCCAAGCAAGTCATCAAAGAAATGGGACAAGATGGTATTAAGCTCGCGTTAATCTTGTGCGACCACATCATGCCAGAAAAGACCGGCATTGATTTTCTGATCGAACTCAACCAACACGACGCGACTAAACCAACGCGTAAGCTGTTGCTCACCGGGCAAGCTGGGCTAGAAGATACCGTCACGGCCATTAACAACGCAGCACTTGATTTCTATATTTCAAAACCTTGGCAAGGCGACCAACTGAGAGACACGATTACTCAACAATTGACTGACTATGTCATTGCCAACGACAAGCAATTGCTTAACTGGACTTCGATCTTAGATACCGAGCGCATACTGACTTCAATGGCGGATAAACGCACCAGTTTTGGTGAATAGCACTGATTGGTTAATGGATACTGAGAAAAGCGGCATCCGATATAAGAAGCGCCCGAACACATACAAATTTTGGATAATTCGCTCGTCTATTTTTCTCATTCGCCCTAAAACATGAGATCTCCGTTACATACTGATCCTTAATTTGCTTGTTTTTTAACTAAATGAGTAAGGTTTTACATTTTAAAGGATTACTTTTCCGTGAGTTAGATTAAACTGTCTCAATGTTTATGGTTTGCCGATTTGTCTCAAACCAAAGGAATTAACACTAATATAGGTTTACGGTCGTTATGCGCAAAATTCTACTTACTACCGCTATGCTATTGGCTTCTGGTCAAGCACTAGCTGTTGATGAACAACCACAGGTAATGAGCAACTTTAACTATGATTACTTTGAAGCACGCATCGGTGCTAGCCCAGTAACATTTGGTGGTGCGTTCAGTAAGTCAATTCACCCGAACGCTCACGCTATAGCACGTATCGATTCAGAATTTGAAGGCGATTACGACTCAGCTGTAGGTCTTGGTTTCCATGCTCCATTAAACAACTGGGCAGACCTAACTGGTGAAATGCTAGCTCGTATCGTTCAGCCTGAGAACTCAAGCTCTACTGATATCGGTATGGAAATCAACGTTGGTGTTCGCCAATGGCTTGGTCCACAGCTAGAAGTTGGTGGTAAAGGTGGTTACGTTTCTATCGATGACAACGATGATTGGACAGGTTCTGTTTACGCGCGTTTCCACTCTACAGAGCTTTTCTCTCTAGGCGCTGAAGCTCGTATTAACGACTTCTACGGTGACCAACTTATGTTCACTGCTCGCTTCAAGTACTAATACTTAAAGCCAAACTAGCTCTTAATGAGCACTTAGCCTTTTGATACTTAGTCTTTTAAGAAATCCGGCTAAGACAGAAACAAAAAAACCGAGGACATTCCTCGGTTTTTATTTATTAACAGTAATCTTAAGCATATAAGGCAAACTTCTTTAGTGGCAGCTCTTTAGTAGTTGCTGCTTGCGTGGCTCTTGTAATAGTTTCCAGTGAATACCATCAATTGCACCCGCAAATTTCCAAAGTAGTTTAAGGTCAACATCGTTTCCGTACGCTTCGCGAACCTTATTAAACACTTCAGGCGCGCCCAACTGCATAAACATTGAAACATCATCCACACCCGCTTTTTTAACCATGCGCTCTAACGTAAGCTGCATGTTTGGTAGATCTCTTAATCTACGGCTAGCTGATGATTTCTTGAAGCTACGCTGCTGAATTGAATTATCGATTGAAGTACGAATAATACTATCCAATTCAGGATGTTCACAGGTAAACAGATCCGTAATGTCGTAATAGTTTACGGTTGCTGTTGTCTGCTTTTTTACATGACGATACTTTTCACAATCAAGATCGGTCAGTTTTTTATCTAATGATTTTCCACCTCTAATGAATAAACAACCTTCACTCAATAAAGCGAACATAGCGTCATTTTGAAAGAGGCCAATACCTCCGAACATAGAACGTTTTTGATGCTCACCAAATTGATTCACGTAATTAATAAATGCTGTCTCGGTCATATCCGTTGATCCTTAATCAAATTACCCCGATTAGGTTGATCACCAGACAAGCAGCTTGTTATGCGAAAAATTATAAATCTATTTTGTTATTCTATAGGTGAATATTATGGTTTCGTTTTTCACCTTTAAATAAATCATACTTCGAAAAGAAAAATAAGTCTGGACTTAGTTCACATCAATCAATTGAGTATTCTGGTTTTTCATGATTGACGTCACAGTAAACTATCAAACCATGCTTGAATTTGGACACCTAGTGATACACCGGTTCAAATTATTAAAGGTTATGTGGACGGATGAGTATTGCCTCGCAGCATCGCGGCTTGTAAAATGGCAAGACATACATGTTTTTACTTTTTATATGAATCATTTATCGTTTTTCTGGCTACCTCAAAATAAGGCTCTTCTCTTAAAGGGTCTAGAATCAGAGTTTGCCCAACTTGTTGGACATTCTATCTCAGCGGGAAAAATAACACTTCCTCCTATCCCTAACGTTGTACTGAAGATTCAATCGCTTTGTACCCTTGAATCAACCGGGATTGCTGAAGTTGCCGAGTGCTTACTCGAAGACCCAGGCCTCGCTGCTATTGTCATTCGTGTGGCTAACTCTGTCGTCTTTAACCGACGCAATATTACTTGTGTTGATATTATGACGGCTGTGTCGCGCCTTGGCATATTAAGAGTACGTGACATCGTGACGGCTCAGGCTATTGAGCAACTCAAACACTCAGTCAACCTCAGTAAAGAGTGTAATAAGTTATTGGTTCAGAGCGCATCTGTATCAAAAGAGCTAGGCGCCACTATGGTACTGGTGACCAACGGCTTCAAAGAGCTCTCCCCTATTGAATACCGTTACCTTGAACATGAAAAATCACTGCTTGTTGGATTACTGGCTGACATTGGTTTGTTCTGTTTGGTTAGCGAATACCACCTCTACCTCGAAAATGGCAATTACCTAGATCACGACATCGCTCTACAAATCTTCCAAGGCCAATGTTCTGCTACCAGTAAATTGGTGCTTAACCGTTGGGGCTTTGACAGCGACTTTATTGATGTGTGCAGCAATACCATCAATAACCACGAACAGCGTGAAGTGTCTTACTTGGATATTGCTCGAATCGCTAACCACCTGCTGATGTTCAGAAACAAGGATGAGAACATCGATGATCACGAAGTTGAACTTAACGTGACTGGTGCAGAGGTGCTTTATAAATTAAGCAACTTGAGCAAGCATGATTTTAATGCAAAGCTAAGCGACGTGATCAATACTAGCGGCTTCTAAGTCACTGTTAAATTACAAGTAAGTGTAATATGAAGTAAATGCAATGGGGAAAGCATGTTTACAGGGATGATCTTTATATTTGCGCCACTCGTCGTGGGGTATCTTTTTGCAATTTCGAACGCTCAGACATTAGAATTTATCAACCGCTCAACATCGCGGTTGATCTACGTGATTCTGGCGTTAATGGGACTAAGCTTAGCCGCCCTCGATAACCTAGGCAGTAATCTGCAGACAATCCTTCTATATACCGTCACTTTCTTTGTCTGCTTAAGCGTATGTAACCTAATGGCATTGCCCGCTATTGATAAGTTATTGCCACTCAAAACCGACAGTAGCAAGAAGAAGCTTCCCCTCTCTTCGATGGCGATGGAATCTGCCAAACTTATCTTAGTGGTGGGTTCAGGGCTAATCGCTGGCTTAGTGCTGCCTATTAGCCTTGATTGGGTTGATACCGCAAGCGAATGGATTCTGTTTGTTCTTCTATTCTTTATCGGCATTCAACTGCGTAATAGCGGACTCACACTTCGTCAGATCTTACTCAACAAGCACGGCATGGTTATCGCAATCACGATTATCATCACCTCAATGTTAGGTGGTGTCATCGCGGCTTACATCCTAGATATCCCTCTGTTCAAAGCCTTGGCGATGTCTTCTGGATTTGGTTGGTATTCTCTGGCTGGTATCTTAATGGGTGACGCCTTTGGCCCTGTCTATGGCGGCGCTTCTTTCATGCTTGAGCTGTTAAGAGAGTTAGTTGCCTTGGTACTGATTCCAGTGCTGATTCGCAGCTACCCATGCACTTCCATTGGTTATGCTGGTGCGACTGCGATGGACTTCACCTTACCGGTCATTCAAACAACAGGCGGCGTTCGATGTGTGCCTATCGCTATCGTCAGTGGCTTTATCCTCAGCTTGCTTGTTCCGATATTGATGTTGTTCTTTGTATCTCTTGCTAACTAGATCGCAGGAATAGCGTTTGTTTTAGATTAGAATGCAACTCGAATACCAATGCCCAAGACACCGATACAGTTACCGAAATAAAAAGACACTAAGTGTCATTGCTCAACAAATAACGATCACGGTAACCTGTAACGACAAAGTTATAAAAAGAATAAACTTACAAAAGGAACCACTATGAAACGCCTTTGCGTCGCATTACTGCTAGCTTCAACTTCTACTTTCTCTTTTGCAGCAGATTCAATGTCTGAGACAAACCAGTGCCAAGCAAAAAAATATGATGCGTACATCGACGCTTCTTTGAATTGGTATGCCGACCTTGCTGCATTAACCTCTGAGCAATACCCAGAGCTAACAGAAGTGAGTGAGTGGTTCCTAGAAGGTCGTAAGCACCACTTTGAGCTCAACCGTGCTGCGGTTAACTACTACCTTGTGAACGATTCAAGCAAAGTGGCAACAGAGCAACCTGTAGAAGGTTGGTTGCAACTCGAGCAACACGACATTAAAACACTATCAACACGTGATGATGAGCTTGGTAAAATCGCGAAAACAACGTTCGATGATCGCCAATCAACGCCTCATGCTCAAAACTACGAACTACGTTCTGCCTTTGCAGAGCTGCTTAGCCACCCTAAGCAAATCGACTCAGCGCTGCAGCGTTACAACCAGTCGATCAGTAAACTTGAAGCGATTAAGTGTAAATAACCCCTCATTTAATATGCTTTTTTGAGAAGTTGGATTTCATAATTAAGACGGGACATTGTTCCCGTTTTCGTTTAGATTGTCCCGCTCGCGTCAATATTAGAAAAATAACTCGCTTGCTATGGTTACGGAACAAAAAACAGCAGATGTTAGCTTCGACAGTCTTCTACGTATCTTCACGGTACCTGAAGGCCCAGATTCAACACTCACTCAAATTGAAGACAAACTTTCACGAAACCTGAATCAATTCTTACGTGAACATATTGTGGCTGAAGAAAAGCCGCTGCGTGAAATTGAGAAAGATTTTTCAAATGCTCATATCCCAGAGCAGCCTGAGTTTGTTTCTGAACATACTGAGCATCTCCTCGATTCTCTTGTGTCTCATTCGGTTCACACGTCTTCGCCAAGTTTTATTGGCCACATGACCTCTGCGTTGCCGTACTTCCTGATGCCGCTTTCAAAAATCATGATTGCGTTGAATCAGAATCTAGTAAAAATCGAGACCTCAAAAGCTTTCACTCCCCTAGAGCGTCAAGTTCTGGGCATGTTACATCGTCTGATTTATCAAGATAGCGACCAGTTTTATTCTCGTTGGATGCACAGTGCAAACCACTCTTTAGGTGCGTTTTGTTCTGGCGGTACCATCGCGAACATTACGGCGCTTTGGGTTGCGCGTAACAACGCACTAAAAGCGCAGGGTTCTTTCAAAGGTGTAGAAAAAGAAGGCTTGTTTAAAGCCATGAAGCACTACGACTACGAAGGCCTTGCCATCTTAGTCTCTGAACGTGGTCACTACTCTCTTAAAAAAGCCGCGGATGTCCTTGGTATTGGTCAAGAAGGTCTAGTGTCTGTTAAAACAGATAACGACAACCGTATTTGTACTGATGATCTAAGGCTCAAGATCGAGCAGCTCAAGCAGAACAAGATCAAACCTTTCGCCGTCATTGGTGTGGCTGGTACAACCGAAACCGGTAACATCGACCCGCTAAGAGACATCGCCGAGGTGTGTGCCGAATCCGATTGTCATTTTCACGTTGATGCTGCTTGGGGCGGTGCGACTCTAATGTCTAACAATCATCGTCACCTGCTTGATGGTATTGAACTAGCGGACTCAGTCACAATTGATGCGCATAAACAGCTTTATATCCCTATGGGTGCGGGCATGGTTCTGTTTAAGAAGCCAGATGCGATGACAGCGATTGAACATCATGCTCAATACATTCTACGTAAAGGCTCAAAAGATTTAGGCAGCCATACGTTAGAAGGCTCTCGTTCAGGCATGGCAATGCTGGTTTACGCCGCAATGCACATCATTAGCCGCCCTGGTTATGAACTACTGATCGACCAAAGCATCAACAAAGCACGCTACTTTGCCGACCTAATTAAAGATCAGACCGACTTCGAACTGGTTTCAGAACCTGAGCTTTGCCTACTGACTTATCGCTATGTACCTGAATCAGTCAAAGCTGCACTGCTTAAAGCTGAGCCTGAACATCGTATCGAACTGAATGAGTTGCTCAATGAGCTGACTAAGTTTATTCAGAAGAAGCAGCGTGAAACAGGTAAGTCTTTCGTGTCGCGTACACGCTTAAACCCTGAAGCATGGGCACATCAACCAATCATCGTTTTCCGCGTGGTGTTAGCAAACCCACTAACAGGCAATGACATTCTTTCATCAGTGCTTGAAGAACAACGTGAGATCTCTAAACTAGCACCAAACTTGATGGGCAAAATCAACAAACTGGTTACGCAAATCAACGCATAGTCATTCAATTTTAGTTGCATCAAATTGAAAATTTCTTTCTTTTTGATGTAACTAAGCTGTCAGTTCATACTCATTTTGCATTCTTTTTGCTCAAACTCTCTTCCAATTCTGTAGTTTTCTAAAATTTTGTTGAGGTTTGTCATATTCTTAAGCATTCATGCCCTGTTTTTGTATTAGTAAATAGTATGTTGGGTTTATACTGACTCTATGGTGCTAGTTAGCTTGATATCTATTTGACGCAGCAGTATTTACGATACCGAATATACATTTGGCTTTGTGTTTACTGATATTTGCTTCAGCCATACCCCCTGGTAAAAGATATTAACTAGCAAGTTGTTCTCTATACCCTTGTGAACACTATGAATACATTAGAAAAAATACAAAAAAACCTGGAAAATTTCAGCAAGTCTGAGCGTAAGGTAGCCGAAGTAATTATGGCTTCCCCTCAAACTGCAATTCATTCTAGCATTGCTACCTTAGCTAAAATGGCTGACGTGAGTGAGCCTACAGTTAACCGCTTCTGTCGTCGATTAGACACAAAGGGCTTCCCTGACTTCAAACTTCACCTAGCTCAAAGCTTGGCGAACGGTACACCTTACGTGAACCGTAATGTTGAAGAAGATGATGGTCCAGATGCTTATACGCATAAGATTTTCGAATCAACTATGGCTTGTCTAGACGTTGCTAAAAACAGTCTAGATGCGATGCAAGTAAACCGTGCGGTTGACTTGCTGACTCAAGCAAAACGCATTTCATTCTTCGGACTGGGTGCCTCTTCTGCTGTCGCCAAAGATGCTCAAAACAAGTTCATTCGTTTTAATATCCCAATCACATGTTTCGAAGACATCGTGATGCAACGAATGAGCTGCATTAACTGCAGTGATAACGACGTTATTGTTCTTATCTCTCATACTGGCCGCACTAAAAGCCAAGTTGAGATTGCAAACTTAGCGCGTGAAAACGGTGCGACAGTGATTGCTATCACAGCAAAAGATTCTCCACTGGATAAAGCGAGCTCGTTGTCTATTTCTCTGGATGTTCCAGAAGACACTGACGTTTACATGCCAATGGCAAGTCGCGTTGTTCAAATGACGGTTATCGATGTGCTAGCGACAGGCTTTACGCTACGTCGTGGTTCAGGTTTCAGAGAGAACCTAAAGCGCGTCAAAGAATCACTTCGTGATTCACGTTACGAGAAGTACTCTCAGTTCTAATCTGCTTAGTCATGAACTAAAAACAGATGACCAGAGAACAAGCGAAATAAAAAAACGGAGCCTAGCGCTCCGTTTTTATTTGTCTGTATAAAATGACTTATACAACGAACGAGTTTAAGACCGCTAGATAGTCCAGCTATTGCCCTTCTCAACCACGCTGTTTTCGGACGCATAAGAATTGATAATGGTAAAACTCGACTCGACAGCAGGTTCATGGTCAATTTGATTCATTAAAGTTTCCTCATACTCCCCCTCTCCACAACTGCACTTCTCGCATACCTGCTTCAAAATATGTACGAGCCTCTCTTGATTCAATGGTAAGGGATTTCCTTTAATCGCCACTGACTTGAGTGCATCGGCAGACACCTCATCAAACTGGGCTTCACAGACACCAAACTCCAACAAGTTGGGTAACTTAAGCGTATCAAGCACTTCAGATAACCAAGAAATTGCCTCCTCTTCTGCTGCTTCTACGTTACCTGTTACTATCTGAGCGATTCGCTGATAACGCGCTAGGATGTCACTTCTTTGCTGCTCTTTCGCGACAGCTATGTTCTCCAACATCACAAACGGCGCTAAACGCGCGGTAATCACACTATGAGGCGCAGAAATCTTACCTCCTAATGCAGAGGCTAAACCATGGGCTGCGCCAAGCTTGGCATTGGTTATCGCCATACCACCGAGCATAGAAGCGAAAGCAAGATCAGAACGCGCTTGTGGCTCATCATAAACACACGCCTGAACCACAGAACCACTCAACTTACGCAGCCCTTCTTCACAGATCATATCGGTTAACGGATTCGGTTCACCACACACGTAGGCTTCCATTAAATGAGTAAAGGCATCCATCGCACCTCGCCCAGATAGATAAAGATTAGTTCCATGAGTTAGGGTTGGGTCGACAATCGCAACGTCGGCCAGCATGTCTGGGCTTCTGAGGCTGATTTTTACTTGGTCTTGGCCTGATTTTAGCACCGCATTTTTAGTGACCTCGGCGCCGGTACTCGCTGTGGTTGGAATTGCGATAAACGGCAGTGGTTTGGTTTTAAGAGGAACATTACGCCCGACCACTTCAACATAGTCATATAAATTGCCTTGATTAGGTAAAACCGCAGCCAACGCTTTGCCCATATCGATGGCACTACCGCCCCCCATCGCGACAACCATATCTGGCTTAAATCGACGTGCAGAAATAGCCGCCTCTTCAACCATTTTGATATTAGGTTCACCGGAAACGGCAATGTGCTGATAACGCATACTCTGCGCATCGAGATAGTCAGTAACAATTGAAGTGCGCTCTAATGTATTGCCTGTAACCAATAGCACGCTGTAGCCGTATTGATTAAAGAGAGACAATGAAGCGGAAAGTGCTCCATCACCAAAGATGATCTTTGTAGATGTCATAAATTGAAACATGGTGCCTCCTGCGCCTATGACCGAACAAAACTGCGAACTCTTGGTTATTGGAATTTAGCCTTTATATCGTGCATCAGTATTAAGATGCCTCGTTCTGTATGCGCTTTTTTTGACGAGGTGCAACTTGTCGCATTAAAGATAGATTAATGTCGTATTTCTAGGGGTAATTCACACTCTTAAATTAAGGGTAATCAATCTAGATACCCATCAGAAATCAGCATGGTTCCTTTTTGTGACCATTATTTGCTCTGATAGACAAAACCTATTGTATTAAGAGGTAATTCCATCTTTATTTCCCCATGGCATTGAGGCATAGTTGGTTTTAAGAAATTTTGAGTGGCATTCACTAAAGAATAGTTAACATAATCGAGTTAACGAGCCTCATCCCGTATTTAGGAGAAATTAAATGTTTGTAGTTATTTTTGGTCGCCCTGCTTGCCCATTCTGTGTTCGTGCAAAAGAGCATGCTGAAACTCTTAAAGCTAAACGCGATGACTTCAACTACCGTTACGTTGACATCCACGCTGAAGGTATCAGCAAAGCTGATCTAGAGAAGACTGTTGGCAAACCTGTAGACACAGTGCCACAAATCTTCATCGACCAAGACCACATCGGCGGCTGCACAGAATTTGAAGCATACGCAAAAGAAAACCTAGGTCTTTTTGACTAAGCTAGGATTTCTCAGACGAGAATCGAGGCTAAGGCCTTAAACAGCTAGCCCATTTAGGAGTTAGACTGTACGATTTATAGAAAGCCCGCTCACTGTAGCGGGCTTTTTTATGACCAGTTTTCATACGGAATAAGAATAAGGTCAAAATCAAGTAAATTAGCAAAATATTGCTTATAATTTATTTATATTTAGATACAATTCACCTCTCAAACTTACCCTGTGTTCCACGCCAATTATTGAGCGACCACCGTGAATATCGACGTTGTTTTTCTGTTAGAACAAAACCCCATTCTCCTCATCTTTGTTGTTTTATCGATTGGATTAGCCATTGGTAAAATTCGTTTCGGTAGCCTCCAACTTGGTAACTCAATCGGTGTTTTGATTACTTCCCTTATCATGGGACATCTTGGCTTTTCTTTTAACGCAGATGCGCTCACCATTGGTTTCATGCTGTTCATCTACTGTGTTGGCATTGAAGCTGGGCCAAACTTCTTCGGTATCTTCTTCAGAGACGGTAAGCACTATCTCATTCTGAGCCTTGTGGTACTTTCTACAGCTATTGCCCTAACCTATTTCAGTAGTCATTACCTTGGCCTCGGGTTTGGTTTATCCGCTGGTATGATGGCGGGAGCCTTAACAGCCACGCCGATATTGGTAGGTGCTCAAGATGCTCTGAATTCTGGGCTTGCAGAATTACCAAGAAATATGGATTTGAGCCTGATTATCGAGAACCTATCAGTGGGTTACGCGATGGCTTACTTGGTTGGCTTAATCAGTATGATTATGTTTGCCCGCTTGATTCCAAAGCTTCAAAAAGTGAACCTACACGACTCGGCAGAGCAAATCGCCCAAGAACGTGGTTTAGGCGCTTCAGGTCAGCGTAAGGTTTATCTACCCATTATTCGTGCTTATCGAGTAGGCCCAGAGCTCATCTCTTGGACTGACGGTAAGAACCTGCGTGAACTGGGCATCTATCGCCAAACAGGCTGTTACATCGAGCGTATTCGACGTAATGGTATTCTTGCCCATCCAGATGGTGATGCAATTCTGCAAGAAGGCGATGAGATCGCATTGGTTGGTTTCCCAGACAGCCACGCTCGTCTAGACCCAAGTTTCCGTAACGGTAAAGAGGTTTTCGACCGTAACCTTCTCGATCTACGTATCGTGGAAGAAGAGATCGTCGTTAAAAGTGACAGCATCGCAGGTAAACGTCTATCTGACTTAAACTTGTCTGAATATGGCTGTTTCCTTAACCGCGTAGTGCGTGCTCAGATTGAAATGCCGATGGACTTAAACATTGTGCTTTCTAAGGGTGACGTACTGCAGGTGAGTGGCGAAAAGAGTCGTGTGCACGGCCTAGCAGAGAAAATTGGTTTCATCTCAATCCACAGCCAAATGGCGGATTTGATGGCCTTCTGTAGCTTCTTCATTTTGGGTATTTTGTTTGGTTTGATCACCATGACATTCGGTCAGGTGTCGTTTGGACTAGGTAACGCAGTTGGCCTGCTTCTATCGGGCATCATGCTTGGTTTCCTACGAGCGAACCACCCTACTTTCGGTTATGTGCCTCAAGGTGCTCTGAACATGGTCAAAGACCTCGGTTTGATGTTCTTTATGGTCGGTATCGGCTTAAGCGCCGGTGGTAAGATATTCGAACACTTAACCCAAGTTGGTCCGCAGGTAATCGGTATCGCTCTGGTGGTCAGTGTCTTGCCGGTATTCTTTGCTTACTTGGTTGGCGCTTACGTATTGAAGATGAACCGAGCTCTGTTGTTTGGTGCGATCATTGGCGCGCGAACTTGCGCTCCAGCGATGGACATCGTTAATGACCACGCTCGCTCAACCATTCCAGCTCTGGGTTACGCAGGTACTTACGCGATAGCCAATATATTGATGACCTTAGCAGGTACCTTCATCATTATAATTAGCTAGCTTATTCAGCGTTATAGATTAGATATTTTAAATGCACTAGTTCTTGTTTGGATTAGTGCATTTTTTATGGCTTCTTTTCTCTCACTTGCTCTTAGAGATCGTCGAACCTCGAGTCCCATATCTGCTCTTAAATCTTTTCGCATCTCGTCACCCGTATCTCTCATCTGCTCTAAAATCTCTTCGCATCTCGCTACTCGTATCTCTCATCCGCTCTTAAGTCTTTTCGTATCCCGCCACTCGAATCCCGCACCTGCTCTTAAATCTCTTCGCATCTCGCCACTCGAATCCCGCATCTGCTCTTAAATCTCTTCTCACCTGCTTTTGAGCAAAAAAATAGGCGCTCAGTGAGCGCCTATTTCGTTTTGATTCGATTGTTTGAATTAGATGTCAGCTACATCAAATTCAACAGCTGGGTTAACCTCAGCTTCGTAATCAACACCTTCAACACCGAAACCGAATAGCTTCAAGAACTCTTCTTTGTACTCTACGTAGTCAGTCAGTTCTTTCAGGTTCTCAGTTGTGATTTGAGGCCATAGGTTACGACAGTGATCTTGAATGTCTTCGCGAAGTTCTAAGTCATCTAGACGTAGACGGTTCACTTCATCCACTTCTGCTGCGCTGCCGTCTTCTTTGTATAGACGTTGGCTGAACATACGGAAGATCTGTTCCATACAACCTTCGTGAATACCTTCTTCACGCATCTTCTTGAACACCATAGCGATGTAAAGAGGCATTACAGGGATTGCAGAACTTGCTTGAGTCACAACAGACTTAAGAACAGCAACGTTTGCAGTACCGCCAGTTTGGCCTAGTTTCTCGTTAAGCGCTGACGCTGCACGGTCTAGATCCATCTTAGCTTTACCTAGCGCGCCATCCCAGTAGATTGGCCACGTTAGTTCAGTACCGATGTAGCTGTAAGCAACAGTTTTACAACCGTCAGCTAGAACACCCGCTTCAGATAGAGCGTTGATCCAAAGTTCCCAATCTTCACCGCCCATTACAGTAACAGTGTCTTTGATCTCTTCTTCAGATGCAGGCTCAACGCTTGCTTCGATGATCATGTCTTTGTTGGTATCAACAGCCGTTGATGTGTACGTTTCACCGATAGGTTTTAGAGCTGAACGAATCACTTCGCCAGTCTCTGGCATTTTACGCACTGGAGACGCCAGTGAGTACACAACCATATCGATTTGGCCTAGATCTTCTTTGATCAGGTCAATTGTTTTCTGTTTCGCTTCGTTAGAGAAAGCATCGCCGTTCAGGCTTTTTGAATACAGGCCTTCTTCTTTAGCTAGCTTGTCGAACGCTGCTGAGTTGTAAAAACCAGCTGTGCCCGGTTTTTTCTCAGTACCGGCTTTCTCAAAGAAAACACCGATAGTTGAAGCGCCGCCACCAAATGCAGCCGCAATACGTGAAGACAAGCCGTAGCCACTTGAAGAGCCAACAACTAGTACACGTTTAGGTGCGTTTGCGATTGGGCCTTGAGCTTTTGTGTAAGCAATTTGTTCTTTTACATTAGCTTCACAACCGACTGGATGTGTTGTAGTACAGATGAATCCGCGAATTCGAGGTTTGATGATCATATTCAACTTCCTTAAAAAATCAGGTTAAGGATAAAAGTTTCGTACGCAAATGGCATCTAATTTCTGTAAAAATGTGGTGAAAATGCAAGTGGTTGGAGCACTCAGCTGATATTTGCTGACTAAGTCACCATTTGTTAACGCATCTATTGCGACTTCTACGACAAAAACAAAAAAGGCACCTAATTAGGTGCCTTTTATCGTTTCTTTATCTAAGCAACGCTATTTAGCTTAGGTTTTAACTCTTTTCGCGTCAAAGTTTCACTAAAGTCATGACTGAAGTGGTCAACTTGAATCGCAGCGTAACGCAGTTTATCTGCAGCCACAATTTGGTCGACTTCTTCTTGCGTCAGCACATCAGCAGCAAGTGCTTGAGCAAGTTTGTCTTGCAGTAAGCCTTTACGAGCCACTTTGCCCTCTTTCACTGCTTTGAAGATCTTACGCTCTAATGGCTTGATGCTGTACATCGCATTGAACGCGTTCTCCATTAGACCAACGCTGTCCTCTTCTTCTTTGCCAATGTAGCAAAGGTGAGTCAGACGTTCGCGGTGTGCGCCCGGAGTCATCAAGCTTTCTGCTAATTGCACTGTTAGGTTATCACTTGGTTTTTCGAAGTGGTTACCGACAGGGAAAACTAGACCTTTAAGTACTTTACCCACCATCTTGTTCGGGAAGTTTCTGTACGCTTCTTGTAGCGATTTAGCCGCGTTGTGGAAACAGTGTTGAACCGCGTAGTGTACGTAGTCTAGGTCAGCTTGTTGACGACCTTCGTCTTCATACTTCTTAAGCGCAGCAGACGCCATGTATAGATAACTTAGACCATCACCTAAACGTGCTGAGATAAGCTCTTTACGTTTCAGTTCACCACCTAGCGTTAGCATTGCGAAGTCCGCACTTACTGCAAGCGCACGGCTCAAACGAGTTAAGTCTTGGTAGTAAGGCTTAGTTGGACCGCTCATGTCGGCTTTAATGAACTTAGAGCCAGTTAGTGCTGCGCCAAACGCGCCGAACGTGTTCTTAGTTGCGTGAGAGATATGCTTGAACAGCAAGCTATCAAAGTCTTTAGCACCTTGCTTCTCGTCTGGATTTGCTGCCGCTTCCATTTCGCTCAACACGTATGGGTGACAACGTGTCGCACCTTGACCAAAGATCATCAGGTTACGAGTCAGTATGTTCGCACCTTCTACTGTGATAGCAACTGGAATACCTAGATAAGGCGCAGCCAAGTAGTTCATTGGACCATCTTGAATTGCACGACCAGAGTGAATATCCATTGAATCATTCAGGATAGTACGTGCCATCTCTGTCATATGATATTTCGCGATAGCCGTTACGATACCCGGCTTTTCTTTCATATCAAGTGAAGTAGTTGTCAGCGTTCGAGTCGCTTCTAGTAGATACGTTAAGCCACCTATACGGCCTAAGCTCTCCGCAACACCTTCAAACTTACCAATCGACATACCAAACTGCTTACGAACATACGCGTATGCGCCAGTTGTTCTCGCAGTTAGGTGGCCCATTGCTGTACCTAGTGCTGGTAGTGAGATACCACGACCTGCAGACAGACATTCCACCAGCATACGCCAGCCTTTACCTGCGTAATCTGCGCCACCGATTAGCCATTCCATAGGGATAAACACATCGTGACCGCGTGTTGGACCATTCATGAATGCAAGACCAAGTGGGTCATGACGTTCACCAATTACAACACCTTCGTGATCTGCTGGGATAAGCGCACAAGTGATACCGATGTCTTCTTTGTCGCCAAGTAGTTTCTCAGGATCGTGCAGTTTGAAAGCCAAACCAAGTACCGTCGCCACTGGCGCTAGCGTGATGTAACGCTTGTTCCAGTTCAGCTTAATACCTAGCGTCTCTTTACCTTCGTGAATACCCATACACACAGTTCCGACATCAGGGATACCACCCGCATCAGAACCCGCTTCTGGGCCTGTTAGTGCGAAACACGGAATATCGGTACCGTCAGCAAGACGAGGCAGCCAGTAGTCTTTTTGATCTTGAGTTCCGTAGTGAGAAAGCAGCTCACCAGGACCAAGAGAGTTTGGAACCATTACTGAAACCGCAGTACTGATACTACGCGTCGCAATCTTAGTTACGATAGTTGAGTTAGCGTGTGCTGAGAATTCACGACCGCCGTACTCTTTCGCAATAATAAGAGAAAAGAAACGCTCTTTACGTAAGAAGTTCCACACTTCTTCAGGAAGGTCTCGATCTTCTTTTACAATTTGGTGGTCATCAAGCATAGCCAGCAAAGTTTCAAGCTCATTATCCATGAACGATTGCTCTTCTGCTGTCAGCTGAGGTTTAGGGTATTGGTGCAGCTTAGTGAAATCTGGTTTGCCAGAAAACAGCTCTCCGTCCCACCACACGCTACCCGCTTCCATCGCTTCTTTCTCGGTGCTAGATAGTGGTGGTAGTACTTTTTTAAAGAGTTTAAAAGCTGGGTCACTTACCCATTTTTGTCTTAGAGAGCTCATAGTTCAGATCCTTTTGTTCACTATATTGGTTGTGAATGTTTCGCTTTTTATTGTTTTATTCTTCTGCTGACATGCCAGCGGCTAAATATGGAATAAGAATATCGACCACTGCCTTAGCATCTATCTTTCTGTCATAGTCATTCTCTGCAATTTCTACCAGAGCCTGACTTGATGCCATGGTGAATACACAAGTCCCTAGGGTGAAGTGTAATCGCCAAAATAACTGTTCTTGAGTGAGGTTCGGATTCGCCTTCATTACTGACGTTGTAAACAAAGAAAGTACTTCGCTATAACGGGTAGTAATGAACCAACGCAAGTGTCCTTGCACATCCGTATAGCCTCTGCCGATAAGTAACATGAACCGGCTTGTACCATTTGGCCTAACATCATTAAGTGCTCTTAGTGGCTGTCTCAAAGACTCAAACACGTCACTCATAGAATACGTTTCGTTCAAGTTTAAGTTCACTAATGCATCTTGCAGTGCTGGCATAAATGCTTCTAAGTAACGATTGAGTACCGCACGAACCAGAGTCTTCTTATCGCCAAAGTGATAGTTCACTGAAGCTAAGTTGACATTCGCTTTACTCGTAATCGTGCGTAAAGAGGTGTCATTAAAACCGTGCTCAGCAAATAAGCCTTCAGCCACATCTAAGATTTTGTCTTTGGTTGTACTTCTTGGTGCCATTTCAATCACTCGTATTAAACAACTGTTTGAAATATACGCTTAGTACATTTATTTAACAAGCAAGCAACATCACATTTTCACAAATTGGTCGTACCAGTTAATAAAACTCAGCACTAACCGATTGAATCGCTGTGTGTTTACAAAAAAAGAAAAAAATAATGAATTTTCTTGGAACTGAAATGGAAATGGTGGGTCATAAATTATATAGAAAACAGCGTATTTAGAAGTTTAACAGGCCGTCAAACTTGTTCTTCTCACTGCTTTCTTAATTACTGCATTTTCCTTATTAACTCCTATACTTGTATCCGCCCAAACCACGTTGGTTTGGGCTTTTTTTTGTGTGTTGTTCCGATACCTTTTCTTTAGCGGGTACTCGACACAAAAAAGCCCCCGAAATCGAGGGCTTTTCTTACGTTAAACGTTAGAACCTTTCACATTATCTAATTAAGCAGCATCATTTTTTATCAGCTCTCCCAGCACGGCTAGGTCATTACCTAGGTCAACCGAACCACCCAGTTCAGTCGCAATCCCCTCAACAACGATAGTTTGGACATCATCACCTCCATTGATTGGAATGGACAACGCGATATCTTCTCCGTCGACAGAGACCTCAATCGCATCAAGTAGCTCGGCCATTTGAGTCTCATCTTGAGGGTCTTCGACCAAATCATTGAGGTCAATCAGATCCCCAGAACCACCTGTATAAAGCTCGAAATCTTTAATAATATCAGTACCGTTGTCGAGCGCAGAGTCTAGCCAAGTGAAGATGTTGTCTCCGCTATCTCCAATAAGCAGATCGTTGCCTGACTCGGCATACAAAGGTTCATTACTCGCAGCACTAATAACGTTATATTGCTGCGGATCTTCGATATCTATAGTGACCGTCTCTACCGTGCTTTCTGCACCATTAGAATCGACTGCGACATAATCAAACTGCGGATCTTCGGTTACTGCCTCGTTACCTTGGACATAGCGTAACTCCCAACTGCCCCCTGTCGATGACAGCTCCATCCCAACAATCGGATTGTCTGGTGAAGAATAACTAAAATCATACAGAATTTGGCTATTCCCTGTATCTCCTGGATCTTTTTGATATTGCTCCGTCTGAGTAGTGCCATCAGCAAAGGTATAGAGCACTTCAACATAAACATTGCTATCAGTGTTAAATGAACCACCCAACCCATCTAAACCAAAGTCAACAACCTCTAATGGATTATTAGTAAAGTCGAGGACCAAGGTCTCCTGTTTGTTCATGCCTCTACCGTCTGTATCACCGATACCAAAGCCGACATGAGGTTGCTCACCTTGATACTGTTTCAACGGTTTATTATTGTTATCTTCGATCGTTAATGTAATCGTATTACCGTTATCTAGCGTAATAAGTCTCTCTGTTGGTGAAACTTCCACACCCCAATTATAGAAACCATCAACAAGCTCTGGCATATCCTCAGGATCGCCACTAAAGCCCATTTCAAACATTTCTCCAGGCCCGGCAACGAAGCTGATATTGTTCGGAACAAACAACTCACCGTTATCAACATCAGACTGTACAATTTCTCTCGTGACGCCATTTTCGTCGGTATACAAGAGGCTGCCGTTGGTTGGCAGACTTTCGATTCGAATATTAAGTGGAATGTCGTCATGGTCATCTTCTATATCTGAGATGTAATCAGGCATGCCGCCATCTTCAGAATCGAAGAGAATAGGTATAATCGCGTCCTCATCATTAACGACCGTAAAGCTGGTCGCTTCAGGTGCGTCATTGACACCATTGATTGTTATCTCGATAACATGCTCTACACCATCGATCGCGGTTACCACATATCTTTCAATAACCGTGTCATCATCATTCAAGTATTGAACCGCATCGTTATCAACGACATAACTCCATGCGCCCTCTGGAGTAATCGTTAACATACCCAAAGCAAGTGCATAAGTAGACCCAATCGGGGTAAACACACCATTAGGTTTAAAGGCGGGCATGTCACTCGTGTCGACATCAGTAATCGTTAAAGTACCTGACGCTGAAAGTTCGTTGGTATCAGGATCGACATTAACATCTTCCGTCACCTCACCCATGTCAGAATCACCTTCACCAACGGTAATCTCAGATGGATCATCGGCACCATTGATGGTAATCGTCACTTCGCTTGTGGTTCCGTCAATCGCAGTAACCGTGTAAACCTCAGTAACGAACTCATCGTCATCAAGATATTGCACATCATCGTTATCTACAACGTACGTCCATTCGCCATCATCGGTTATGGTCAACATACCTAACGCGGTATCATTGGTCGAACCTTCTGGATTAAACGTTCCGTTCGGTTCAAAGGCCGCAACATCATTGGCATCTACATCAGTAATCGTCAGTGTTCCCGTCGCCATCAAGTCATTGCTTTCAGGATCGACATCGACATCTTCTGTCACCTCACCCATATCAGAGTCACCTTCTCCAACGGTGATCTCCGATGGATCATCGGCACCGTTGATGGTGATGGTCACTTCACTTGTGGTTCCGTCAATCGCAGTAACCGTGTAAACCTCAGTGACGAACTCATCGTCATCAAGATATTGCACATCGTCATTGTCTACGACGTAAGTCCATGCTCCATCATCGGTTATGGTCAACATACCCAATGCGGTCTCATTGGTCGAACCTTCCGGGTTAAACGTTCCGTTGGGTTCAAAAGCCGCGACATCATTGGCATCAACATCAGTGATCGTCAATGTTCCTGTCGCCATCAAGTCATTGCTTTCAGGATCGACATCGACATCTTCCGTCACTTCACCCATGTCAGAATCACCTTCACCAACAGTAATCTCAGACGGATCATCGGCACCGTTGATGGTGATAGTCACTTCACTTGTGCTTCCGTCAATCGCAGTAACTGTGTAAACCTCGGTAACGAACTCATCGTCATCAAGATATTGCACATCGTCGTTGTCTACGGTGTAAGTCCATTCACCATCGTCGGTAATGGTCAACATGCCTAACGCGGTATCATTGGTTGATCCTTCAGGATTAAACACACCGTTTGGTTGAAAAGCAGCGACATCGTTATCGTCGACATCGGTGATCGTTAGTGTCCCAGAAGTAATTAAGTTGTTACTCTCTAGGTCTACATCCACATCTTCAGTCACTTCACCAGTATCTGAATCACCTTCACCTACGGTTATATCAGATGGGTCATCGGCACCGTTAATAGTGATGATCACCTCACTCGTAGTACCGTCACTTGCTGTCACAGTATAAACTTCAGTAACGAACTCATCGTCATCCAAGTACTGAACGTCATCGTTGTTAACTACGTAAGTCCAAGCACCATCAGGGTCGATGCTCAATACACCTAGCTGTGATTCGTTTGTTGAACCTACGAGGTTAAACTCACCGTCAGCTGAAAAAGTAGGAGTGTCGCTGTCTACATCTGTAATCACAATCTGACCAGACGTCACTAATTGATTGGTGATTTCATCTACATCAATGTCCTCAGTCACACTGCCTGAGTCATCAGTAGCCACAGCCGCATCATCAGTACCAATTATCGTTACTGTAATGACTTGTTCGCCTCCATCGGAGGATTGTACTGTCGTCGAGTCTTGAATTTGCTCACCATCCGCAAGCTCATCATAAGGACTGTTGGCCACGAAGGTCCAAGTACCATCTTCGTTTACAACAAAAGTACCGAGATCATTATCCCCAGCGACCTCTTTAACAATAAAGGTAACGTCTGGGTCTTCACTCGTTAAAGCGCCCCCAGTTTCAATAGGTTCATCCTGCTCAAACTCAATAACATTAGTTTCACCTGAAATAAGCGCAAAAGCGATGATATCAAAAAGAGCAAGACTTTGAGTTTCGGACAAACCTTGAGACTCAAACCCATCAGTTTCAAAATTTGTGGCAGCTTGAGTTTCGGCGCCGGTACGTTCAATCCTACCGCTGTTGGTCAAACTAGAGCCTTGCTCACCAGCTGCAGTATCAAACTCATCTCCTAATTCCGTTGGATCAAATCCTTCTTCAATAGCACGCTGAACTTGAGCGATCGCATCATCAGTATCTAGTGCATTTTGTTGGCCTTGGTTATCTACAAAACGTGCAGATACGCTTGGCACGCTCTCTTCACTAGTCCCAAAACTGATAATTACGTCACTAGCAGCTGGTTGTTCGCCCGGAGACAAACGTCTAACTTGCCCTTGAGCGTCGAGTACTACACTCCCGCTAACAAGGCCTAGTATACTTAGGTTGATATTTCCCATATCCATATTCCCACTTCTGCCCAGAACACGCCAAACGCGGAACCAATCCCACCCTGCGCTGTGGCTATTTCCTACAATAAATCTAGTAGTGGCGCTATTGATAATCAACTCACTAAAAGTTGGTAAATCTGGTGCTTTTTAAATTAGTCAATAGCAATAGCGACTTACATTCAAAAAAAAACCTACAAACTTCGCATTTTTTTGCAAATGTCCTAAGCTTCGTTTAACACCCTTCTCTCAATTCAGCGATAAACGTAGGTTGGGAAACGGATGAGACATTGAAAGTAGAAGGAGAGCTACTTTGAAATTGTTTAAATTATCCATCTTATGCTGCTTAGTTGCTGCAACACCACTCGCCGCTCAGACTCTGGAACAGTCTGTTGCTATTACCTTGGCAACGAATCCAGAGATAAAAAGCATCTTCAACGAATATGTGAGCGTGCGAAAACGTAACGATGCCTCAGGAGGAGCATACAAGCCAAGTATCGACCTTGACGCCGGTATTGGTTACGAAGGTATAAACCCTGCACCAAACAACGGTCCCGATACGGATCTAACACGAAAGGAAGCTACGATCTCCCTCACTCAATTGCTGTGGGATGGTTCCGCGACTCTGTACGACATTGATCGTACCGCCGCAGAAGCTGAGTCGGTTCGCTTGCAATTGATCGCAGACGCCGAAGACAAAGCCTTGGAGGTGACCCAAATCTATCTAGATGCAGTGAAGGCCACTGAAGTGCTGGCACTGTCTGAAAGTAACCTTTCAATACACAAAAAAATCTATAAAGACATTAAGAAACGGGCTAACTCCGGAATAGGTTCAACTGCGGATGTGTCGCAAGTTGAAGCTAGGATAGCAAAAGCTCACGGTAACTTATTGGCCGCACAGAATAATTTGATCGATACACACACCCAATTTAGACGAGTGGTTGGTCAAGAACCTTTAGGCTTGATTTACCCAAGAGCCGATATTTCTAGAATTCCTTTGTCGTTAACGGACGCCATTGTTGATGCCTTAGACAAACACCCCGTTATAAAAATTGCAGCAGCTGACGTTGATGCTGCTCACTTCCAATACAAACAATCGAAAGGCGTGAACTATCCAACCTTCTCCATCGAAGCATCACAGTCATGGCGCGACGATGCGGGTGGTGATGAAGGCTCAAGTCAAGAAACGCTCGCTATGTTGAGAATGCGATACAACCTCTACAACGGTGGTACAGACAGTGCTAACTCTGAAGCTGCAGCTTACCAGCTGAATAAGGCTAAAGATCTTAGAGATCGTGCGTATCGACAAGTGGAAGAAGGTCTTCGTCTCTCATGGAGTGCGCTGGACCTGACGTTACAACAAAAGAACTTCTTATCTGATCATGTTGATTCAGCTTCGGAAACCGTTATCGCATATGAAAAACAATACCGAATAGGTAAGCGTACTCTACTTGACTTGCTCAACACTGAGAACGAACTGTTTGAAGCCCGTAAAGATTACCTCGATGCCCATTACTCCGAACAGTACGCTAAGTACCGTGTAATGAACGCAACAGGTTCTTTATTGAATGCTCTACTGGTCGATATTCCAGAAGAGTGGACAACGGCCGTGGAGTATTAATGATGAAAAGAACTTATTTATTACTTCCCGTATTAACGATGACTTTACTTGCCTGTTCGAGCCAGCAGGAAGAGGCCTATATCGAGACACCTGAAGCAGAACAGATTGCAGACCTGCAAGACGATGATAGAGATGGTGTGGTGAACGCTCGTGATATCTGTCCAGGTACGCCTGAGACATCACAAGTCGACAATGATGGTTGTGGAGAAACGATTCGTGCGGAAGAAGTCAGACAGCTAAAAATACTCTTTGCTCATGACTCATTTGAAGTGAACCCGATCTTCTCAGACCAGATCAGCACGATGGCAGAGTTTCTTGAAACCTACAAAAGTGCCTCGATTGAAATACAAGGCTACGCGAGTAAAGTGGGTTCTAACGAGTACAACTTAGACCTATCAAAGAGACGAGCAAACAATGTTCAAGACGAGTTACTGTCGAATGGTATCGAACCAGAGCGAGTGCGAATTGTCGGCTATGGTGAAGAGCGCCTAGAAAGCGATGGCGACGACCCTACTTCACACGCATTGAACCGTAAGGTAACAGCGACTGTGGTAGGGTTAAGTGAACAAATCGTCGAGGAGTGGACCATATTCACCACGCTTGAAAAATAGCGTGACATTGTCACTGTGGATTTCGATGATGTAAATATAGCTATGATATAGAGCAAGAGCGAGTGTCGAACAACAGCAGCTTAGTTATAAGATCAATAAAGCCGTGATAGGGTTGCCCATCACGGCTTTTTTGTTCTTTATCGTCACATGAGTCGAGGGAGACTCTGTGACTCTTCTTGCTACTCAGAAGTTGACTTGTTACTCAGTGAGTAGGCTCCCTATTAAGCGAGCCTACTACTGATTATAGTTTTACTTCTTGATGCTTAGTTTTCGGTAGAGAAATACTTAGCAGGAAGTAACCTAAGATAGCTGCAGTCGTTGAGCCCATCAGGATACCTAATCGAGCAAGCGTATCAAAATCTGCGTTCGTTGGACCAAATGCCAGTGACGAGATAAAGATAGACATCGTAAAGCCAATACCACACAACACAGATACCGCGAAGATGTTCATGAAGTTCACACCTTCAGGAAGCTTAGCTACGCCGGTTTTCACAGCACCCCAGCTGAATAGGAAGATACCCAGTGGCTTACCAACCAATAGACCCATAGCAATACCAAGCGGTAGCATGCCTGTAAGGTTTGAAATTGAGATGCCTTCTAGTGAGATACCTGCGTTTGCAAATGCGAAAATTGGCAAGATTGCAAAAGCGACGTATGGGTGCAGAGCATGCTCTAGGTGTTTCAGCGGAGAACGCTCCCCTTTATTGCCTTTCAGTGGGATAGCAAAACCAATTACCACACCTGCCAATGTTGCGTGAACACCAGACTTCAATACTGCGAACCACAGAATTGCGCCAACAATAAGATAAACGCTCAGCTTAGTCACATGCTTATTGTTTAGCATGAACAACACACCAGTCGCGATGAAGCCAACTGTAAGTGCAAGCGTTGATAGGTCGCCTGAGTAGAACAGTGCAATGATAACAACAACACCTAGGTCATCGATAATTGCTAGTGCTAGCAGGAATACCTTCAAGCTTACCGGTACACGGTTGCCAAGAAGAGCCATGATACCCAATGCGAATGCGATATCAGTCGCTGCTGGGATAGCCCAACCTTGAAGCGCTTCAGGATTACTTGAGTTAAATAGCACGTAAATAAGTGCAGGAGCTAGCATACCACCCACAGCTGCGATAGCTGGGAAGATTGCTGTCTCTTTAGACTTTAATGCGCCTTCTAAAAGTTCGCGCTTAACTTCTAAGCCGATTAGAAGGAAGAAGACAGCCATTAAGCCATCGTTAATCCAGTGAGACACAGACATACCAAGAACGTAACTATGAAGTATACCTTGGTACATTTCGTTCAGTGGTGAGTTTGCTACAAACATTGCGATCGCCGCAGCGATGACTAGTATGATGCCGCCAGCAGATTCCATTTTAAAGAAGTCACGGATGACGTCGGTCATGATTTCGCCCTTATATTTATTATTTAAATAAACGAATAACAAAGAATAACCACGAGTTTATATCCAAGTTTAATTGATAGATAATCACTTCTTCGGATGTTTAACTTCGGTTTTTCCTACAAATACTAAACAATACGTCGTATATTCCATAATGTTGTTATGCACCATAAATTAAGTATAGATGAGATCATCGAACCTGTATGCACAATTCATTGGGGTGGCTAAAAGTCACAGGCATAAAAAAAGGCTATCAAATGATAGCCTTAGGTGTTTTTTAGTAGCCAGTTAACTGCATAAAGCCTGTCGCTTCATGGCTGCCGCTCGCCTTAATCGGCCCTTCCCAATATGGTATGACAAAAGGAAGCCACATATCCCTGCGTATAATACGCGTTGTGAGGTTGATATCATGCTTAGGGACGTTAATGATCCACTGTAAAGGCATCCGTCTTCCATTCATCAACGTTGTATTTTGCAATGGTTGAATGGAAATGTCGGATTCCGTTAACTGGTAAACTTTGCCTGAGCGCGTTGCTAATGTCCCGAATACGTAAGGCAACTGTTGGTTATGACGATAGCGGTTAATGCTCAGCGCAGTCCCGTCATCGAGGTTAAATACAAACCAATCCCAACCTTGTTGGCCCACTCCAAGTAAGCCACTGCCCCACTCTTTGTGTACCCACGCTGTGCCTTCCACTTCCTTAGTAACGCCGTCTAGGTTCAACACACCACTCAACGATAAAAATGGAGCGCTGAAGTTATAAGACGCGACAGGTAATAAGTCGTGCTTTTTCTGATAACCGTTATCGCCGTTGAGCACATAGGGCCCTTTTGCAATGGTGTCTAGCTCCAGTCCAAACGTATCAGTTTGCACTTGAAGGCGCCCTGGGAATGGGGTGTTGCCGAGTGCACGCCAGTTCCAGTTATCAATCCAAAGCCTGAATGGACGATTAGTCATTCCCGCTTGGCCAATGCCGCCACGAGCCATGCGCTGTTCTTTCCATACTTTGGATTTAGAAGAGACCACTACATTTGAGATATAGACTTGAGGGCTTTGCCATCCCGGCGTTTCACGTTCGTCCGTTGCGATACGGAAAAAACTCCACTGAACCGAATAGTCTTTACCGTCATCACCTTTCAAAGATGCAAAGTAATGCCACCACTCGTGCTGAAACTCTGGGTGAAACTTAAAATCTTGTGGTAGCGACACGTTGCGGTCTGGCAAAACAGGTTCGAACACATTGAAGTGTTCATTAACCAATATTGAGTTAACTTCATTCATGCCCTTTTCACCAGGATCGATGAAATAGGAGTAATACCCCCAAACACTTAAAAAGATGCCGAAGAAACTGATTAATAGAAGAGAAGACAAGATTCGTTGTCTTAACTTAGTTGAGGTGTTCCGTAAAAACATACTAAAGCGCATCCCTCAGTGACTTCATCGGAGTGTTCCGAATCATTCTCATCACTGGTAAAGCACCAGCTAGCATCAATGCTGCCATGGCCCATGCAAATGTCTGCAAATAGTCCCATGGAATCACTTGTAACTCGAGTGACCATCCAAAAGACTGCTTTATCACGATATCAACAATTAAACTCGCTAACGCCAATCCGAGCGGAATCGCAATTAAGGAGGAAATAAGCCCAAACACAAACAACTGCAAACTACCTGTCAGAATCAGCTCTTTCGCCGAGACACCCAAACAGCGCTGCAAGGAAATATGCCTTTGACGAGATACTTCACCCGCAACCGTCGCGAAGAAGATACCGAAGACGGCGATAACCAAAGTGATGTTACCTAGTGTATCTGCAATCGCGAACGTCCTATCGAACACCCGCATAGCTTGACTGTGAATATTGTTGTTATCGAACACACGCTCAGAGCCAAGCCTGAATACGCTTTCCAATCGGCTGCGAAGCCCTAATGAATTCACATCGTCTTTGAGTATTACGCCAAGGCCGACATTACCCCGCCCAGCAAATCCATACAGCCAGTTTCGATGCGACATCATGACTTGATGGTAAGGGTTACCATAATCGTAATAAACACCGACAACCTGCCAACCAGAGCCGAGACTGTCATAGAGGTCGATGTAGTCGCCAGGGCGAATCCCCAACTTGAGAGACATCGATTCACTGATCAACACACCTTTAGAGTGATGCAAGTGATACCAGTAATTCGGAATACCTAATTTGATCGTAAGCGCTTCTAGCTCGCCTTCAGAAGGACCTGTACTGACCACCTGAATGCTACCAACTGGAGACGCAACATCTTTCTCCCAACGCCACCAAACCGAATCCACTTCAGGTTGATCAGATAACCAATTACTCATACGAGCAGCGGCATTGTTGGTTGGGTAGATATAAAGATCGGCTGCCAAGCGCTGCGTTAGCCATTTATCAGTGGTATCTCTAAAGCTACCGACCATGGTTTCTACACCAATATTGGCTGTTAAGGCCAACATAAACGCCATCGTCGCCACGCCACGGTAACTCATACTGGAAGCAGCATCAGCAAAGAACCAGCGAGCACGAACCCAGCGCAACGAATAAGAGAGGCTGTTAAATAACTTCCACATCAAAAACGGAGTAAATAGAGCCACACTGATCAGCATTAGCGCGATAATCGCAAAACCCGTTTCTTGAGTCTGAGGAGCTTGGTATACGGCGACAGCGGCAACTAAGAAGCCACAGCCAATCAATGCTTGCCAAGTAAACTCAGTACCCGCAAAGCGCATCAAAGATAAGCGAGAAGTCAAACGAATCGGTTGTGATCTAAGCAAGCGCACCAATGGCCAAGCACATGCTAAGAACGCACCAAGTAACGCCATCAATAAGCTGTAGCCGCTCCATCGCCAATTCCAGTCAATCGTTAAGCCAACGTTGGCGTCGTATAAGTCGCCTAAGCTTGAAGATACCGCTGGTAATAATTGGTTGGCTAACATGACCCCAAATACATTACCGCAGATCCAGCTCAGTACGACCAATATCAGCAATTCTAAGCACAGCGCTTTAGCCAATTGCCAGCCCGATACACCTGTTTGTCTTAAGATTCCGACTAACGGTTGGCGCTGGATAAACGACAACGACATCGCCTGATAGAAAATGAATAAGCCAACCACAAACGACAGCATACCCATCGCTTTTAGGTTTAAGTGGAACGCACTGGTTAGCGACTCAAGCTCTGCCTTAGAGCTACGAGAGATCGTCAAACCATTAGGTAGCATGTTTTTGAGACGTTCAAACTTCTCAGTGGACATGTCTGAACACGCAATTACAGAAAGCCCTGCACTGCGTTTTAGCATTCGGAGCAAGGAGATATCCGCAATCAGCCTTGTACCATTAATCAGGTTATTTTGATCGACAACCACAGGACCAAGCTCAGAGCCATCCATCAAAGGGATGTAATCTCCGTTGTGCCATTCCATGTGTTCAGCAAGATCATCACTGACAAGGATTGGGTATGGTGGCTTCATGAGGTTCAAAGCGGTGAGATCTTTTAACGCAATACCAGGTTGTAGCTGAAGCATAGAAACAGGGTCTATGCCGACAAGCATAAAGTTTGCGCCATTTTCATCAGTGATACGATGGTGATCAAGAGGAGAACACTGTTGAAAGCCTTCACGGCGAAGGTGGATATAAAAGCCTTGCGGGATTTTATTGGCGTTGTGTTTTGGTCGAATACGGTAAGGGAGAGGATTCGAAAAGAGTTTTTCGCCATGCGCATAGCTTTGCTTGGCGTGTTGGTTGATAGCAGTAACACCAACCAAAAGTGATACGCCGAGGGTTAAACCAAGCCATACCAAAATAATCTGCAGTGGGTAACGTCGATAGTGACCGAGTAGCGCCTTAACTACGGGCCATAACATGCAGTTGCCCTCCTTGTAGACGGATCCTGCCATCCATATGCAGAGCTACTTTTTCACTGTGTGTTACCAACAGCAACGTACATTCTAATTGACGAGCTAAAGAGGTCAGCAAACGCATTACCGCTTCTGCATTACGCTCATCTAAACTACCGGTCGGCTCATCGGCCAGCAATATTTTTGGTTCCATATACAGCGCACGCGCAATGGCCGCACGTTGTTGTTGGCCACCAGACGCTTCTTCAGGGTAACGGCCAAGCAAAGGCATAAGGTCTAAAGCAGAGAGAATCTGTCTCCAGAGACCTTTGTCTTCAGGTAAGCCTTTTAACTGACGGCAAAAGCGGATGTTATCGGCAATATTTAGCGTTGGCAGTAAGTTGAACTGCTGAAAAATATGGCCAATGTTGTTTCTGCGATAAGCGGTACGATCACGCTCGGTTGAGTCGTGCATATTGAAGTGAGGGAAAGCAATTTCACCTGAATCCGCTAGGTCTAAACCCGCGATAAGATTCAGTAACGTACTTTTACCTGAACCGCTTTCTCCCATTAATGCCAGCTGGTCACCTTGGTTTAATGTTAATTCAGCACCTTGCAAAACAGGGTGAAACTCCCCCCCATCGACATAGCCTTTACATAGGTCTGACAGCTTTAACATTAAACAGCTCGCATTAGTTAGAATTTGGAAGGAGAATCTACACTAATTCCCTGTTAGGAGGAAGTATTTTGAAAGATAGATCACACGCCAACGATAAAGTGATGCGATTGGTGCGCCCTACTTCAACTTCCTATCAAGTTTTTAATCCATTTTCTTGTTTTCATACGATATAGCGACCCACCCCACTTGAGGACTTCTTCCGTTAGGAAAAGCAGATATACCCACTCAGGTGGAAACTTAAAATAGATAGCCGCGATGGCTGCCAATGGGATACCGATCACCCACTGAGCAATCAAATCTTGGTAGAGGCAGAACTTCACATCACCACCCGCTCTCAACACCCCAACGATCACAGTTAATGGCACCGAGCGAATGACAATACCCACACTGAGGATCAGAATGAATTTCTCTGAGAGGGCTCTGGTTTCTTCCGTCAATGCGCTGAAGGCATTGAGTATTGGCGTTTGAACGAAATAGAGAAAAACGGCCACAACGATACTGGTTAAGAAACACAGAATTGTTAAGCCAAGTGCTTGATAGTAAACCGCTTCATTATTTTTCGCGCCAAGCTGGTTACCCACCAGAACCGCTGCCGCATTCGATAAACCAATTAATAAGCTCAATGAGATAGATTCAACCGGCGTCATTACTGAAAGCGCAGCCAGACCTTGAACGCCCGATTGCCCCATGATCGCGTGGTAAGCAAACAAGCCACCCGCCCATGCTAAGAAATTAAACGTGGTCGGCAGAGACAGCTTCAAGAAGCGAATCACCTTATCAATCGAAGCTGCTGCTTTAATATCGCAGAACTTAAAAGCCAATAAATGCTTAGAGAAATAGAGATAACCAAACAAAGTCGCGACTTCAATCGCGCCACTCAGTACCGTCGCAATCGCCGCACCTTTGATTCCAAGCGCAGGAAAGCCTAAGTTACCAAAGATCAGCACCCAGTTTAAGAACACGTTAGACAGGATGCCGATACCGCTGAAGAAGGTGCTTAGCCCGGGTTTGTGCATCGCTCTCAAACCCACAGCCATACTGCTGACACACGATACTGCTAGCATGCTAAATGAGGTAATGACAATGTATTCAACGCCTAGGTTAATGACCTCTTGAGAGTCAGTCGTCACGCTCATGATTTGTGCAGGAAATGAAACGAAAAACGCAATGGTCAGTAACGCAAACAGTGTCGAAACTAGCCACGTCAGCGCAGTGCTTTCTCTCACACCTTGTCTGTTACCCGCGCCCCAATATTGAGCAGTAAGAAGAGCGCCGCCTGTAGTGACACCCACCAGCATAATAGTCGTCACGAACATCGCTCGGCTCGCCACACCCACAGCTGCAATGTCTGCTTCGCCAAGTTGGCCCAACATCAACACATCCACCAAGCCTCGGCTTGAAAACATAATGCTCTGCAAGGTGATAGGCAGTGCAATCGCAATAAGCCTGCGAACAAAATCACCTCGTGTGTGATGAATAATTGAAGAGAGCAACATAGAGAGAGACCTAAACGGAACGTATTGATGAATAAAGATAAATATCGCGCTATTATATCAATGTTCGGTTTTTAACCACAGATATAAATGGAGTAACAATGAAGAAAGTACTGGTTTTAGGCGCTTCTGGATATGTTGGTTCGCAACTCCTCCCTCTCCTGCTTGAGCAAGGCGATCAAGTCACGGCAGCAGCAAGGCATATCGACTATTTAAAGGCACGAACCGAGCCTCACGAAAACTTATCGCTTGAGTATCTTGATCTGGCCGATCAAGCTGCGACACAAGCATTAGTCCCCGACTTTGATCTTATCTTCTTTCTCGTCCATGGCATGGCAGAAGGCCACGACTTTATCGATTATGAGCTGAACTTAGCCCGTAACTTTGTTTCTGCTCTTGGCCCAAAGAATCAACACGTCATCTACCTGAGTTCTTTACAGCCTCAGACTGGCGATTCAGAACACCTTCAAGCGAGAAAGAAAACCGGCGAACTGCTTCGTAAAGGGCCAGTTCCAGTTACCGAGCTTCAAGCAGGCGTCATCATAGGCCCCGGCTCAGCGGCATTCGAGATCATGCGAGATTTCGTGTACAACTTGCCTATCATGATTGCGCCAAAGTGGGTTGACTCTAAAGCGAACCCTATTGCCTTGCAGAACCTGAACCATTACCTAATAAAACTCGCACAAGACCCGCCTAACGAAAGCCAAACCTTTGAGGTTGGCGGGCCGGATATTGTCTCTTACCGAAACCAGTTTGCTCATATTGCCAAAACTGCCGATCGTCCACTCAGGCTGTGGGCGACATCGCTACTGACACCAAAGATTGCTTCATATTGGTTAGGCGTGGTGACTTCTGTACCGTCCAACATAGGCAGAGCACTGCTTGCAGGCTTAAAGCACGACTTCATCGCCAGTTCGACCACCATCAGAGAAAAGTACCCTCAGAAGCTCGTCTCGTTCGAGAGCATGGTTGAACAAGCCATTCACGCTGAAGGAAACTTTGTCAAAAGCAATGTGTGGGGCTTTGATAAAACCGCCTTTAAACGCTGGCAAGCTGGATACGGTTATTATCCGAAGAAAACAGGTGCAAGTATCACTTCAAGCGCTTCACTGGAATCGCTCTGGCACGTGGCTCAACAAATCGGAAGCCCGAAGCAAGGTTACTTCTTTGCCAACGTTTTATGGCGCACACGCGAATGGTTGGATGTTCTTTTCGGTGGCGGTGTACCAGTTCGACAAATGCCAAAAGGACCCAATCTAAAAGTCGGTGACAAAATCGATTCGTGGAAAGTCATTCGTTGTGAAGAAAACCAGTTTTTATCTCTGCTTTTCGGTATGAAAGGCCCCGGTTTAGGGCGACTCGAGATTACCGTCTGTGACCACGGTGACTCTCGCGAGCTGAATATCTCGGCTTGGTGGCATCCAAAGGGGTTTCTAGGGTTACTGTATTGGTTTGCTATGATGCCAGCCCACCTGTTTATTTTTAAAGGCATGGTGAAAGCGATTGAGAAGCAAGCACAAGAGCAGATGCGAGATTCGAGATTCGAGTAACGAGATGCGAAAAGATTAAAAGCAGATACGGGATTCGAGTGTCGAGATGCGAAAAGATTAAAAGCAGATACGGGATTCGAGTGTCGAGATGCAAAAAGATTAAAAGCGGATATGGGATTCGGGTAACGTGATGCGAAAAGACTTAACAGCAAATTAGCGACACACGCTATAAGAGGCAAAAAAAAGAGCGGATATTTCCGCTCTTCGTATCTCTTATCTCGTATCCCGAATCCGCTACTAGCCGATAACGCTAATTGGGATCTCAGCCAGTTGGTTGCCTTGGTTAGCAGGGTAAACGATGTATTCACCGTGATACTTCACCGCAGACTTATAGTCCGTCACTTTGTGAAGCATGAAACCCGCTTCCATCGCCGCTTGGATGAACTCGGCGTGGTTACCACGAACAAACCAGTTCATAGGCTTAACCATCAATTCACCATCGAAAGAATCGTCACACTGTTTACCACATAAAGCAAAAGAGTGCTCGCCATCGGTGAAGAATTGAATCTTACCGCCAGTCGTTAGCTCATCTTCACTCGATACGCTCCAACCCATCTCGTACATTTTGTCCATGAACGCTTCAACATCACTGTCTTTTAGTGCTTTAGGCTCTTCGCCTTCAGGGAAAAAACGTCCGTAAAACGCAGAAATGCGTTTAAAGGTAAAAGTTAAATCAGAGTTATTGCCTTTTGAGCGACCCTGTTTCTGCCAGCGAACTAAGTCAGGCACAATTACGCGATCATAAGCTTGAGATTTAATCGCTTTTGTTACCCAACGAACAAGATAAAGGTTGTTCGCGATAGGCGCGTCGATCGCTTTGCCAGACTTATGCAGAGCATATAGCTCGCCCAGCGCATCGTTCACTAACTTCTGAATTTCAATATAGTATTTTGACATTATGCCTTCTTTCCTAATGTCCAATATAGTAATGCTGACAGTATTGCACATGCTGCCATCATCATAGCCATTGGCCCTGCAGTGTCACTTGGTAGCATGGCAACAATTGCCCCCACCACAGAACCAGTACCAAATCTTAACGTGCCCGCAAGCGAAGAAGCTGTGCCGGCCATATTCGGGTATCCGCTTAAAAGCAGCGCCATTGAGTTACTACCAATGGTAGACAGTGTGCCGATAAACAGCATCACGAATGGCACAATACCCCACAAACCGATATCTAACATCCAACCAACTAACAGACCTAAGCCTGCAAACAGTTGAATGGTTAAACCGACTCTGAGCATAGCGTGAGAGCCCACTTTCTTAACGATTCGACCGTTGATGCTCGTCATCAAGATCATAGCAACAATATTCAAGCCGAATAGGTAGCCAAACAGATCAGGGCGAACGCCATAGATATCGATGTAAACGAATGAACCTGCCGTTAAGAACGCAAACATCCCTGAAAATGAGAATGCACCAGAGAAAATCAGGCCCATCGCCGTTGGGTTCTTACACAATCGAGCATAGTTACGAATCGTTGTTTTAAAGCGCAGTGGTTGTCGGTTTCCTGCAGGAAGCGTTTCTGGGATCTTCATCGATACCGCTAGAATCACGATCACCGCAAAGATAGCCAGTACCCAGAAAATTGAACGCCAGCCGAACCACAACGCTAAGTAACCGCCAATCATCGGAGCAACCAATGGCGCAACTGTCATCACCAAAGTAACGAAAGACATGGTTCTTGCGAAATCTTCACGATCGAACATGTCTCTTACCACCGCTTGGATGATAACGGCTGCCGCAGCACCAGCAAAACCTTGAGCGGTACGGATGTAAGTCAGCGCTTCAATACCGTGTGTTGTCGCACTCACCATTGAAGCGATAGCAAACAAGAATACACCAATAAGCAATACAGGCTTGCGACCATAGCTATCCGCCAACGGGCCATGCAGTAACTGCCCCAGCGCGAAACCTGCGGTATAAGCTGTTAGCGTGATTTGCACCTCACCCGCCGTCACACCAAGATCTTTGGCAATGGTCGGCATCGCTGGCAGATACATATCAATGGCTAGCGGAGTAAGTGCACCAATCGCGCCAAGAATCAAAAACAGCATTAAGCCTAATTGAGGGGTTTCTGGTTGGGAGCTTTGGCTCTGTGAGGTCGATGTTTGCATGGTTCTCCGAATGTTCAACTGATAGAGCTAGGGACTAGCGTGAGTACGCGAGTCAAAGATTGGCTGAGACTTTCCTAGTACCAGTCAACATCATCAGCCGACGCTATCCATGGTCGGCTTTACAACGAAAGGGCTATTTCCAGCAAAAGTTATCTCTTGTTAAGAACAATTTCTTATTAAGAGCACTTCTAGCTAAGGACTACTTCCAGATTGAATCGACTTCTTCTTGCGTTAGGTAACGGTATTCACCTAACTCTAAAGATTCGTCCATCTCAATTTCGCCAATACGTTCACGGTGTAGTGCTTCTACCTTGTTACCAAGAGCAGCAAACATACGTTTAACTTGGTGGTATTTGCCTTCGTGAATCGTTAGCAGTACTTCACGCTCTGCACGAACTTCTAGGTGTGCAGGAAGTGTTAGGCCATCTTCGCTCTTAAGCTGGATGCCCTCTTTGAATTTTTCAACGTAATCGTCTTCAACAGGTTCAACCAACCACACACGGTACGTCTTCTCGCACTTGTGCTTTGGCGAAGTGATACGGTGAGACCACTTACCATCATCGGTAATCAACACAAGACCTGTTGTATCAATATCTAGACGGCCAGCAAAGTGCAGCTTGTCCATTTTGATTTCATCAAGTAATTCAAACGCGATACGATTTGCGCCATCTTCATGCGAACAAACAAAGCCTTCTGGCTTATAAAGCATGATGTAACGTGGGCCGTGAACATTCAGTTCATTGCCTTGCCATTCCACAACGCATTCTTCAGTTACCTTGAGTGAACCGCTTTTTTGAATGACATCATTTACTGTCACTGCCTTGGATTTTAATAAGTGTGTTGCTTCTCTTCGAGTGACGCCTAATGCATCGCACAGAAATTTATCTAAACGCATGAATACCTCAACTAATCTAAGTCGGGTATTATAGTCACCTTTGCTCAATTAGTTGAGCTATTTCACACTATTTGTTTTCCTTCTTACAAGACGCGATATGTATACACTCCGCCCGTACCAAGCTGATTCAGTAAAATCAGTGATTCATTACTTCAGAAAACACCAAACTCCGGCTGTTCTCGTGCTTCCGACGGGTGCAGGGAAAAGCCTTGTGATTGCTGAGTTGGCAAGGCTTGCGAAAGGTCGAGTGTTGGTACTTGCTCACGTAAAAGAGTTGGTTGAACAGAACCATGAAAAGTATGAAGGTTACGGGCTGAAAGGCTCGATTTTCTCTGCGGGTTTAGGACGCAAAGAGACCGACCAACAAGTCGTGTTTGCTTCGGTGCAATCTGTGGTGCGAAATCTCGATTCATTCTCTAACCAATTTTCGCTGTTGGTTATCGACGAATGCCACCGTGTTCCCGATGAAAAAACCAGTAGTTATCAGAAAGTGATCACTCACTTGCGCGAGAATAATTCAGGCATCAAGGTGCTTGGATTAACAGCGACCCCATATCGTCTTGGGATGGGTTGGATTTATCAATACCATACTCGCGGTCAAGTGCGTTCAGATGAGCCTCGCTTCTTCCGCGACTGTATTTTTGAGTTGCCGATTCGTTACCTGCTCGACGAAGGCTTCTTAACTCCTGCACGTATGATCGATGCACCCGTGTTGAGCTATGACTTTTCGCAGTTAAAGCCAGCGAGCACTGGTCGCTACAAAGAAGCAGAACTCGACATGGTGATCGAGCAATCGAAACGCGCGACCCCGCAGATTGTCGACCAAATCATTCACCTAGCCCAAGACAAACTAGGCATCATGGTATTCGCTGCCACTGTTCGACACGCGCAAGAGATCCTCGGCTTATTGCCAGCAGGTGAAGCTTCAATTGTGATTGGCGATACACCAACTCTCGAACGTGACCAAATAATCAGCGACTTCAAAGAACGTAAAATCAAGTTCTTGGTTAACGTGTCGGTATTAACCACAGGCTTTGATGCGCCACACGTCGATTTAATCGCGATTTTACGCCCGACAGAATCCATCAGTTTGTATCAACAAATCGTTGGCCGTGGCTTACGCCTATCTCCGGGTAAAAAAGAGTGTTTGGTGCTCGACTATGCGGGCAACAGTTACGACCTTTACCAACCTGAGGTCGGCGACCCTAAACCCGATTCAGACAGTGAAATCATCACCATCCCTTGCCCGGCGTGCGGCTTCAATAATAACTTTTGGGGCAAGCTAGACAGCAATGGCTTCTTGCTTGAGCACTTTGGTCGTAAATGCCAAGGCTATTTTACCGATGAAGACACGGGCGAACGCGAACACTGCAACTATCGTTTCCGAGCGAAATATTGCGGTGAATGTGGTGCTGATAACGACATTGCCGCGCGTATTTGTCATGAGTGCGATGCAACCTTAGTCGACCCAGACAAAAAACTGAAAGAAGCACTGAACTTAAAAGATGCCTTGGTATTTGAGTGTTTAGAAATGGACCTCAACGTGCTTAAAGACGACAAAGGTAAATCACAACTTAAGGTCACCTATCGCGGTGAAAACCAAGCGCAAGTGCATGAGTTTTGGTCATTAACCACCAAAAAGCAGAAGCAGAACTTCAAAGACCAGTTTGTTCGCCCTCACCTTGCAGACAGACATCGCCCTTTTGAAGAAGCCTCACCAACGAAAGTGGTTGCTCACCAACATAGATTCCGCCCACCTCAATTCGTGATTGCACGTAAGGTCGGACGCTTTTGGAAAATGAGAGACAAGATATTCGAAGACGAACTACAGCAGCGTTAAAGTTAAGAATAAAGGTAAGTCTTACGTTCTTAACACTCGGCAATTAATCTTATGTATTAAAGCCTGCGCCATTTAAGCGTTAAGTTTTTCGGTATCAAATTCTCATTATTAATCAGGTTCACTTTCTGTTCAGAATTACTTTTTTATACTGAACGCTATCAACCTTCTCTAGGATTCGCTATGTTTAGTAAAGCTATGATTTCTTTGTTTTCTATAAGCTTAGGCTTATTTGTTTCTGCTGGCGCATGGGCTGACTCACACCATAATGGTCATGAATTAGTGCAGGACGTTCACAAAGCAGGAACCAGCATCGAATTTGAAGAAGATCAAGACGAAGTCTACGAAGCCGTACGAGAAGGCTACATTCGCCCTTTCTCAGAAATGTATGCCGCGGTTGAAAACGATCTTCATGGCAGAATCATTAAAGTCGAACTAGAAGAAGATGACGACATTTGGGTGTATGAACTAAAAATCAATTACCAAAACAACATCATCAAAGTCGAATACAACGCTGAAACGTTAGAAATGCTTATGATCAAAGGCCGCAACTTTAAAAACGCAATTAAACACGGCGACTAGTTACGTACGACGAAGAGCTAAGCACAACGAATAGTTAAGCACGACGAACCGTCATTACAAGAATTAAGAAGAACAATTATGAAAATTTTAGTCGTTGAAGATGAGCCTCGTTTGGGCCAACAAATTATTGAAACACTTGAGGGAGCCGACTGGGTTCCAGAGCTTTCTCAAGATGGTATCGACGCACTCTACCGTGCAACGTCAGAAGAATGGGACGCGATTGTCCTCGATTTAGGTCTACCTAAGCTTGACGGCCTAACCGTATTAAAAGGCATTCGAGACGAAAACATCAACACACCAGTGATTATCTTAAGTGCTCGTGACACGCTAACTCAACGTGTTGAGGGCTTGAACGCAGGTGCTGATGACTACCTAACTAAGCCATTTGAGATGGTCGAGCTCATTGCCCGTATCCGTGCTCAACTGCGCCGAGCGTCAGGCAGTGCTGCTCCGATACTTCAAATCGGCGATCTAAGCCTAGACACACGCAGTTCTAAAGTATTGTGGCAAGGCCAAGCGGTTAGCCTAACTGCACTCGAATATAAAGTTGTTGCGTACTTCATGCATAACCAAAACAAGGTTATCTCACGCACAGAGCTGGTTGAACACATCTATAAACAAGACTTCGATCGCGACTCAAACACAGTTGAGGTGTTCATTGGTCGTATTCGCAAAAAAATCGCACCAAAGATCATCAAAACCGTTCGTGGCCTTGGCTACCAACTGAATGCCGAATAACTCAGTCGTCAATCACGCCAAGAGTAACCATCAATTAAGTGGACAGCCTGTTCTGATCATCGCAATACGATAAGTCACGATGAGCAAAGGCAGGCTGGAAATGCATGAATCTAAAGAAACGAACACTTAAAAACATCAGTCTAAAAAGCCGCTTGCTCCTTGCTGCGGCTTTTTGGCTAGGTGCGATGATATTAGCGGCAGGTGTCGGGATCCCGAAGCTGGTTAACGACTACCTCGTCGACGACATGAAGCAGCAGCTTGGTTTAACCATGGATGAGTTAACCGCCAATATCGAAACCAATGACAGTGGTAACCTGATCATGGCAGAGCGTCTGTCTGATCCTAGGTTCAACCAGCCCTACAGTGGTATTTATTGGCGCGCCGCAACCCAAGACCAGATCATCCGATCTCGCTCGCTATGGGATAAAGACCTCACCATCAAGCGTTCGCCAATTCACACATCAGTCAAAGGGCCTGAGAAAGAAAAGCTGATTTACATCGAGCAAGATATCTACCTGCCTGAACTGAGCGACCCTGTCACGATCACCATTGGTATTGATGAAGATCCGCTAGAATCGACACTGACCGAACTGACTGGCCAAGTCTGGTTGATCCTAATGCTGCTGTTTGTTGGCGTGTTGATGTTGATCGGTATTCAAGTCAGTTGGTCGCTATTACCGCTCAGCAAGATGCAACGCGAACTGGTGATGCTAAGAAACGGCGAACAACAAGGGTTAAGCGATAACTACCCGAAAGAAGTTTCTCCATTAGTCTCGGATCTCAATGCCCTGCTCTTCCACTATCAAGAGCTATTAGAGCGAGCTCGTAACCACGCGGGTAACTTATCTCATGCGTTGAAAACACCGCTTTCAGTTCTAAAAAATGAGATAGAGCGACTTCCAGAGGATGACAAAGCACTGCTGCAACAGCCCATTCATCAGATTCAAAGCCAAATTGATTATCACCTTGGCCGCGCTCGTATGGCAGGTGCAATGAACATTCTTTCGGTGAAGTCTTCACCTTGTGAGCGTGTTGAAGCTATCTCAATGGCGTTTGATAAAGTCTACGCAGCCAACGAAGTCACCATAATTAACGAGCTAGACTCTGAGATTGAAGTGGCGGTAGAAAAAACCGATCTTGATGAAATGGTCGGCAACCTACTCGAGAACAGTTACAAGTGGGCTGGCAGCATTATTCGCGTCCATGCAAATGAACTCGACGATGGCAACATAGAGTTGGTGATTGAAGATGATGGCCAAGGCATTCCTGAAGAGAAGCTTGAGCAAGTCACCAAACGTGGCGTTCGACTTGATGAAACCACACCAGGAACAGGCTTAGGGCTTAATATCGTGAATGAAATGGCACACAGCTACCGAGGCAGCCTAACGCTCAGCAAGAGCTCAATGGGCGGCTTAAAAGCTTCTTTGGTGCTTAAAGTAAGTAAAGGTTAAGTAAGCTAAACGCGCTAAATAAACCAAGTAAACACGATAAGCCCTAGCACAACGCTAGGGCTTAACTTTATTCTGGTTTAACCGAATTCGAAATATCCACTATGGCTCATACTGATAACCCCACTTATCACATTTACACCAACTCAGCTAACATCTCATTACTGTACGGTTTTATTTCCTGTTGAGTCTTCACTCTTTCTATATAGTCTGGGTTTGCAATCAATGGACGACCGATAGCCACTAAATCAGCATCTCCTCTGGATAGCATTTCACGCGCACTCTCTGCGCTATATCCGCCACTCGCGATAACGGTCCCTTGATACAAGCTTCGGATATATTGAGTAACCGAACCATCAATATGCTGATAAGGCTTGTCATCAATCGAGCCGTTATGAACATAGGTGAGCTCGTACTGATTGAGCTGCTTCAAGTAATAATCTGAAATCACCTTATCTTCTTCGTTTTCCTCTAAATGCAGATACCCGACCGGAGATAAACGAACGCCTACGTGTTCAACTTCTTGTTTTACAGCCTCAATAATCCTGAATAGAAATTGACTCATTTTCTCAGGAGTTCCGCCCCATGCGTCAGTTCGTTGGTTTGTCTCCCAGTGAAGAAATTGATCGATCAAATAACCGTTCGCACCATGAATCTCAACACCGTCAAACCCAGCCTTACGAGCGTTAGCCGCGGCTTGTTTAAACTCTCCTATTACAGAAAAAATGACCTCTTCGCTCATTTCACTCGGCATGCCATACTCCAAATCTTTGCCTCGTGGCACTTTCCCCTGTAAAGGAACAGCCGAAGGTGCTAGCGGCAACTTCCCTTCAAGGTAAAAAGGATGCGAGACACGACCACAATGCCAAAGTTGAGCAAAGATCTTGCCTCCATTCTGATGAACTTTGTCCGTTACCTTTTTCCAGCCTTCAATCTGTTCCTCATTATATAAACCGGGACTATTTGGGTAACCTTGCGCCATTGGAGAGACGATCGTGCCTTCAACGATAATTAACCCGGTATCGGCTCTACGAGCGTAATAATCAGCCATAGCGTCCGTCGGTATCAAATCATCACTCGCTTTTGAGCGACTCATTGGAGGCATAACAATACGGTTATCAAGATTCAGCCCATTACCTAATTCAATGTTTTCAAACAAAATATCTTCTTTCATGTTGCCTCTCTTCATACCCTAATTTCGTCATTTTCAATTAATTCAAACTCAGTCTTGTTACTACTTTCGTTTGCTGGAGAGAATCTTAACCACAAACAAAAGCGACTAGAAGTATGCTAAATTAACTACCAAGTATGCGTTTTTGGAATATTTAAGATGGATCAATTAGGTGCAATGCGAGCCTTTGTCAGAGTTGTTGAAACAGGCAGTTTCTCTGCTACAGGGAAAGAGATGAACACGACTCAAACCACCATTAGTAAAAAGGTGGCGGCACTGGAAAAGAAGGTTGGTGTGAAACTATTAACTCGAAGTAGTAGAGATCACTCACTGACTTCTGCAGGGGCACAATACTATGAGACATGCGTTGCCATTTTGAGTGAGCTTGATGAGGCGGAAGCAAAAGCTCGCTTGGAGGTATCCTCCCCTCAAGGAGTGGTGAGTGTTGCTGCGCCGATTGCATTTGGTCGACTTATCATTGCGCCGTTAATTACCCAATTCTTTGAACTGTATCCAAATATAAAAATCAATTTGCTCCTCAATGACAAGCATATCGATTTGATCAGTGAGGGCGTTGATGTTGCTATCCGAGCAAAAGAGTTGGAAGACTCATCTCTTGTTGCAAGACACCTTTTCGACGATCCAATGTTAACGTTAGCGTCCCCAAGCTACTTAGCCAAGCACGGAGAGCCAAAGCAACCCGAGGACTTAAAAAATCACAACTGTCTAGTTTATTCTAGGTTGAAATCACCTAACCTCTGGCATTTCACCAGCAAAGAGAAAACGATGTCGACAACTGTATCTGGCAATTTTCAATGTGATAATGGAGATACGTTGCTTGAAGTTGCTTTGGTAGGTGCAGGCCTAGTTCAACTGCCTCTTTGGATGGTAAATAACGAGCTCTCGTCTAACCGACTAAAAATTGTTCTAGATAACTACTCTAACCAAAGCCTGCCCTTTAATGCCATTTATCCACGAAACAGATACACACCTTTGAAAGTTCGTTGTTTTGTCGATTTTTTAAAAGCAGCGCTCTCTAAAAAGAGCATTACCTGAGAGGCATGCATGCTAAAAGCAGAGATATCAAAAGCAGACAAATTAACTTAGCGAGTCTTAAGAGCCGATAACCAGAATCCTGCCATCCGTATAATAGTCATGATCGTCATTCATTACTTCCACCGTTGCCAATGGGTGTTTAACTAACTCGATGTCTGGTAGTGACGTTCGTATCTGATTAGCGAGCCTATCTCGCTCTTCATCAACGTTAGGGTCAATGTTATGAAGTACGGTTACAATGCCTGAATAAGGGGTGACTTTAAGGCCATCATCATAACTAATTGCGCCTAACCACTGAGGCTGGTTAGTTTTAATATCAACACCAGCACGCCACCAGCGAATATGGCTACGCTTCATCAAGTTACCCGGCAATTGAAACGCCATATCTTGCGGCTTGTCTCTCCAATATAAATCGGACACTGGTGGCGTTTTGTCTCTAAGCAATGCGAGGTAACCAGCCCATTCAATCTCATTTCGAGAGAAAGTTTGATTCTCTATCCAGCCTAATTGCTTCATTAAATCTCTTGGAGTTGCTCCAACATAAATTACGTTGATCGCTTGTGCCGAGTAGAACGAAGATTTGCCAGGGAACGCTTTATAGGTAACCGAATTCCAGTCGACTTTGTCAATTTGAGCCGTCTCTGGTTGATTCTGAAAATCATCCGCTTTCCAGAAAAAGTGAGCGTAGTTCGCAAACAATACCCACGCCAACAACAGCGCACTCGACTTAAGTACCAAGCGTCGCCACTTCATTCGATAACCAATAATGGTGAAAACCGATACCGCGAACACACCGGCGATCAAACTATTATGCTCAGAGATAAATATCTTAAGGCTATTAAGCCACGGGAAGTTTTCAACGCCGTGCGCCAGTAACATGCCCCAAGCAATGAACTGTCCGCCACCAAGAGCCAAGCCGATAAACGCCAACACACTGAAATTGCGCCACGGTACACGGTGCGAACCCGCTATAAATGGCACAACCCAAGCGATAGGCCCCAATAAGCGAGCAAAAAGAATGATGTATGTGCCTTTTCGAGCAATCAGATAGCGGCAGCGCGCAATTAACCTTTTGGTTTTAGGACGAAACTTAATAAGCCTTCGTTGCGCCTTAGCACCGTATCTATAACCAATGAAATAACTGAGTTGGTCGCCAAGCAAACCACCTAGCATTACCAAAACCAACGCCATCCATGCACCTGAATACAGTTGAAAGCCAGCTGCGATAAAGAAGGGCTCTCCCGGTACAAATAGGTTTGGGCCAATGAGAGCATCACCCAATGCTCCCAGAAACAGCCCTAGTCCATCAAACATAACAACCTCGATGCTTACTGTTCTTTGTAGTGACCAAACTTGTAGTTCATCTCGTTGTTACGCATTTCGCCTTTAAAGAAGCGTCTTACATTGGCTTTAAGATAAGTAGAGCCTGTCTTCACAACGCCATCTTGGTCTAAGCGACGTGGGTCAAAACCAAAAGTCATATTTAGGAATCTAAATCGCCATGTTTTGCTCGCACGTTTTACGTAGTCACAGTCTTCACACAGGACGATCTCTTCATCAAAACCGCCGATCTCATCATGCGCCCGTTTAGTCGAGAAAATACATGCGCCAATCGCCGTCGGGAAAAAGAACTGAGTAGTAAACAAGCCTGCGTTAAATAGCCCGTAACCAAACTTGTGTACAAGCGGCAAACCTTTCGAGCTCATGTACACACCCGCTACTTCAAGCTTCTTCTCTTCTAGTTCATAAAGCGCTTTCGCAAGGAAGTTTCGAGGCAAGCTCACGTCAGCATCTAAGAAAAGGATTCTGTTGTATTGCGCCAATGACGCACCTGTGTTTCGGCCAAGGCTCACACCACGGTTTTCCATGTGATGCACCGTTAATTTTGGCAGCGCGTTTTCATAAGCTTGCGCCACTTCTCTCGTGTTGTCTTCACTGTTCGAGTCGACAACAATCACTTCAAACTCTTGGTGGGTTTGCACGCTCAACTCTTCCATTAAGCGGCTAATGCGTTTCTCTTCGTTTAGCGTAATTACGACAATGCTTACCGGTTCCATATTTTCACCTATTAATTCTGCTGTTTAATTAACACTAAGATTAACGAACTAAGCCTTAACGAAGTCTTAGGTAAACATTCATTTTCCGTTCATTAACTTGATGATTTAGCGATGATATAAATAGATAAGGATTGCGATGTAAAAGGGGGCAAAATACTCTAAACAAGCGTTAGCGAACGTTTTATCTCCAAACGAACCCATTATCGAAGGAAATTCACTTTGAGATGGGCTTCTTACTTGCTCATATTGGAATGTGATGTTAGTATCCGCGCTCGCTTAAGCATGAACTTTTATGTTTAAGCATTACCACGCACTCAAGGTCGCATTGAGGTGTGAAGTTAATTTTTACTAATTTGAGAGTAAAACTATGAAATTTGAAGCAGTAGTACGTACTGAACTAGGTAAAGGTGCGAGCCGCCGCCTACGTCACGCTGGTAAATTCCCAGCTGTAATCTACGGTGGCGAAGCTGAAGCTGTAGCTATCGAACTTGTTCACGCTGACGTGATCAACCAAATGGATAAGCCTGAATTCTACGAAGCAATCACTCTACTGATTGACGGCGCAGAAGTTAAGGTTAAGCCACAAGACGTTCAACGTCACGCGTTCAAGCCAAAAGTTGAGCACATGGACTTCATCCGTATCTAATTCCCTACCAAGGAATAAGATTGGATTAATCCAGCCTTCTGCATAGAAAAGATAATCGATCTTACCAGTCGAGAAATCTAGAAATTCGAAACCCCGATGCTACCAACACCGGGGTTTCACCGTTTCTGGGGTTTGAAAAACCGATTAATATTTCTATTTTTCATAACCTTAGGCGATAATTGGGTAAATTGTGAGAACATGACAGATCACGATAGTGACATTATCGAGACAGTATACAGTGCTCACATGGCCAATTAATCACTCTCATACGCCCCCACGACACCTCTCCCCGGTCTTGGTCTTTAAGTCACAACCGATTTGTCACTTTGGCCCAATTAGCGTCTTTTCAATTATTCGAAAAACAATTAAACACGCAAATTAGCGTCCTTATTTGCCAAATCCGTTGTTATTAATGATTACATTGATTTCAGGTGAACGATCACCTGACTTTAAACCAACGCAATGAAATGGAGAGCAATTATGAGCGCGCGAACACTAACACCTAAAAAGTATCTTGAAGAAAAGTACCCAGGTTCAGGGATCACAACAGCTACCGTACATAACTGGTGCCGGAAAGGCTACTTGCCCTATGTACTAACACCAAGCGGTAACCTACTCGTCTTAGTAGATGATAACAGTGGACTTCAGTTTAGTAACTGCAAATGAACGTCGGCAATTAGATCACTACTCCACGCTTAGGGTAGTGATCTATCATTAGGAGATCTAACTATGGGTAGAAACCGCTCTGTCAAAAATATCGACTTACCACCTTATCTTTATCGATATCGACACAAAGATGGCAAGGTACGTTACCGCCTAAAACTTGAGTCTGGGCGTTACTTCAATTTCCCTAAAGACACAAAAAAGCTCCACGCTATCAACGAAGCTATTAACTATAATATCCAATACCGCTCAATGGCACAGCGCATTAAGAAAGCACACCAGTCTTCAGATCAGACTGTGGGTAGATTCAATATTCCTTTAGAAAAAGCGCTAAGCAAAATCTTTCCATTGATTGAAAGAGAAGAGCTTTCACAAGGTTCACTGAAGAAGTATCAATCAATAATACAGAAACTCTGTGATGATTTGGGAACAACACTCACACATGACTTGAACTTAGAAATGTTGAATGCATTCTTAGAAACACATTATGGTAAGTCTTCATCTCAGAACTACAACAACAACCTCAGCCATATCAAAAAAGCATTCAGTTACCTAGCTGATCAATCCTTTATACCAGATAACTTCATACGCAATAAAAAACGTTTAAAAGTCATGAAGTCAGAACGTGTTAAAAAGCGTCAAAGACTGACGCTAGAAGAGTTCGAGTTAATTTATAGTAACGCACCAACCTTTCTTAAGGTCGCTATGGCATTGACGTTAGAGACGACACATTCCGTAAACGAAATATGTCGTATCAAATACAACATAAGAGAACCTAAAGATAATCGCTGTGGGATTGTCTGGAATCAAGATAAGAAACCAAATATGCTCCATGGAGAAAAAGTTTATGGATACCTTTATATACATAGGCAGAAAGTCCAAAACTCAGCGGCATCTAGAGTGAAGATCCCTATAACCCAATCCATCTACGATATTGTACAACTAAGCTATTCAGATCGAGTATCCTGCCCTTATATCGTCCATAAGAAGCCTATACAACAGCAACGAGGCATCGCTAAAGATTGTGACCATATCTATCAAGTACAAAGTCATTACCTAAGTAAGCAGTTCAGTAGAATACGCGATAAAGTTGGAGTGAAATCAGACTTACCGAGCAACCAAAGACCTACCTATCACGAGATTCGTTCCTTAGCAGCTCGATTGATCGAAGAAAAAGGTTTAAGTGCCACCAGCAGAATGGCTCATAACAACGCCAAAACCACAGAGATTTACACGAAACCTGACGAAACAGTATGGAATGAGTGTGAGCCTATTTCCCTTAGAAACTATTCGGTATAAAAAATTATACTAACCTGTGCTTTCCCATATCAAAGACCAACAATAAGTCTCAATGTTGGTTCACAACAAGGGCCTCTTTTAAGTAACATCTTTATGGAAACGCACACTACCTAGGTAACCGTTCTCAAGCTAACCACTCTTTATTACTGAATCAGTACTCTAGTTTGGTATTAACTAATCTATGAAGATATTAGCTACGTGAAGGTCTAACTGTAACTAGACGTTGTGTAGCTTCCTTAAGCTTGGCAACATCATCAGAAGTCATTTTAAGGCGCTTTTCGTATTTATTTATCGAAGCTATATTTAGTTGACGTTCGATAGACATTAAATCGTCAATTATTCTTCGCAATTTAGCCACTACTACTCGAATTTGTTTTAGTTCTTTTATGGCCTCTAGTTCAAGAGCTGCGACCCTATTAGAGCAACTATCGTATTGAGCTTTTAGGATCTTTTCAAACCCTCGAATATAACCATTTGCAACTACAAGCTCACTAATCGTTGCATGGTCAAAATACCTCTCTGGGTTATCTGATTTTTCTATTTCATCATATACACACCTTAGCTTTTTGGCTTGGGAGCTGAGTTTAGTCATAACAGTCACTGCCGTATCCATACTCTCAGTCGCAACTTGGTATTTACTTCCTTTACACTCCACCATCTCAAGGTAAAGCTTCATAGTTTTAGAGATAATATCGCTCATATCCGCACTAATATTATCACCGAGTACGATAAGTATACTTTTATTCATAATCTATATCTTTTTCCTACAGGCTTATAAATATTCAAAACCAGCGTGTAGAGTAACTAAACGGCAAGATGATAGTCATACTTAGTAACACAGAGCTCCACACTTCCTTGTGTAGTCAATCAACCCAAAAGTTGAAATCTAGGACCTATTTTTATTACTAGAAACAGCTGTCGTCACAGAACTCTAGTCATTGCTCTATCTTTAGACGGACCTGAATTCATACCACCGGAAAGCTATTCAAATGAACTTGCCTCTCTACCCAAAAAAACTTCATCCATAGACAATTCAGCACTTAGTAAACGTGCGACTGGGGTTGGTAGCCTTTCTATCAGAGATACTACATGAAGTTCTTTTCGTGGCCTAGACAGAGCAACATAGACACCGTTTACCTTGTCTTTTTTCGTCCATTCAACTTCTTCTAACCCAGCTAAAATAACCGTGTCAAACTCCAACCCTTTAATATGTTCAGGACTTGAAAAATGAATCTGATATTTCTTGTTCAACTGCACGGTTTCCGAGACATAAGATTCTCGGAAGACACTCTTCAGACCTTCCCTCAAGTTTTCCTCAAGAGTTTTGGCTAAGTTTAAGTTTGGCGTCAATACCGCAATAGTACGAGTCTGCGGCTGAGTTCTGATAACGTCCAAAATTGCATCATGAGCAGATTCAAACCCGAGATTACTAAAAGTATAGCCATCAGAAGACCGTATATTGTCCAAATGCATTTTCACTTGTTCGAGAGAATCAGATAACCTTATATCTCCCTGTATAAATCGTCTGAAAATCTGAGATATCGACCCAAGTGTAGCGTTAAACTCCTGTCTCTTGTTCTCTACCAGCAAATGCTTTGATAGCTTTCTGTATGGAAAGCATGCATCCAAATCTTTCGCCTGCCTACCACTCAACTGTTGGTGCATATCTCCGACCATAGTGACTGCGTCATATTCAGGAGACGCTTGTCGTCCCATAATAAACACTTGGATTTCAGTGAAATCCTGTACTTCATCTACAAACACACTTCTATAATACTGTGTGGTATGCCAGCGGGTTGGGATTGAGCCATATTCTTCATTGTCTTTTGCGCCAATAATATGGGACATAGCTAACAGTACGTCTATATCATGCGTATTGAGCTTTCTTCCTATTAAGCGATTTAAAGCATCGCTATTTTTACTCCCCCATCCTTTATCACCAAACAATAAAGCATCTCTGTACAAATCAGCTATGTGCCAATGATTAAACAGGCGTGGAATTAACCTCGACCTTAGGAAGTTAGAAAAACTTGTAGGCTTTCCTCCCTTCGAAGTTGGTGTAATAGTTGCTGTATACGGACTAGGGCGTTCAAATGGTCTAACTCTAGATGACAAACCTTGTAGTACAAATAACCTCCTTTCCGAACGAAGGAAGCTCAGTTGTTCAACATCTACAAGTTTACCTTTAAAAAGTGCACCATTAGAGCTCTTACCAATTAAATATTGCGTGTCTTCCTCACTGACTTTATCCCAGAGATCATCAAACGGTGTATTTAGTTCAATCTGACCCGGCACGTCTTGGATTGACAACTCAACTAATTCACATTTTTCAACAAACGTTGAAAGGTCTTGTTGCGAGGACAATTGGAAGCAAGTTCGCTCTTGCTTATCTAAAAATAAATGCTTGTGAGAACGGTAAGCACCGAATAGATTCGACAAGCTAGTCGTAAACTCTGGTTCATCATCTTTGATGGAATACCAAAAACCACTTCGATCAACTGTATCGGCAACAGTAACTCTCATAAGTTGATATAGCTGGGGGATAAGATCTTCACAGGCAAAGTGACTATGCACTCTAGATGTTTTCCATTGAGCTATATTTGTTTGAAGCTTCAGCTTTAATTTATCAGTCAAAGTAGATAGCAACAAAGTCGAAACAGATTCAGAAGGCTCAAATTTATTAGTATCGAAAGTAAGTTGGTCGACAACTTTATCAACTTTCGTTAATAATAAATCAAAAAGTACTTTATCGAATGACTCCAACCAAGACATCGTCGTCTCTGATTCATCGTTTTCACTTAAATCTACAGAGAGAGCATATTTAGGTGAGTTATCAGTTTTCGATCGTTGCTCAAGCTCCCTTGCTAGTTGAAGCCTTGAACGTAGTTCATCGTATTCGATAATCGGAAGATGTGATAAGCCGAGTTCATTACAGGTTTGCTTCAAATATTGAACTAACTCCCCGGTTCGGACAATACCGACACTACTCTCTTGATCAAAAAAATCGGTAGCTTCGTACTCATCACTTTCATCTGGTACAACTTTAGATAAATCAACCAAAGTTTTAGCACGACCTAACGCAGCACAAGTCTTTCCTGAACCGGCGATACCTTCTACCAACATAGGCCCAGTGTCCAAGGTATTAGACATGATCTTATATTGCTCTCTAGTCGGGTTTAAATAAAAGTTACTACTTAGGCCAAAATACTCATCTTTCAACTCAATTGGTTCGCTTATATTTTCTGGTTCATCGAGAATGATATCATCTATCGCGTCATCTTCGTCCCAGCCTCCAAACTCAGATACTCCCCAAGTAATATCACCCTGAGTTGTTTCTTCAATGTCTAAATCATCCTCAGGGCAAGTGAGCTCATTTCCAGCAATGTTGTTGCTCCACATCAAGACGGTCTTCTTCAAGTCTTGCGTATGATATTCATCAATATCATTGCTATATTTACCAGAGAAACTAGAGCGAACCATAGTTTGAAAGTTTCGTAAATTATCTGCAGCTACGTGACCTTTGAAACGCTCAAAAGTTCTTATTTCAAGGACTTCATAATTTCCTAGTAATTTGCTCTTACCTGAGAGTCCAATATAGGCTTGACGACATAGGGTACCTATGGGAGAAAGAGACGTTGATACACCGTGCTTTGTATTTGCATAACTTCCAGCAACTTGGGTCACTCGATACTCTTGAATGCCTTTTACATCACTTTCTATCAAAACTGACTTCCCATAAGCTACTCGTTTCATTTCTTCAAGAGTAGAGATGTCCTGGGAGTTACTTACTTCTCTTGCTCGGCGCAATTTTTTATCGACATCATCAATGACACTATCGATACAATCGAGCTCAGCTTTTATAGCCTCTTGTGTTGCAGTGGCTTGCTCAGCAGTGATTTTTTCTATTTCAGTGGGAATTTTCCAACGATTTATTGACATAATTTTCTACTACGATGCGTCTAAGAGGTATGAGTTTTCTGATTTTTTATATGAAGTTTTTTTTTCAACTACACCTAACTCTAAAAAGCCTAAATCATCTGGTTCAAAAGTAAGGCCGTAAGCTACAGATACCCTATGAAAATCTCGTTCACTTAACTTAGTGTCAACCATTTCATAAGGTTGATTAAGACCAGTTATGCGTAAAGGATAATAACTCTTCTGTTTATCTTTAAAGTCATCAAGAGCCTTTTTGTATAGAGGCAAGCTAGCACCACCTCCAATGAAAATACAATGTATATCTTCGACATATGATCCCGAAGGAATATTAGTTATTACGTCTCCAATTAGTGCTTTGAACTCACCTTCCATCCATTTATCCGCAGCCTTGACTCCCATAGATTCTCGTTTTTTATTGAGAACTTCTGCCCCTATAGTCTTAACGCTTTTGCCGTAAATTGGATAAGAGTACTCCCCTTCATTTTCAACAACGCGAAACACAGCTACATCGACCGTACCACCACCTACATCAATTAGAAGATGGGCAAAATTTTGTCTTTGAGGTGAACGAATATAAGACTGAATTTGACCGACAAATTCAGGAAACAATGATAAACAATCTTCATGTAGACCACTGAACTCATGACTTGACAATTTGTCAGGAACATCACCAAAACTCAAGTAACTTTCCAGTTCTCTAAGGCTAAAACCATCATTAATATTCGAGAACTTCCAAGCACTTTTAATTATCTTTCTATAAAGAGTAGTCAGTCTAGAATTCTGTGAACTTTCCGTGGGCAAACCAACGTTCAGCAGCCAATCAATTTCATAGTTTACGAGTCGACTGCTCTCTTTGCTTAGCATCCAACAGCGTGCACTTTTAAGAACTAAAGCACAATATGCAGCCATTATTGCAAGGTCTTGAGTTCGAGCTTTATTCTCTATCAATTTTAATTTGGATACTTCAATCTTATCCACTGCATCACTTTGTTCTAAAGTGCAATTACCCACACTATCAATAAAAAATCGAGTCGGAAGAAGATGCGTATTAGGTAACAATTGAACTGTATATTTATTTTCAAAGCCACTGATTGCGACTTTTGTATAAGAAGTTCCAAAATCTAGCCCAATAATAAACTGAGTTCGGGATCTAGTAGAAGAAGTGGTACGAGAAGACGCCCTGGACTTGAGTATGCGAGGTTGACCTAAAGGCTGTTTATCAACTGTACTAGATTGATGAGCTTTTCGGGGAAGTGCTTTTTTAAGCTTACCTTTAAGTTTATCTAAGCCTTTCATTACTAACCTATCCTAATGGCAATGAAACATACTTCGATATTGTCATGAAGTAGTTCTTGTTTAGCTGATAACTGCTCTATTTGCACATCAAATCGGCTTTCGATATTTCGAATTTGCGCTTTGGTCGCGGCAACAAGAGAAGCAGATTTTTTGTCATCCCTCATACTCAATTTTGTGAGCGCACTAAATCTCCCCTCTAACTGACGCTCCTTGTTTTTCTTGGCTGAAGATATTTGAAATTGAATTCGGTCTGCATTCTCATTGTAACGTCGATCAACCTCATCCTGATAATCTTGCTCAACATAGTCAGATACTACCTCAAAAGCTTCTTCTAGAACGTCGGCATCATATGCCAAATGAACGTCTTGCCAATCTCCTCCTAAAACCCGAGTCGCATTCAACAGGTTGTAAGAGTCTTGCTCGGACAATAGTTCGACTTCATCTCCCAATTTGAGTCCGCGTGAAAATAGCTTCTCTTCGACTCTTATTCCGCTAAATTCTCCTTTTTTTACGACTAAAATATAGTCACCTTCAGGAATTTCGACCTTTCCACTTTCTATTCTAGCTCCTACTAAAGGGTGCTGTTCTTCACTGTTAGTAGCCAATTCTTGTGCGAAGAAACGGACCAATGGATGAAATTGTGATAGTACCTCTGTTTGGGCATTACTATTTCGCGTCACCTTATTGGAAAACAGACACCTACGAACAACACCTGTTTGCAATTGAGATAAATTACTTAAGCTATGTTTTCTCACAAATTCAGCAAACTTTGCTGCAAGATCTGAAGGTAACCTAACGTCAAATGTCAAACCTTCGCTCAGGACTTGTTGGAATAAATGTCCAGAGCCATATTTATCTAAAAAGCTCTTTACAAAATAGAATAAATCTTGTTCATTTATATTCTGTCTAAACTGATGAGCAGCTTTTACTTGAGAAAGGATATAGCCACTGTGAGCGATCAAGCTCGATGCCTGTTCTTCAAGTCGGACGTTCTCACTTTTTACTTTTTCGATTGCAAGACGAGTCTGCTCTATACGGTCTTGCTCCTGTTGTGCTGTTAACTCCTCTCTAATGAGAGAAGACGTTAAATTTTCAATCTTTTCACCTAAGATCGCATCCATATCACCGAGAGCAGCTTTAAATATGCCTAGACGTTCAAACAAGCGATCGTAAATCCTTTGATCTATGGTATCGGCGTAGCAAAAGTTAATGATGTGTATCTTTTCTGATTTCTGACCATATCTATCAATACGACCTATCCGTTGCTCTATTCGCATTGGGTTCCAAGGCAAATCATAATTAATCAACACTCGGCAAAACTGCAAGTCTACACCTTCACTTGCTACCTCTGAAGATAGAAGGATACGGCACTCTTTATTAGCTTTGAAACCATCTATGATTTCCTGTTTAGTCTCTTTCATACCCCCCATTAATACCTGCGCGCTAATGCCCTCTTCGAATAAGCGCGAATTAAGGTAATGAAGAGTTTCTCTAAAATATGAAAACAGCACGACTTGATCTTCGGAGTGGGTGCTATACCAGCTTTTTAAAAAATCAATGAGTGCATTAAACTTACTATCGTTTTCTCTGAGATTATCTATATCTATATCTGGTAACAATCTGGCACCAATTTCAGACATCAAAGGAGACAGCTGATTCTTTGACTCAATATCAATGCCAATAGACTCTTCGATAGAGGTGTCAAACATACTTAATTCAGCTTTTCTTACTCTACGATTCCAGGCGGAGTAAGCTGCAACCATACAGCTAGAAACTTGCCTTTGAGGCATTGCAGAAAGAAATGCCTCATGCACATTTTTCTGCGATGCGTAACGACGTACAGTTTCAGTAACTGCTTGATAAAATTCCTTTTCGGCATCCGTCATCTGAACCGCCAAAGCAAGAGGCTCTCGAACTACACGGTATTCATGGACCTCAGCTTTTCTTGTTCGAGTTACAACCTTACTCAAGAGGTTCACTCGCTCAATTCGGTTCGCCACTTCAACTCTCTCTTCATGAGAAAATCCATCTTCGGGTTCGAACTCAATAATGCTTAAAAGTTGGGAACTATGATTTAAAATGGGGTTTAACTGTGCGTTTTTTAAGATACTTCTAGCTTCAAACCAACTCACATGAGGATTACGAACCGCATTTTGAGCTTCAAGGAGAGGTTTATTTGCTTCGAGTACTTGCGGAAAATAATGTCGATTGTCGAAGGTGTCAGGGTCAACCAACTCTAGAAGATGAAACAAGTCTTCATTACCAAGATTAATTGGCGTTGCAGATAACAGTACAACATGCTCTGTTGCATCACGGAGCAGATGACCCAACTTAGAGGTCGAGCTTTCTGGATTACGCATATAATGAGCTTCATCCATAATAATTAAATCGAATAAAGGCTCATTTGAGGCAGAATCTGAGAGTAATTCCGTCAACTTTTGACGTGGAGTTTCTGCCGAGTCTAACCCTGGAGTAAACCCCTTCGGAGGCCTTAACCCAGTGTAACTACATATGACCGCTTTACCCGTTGGCACTTGCTTTTTATCTCTCTTCAGATCATGAAGAAGATCTTCCGCACTCATCAAATCAGCATCAATACCAAAACGAAACATTAACTCATGCTTCCATTTTTCTCTTAGCATAGCAGGACACAGAATCATCAATCGGCGAGCATCTATCCTTGCCCTTAATTCGGTCCAGATCAGGCCCGCCTCAATTGTTTTACCTAAGCCGACCTCATCAGCAATAAGAATACCTTTTGAAGGGGCCTCAAGGAAAGATAGTACTGGTTTGTATTGGAAAGCAAAGAAATCAGTGTTTGTGGTTTCCATACTGTACACAAGGTTGGCAAGTTTGCCAGAGATATGAATATACGTAAGATTTCTACGTAGATCGTCAATTCGTCCAAAACGTCCACTATGAAGTAAGTCATTCCAAGTGTTACTTGCCACTACTTCTAGGTCGCTTTCACTTTTAGTTTGAGTTGCCCCCGCAAAAAAGAACTTGTAACGATTTACTCCGCCTCTGGACTGTAAAACTTGTGTAATTACACCTATCTTTGCGGGATCATGAATGAGCCTGACCTGGTCACCAATGTTAAACATTAACTACAACTCCTAGTTTCCCCAACTCAATAACCAAACTACAATCTTAATATCATTAAAGACAAAATTTGCTTCGGTACTGCCTAACAACCATATAGAAATGGTCTAAGCACACTTACCATTTTACGACAGTCCAACGTTAAGAACACTGAAAACTAATTGAAAACTAAATATAGTTATCGAACAGATCCAAATCTGAACGGGTAGTTAGGCATAAAAAACCAATTATATGTTGGTTGATTCGATAGTTCCTGGTAGCATTTGCAAAATGTAATCCAATCGACCTTTTTATGAATAAAGTTAAAGTTATCGACCTATTTTCCGGCCCCGGCGGACTTGGAGAAGGTTTCACTTCAGTAAAAGATAAAAACGGACAAACTCCATTCAAGATTGCAACATCGATTGAAAAAGAACCGAGCGCTCACCAAACTCTAACTCTTCGTGCTTTTTTTCGCCAGTTTGATGAGGCACCTGATGAGTACTATCAATTTTTGAAAGGACGCCTTGGCAAAACACCACAAGAAAAGCTCTATCTTCAATACCCAGATCAGTATAAAGCGGCCTCTGAGGAAGCATTATGCTTGGAGCTGGGGAAAGATAACGCTGATATAACCAAAGCAATTCAAACTAAAATCGGTAACGATGAGTGTATTTTGATTGGTGGTCCTCCTTGCCAAGCATATTCAACCGTAGGTGTTGCTCGAAATAAAGGCAACAAAGATTACGACCCGGCAAAAGATCATCGAAACTTCCTATATAAGGAATACTTGGCAGTTATTGCAAAGTTCCAGCCGAAGATGTTCGTCATGGAAAATGTGAAAGGCATGCTATCTGCCAAGGTTAACGGCCAGTTTATTTACAAAGACATTTTTTCAGACCTCCACTCACCAACTGTCTCTTCAGGAGAGGCCCCCCTTGACGGAAGATCTGCCAACTCATATCGCATTTATTCTCTAGTAAAAGAGGAACAATCTACACTTGGTCCCCAAGACTACGTGGTAAAGAGTGAGCAATTCGGAATCCCACAGAGTCGCCACAGAGTAATATTACTAGGCATCAGGGAAGATATAGATACCTCAAACCTTTCTCTTTTAAACGAAATTAACTCACAAGTCAGTGTCCATGACGTTATCGGTGACTTGCCTCCATTACGAAGCGGACTATCAAAATCAGAAAACAGTAATTCGAATTGGATCAAAACCATACAGAAAGAAACTCGCATCGCTCTTAAAGAGCTTAACGTCAGTCACCCTAATGTAGTTTTAACAATGAAAGGGGAAATTGAAGCCCTTGAACCGAAACTAGACCAAGGCTCATTGTTTGGATGTAAACGCAATCCAAAAAATAAAAACCCGTTATCAGAATGGTATTTCGACAAAAAACTCGGTTCTCATATTTGTAACCACGAAACTCGCGGTCACATTGATAGTGATCTAGCTCGATATCTATTTTGCAGTAGCTGGGGGAAAACTTACGAAAAAGAAAACCAGTTTGCCAGTCCTAAAAGCCATGACTTCCCGCACTCACTAATACCAGCGCATAAAAGTTTTAGTTCGGGTAAGTTCGCTGATAGGTTTAGAGTTCAATTGAGAGGGAAGCCCGCGACAACTATAACGAGCCATATATCAAAAGATGGCCATTACTACATACACCCAGACCCAAAACAATGCAGAAGTCTAACTGTTAGGGAAGCAGCACGAATCCAGACATTCCCTGATAATTATTTTTTTGTCGGAACAAGAACACAACAATATGTACAGGTTGGGAATGCAGTTCCACCATTGTTAGCACATCATATAGCTAAGCTAGCTATGAATATTCTAGAGTTATAGTGCGGCGGGATAAAACTCCCGCCGACCATTTTCACTATTTAATTAATGTACTCTTTCGAGAATTGAAAGCCTTGACTAAGGCTAATTCATGGCATGTATATTTGAGGGCTTGTAATAAATCACTCTCTGTATTTATGCTTCCAGACAAACGCAGATAAACACCATAACTATCTACTTCAAATCGGAAATCATTTGGCAATGCTGACTGTACTTGTAGTAAGTCAATACCAATTTTGCCTTTATACTTTGAGTTTTTCTCATCGCCGCGTAGGTCTATAAGCAAAAAGTAAAGCAATCCGTCGCTTTTTTCTATAAGTTCAGCTTTAAAACCTGTATTCGGGACGATTCCTTCAATAGAGTAAACTCTATCCCCTTTAAATCGCTCACCTAGTTCTTTGACAAACGAAACATCAGAGATGTTTAATTTGCTTGTGTACTCATCTTCCAAGTTAACCTGATTACTTAATAGTTGAGTCTCTACTTGTTGGTTTAGAATCTCACCAAATGATATGAGACTAGGTAACTCGTCATTGTATAGAGCAGCATTAAGATCTTGAACAAATACGCGCCCGTCACCCAAATCAGCTCGTTCTTCGTAATTTAGTAAACTGTACCCAGCTCTCAGAAGAACAAGCTTTTTAGCTGTGAGGAAGACCTTGTCACCAATTCTGTCTCCAAAACTATCTTTGATCGCGATTAAGTTACTCAATTCAGGGTTTAACAATACGAGAATAATTGCTCTCAAAATAGCTGAGCCATCGTCATCAAGTGGAATTGTCAATTCACCACTACCAGAAAACAACTCGTTAGCTTTCACTTCCCAGACCTGAAATTTATCTTCGCGTTTGGTATCTTCGCTAACCCGCTCATGAAGTTTGTTAAGAATAAACTCAATATTCCACCCCATATCTAAGCTATTTTCAAAGCATAAGTTAATAAAAATGTATAGGATTTCTACTTCGTCAGCTTTCAAAAGTATGCTTGGATCAAATAACGAAAGGAGTAGCTCTTTCTGACTTTGTTCTTTCGCAAATAAATCTATTAGCTCAGAAACGGTTTTGGCTTCATCTTTAATCATCTCGAAGGTTAATGCCATTACACCATCATTAAGAACCAAATTTGATTTTTGTGTAGGATTTACTGGCTTTTCTACTTGAAAATTCGCATAAGATTGATCAAAAGCTTGCTTAATTAGCACCATACAATTCAATGAGGTTACATCAAAATTTTCATAGCTTCTCTCTAAAAACTGTTCATGAGCATCATTTGAGTTAAAGATGACACGCTCCAGAGCAGAAAATGAGTAAGCTTGCTTTTTTTGTATATTTTGCCCCAGTTCCAAAATGATTAAGTCGTCTGAAAAAGCCCCCGAATGTGCAAATTTGCGAGCTGCCTCTGCACTGAGTAGGCTTTCGCTCTCAAAAGTGCAGCACCATGAATCCAAAACAACTTCATACGGAAGAGCAAAACGAGTAAATAATTTTCGTTGAATAACTAGATAAGAAAAATCTGTTTTCAAATTGTTCGTTGTCATTATAATTCTCGATATTCCATCAATCCTGAACTAGCACTTGGTAAGTGCTTCAACACCGGTGCTTGTGACACCCCTTCTTTAACATACATCAATACTAACTCAGATCTTGCGCGAGAACACATTACATACATATTCATATTGAAAGTAGTTAGATCCGAGTCATTAAATGAGAAGTTTTGTAAGTCTGGAACGAAAACCGTATCAAATTCAAGGCCTTTACAACTTCTTCTATTCAAAATAGTTATAACACCTTGTGTATCAAACTTTAGTTCCTCACTACTTAGGGGCTTAGAACTAGAATAATGTTGAACATGGTAAGTTGGTAATAATTCAGAGAGTTTATCTAGATAGAACTCTCTATCTGCATCTGAATCAACTATGACGGCTACTTCTTGTGCTCCACGAAATTGCAGGTAGTTGCGGATATATTCCACTTGCTTTTCCTGTTCTTTAACAGAAATGAACTTAGGTAAACCGCCTGATTTATCCGGTGTTTCAGGAACCCCTGTCGAAAGCCCCGTATAAAAGTGCTTGGCCAATTCTGCTATAGGCTTAGTATTTCGAAAGTTTTTTGTAAGGCGGAATTCTCGATCGGCCTTAATTTTTAAGTTATGTCGAATATCCTCAAGAGATGAATTCTGGCCTTCCTGAAGGCGTTGATTTTCATCTGCTAATATCGTGATTCCACCATACTCCATAGAGCGCCCTGCCCCACGTAAAAATTTAAACGTTTCTGGTGAGAAATCTTGCGCTTCATCAATGATCAAATGCCCCCAATCAATGACAACTTCTTCATCCAACTCAGCATATTGATCCAACATAGTTTTCCAATCATAGATCCATCTGTCTAGCTCAGGGGGCTCAAAATTAAACCTTGGGTCTATCCATTTCTGAAACTTCTCTGGGGTCTGATTTACCTGTTCTTGAGTTACCCACCACTTTCTCTCGGCGGGATCAAATCGAGCTCCTGCACTTTTTACCTGTTCCTTTTCATCAAAGGTACACTGAAGGTAAATTTTATCGGCATTCGGTGGTTGTTCAGGAGAAACAAATTCAGGCCACTTCATAAATTTCATAGGCTCTAATTCATAGGCTTCTCTGGATACATACCATTTTTTAACCTTACCATCCCAACGCCCACCAACAGACTTTACTTCCTCTTTATCTGAGAAGGGGCTGTTCAAGTACACCTTTGACGGTTTAGGCGGCTCAACAATAAAGTCAATTTCAGATTCTTGTATGATTTTGTGCTTTCGCCACCATTCGGGCAGCCAACTGTGCATTGTTTTTGAAACAACATTACCTTCGATTTCTCTAGCTACATTTTCGGTATAACGCCTCAAGACGCGGTTATACATAAGAACAGTAACCTCTGTCTTTTTCTTAGCTAGAGCTTGAGCGCGTAAAAAAGCAATTACAGTTTTTCCGGTACCTGGCGGACCACTCACTAATACATTACCGATTATTGGTGCATCTTCAAAAACATCTTGTTGCTCCTCGCTTATCTGACGAGCATTGGGCATACGCATTAGCTAAATACCTCGTTTAATTTTCTCATAATTTGACTAAATAGCCCTTGCTCGCTCTCATCGCCTATCAAGAGCTTACGATCTAAAAGAAGGTTATTATTCTCACAACTAGTTTCAGATACTAAGGTACAAGAATGACATGCAGCTTTGTTTAACCCCATAACCCCCTGAGCCTCTAGTTCACTGCATACTGGATCATTTGAACACCAATTGGCAGTTTCAAGGGCAGCAATAATCGCCGGGAAGAGTCGAATTGGCTCTCCCTGCTGTACGAGGCCACCTAAACTCCCTTCGGAATCTCCATCAGCTGTATAGATTAATATCCCCGACTGCCCTTCATCTGCGTATATTCGTTCTCTAAGAGATCCGCTGGAATATCCACTTTCGAAGCTCAGTTGACGAATAATCAAATGTGCAAAAGTGTGAAGAGCGATAAACTTGACTGTAGGTTCAGGTAAATAGGTGGACGTCACTCCCGCATAACGCTTCTCTACCGAATCAATTCTTGGTTTAACAAACGTAGTCGATTGATACTCCCAGCTTTCAAGAGCTCTCTGATCAAACTCTATAAATATACCTTCACCAAAAACCTCACACGCTGGCAACCATGTTTTTTGTCCTTCGGCTGATTTCATCAAAACAGGGTTGTCGTCAGGCTTGATTCTTTCAAAACCACAAAAAGCACGAACTTCCCTAAGCTTGTCGACTAGCACGACTTTCTTGATGTATTCCTCAAAACCAAAAGACTCAGAGTCTGTGAATTGCGCTGTACGAGTAACAAAGTTTTCGTTTTGCTTTTCAGCAATATTGCTATTGCTTAGCACGTCCCATTCAGCTAACCGAAGTTCTTTATCATCTGGAATCTTGAACTCGCGTTTAGGCTCCCCACCTGATTCAACTGCTTGAAGTATTTCTTCAACAGAAAAGCCAAAATCATCAGAAAGGTCTTCAGCACAACTTTTAACACGATTTAGTCTACCCCTTTCAAGAGCTCTCAACAGGTCTTGATAATCCTCAGTGCCATTTATTGCCGCAATGATTGGGTTACCTTTAGATGATGAGTCATAAGGGATATCTAATGCTGAACGAATAATTGGATAATAGAGATTACTAGCACCTCTTTGCAGAACACTTAAGGGCTCTTTACAATTTCTACTATAATCCTCGTTGTATTCCCAAGGCTGTTTATCTGAACAATGAACGTTCAAAGCTCCCTCATGCATGATGCTGCCAAGAGAGTTCGTTGCACCACAGTTTTTACAGTGAATTTCTAGTGCATCTAAGCCACTGCCCTTTGTACTATTTGAATAAAAATACAATTGTTCTTTTGGCAACGGGCATGAGTGTTTTTGATTTTGATGAGCCCATCGATCCCATGGTACATCCTGAAGATGTCCGTGATTACATGCAGCAACAAAACGCATTGGAACTAAAGTTTTCTCCTTACATACACTATTATCACAAGCTGGGGCACCTTTTTCATTCACCATTCCTTCGCGAGTCCAACGTTTCAAACGTCTACATCTTGGGCAAAACATCCAAGCAGGAAATCTATGAGTCATAAGTGCATTGTTCTTATGCACTTTCTCCCAGCGGGTTTTCAATACGGGTGGTTTCTTCAAGGCCCAAACACCAGCTTCTTTTGTAAGGCGATCTAACTTAATCTCGTCAAGGTTAACCGGCCAATGGTCAATACCCATCAAAATTAGTGATTCATCACCAATATCAATAATCGAACCTGGTCCGAAGGGGCTTATTAGCTGCGAACTACGATAGCTACGATTAGAGTCAGACATTCGATTCTCCACGAATTAGGATATGGGTTTCGGTATCAACACTTCGCATGGAGTTGAGTGTGTTCCACGCCTCATTGTTACTGTTATTTGCATCAAACGGCTTAAATAACGCTTTGTATTGCTTCCCTGCACCACCAGCTTCATAAAGGTTAATTGGTGACTCACCACAATTCGCTTTTTCATGCCACTTATCAATCACATCACTTAAATAATCGAACACTTTATTCCTTTCTGATTCATCCATACCAAGCATTGAGTCTCCAATTCGTTGCTCAAAGATAGCTCTCAGTTTTTTAAATATCTCGGACTCTTTATCGAAAAACTTCGCACTTTTATTATCTTTCAGGTGGCCACTCATGCGAACTAAAGCAATTAGAGATGCATGTAGAGCTCTTTCAACCGCAGGCATAGCCCAAGGAGTCACGCTAGTTGGCTCGACATAACGGTATAAGGCTTGGTGGTAGCTTCTAAAAGACTCATAATGCGATCTATCTCTGGGCTTAGTCGCTGAATATTGTGTAAACACGATACCTGGCGGGCGAGATTTCTTACGGCCAACTCTACTTGAAGCTTGAATGTACTCAGCTGTCGCTTTTGGTTGACCTGCGATAAGCATCATGCTTAAACGTCCGATATCCACACCAACAGAAATCATATTTGTACAAGGGAGTACGTCCACGACTTCCTCACTAGATGTCTTTTCTATTTCTAACTTGGCTAGAATTTCTGGAATTCGAGGGCCTTTAACATTGGCACTAAGCTCTTCCACAGATTGAATATCTCTTGGTTCCGTACCTTCATTGGCAATAACCCCTATACGAGCTGGAATATCATCTCGTGCAAGCGTCATTGTTTTACCAAGCTCTCTTCTTGAATTGTGATAGATTGGTAAGGTCCAGTAGCTATCCAATATGATATCCGCAAAACCTAATTGTTGTGGCGACTGCAAAAGCGCTGCTCCCAATTGCACCAACCCCGTTTGTCCAGTTTGCCCCGCAGGCATTACCCCGACGTAAAGTCGCCCTGGGTTTTCACCGTCCTCTTTAGAAAAAAAAGAATCTGCTTCATCAGTACCAGACGGTGGGAAAATAGCTACGTTTCGACCAAACAATCTATTCACTTGCTGACCAGCACTACGAATTGTTGCCGTCGCGGCTATAACCTTAGGCTTGTGAGTTAGGCTCTGAATAATACTATCGAAGCCTGCTTCATAGATTCCGGCAATGGTACCCAGCGGACCCGAAATAAGATGAAGCTCGTCCTGAATAATCAGACTTGGAGGCCGAACACCGTTCTTACCAAAAAATGCCGAAGCTTCAGCCTTCCAAGTCAATCGTGCAAATTTATCGATAGTACCAATTAGTAAACTTGGTGGGCTTTCGTACAGCCCATCATCGACTACTTGAATTGGAAGATGGTTATGAAACTCGCACGCCTGTGAAGGACAAGTAAACTCAAACTTCGAATGTAGATTACAATTAACACCGTAGTCAGATATGTTTTCTGAATGCCTTTTGGGGAATATTGATGTACCACACCAAGGGCACACTTGTAATTGAAAAGGATTCTCTGGCTCATCAGCTTCTCGCTGCTTCTTAAAAGATTCATATGCATCTTTAAAGCTATTAGGGGCACTTGCGGAACCAACCCACAGGCCTAAACTAAATTTTTCCGCCCCCAGTAATTCTTGTTGTTCCTGACGAAGCACTTCTAAAGCACAAATTAAGCTACCAGCACGCTGAAACTGCTGTGAGGTTAATAGTCTCAAGGTATAGCGCTTTATCACAGAAGTGCCCCCCCCCTTAGAACCAAACTTTAGACGACGGTAAATCATCTCCCAAGCAGCAACTGCAAGGTAAGCTTCTGTTTTACCGCCACCAGTTGGGAACCATAAAAGGTCTACATCATCATGTGATTCAGAAAACTTGCCTGAATCGTCAGGAATCAATGACTCAAGTACAAGTAACTGGAAAGCTAATTGGAACGGTCGCCAATTAAAATCACGAACCTTATCAGCCGAAGAATAATCTGGAGTTAGGTAGCCCCAGTCTCTTTTCTTCGCAGAACCGGAAAAGTCAGAACCGGAGTGGATCATCTGCATTAGCATAGCTTTATTAGCAATCCTAAAAGCATGCATCGCTGCTGGATCTCTTTCTAATAACTGGATTCCAGAAAGCATTCTTTGTGATGCTACCTTAAGCCTTGAAATAACTCTTGTTTTGGCTTCGTCGTATCGCGTATCTAAAACTTCATCTTCAAGCTCACTGACCCAACGAGAATATGCATTGATTAGAGTTCTAAAGTTTTTACACAACTCTTTACCATCAACTGATTCAACATTTGCAATTCGATGAATATTTAACATTTCATCTGTAAGTTCTGGAAACTTATCTTTATCTAAGTCAGTAGTAAAACCCTTAACTTCATGACTTGGCATTACATCTGTATGCAGTTCGTATGGAACGCGTTCCGAATCTGCATTTTTCCAACATACAGCCACGCCATGCCCAACTCCCCACGGAACTCGATTTCTATAGGTAAGCGCTAGGTCTTTTTGCTCATCATCAAGTTTAAACCTATCGCTACTTGGATATTCTGCGAACTTTCCCTCTAAAACCGTAGCGGAAATTTGGCATTGAAAAAAGCAATCCTTGGGATCAAGTTTTTCACCAGATTTAGTCTGGTTAGATAGCGCGATTGTCACTATTTTACCCGTAACATACGGTCTAATCGCGACATCGATACGAGCGTTATCACAGAAGATCGGAATTGAATCTCGACTTCCATTTCTAAGATCTAACGTAAATGTAAAATCTAAGGGTTTGCGCTTCCAAGTAGATTGCTGGTCTCGAGTGTAGTTTGCAGCAAAAACAGTCACTTCGAGTACAGTGGAACTTTGAGCTGCAAATGACATAGCCATTGAAGAAGGCTTAAAGTCATTACTCAGCGCTTCAGTCGTTGATTCCTCATCTTGAGATTCATCAGACTCATCACGGGATGCAGCTGGAGGAAAAAGAGTTCCGGAAAGGTATCGCTTATGAGGAGCATCTTTGATTTCCTCTTCCTCTCCGTGAACAGGACCTACGAGTTGAGATTTCACATACTCAAGTAAGCTCTCACGCGCTTCGATAAATTCTTGAGGTAACATCGTTTTCCTTGTTAAATTAGAGTCGTATGACTTTTAAATTTTACCCGACTTCATTGGCTTAGAATGCGACTGAAAACAATGTTTAGGGCAAATCATTGTAAAACTGCACACCTATGGTTCACCAGTCTATTAACCGCTTCCAGTGTCGATTCACTATTAATCTAAGAAGTAAATCACCTTTTATTATACAGAATGAAACCCCATTTAATCACTATATTTTATTTCATATTCGTTTGTAAGAAATAGGCCAAACACGCTAAACAGCTCGCTTAATTTGCATCAGGTGTATTTTTTACATTCATAATCACCAAAGTTAACACAAACCCAAAGTACACTTCGCAGATAGTGCGTTAAGGCAAATTGCCAAGATAACTTTGGTCACAATGGCGGTTGGTGAAGAAAGACCCTCTAAGTTTAATTACTTATCCATAAGGCGGAACAGCCGCACCGATTCGGGTATTAATACGGAGGATAGACTTCCATATTTAATACCGAATGCTTTACTCGATTTACGTTGAGCTAAGGCAGAAACAACTACCAAACCACAGGCGTCTCTTTTCGACTTACCCAGTCGAACTCCAAGCTATAGAGCTATGAGAAAAGAGACGCCCTTGCGCAGCCCTAGTCCAGCCTAGCCATATAAAGCTATCAAGCCAGATCTAGAGACTATCGCTTAAACATGAAAAGACATGAAAACTGCCTTCAAACTAAGGACATTGCTGGAATCGACCAACAACTAAACGTATTTGGAAGAATTTGTGACGCAGCCACCAAGCAATCCTACCTCTCTCCAGATCAATTAATACTAACTACCTCATTCAAGCTTCCGAAAACAGATAACTTCTTTTTCAATGAGCTCTCGCAAACCTCGGTTATCACGTTATCGAAATCACAATGAGCCTAGCTAGTAAATTCGCGTTGGAAGCGCGTTTATCTTTCTATAAGTCGCAAATGACGTGCACATTTTTAAATGCACACAATCACTTACCACAGCACAGCTGCATGCGACCCCATCCACACTGAGGAGACATCATGAAAAAGCAATATCAACCAACACAGCGGAACGAGCGAGCCAACCCAAATTCCAAAAACTGCGGACTGCGTTCAAAAGACATAAATAGCGCAGCCAAAAATGCATTAAAGGAAAAGTTTTACGCTGGACAAATTGGCTATGCAACGATGACAGATCAACACAACCGATTTAAACAATTCTCGGAATTCATAAACGAGAAGTTCTCGGTTACGGATCTAAGAGGCGTGACTAGAGAACATATAGAAAGGTTTGCTGAAAGCTTAAATGAGAAAATCGATAAAGACGGTAAAAGTGCATCGTCTGCACAGAACATTTTGTCCGCTGTTAATACAGTAATGAGCCAAGCTATTGGGAGTAACGCTTTGCAAGTATCGGCTAGAGATTGTTGTTTACCCTCTCGCTCTGGTATCGCCATAGAAAACAAAGCTATTTCTGAGTCGCAACATCACCAAATAGCAAGTCAACTACCAGAGCGGCTCGCTGCTTTATCTGAAATCCAAAGAGCCTTAGGACTGCGTTTCGAAGAATCATGTAAAGGAAACTCACAAAAAATGCTCTCCGATGCGCTAAATCGACAAATAGTAATCGTTGAACTAGGCACTAAAGGAGGACAAAGCCGCACCGTCCAAATAACATCCCAAAAACAAATAGATGCATTACAACAAACAGCATCTATTCAAGGTAGCCATCACTCAATGATACCAAGTCATATGACATATTCACAATTTCAGAGCGCTGCTTATAAAGAATATGCACAATCGAACTACCGCCCACATTCAGAAAGACACGCGTACGCACAAAACAGTTACTCAAAACACCTAGAGGCTATAACAAAAATCTCGGGCCTACGATGTCCAGTTGAAACTGGTATCAAACACGGTGCCCAGCACCATCAATACCTTTCGAAAAAAATTGGTTGCTCAGTTAAACAAGCAAAAGAGTTTGATCATCAAGCACGTATCTACGTAGCAGAAGAGCTTGGGCACCATAGAATCAACATTACTAATGCGTATCTAGGATAAGGAAACATTATGGACCGACTTTCAATTGAAGTAATCAAAGGTACTAATCTATATCTTCGAACAGGCGGAAAGAAAAACCGTCAAGAGCAAGTGAAAAATATGGAGCGGTTTGTTGCTTGGATTAAAACACATCACCCTGAAGTTACTTCATTGGGGCAGTTAGGAAGAAAACATATCGCTCATTTTTGGCGATATAATGCCAGCTGTTCTAAAACATATAAAAGAAATTATTTCTATGCCATTCGATACATCTGGCAACAAATCCTACATCGTAATAGTGAACCGCCTCATTACAATAAGATGACACCTTAAAGACTTACTTTACTTAGTTGCTTGCAAGCTTTGCAGAACTCTTTTTTATCCCTGTGATAATAGTGAGTTTTATAAGCGTACACATGACGATGTCCATTTTTACATGTAACACTGTAATATAATTTTCCGTTGTTATAAAAAAAAGAATCTATATTGGCACTAAACTTGTCGTAGATGGTGTAAAGTATGTTATGCCGCTCATCTAACCTATCGCAATAATCTTCATAAGAATAGAGCAAATCATCTATATTAAATTCATGAACTGGCAGAACTGAACCATGAACTAATAAGTGTAATTTCTTGGCTATAGACAACGCACTATCAAATTGTTCAGATTTTGAAAGTGATCTCGTACTTTTTTGGGTCTTGTGATAACACGGAACTCGGTAGAGACGATATGAAGAGTGTCGGTCAAAATAATCATTAACTCTAGCATCTCTCTCACGCTGGCTAGAAAGCTTCTTTTTTTGCTCCTTGACTGTACCGACCGATGGCATTAACTCTATGTGTTGAGCACCATCAATCTCTATAGCAATTCCAAGGTGTTCATTAAAAAAATCCACCCTAATAGGGTTTGCTTTGTTAGTTAGTAAACCTTTAAATTTTACCTCGTTTGAAAAGCCTAAGTTGTACTTGTGGTTAAGTAATGCAAAAACCTTTGCAAGGAAGCATGAGCCGCCTCTAAGGTGGGTTATTTTTGAGCTTCCTTTTTTAAACGCGGCAAAGGAAACCGATGATTTGAATGGCTCCATTACCCCACCATGCCAACTAAGGCCAATCGGTGTAATTAAAACAGGAATAGGGACTAACCAAGGTTGCTTCCCTTGTTCTATTGCGTCATCAAATAACTCTTGCATAACTTCATCAGAGATTAATGCTTTATACTTTGCTCCATACGTTCGAATTCTTTCCTCGCTTTCAAAGTAATCTCTTACTCTCTTAGGATTTATATAATAACCAGCACTTGGACTACATCTATTGCAAAATCCTTTATTTACCGAATTTTTAATTTTCTTAGTGATAGCATAAGTAGTTAAAGGGCGTGATACCTCCCCATGTATAGAACACTTCAGATATAAATGCATTTGAGGTGCTATTTTTTCGAGTTCGTTTTTTAAACCACTCTTACATATATCCACAATGATTGTGTTTGGAAGTCCCAATGTGGCGATTTGAGAGTTAATTAATTTTGGGGTGTACCGCCGACATTTATTTCCTCCACATTCCCTACAGGAGTAACTTGTGATTTCCTGTCGAAAACTCCCTCGAATCTGTACCTTTTTTTTAGAATGTGGATGTATTTTGCACTCAACAACTAGATAGCCATCCAAGTTATGTAATACGTGGTTATTGTAAGTGACTTTGTTGTGTTTCACGTCGACAATTGACCGAGAAATCCTCCAATTAGAACCAGGTAGCCTATCCACAAATTCATGCAAGGCTGTCTCATCGACAAGTGATTTAATAACATTATTCGGATTATCGGAGCAAAAAACACAAGCATTCGGCTTAACCCGATTCAACATAACCCATTGACGCCATTGGCACTTATTGCAGACCCCAATACACTTTTCACTCAACTTCGTATATGAACTCTTACAAATTGTAAAACCTTTAGTGTTAGCAACTTCATAACTAATCGCTTTAGCCCCAATTCGATTGCTTGAACATACTTGGCAACGTATATGTTTTGGCTCCTTTCGGAGATACATTATGTTAGAAACGTTATGTGTTTTTTTATTACCACACTTTTTGCACTTCAACCTCGCACTGTGAGCGTTTTCTACCCACTCAACTTCATCTATGGGCTCTTCGAATCGGAATTCATGGTCAACGTCAACCAGCACTTGAGCAACGTCATCCCATCGACGCAAAAACTTTCTTCGATTAGTCGGAAAGTTGTCTCCATAGTGGCACATTGGGCAGCATTGAGTGTTATTGCATACCTTCTCACGTCCTAATAAATAACGAATCTTTGTAACAAAACGACAATTGTGTCGGCTACAAAAAACTACAACATTAGGCTTGTTCCGCCCCAAAGTAGTATGAGGGCTAATAGCCTTATAGTACTTATAACAAAGAAATTTGGAGTTACCGTTATCTAAAGTGGATAGTTGCTTAAGCTTGAAATTTAACTCTTTAAGAAGCATCTTAACTTGCCTCATAATGTAACGACCAACACGCTAAGAGTTTAGTTCATTTTTAATAGTCCATTAGAGATAGCATGTTTAGAGCAATTGAACGTAAAGTTTAGGTTGCGAACACCTCCAATCTACGTCAAATATTTACGATTGTTGGTTATTGCTGATTTTTGGTAAATACTGTGATAATAACTCAAATCAAGGCAATTAAATCAATGAGTTAATTTCGAAGAAATTGAGCTTTTCTAATAGAAGGTTGTTAAAATTAGCTCGATAACATATTGGAATATATTAAGTTTATGTACTATTGTTTAAGAAACTACCAACATCGGGGTTTCACCGTTTTTGAGCCCTCAAAAACATCGTAAACATCTTATCGAATCCAAACTAAAGATACCTACCCACGCGCTCTACTTCTTTCAAAGCAATACCATCGGCTGCTATACCAACAGGAGCTGAACCTAGTGAATACCACTTAACATCATCAGCCTCTTGAGCGGTGATATCTCCTTCCCAGTCACTCACGATAAAATAATGAATCAACTGAAGTTCCTTCGTAGGATGGTAAAGCGAACACAAGTATTGGTAATCAATCGGAACAACATTAAGCTCTTCATCGATCTCACGAAAGAGTGTCTGAACCTGGTTTTCACCGTGTTCAATATGGCCGCCAGGTATAGTGATTAAGCCGGGATCGGTCTCCTTAGACTCACTACGCTTTTCTAGCAATACTTGTGATTCGTTCAGCAAGATAAAAGAGACACACTCATATACATCCATCGGGGGTTCCTTAGGCCATAGTTTATATATTTAGACTTTCTTTACGACAAGCTTTTTGCTCAGCCTTTCATACAATTCAAAAGCTTCTGTTTTAGATATCAAGTTTCCGAGAGCGTATTGATGTGCTAGCTCAATATCATCGCTTTGATTGGAGTAATAACGCTTGGCTACTTCGGCACACTGGCTCAGATTGGTGTACCAACTGCCGTCTTGCTCAGCCACAAAGTAATACGTCGCTCGCACTAACTTTTTGCCAATTATCTTAACGACATCCGCATCAGTCATTGTTTTGAAATTCGGGGTCATTTGTTTAAGAAAAGTCGATAAATCGCCATTAAGAGCTTGGGCTATTTCATTACTGGGCTTATATCGTGGAAACTTTATAGATAGATCATTCCCCCAAATACAACAGCAACAATGCTTGAGCCAAAACTGCCAATGGAATTCTTCGTTGGGCTGCAGAACCTCTGAGAGAGACCCTGGATCAATATCAAGCTTAGTCACTTGAGGATAGGTTTGGGGTATGGTGTCGGAAAGTCGGTTAAATACTTCCTTTTCTCTCTGACCAACAGGCGTAGCGAGTACGATAGAAACATCCAAATCAGAACGACCAACAATGGCCGTTCCTCTAGGCACGCTTCCATACAAGTAGATACCATCAACTTGACTTGGAAGTTCTCTTAGCAACGAATCAACGACTGCTGACACCACTTCTTGAAATTCAGGCGCAATGTTCTTTGGCGAATAAAGATTTTGAATGAACCCTTCTCGATCGAGTCCTCTAGTTTGTTCTTGCACCTTGGGTTCCTATTTTAATCGTTATAATTAATCACACCGGATTCTGATGATGATTTGAGGAGTGCCAGTGGTTAAAGTAACATTAACTCTCGCTTAGTTTTATCGTCCAGCTTTTCAATCGCGTAGCGAAAAGCAACTCTTGGTATTGCGGCATGCTTAGCGTTTAAATAACCAATAACCTGTTGAGGTTCCTTTTTACTGAGGACTTTAAGCATCCAACCATATCCTTTCTGCACGAGGTCATGTCCATCTTCTAGCAATAGGTCTGCTACACAAAGCGGAGCCAACGCTGAGTATCGATTCTGATTGATCGGATAAATTAAGATGACAGCAGCAGCTCTACGTACAGCAAAATTCGAATACTCGACCCATTTGGTTGTGAGTTCGAACAACTCATTGTATTGAGACAGTAACTCACCTAACGCATGAGTGCAGAAGTCATCACAATCATTCCAGTCAGTGACATACTCCATTAACCAATGCTCAAAGATTGGAAACGTTTCTTTCGAATATTGTTTTCTTACTCTAAAAGCCCAGTCGTAAGCAATAACACCTAACGCCCAATCCCTTTCTTCAAGCAATTGAGTACACAGGGACAAAACATTAGAGATATCTTTATTTTTGATGGTTTTAAAAACGAGCGCCGATATAGATCGAACCTGCCCTGTTTTAACACTAGCCTCTGGATAACCAACGTCTGAAAGATGAAGCTTTACCGTTTCAACGATATTCATTAATTGCCAAACCTTCATAGAACTAAAATTAATATCAAAGTGAGATACACAGCACTTAAACCATACGCATTGGATTTATAAAATATAAGTTACCTTAATCACAACATTCATTATTGAGCATTTAAATTACCACTAAAATAAGGATATTCCCTTTGGTAAGAGTAACTTATAATGCATACTAGCGGCCTTTAAAAGAGGTGCTAAATGAAAAAGAACGGTTTTACACTTATTGAGCTTGTTGTCGTTATTGTGATCCTTGGAATACTCGCCGTAACTGCTGCTCCAAGGTTCCTCAACGTAAGTACCGATTCTCATATTGCAGTTGTAAAAGGCACTGGAGCCTCTTTTAAAACAGGTGTCGATCTTGCCTATTCAAAAAATTTAACCTCAAACGGTGGCGGTGCTTCCACGAACGTCCCTATCTATGATGACTCTGCAACAGGTCAGCTCGATTTCAATGAATGGGGATACCCGGCCCAACAATGGCACTTACCCGAAGAGTCCCCAAGATTAGATAACGCTGAAGACTGCATTTCGGTATGGGGCGCACTGCTCCTCGATCCACCTAGTATTTCAAGTTTCAATTCACCAGAAGAAACCGACTACATTGCTGAATATATACAGACGGATCAGTGTATCTATCATTATCGAGTCGTACCGGGAGTTTCCATTAACTACAACTCAATGAATGGTGACGTCACTGTAGACGATGAGCCAGATAACTAAGCGCTAAATGTTGGTCTTTCAGAGTACTTGGGAATTTACGGTTCTCTCAATAAAAGTGCCACACATTAAGAATCAACAGCACACATTTAAGACTGGCTTATTTTGGCGTAAACGAGCGTGCTGTCCATATCTCCTGAAGGCAAACGTCGATCATTGGCTAAGCGATCTTCAAGTTGATATCCACACCGTTTAGCCACCGCCTGACTTTTCAAATTCGATCCTGCCATCCTAATTTCGACTCTTTTCGCACCTTTTTGAATGAATGCATACTCTTCGACAATTCGGATGGCTTCACTCACGTAGCCTAAACCCGTTTATGATGTTTGCAACCAGTAGCCGATTTCAAAGTAAGGGACAGTATCGTCTCTGATCATAAAGCCAATAGCCCCGATAAATGCCCCTGTTTGCTTTTCAGTAATATTGAACCAGAACTCGCCAGTAAAGTTGGCGAAATTATTGGTAGCATCTTGAATGTTAAGTTCTAGCTGCTCTTTAGTTAGAGAATCAGAAACCCAAGGTAAGAATGGGGAAAACTCGGCCTTGCACTCATTTATCACCTCAAACATCTCTTCGCTGTATTTTAATGATGGAGGGGTTAATTTGAGCCTTTCACTTTCCATCACTAAGCCTTTCCCCAATTAGATCGAACAACCGCTATCCCACCATTGACCTTTGAAGAATCGATGAGCTTTAAAACACGCTTCTTGTTTCATTCCCAGTGACTTACATAATTTAATCGCAGCCAAGTTCTTGCTGATGGTTTCGGCGTAGATACGGTGTATGCCTAACTCTGAGAAACCAAAATCAGCGAGGGCTTCAGATGCTTCTATAGAAAACCCTTTTCCCTGAGTTTCCCTCGAGAAAGCACAGCCCATTGAAGCTCGTTTATCGCGTTCAAGACGTAAACAAACGGTTCCAATAAACTTCCCCGAATCTTTGCTTTCAACCGCTAGCTGATAGGACTGGCGTGGTACTTCCAAAGCCTGTGCAACAAACAACTGAGTTAGCTCTCGATATTTGTCAGGTTCGCAATCACTTTCATCATAGAAACGCTGATACTTTGCGTCTTGAGAGATCGCAACAAAGGCACACTCGTCTTCGATACTCATATCTCGAAGAATCAACCTGTCAGTTTCCAGCTTAAACATCAAAATTCCTTTTTATTTTATAGCCATGAAGGGAAAAGTCTCGGAGGTGTTTACTCGTATACTTTCCCGTTATGCTTCAACCAACCATGAGTGTGATGATTACGAGGGTCTTTGTGCGTCCAGTGCACTACGCCACCTTTCTTATTCCATAATGAAATGTCATTGGGCTGACTAAATAAGTCCCTATCTAGCGGTGCTTGTACTGAGTCGGACAATAACCTCTCGAAACGTCCGAACTGCGTAGTTTTACATGCTTGGTCGAGCGCCCAGAAACACGTGAACGCCACAGCTTAAAACTGCCAAGCTTGAGATGGCTACGCATAAAACGAATCACTTCCGATTCATTTAAACCAAATTGCAGTTCTATTGCTTCAAACGGCGTTCTGTCTTCCCACGCCATTTCGATAATTCTTGATTCATTCTCTTTAGATAGCATCATGCATACTCTTCCTTTATAAACTGGAAGAAATACGCCCGTCTTAGATTTAAAGATCACAAGTGACCACTTTGAACTACACGACTTATAAAGTTCAGTAAAACAACAAGCTAACTCAAATTATGGCTATTTGCTTTCCAGCCACTCAGAACGCAATAGACCATACTTAATCGAGTCATAATACTCGCCTTGGTAATAACGCACTTTTCTTAGCCTAGCTTCTTGCTGGAAGCCTAATTTGAGGGCTAGTGACATCATCCGCGGATTACCCGACCAAGTGGTTAAACCGACACGCTCTATCTGCTTGTTTTCGAATAGGTAAGATACCCAAAGAGGAAGAGCTAACGCAGCAATACCCTTCCCCCAATAGTCGGAGTTATAAATGACTACTCCGACTTCAAGCCAACGTGTCTCTTCACACTCCCAATAACAACTGACAGTACCTACAGGCACATCGTCTACAACCACCAACTGTAAGTCAGATCCATTGAGTAACCGTTGAAACGAACGGCTTTCAAACTCTTCTAGTGATGGCGGTGAGTATGGAAAATAAGGGCCGTTAAACTTCGTCCACTCATCGTTTGAGATAACCAATGCATAAATGGCGGCCAATTCGCTTGGTATGGCGGACCTAATAGTTACTTGCATCTTCTCTCCTTGGTTTGGTGCTTAGGTATGGTTCTTGGTCTAAGTTCTAGAGGGATTAGTCGCGACCACAGCAGTCATTAATCTCATAATAATCATTAATAATAAAGTAACTAAATCGGATGACTACCAATCTAGCAACTAGGCAATCATAGGGTTAAATAAGCTTGTGCGAACTCTCTAAGCACTCTCGCATTATTGTGGTATTTGCTATCCCCGCACTTTATGCCATCCACTCTGATGTCCGGGCTGGAATATGCAGGTATAACATCTCGCTCATAAGACATCACTGTCCCTCTGTCAGCACAAATTGCACCGAAGGAATATTGAGGAGCTCTTGGATACGTTCCAGAAATGTAACTTTCTATACTATCAAAATCTTTCAATAACGTTTTATAGTCATGATTAGCACCACTTAAATGGCCAATTTCATGCTCCATTAAGTAATCAGGGCAGTTTATCGCTAAAGAAAAAAAGTAGGATACCGAAGATGACATACCACAATAATCAGACTCAAAGCTAAAATTATAATTAGAAAATACTATCCCAGTAAAAATGGGGACGCCGTCTTCTGTTGTTTCTGGAATCGGTTCTTCCATCGAGAGTTTTAATAACCTCTCTGCTGCGCTCAAATCTTGAAACCAAAGGCTGTCGATTTCAGACGTATAAATCACCTTAGTGACTTTTCTCGTCATAGGGACGCAGGAGTTTTTTAACACCAGATTCGAATAGCTTTCCCATGTCGCTATTTTAGAGGCTATAAATGCTTTGGAATATTCATCTAACACCGATTCATCAACATAAAGGTGGATTTCTGTATTCAAAACCTCGCTCTGTACACAAGTAGGAAACTCGATGCTTTGAGCATTGGAGAGTCGACTATTGCTCAACACTATAATCAAAACACAACCAACTAACTGGATGAGCCTTTTAAAAGAACTCTCACTGACTCGTGTATTCATTTCCACCCTCTCCCTATATTCAAAACCACAAAGAGCATCACAAATGCCGTGACTTAAGATTCATATCAATCCCCATTACACATATAAGCATTGGCCTCTCAAAGTAACCTGCACTATCTGTGTATTTCAGAAAATAAAAAGCTCGCCATACAATGACGAGCCTTGTTGATTATGGGAGCTTAACGGTTATAAGACCTTAACCTTAACAGATCTAGCCACTAAGACAGCTGATCGCGTAAAGCCAATTCAACGTTTTTCAATACTTTGAACTCTTCTCGAGTACAACCGCGCGCCACGGAAACCCAATGGTCGCCAGTTTCATCGGCCCCTTTAAACTCTGCACGCAACTCATATCGTCGCCATGTAACAAACGCCAAAATAAAGGTCAGTGCAAGCATTGGTAAACCGAACTGAGGAACAAATGCCCAAGTCGCCGCCGAGAGGACTAAAGCCAACGAAACGATATTGATTGCGTTTTCTTTAAGACCCAATTGACGAATTTCTAACTGTTTGATTTTACGTAAGCTATACACATCTTTTTTAACTCGGAGTTCATCAGAACTCACCAGAAAGTCTGATGCTTTGTATGACCTACGAAGTCGCACTAAATTCGCTAACCTGTTGCGTGTTTGGTTCTTATTCACCGCCTTTCTCCATGTTATTTAAAGGTTAGTAAAAACTAATATAATCATGAAGTTAATGAACGAATGCTTGTTTTATAAATCAAACCAATATTAAAATCAAGCATATGCAATTAATAACAATTATAACAACATCATTTAGCATACAAAATTTAGATAAAAGAAGATTTATTGAGGAGTCGACTCATCGTAAATCGATGTGCTTTAGTTAAGTTAGATATAGGCCGATAGTGATTCCGATAATCGACCGAACATACTAAACAGCGGGCATGGTTCACCCTGCTTTGTAACTACTTATTTCAACGAGATTTTTGCAATGAATCTCACGCTCTAGGAATGCTGAACCACGGTCACATAACACCCCATCTTCCATAATCAGAACATTCACCCTCCCTCTTGATTATCGATTTTTTGAATACCAAAATCATTCAATTGAACATATCAACATAGCTTATTAATTAAGCAATTGATCTCATAATAAAGAGGCTGTACGCTTACATTATGCACACGGTTACCTAATGGAGATCACGATGAATGAACTACTGACATGCGCTATGGAACAGAAACAACGAACAACAGTGACGAGTTTATTCGCAAGAAATGGATTCAAGATCGCGGCTACTGACTTTGATGATGTGACTTTCGAACGAGAGAGTGTGTTGGTCAATGTTCGTTTTGATGCGTCTTCAAACGTTGAATCGATTTCAATTCTAAACAACTAAAGAGCTCACAAGCAGATCGCTAAAATAATTGAATGGCCAAAATTCAAGTCATTTTAGCGTATCTTGCGACCGGCCCTTTTCTACTTCATCCCCATCCTCTTCTCTTCCAAAAGCCACCGAGTGACAATTAAATCAATGACTCGCAATTCCATGAACTTGGCTTATATTTATTAATACCCTTTGTACAAAAATTCGAAATGATGCCTATGTTCCTAACTCGGTTAATTTATGTCAGTACGCTCTGTGAAAGTTGCGATTCTCAGGCTTTGAACGACATTCTTCAGATTTCACACGACCGCAATAAGCAAAGCCATTTAACAGGCCTTCTAAGCCACAATGATAAGTATTTCCTGCAATGTATTGAAGGTTCGAGAACCGCAGTGAACCATACTTACAATCATATCTTGAATGACACGCGACACAAAAACGTCATGATTTTATATTTCAAAGAGATCGATTGTAGGCAGTTTGGTGATTGGTCTATGGGTGATATTCCACAATCTAGCCTAACTGAACTGGTTAATTTACAGTTTTCAACATCAGATCAGTTCAACCCGTATGAGATGCCAGGAGAAAGTGCCTACCGAATGCTTCTGGAATTGAAACAGAATTTGCCATCAGAATAAGTATTGCTTAATCACAGGTTCATGTCTCAATCACTGTTGTAAAACCATGAAACGTTGAGCTGATATTTTTGGATTAAAGCGAGGTTACAAAAGGCTAGATCAACTTCTAGCCTTTCTTTTTGAACTTACGTCTGGTTATGCATCCTTCAAGTACATTTTATAATGCTTGATTCACTTCAGGTGTCGGTATTGAGGACAGTGGACCAAAAAAGCCTACGGCTTCTATCTGGCTTTCATGCATACCCAGTCGAGGATCTTCTTCAAGCCTTCTTAATATGTAGTGCCCATCGTCGTTTTTCTTAATTTTGTAAACCATCAAAGTTTGGTGTGAACGTAGGAATGCATTTAAGTTATTAGGGTCGCCTTCAACGACTTTATCAGTGCGAACAGTCAAAAGATAAATCGTATCAAAGAAGGTGCCATAATACCCTGTTCCCACTGCATGCGTGCCGTCATGATAAGCAGCCTGAGCTTTGAAGCGCCCATGCGAGCCAATCAAAGTGACCTCACGATCATCAAAGTGACTGTTGATTTCGAAGTCACTAAACATAGCATTCACCCATGGCACCAACAGCGGCAATATAAGTAAGGAAATAATGGACAGAATCTTTGTTTTTCTCGTTAATCCCATACTCTTATCCGCCCTTGGATCACCACTTGATCAAACGTTTTCTTTATGTCGTCTTTTTGTAAAAGGCCTACCATATTTCCGTTCTTCTCAGAGACGTACACATGAGTCAAACCTCGGAAATAATTCTCAAGGTCACTTGCCACTACCTTGGCTGCAAATTCAGGATCTAGTCCCTCTTCATAATCTCCATCTAATGAAAAAAAATAGAGAGAATCTCCCAAGGAAGCATAGATACCACGGTGGACTCGATACACTTGCCCTTCATAACTGTGAATGGTTTTGTAAAAGCCTGACTTAGCATTCAAGATAATATCGTGTTCGTCGTCTTCAAAATGGGCGTAACCAGAAAAGTATGTACCTAAAGACAAAAACCATGGCACTAAAAACAGCACCACGATAAACAACCCAATTCGTAGAGTCAGGGATTTAAGGCTAACCACCAACACCTCCCCCAAAACATTCAAAGCATTCGAAAGCTTCACGATAGACAAAATAGAAAGTGATCAATCCAATAAACAATGCGATGGTGATCTCCCATACCACAGGCTTCTTACTCCAACGACGAAATACGTTAGATGTTGCAGGCTGTTCTTCTTGGATAGAATTAATAGACGTATCTGTATGGTCTTCATCAATTTGTAAAGTCGGCGCTTGAGTTAATTCTTTTTCATGATCTAACTCGTTAACCTCCAAGACATTGTCACTATTGGCGGCAGACTCATCATGAACAATCTCGATGTTCATCGCATTGATGAATACATACCCTTCTCCGGGCAAGTTGTTCACTTCAAACCCTAGCTCCAAACTGTCTAGCTTTTTTCGTAACTTCATAATGGCAACGGCCAAAGAGTTCTCACCGACGACTCTTCCTGGCCACCCTTTCTCAATCAAAACCTGTTTATCAATCACTTCTCCGTGTGACTCACAAAAAGCCAACAGCAAATTATATTCACTTCGATTCAGTTCTAAGGGCTGATTTTCTTGCCCCGAGTCGCTGCTTATCAAAGTTATGGTTCTTCTTACTGTGTCTATAGAAAGTTTTTTAAACATTCTTTTCCCTGCATTCGCACTACCTACTAAAAGTAGACTAAAAAAACATAAAACACGAATTATCAGCCACTTAACTGTAGTAAATCTAAAAAATTAAACGTTATTAACTGCGTATAAAGCACTATTAACGTGCTTTTATTTCCAATTCATACGCCGTTGAAGTCAAATCAATCACCTCGAAAGTGTGCAGGAAATCTCGATTCCAATGCACCTTTTATTTTTATACATACATTTCTAAACAATAGGTGAGAAACATGAAACTTAATAACTTTTTCGTGATGGGCGCAACAGCATTTGCAATGACTTCTGGCGCTGTATATGCAGCAGATGAAGCACTTGCGGATGCAATTTGGAGTGGCGTGATTGGCGGTTCAGTACCTAGCTCGAACCTTATCATCACGGGCCTAAATGGCGGTGAGATTCAACCAGGTAGCTTGTACGTAAATACTGATGGAACCTTCACGTCTTCTAACGTGGTTCTAGAAGCTCGTGACTTCACACCAGAAGACCAAACTATCGGTGACCGTCAGCCAGAAGCAACTTGGACTTACGTAACGTCTCAAGTGCTGATTGGGAACCAAGTAACTCAAGACGCATCCGTTGAGCTTTACAACGACCAGACACAGCTAACCCTAGGTCAAGTCGGCTCAGTAACTGGTGGTTATGTTCAACTTAGCGTAAGAAACTCTTCTGAAGTATCAGACGTGCCTGTAGAGGGTGAAGCTCAAGTTATCGTACAAATGGCAGCTAGCTACGTAGCAGCGCTTTAAGTGGTTTGGGGAAAACTGTGAATTACTTAACTCGCCCACTTATCACTTTGTTGACTGCAGGCGCTATGAGTCTTTATGCCAATGCAGAAACTCATACGTTCCAGTTAACGAGTGAAATCGATAAGAAACACTTTTTCTCTTATCAGATTACAGAAGTCGCGTTTTCCCCTTCTTCTTTATCGCTAAAGGTCGATCCAAAAACCGACACTTTTCGAGATGCTACAACACAGTTATTGGTCGAGACCGATATTCCAAGTTCGGATCAGTCGACTCGATTCCAGTTGTTCATGACAGGCAATACAGCTCAGTGTTTCGATATTCAGAAACAGGCACTAACAACGCCTGCAGACCTTGTTGATGTCACTGTCGCTGAACAACCCTTAACGTCATCAACCCCAGTTCTGATGGATTTCAACACCACATCAGACGACCTAAAGAGTGGCGAATACGACGTCATCTTATCTTTTGGAGCTTTACCGACAGGCTCAAACCTGTGCCAAGGCCAGTTATCTGTTTTAGCGGAGCTTTCGTTATGAAAAATAGCACGTTGATTACAACAGCGATCTTAGCTTCGTTGACCTTGTCACACCTGGTTTCTGCTAATGGAAACACTTCAATCCCAGCTGGATTTGAAGATTTTTATTCGCAACAAGAACGCGATGTCGAGTTAAAAAACATTGATGGTCGTTACATGACGATTCCTATGTCTGTAACTTACGATTCAGTGCAATTCAGTAATCCTGAAGATGCAACCGCAGTTGCAAAGGAACTGATGTCATCAGGCCTAAATGAGCGCTCAGCAAAGCAAATAGTTGCCGGGTTTGCTCGCGGTCAGTCGAATACTGTTGACTGCCAGGGTGACCTGAACTTATGTAGCCTTACTCCTAAAACGTACGACACTTTCTATGATTACCACTCAAACAAGCTCTACCTATACGTTAACAAAGAGCTGCTTGAAAAGAGCAAACCGAAAGCACTCAAGAAGCATTACGCGTCGACTTACAACGCAAATCCAGGCTTGATCAACAACGCAAGCTTGTACACATCAAGCGACTTTTCAGACGACTTGAATGTGAATTTAAGTGATCAATTCATCTTAGGGCTGCCTTATGGCTCGGTTCATTTAGACACCTACCTGAGCAACCAAGAAGATGCGTCTGAGCTCAATTACGGCTATTACAACCTTGAGTATCAAAACCTGCGTTTAACAGCAGGTTATCACCAAGATCGCTTGGTGCTTAACAGTACCTCTTTCTTGCTCAACAGTACTCAATATCATGACGTAAACGTGAATTTGTCTTCGAGCAAAAACCTAAGTCGTACCGCTAAAAACGAAGACCAATCACTGTACTTCTATGCACAGACCCAAGGTGTGTTAAAAATCTTTCGCGATGACCAAATCATCGTGCAGCAGTCTGTACAAGAAGGTCAAGGAAGCATCAGCTACTCAGAACTCCCAGATGGCGTGTATGACGTGACTGTTGAGATCTCTGCGGGTACGCAAGTGGTTTCTTCTGAATCGGTACGAATTTACAACGCAAATACAGACACATTGAATACTGGTGAATTCGATTACTCGGTTGCCGCGGGCCAATTCCAAGACAACAACACTTATCAGAGTGACGAAGACCAACCATCAGGCTTGTCTTCATCTAACGTATTTGAAGGTGTTGCCTTTTTCCAAGGTGCATTGGCTTATAAATGGTCGGATACACAAACGGTCGCGATAGGTAGCACGTTGACCACCGAACATGCGATGGGTCAGTTAGGTTTTAAAGGCTACCTACCCTTCGATAGCCGCTATGAAATGTTCCTTTCTAACATCGACAATGAGGCTTGGTATGTATCTGGATACTGGAACCTTGGCAGCTTGGGCTTTACTTATGAGCGCCTGAATAACCCAGACCAAAACCAATTTGCTGAACACTTATACGGAGCCAGTGACAAAGAACAGCTCGGTATTTCCACCAGCTACACCATTGGTGACACGGTGCGTGGGTATAGCTCAGTGAATTACATCGAACAAAGTAATTTATACAACAGTTCGCTAAGTAACTGGTCACTGTCTTCTGGTTTAAGTGCACCGTTTATTGTCGATTCAACTCTCGACCTAAACGTCACCTTCAACAATGAACAACTGACGTCAAATTGGGACGATGGTGAGCTCTCCATCTCTCTAAATTGGTCGGTGCCTCTTTCATCGAAGCTGACTGGCAATACGGGAGTCACGATCACAGAGAATGGCTTTAGCCAATACACCAACAGCTTAGAGACACAAGATTTGGTCGAAGCCCAAGACACAGATTTACGACTTACTGCCAGCAACAGTTACTACGTTAACTCGCCGAACGCAGCGGTAACTAATGTAACGGCGTATGCCGCCAAACGAGATCAGCATTACCAAGCTGACGGCTTTGTCTACGCTGCGAACAACGGCGAAAAAGCGTTAAACGCTACATTGCGTAGCACCCAAATTATTGGTGGTGAGAGCGTGAATTTCACTACCGCGCAAAGCGATGCTTATGTGGTAATCGATACCCAAAACAATATCCGTTTTGATACCGACGAGAAAAAGACAAAAGGCTTAGTGGTTGTACGTGCCGATGATCAGGTGATGAACAAACAGTACATCTACAACGACCGAGCAGTCATTACCCTAGACGACTACCAAGCTGCAACGATAGAGCTTGATGTAGAAAGCGTCGCTTTACACAACACTGGCCAACAGTCAGTAACAGGCTACACACACCCCGGGTCGGTCATTGAATTGAACTCGAACGTGAGCCGTGTGATCAGCTTTGTTAGTAAATTCAAGGACATTTTCGGCAACGATGTACACAACATTGAATGTGAAGGCCCAGCATGTTTGAACGTATCAAGCATTACGTCTGGCATTCACAAAGTAGATGTACAAGAAGGTCAACAGTTCGCACTGACCAGTAACGGCCAACAATGTTACTTGCCGACTGTCGATGATGCGAAACAGCTGAACTTTGGGACCAACTTCTGCCAACCAAACTTGAATCCAATGGAATCAATGATGTTGGTGAGTAACAACAAAGAAATTAACGTGATGTACATCGGTGAATTCGATGACATCAACACACTGAACGAACAATTGTATGCACTGACCGACAGCGGGATGGAGTTTATTACCACTCGTCTAGGTCGTACTTCTTTTGTTTACCTGACTGTAAATAAGGATCTTCAACTCAGTCATCAACAACGTCAACACATAGAAAATGTTGCTCGCTACGCCAATTCGGAATCGCTACGAGAGCACAACTTTGTACTTAACCGACCTGAAGGTAACTGATTATGAAAAAGCTTCCTATTTTACTGACTGCTGCACTTACAACCTCTGTTAATGCGATGAACGTCGATACCATGTTACTGATTGGAGACGAGTACGGAAACGGCGTCTTCACTCTAACGAACAGCAATAAGATCACCGAATTCATTCAATCCAACATTACGCAGTTGATGGTTGAAGACGGAGAGATCACTCGTGTGCCTTACGCTGAAGATAACTTTGAAGACTGGCGTGTAACGCTGACTCACAACAAAACCATTCTAGAGCCGCATCGCCAGAAGCAAATTGGCGTACGCTCTCTGTGTGGCAGCAAATGCGATTTCACCGAAGACCAGTACTACCTAGTGAGCTTCGAGCCCTCTCCATACGATCCTGAAGGCAAGCTTAACTCAGCAGTAACCATTAACTTTGGCTACCGCCCTTTGTTTGTTATCCCAGCACAAACTCAAGATATTGATTACTCGATGTCTTGGGACAACGGTGAGCTACACATCAACAACACGGGCAACAGCTTTGTACGGGCTCACATCGATCAATGCACAGATGAAGTCACAGAAGACTGTGAAGTCACGATCATGTCTCTTGCTGGCCGTGAGCGTAGCTACCCTTTACCGAAAAACATTGATCCCTCGAACTTAAAAGTAACGGTCGTTAATCACGATGAAAGTTACCGTCAAGATGTCACTCTGAGTGAGAGTAAGTAATGAAACGACTCGTTTTATTGTCGCTACTGTTCGCGACTATGCCTAACTACGCTGCCACTCTTAATATCAATATTGAGGGGCAACAAGTACGTTTTGAAAATGCCATCACTCTCGGTGGGAACCAATACACCCTGAGTGATTGGTCTATCGCAAATGGCCTCACTACAACCAGTCAGTTTTTGCCTAGTGCATTTGTTACAGACAAGCCAGACACCATGACATTAACCAGCAATGCAGGCCAAAGTGTCCAAGCGGCTATTGCGGTTAATGGATTGCAATACAACACAGCATCCAACCCATACACACGCGGTGATAATAAATTTGTAACGCCTACATGTAGCCAGTCTCAATTATCGGGGAATATTGTGACGCTCGGTGACAGCGATACCCAAAACTGCAGTGCCAGTTTTTCACTTGAGTATTCGCAATCAGTCACACCGTTTTATTTTTATCGCCCGACGTTCAACATAGATACAACGTCTCTATTGAACTCGCTTCAAGGCCAGGAAAAAGGTGTGTATACGGCAACAATTCCAGCTGACATAAAATACTACTATCGCTCTTCAGGCGGGGCGTTGACCTACCGTATTCTGCCCGACGTTTTTACTGTGAATATCGATTACACACCTAATAGCTTAGAGAGTATTGACGTTAGCGGTGATGGTGTACTGAGCCCAGTTTATGACACCACTAACCATACCGTCTCAGCTCAAACCACATTCAATATCACGGCAATTGGCCAGTTCAGTACTGGCTTGTCGATGACATTATTGACCAATGAGTTTGAACTTACGTCGGCGTCAGGCAATACATCCATTCCCTACTCTATTCAGTGCAATGAAGCGAATTGTGAAGATAAAGACTGGGTTAAGAATGGCGTCAATCAGCTCGACAATAACCAAACCAGCTATGCGATTCAATCACCAAGCTCAGTGATCAATTTCGATCTCAATGTTAACTACCAAAATATTCCTTCGACAGACGTGGAAACCGGTACTTATTCAGGAAATTTCACCGTCATGTTTGAGGAACTTTACTAATGAAAATATTGTTTAATCATACGCTAATAGCCAAAAGCTTTATTGCGGGCGCGTTGGTGCTGCCGAGCTTATGTTTAGCTGATGCATCACCATTTTATATTGGCGCTGATGTGACCAACGCAGGGAAAACTAACTCTGAAGTGTCTGATACTGCATTTGGTGGTCAAATTCTTTTAGGTTACGACCTAACAAAAACATGGTCAGTCGAGGCCAGTACTGGCTATTACGGGCACATCAAAACCATGAAAGAACCGGACCTTCCTTATTCAGAAGTTGAGGAACAAAGATTCAACAGCACGGATATTTCGTTACTTGGTACTATCCCACTATCTCGCCACTACAACCTTTATGCTGGTGTAGGCTCACTATGGGAAAGCGATACATGGTCTCCCATCAGTCAACTTGGCGTGGAATATGAGTTCAACGATCAACTCACTATGAAATTTGGCTATAAATTCATTTTTAGCGATAACCCTGAAAAAGATCTGCAAGTTCTAACCTTGGGCATGCGCTATCACTTTCTGACACAAAATAACTCAGAACCTGAACCGATTGTGTACAACGACCTCAGTGTGACTTCAACGTCAAAAGTGACAACGTATGAACCTAAAGTGGAACCTCAAACCTGCCACCCGGTCCGCTACGTTGTGAAACAAGACGATTGGCTGATTAAAATTGCTCACAATCACCAGATCAGTTTCGAGAAACTTGAACAACTGAATCGCAAATTTGCTGAACTCAAAGACATCGACCTGATCTATGCTGGTGATGTTGTGTTACTTCCAAACACACGTTGTGAATAAGCTATGTTGTTGCACCTGAACTCAAAACAAGACGCACTCGAGCTCTATGAGAGCAAGCCACTGATTCTTTTGAATTCAGTGTCTCTCAGTACTATTGAGTTTAATATTCTCAGTGTTCTTTATGAAAACAGTTATAAGCCATGTACTCGCCAGCAATTGAAACAGGCAGGTTGGCCAGATCGTGTGGTTGGCCCAAATTCGCTTAATGTTTGCATCATGCACCTCAGGAAGAAGGTTAAATCCCTGATTCCTGATTCAGAAATTCGCGTGGTGCCATCGCATGGCTATAAGTTGCTGATACCGACTGCGATTCAACTAGTCGAAGAAGGTGAACTACCCAACATCAAACCGAGTACGGTTGCTAGACGACCGAAAACGTTAGATCCAGAACCTGTAATGTCACGCACTTTGAGCGCGAGGGTAAAGCGACCGCGTATCCAGCCAAGCGTTGTCCACTTTGATAATGAACACAAACGACTTCGCTGGGAGGACCTGATATTAACGGCATGTATCTGGATATACGCTTTTGCGCTTTATTACTCGATTTACAACTGAGGTTGCCATGAATTTCAAAAGACCACTCATCATCATTCTCGCCATTTTGGCCTTACCTTATATCAACGCGACGGGGGGAGAGTTCTCTATATACGGCAGTCATACTGAGCAGCACGCTGAAACCCATTTGCAGTTTAATCATGGGCTGTACTCGTCCGTGCAGTTCCTGCCACACGAAGTAGTTCGAAAAGGATACGGTATATATGCCGTCCTCAACAATACAGTATTCATGATCTCTTTAGACAGAGATTACGAATTTCTTAACCACCGCATAGACGACAGTGAGGTGCTTAAACTTGACTCAATACAGCACCTCTCAAAGATTAATGTCGCACAGTTAAGCTCTGATAAAAAAACTATTTATATGAAAAAACGGTTAGAACATGAAAAGATCGAAGACATTCAATTTAAGGGCAACTTGGGCTTCTGGTAGGCTTTCTCTGTGGAAAGTGTCATTCATACTTTCTGCTCTACTCTTGCTCAGTCCTTGGCTCAAGCTTATGAGCTATCAATTTACGCTTGAAAGTCACCTCGCAAACCCTGAGCGTTCTCTACATGTCTACATTAACAACGGCGTATTCACGTTTGTGAACACCTTATCTGATGGCACAACAAGAAAGAGCTCGGGGATTGTTGGCTTTACTCACAACACACTTTACTTCCTAATTTGGGATTCGACATATCTGCACGTATCGGAGCATTTAACACCACAACTCAGGCGTGATCTTATCAATGCTAACAACCGCTTATTCGATATTCGATTAGAAACAAAAAGTGAAGGGGAAGTTCTTATGTCATTCGATGAAGAACTCAAGTTTGAAAGAGTACAAACGCAACTGGCTAAGATAAAAGGCAGTTACCCAGAAATACATTGATTGTTTCATCTTGACACTCAAGCAACAAAAGCCCCAACGTATGGGGCGTTTTGTTATAGAGACATCTATTCGTTATTCTTCGGTGATCTCTAATCGCTCTCGCTGCTCGACGTCTCTTGTTCACTGCCAGCAAGCGCTTGCTGTTCTGCGGTAATATCAGACTCTTTAAACACAATGAACGCGCGGCGGTTTAATGCATCGGCTTTTTCAGAGCGTTCATTAATCGCAGGCTGCAACTTACCAAATGACTTCACTTCCCAGATGAACTGCTTAGGGTCGAGTTTGGTTTTGAGGTATTCAACCACCGTTTCTGCGCGGCGCTCTGCCAGTTTTTCATTGTAAGAAAGTGAACCCGCTTGGTCGGTGTGTCCTGCCACCATAATGCTGCCTTGTAGGCCGCTCAATTTAGTTGTGAAGTCATCTAACTGAGTTAGGTCTTCTTGCTTGAGTACTGACTTATCGAAATCGAAGTGCGGCGTCATTGCCATATAAACTTTACGTTCTGGTTTTGGTGGCTCACAGAAAGGCATCTCTTCGTATTTCTGAGCTTCTTCAAACACGATAAATGCACGGCGGTTCTCCGCTCGGTCTTTATCTGTCTTACCAAACAGAAGAGGTTGAGTCTCACCAAGATGTTTCACTTCCCAGTCATATTGCGTTGGGTCTAGTTGCCCTTTCAAATAATCTGCGACCGATTTAGCACGGCGCTGTGAAAGACGTTCGTTGTATTCCAGAGAACCTTTGTAATCAGTATGGCCGACAATCGTGATACGCCCTTTCAAGCCTCTGATCTCTTTTACAAAGGTATCCAAGTTGATCTTGTCGAGGTCACGCAATTGGTATTTATCAAACGCAAAATGCTCTGCGATGGCGATATGCACCTCACGCTCTGGCGCCAAACACTCGCTGATTAAAAACTTAGACACGTCTATGCCAGCAAACTTGTCTCGGTTCTCCTGACTCACGTACGTGTCGGTTGCACAGCCGGACAGCAGCAAAGTACTCATCACTGCGCTTATTAGGAAAATAATTGTTTTCATCTTACTCTTAACTGTCACTTCGAATTCTCAACTCTTAACTTTCATCCCACTTTTGGGCTGGCTTAGATCTTACCGACTAAGTTAATGAACACACCGGATGCGTCGTAGTCATCATCATTGGTTAAGTCACTATCAAACGCAGAAAAGTTATAACCAATCCCCATTTTAAAGTTCTCGCCAATGTGCTTGTTCACCGAAACTAATGCACCGTGTTCTAGCTCATCGTTGAGAGTGTCTGTTTTCCAATGGTATTCACCCGTCACATCCCACTCTTTCATCACGCGGTAAGAAGCGCTTAATCCGTATAGGTCGATATCGCTTTTAACCAGCTCATTCGAACCAGATGCTCGTTCAAAAGCTTGTTGTTTGTCTTTATGGGCGTACTTAGTACCGACGTCCCAGTGTTGGTCGATCGAATAGATCGCTTCAACTTCAATGATCTGACTGGTTTCGTCTTGATAATCCACATCGCGATCCAGTTGATCGAAATCTGCAATATACGTGTAGCGGCTCAGTAAATTGAGTCGATCTTTGTAGATCGGACGATACGCAAGGCCGCCAGTGGCTTCAGTAAATTGCGCTATGGTTTCGCCCGTGGTTTCGCTTTCAGTGATGGAGTAGTTGTACTTACCAAATAGCGTGTACTCTTCCGTTAAGTGATGCGTATAACGGTTGGTGGTCACGATTTGTTGCAGTTCTCGCTGAGCGATGTCTGGATCGTCTTCACTCTTATCTACTCGGTATTCAAATTTGTGGCTTAGGGTGATGTCATCTAGGTCAATTGAAGCATTGAAGCTAATAGATTCACGCTCTGTGGTGATATTCTGGTCATCTTCAATTTCCCCAAGTTGATAACCGATCCCCATCTCGACATCTTCCGTCACGTCGTAACCAAAGCCGTACGAGTCGATACGGCCATGACCGTCGTTTTCATCAACAAACTGGTTCTCTTGGTAAAAGTCGACACTGCTGGTGAGGTCTGCACGCTGACCAACAATCACGTTGTTTTGGCCTTCGTAGTTATCATCTACATAAGTTACGTAGGTTGAGTGTTCATCGGATACATCGTAAGTCACGGTAGCTTCTGCTACTTGGCCTCGGTCGCCATCGGTGTATTCACCGCCAAGAGACAAGTCTTCCAACACTTGGAATTCAGCACCAATCGACGCGCTGTCGTTTTCATCATAGTCATCCGACTGATCGACGGTCTTTTGCCCTTTGACGTAAACGCTGTTCTCACTGTCCCACATGTATTCCAAACGCACACCTGCTAAGGTCGCATCGCTGTGCTCGTCGTTTTGGTTAAGCTCTTCAGTTTGTTGCCCTGCCGCCGAAACTTTGATGTGCTCGGTGATTTTAACTTGAGTCTCGATCTCAATCGTTTCAGTATCTGTTTCTAGATTACCATCGACATCGCGCTCTTCATTGGTCGAGAAGCGAGAGAGAACTGCCAAGCGATCGGTGGCTTGTAAACGAAGTTCGGCACCGTATGCCTCTTGCTCTAAATCATCGCTGCTGCTCGCGTAGCTGTATCCCGAGTCTTTGTCTCGATACCAAAGTTTCAAGTCATTACCAACGGCACCAAAGATGGTTGGGGCAAGGTCATAAAGGCTGGTGACAGCAGTGATTTGGACACTATCACCCTCGCGGTCTTCCAATGTGTCGCCAATCGGCGTAAAGGTTAAACCACCATCAGTAGAGACGAAATTCGACTCGGTTTGCCTGCCTTCACTATGCGCAAACTCAGCTTTAATGTAGGTTCCTTCAGTGGCACGTAGCGTTAAGTCTGTGCCGTAAGACTCGTAGTCTTGGTTGTCTTTCTCTTGGGTCGCGTACGTCACGCCAACGCCAATGTAATCGTTGATCCAGCCTTTGGCACGACCACCGTAAGACATCGCGTCCAATGAGTCTGAACCTTGTGGGACGTACTCATAGTCAACAACCAGAAAGTTTTCGTAGTCGTCTCCGTTTTCTATCACGCTACCAAAGCTGTCGGATAGAATGTTATCGAGTGGCTTGGTCAAAATAATTCGACCTTGGTACGGGTCAAAGTCATAGTCGACGCCCGGCTCAAGTGGGATTTCATTCTGCACTAGGCCAGATTCATCTTTTACTTTGACGTAAACTTTGTCACTTCCCGGTACCGCTTCACCGTGACGAAGGAAGTACAGAGAGCCGCCTGTGCCCAAGAACTCATCGTGTGCATACAACGAATCTGCTTCTGCGGTAAAACCGACCACGTTCAAACGATCTTCACCATACTGCGTGGTGTCGCGAGTGCGATAATCGGCTTTGAAACCATAGAGGCTACGGTTGTAATCGTTGTTCTCGGTGCCTGTTAAACCCGTGTTGTAGTTACCCCACAAGTATTGAGACTTATCGTATTCAACATTGAGGTAAACCTTGCCCTTGGTGTTGACCACTTTTTCGATGTTTGAGCTATCGCCATAGTTGCCGTAATAAAGCTCATCGTCGTCTTCAAGGATATCGAACACATCCGAATCGTCGGAGGCGAACGGATGTTTGAACATATCCTTTATCTCACTTTCTCGAGTATCGAAGTGAGTGGTCACGCGAAGCTTGTCACCAAATTTACCCTGACCAAAGTACGCTAAACGACCTTGGTTATAGATGTCATCTTGGTACTGGTCATCGACACTTAATGCATCGCTATTACCAGACACATTATTCTTACCAACATAAAGATCAGCCAAGCCGGTTTGTGCGTAGTACGTATCTGGAATACGAACGTAAAGCTTGTAACGACGTTCATCACCGTTATCAAACACAACCTTGGTAGGGAAAATGTAGGAGTCTGTAGGTAAGTACTGCTCTGCGTATAAGTTGCCATCTTCGACATCAAATTCGTCTTCACCGATGATGACTTTATCTACGCCCTTTAAGCCGGTACCGATGAATTTCGCTAAGCCCGCATTGGTCGGGATGTTGTGACGCATCAACTTAGCTTGGCCGTAGCTTTTATCTTTGCTCTCTTCATCGTCGTTATCGTTTCGATCGATCTCGACTTCAGAGTCCGGCTTGACTAAGTCAGTCACACCAACGGTGGTCACATCCATGTTGCCATCTTTGTCCCACGCTTTTAGGCGGAACATCAGCTGCTCACCGACATTAAACTGATAGTCAACATCGGTTTGACCATCCCAATTGATGTCAGAGTCGTTCGCCAGTTTATCGCCTTCAAGCACAGCGATTGGCTCAGACAAGCCAAAGTCACCCACGCGGTACACTTCCAACTGATACTTTTTGATGTAGTAACCATAGTTGGTGGTAATGGTGAAACCTACGCTGTCTCGTAATGTCCCCTGCTCGACTTCTAATTCATCGCTAACACTGACGTCGAGCACTGGGTCAAAGCGAGTGATGTCACGGCTTGCCCAAATAGCACCTTGTTCTAGGTAAATACGCGAACTGTCTTGGTCTTGGTTCGGCTTAGTGATTTCAATGCCAGTCGTCTCAGAACCGAGTTTTTCAAGCTTACCTGTGTCTTTCGCTACCGCCATCACAGGAATGGCCGTTAACACACACGTCGCTAAACGAGACTTACTAAATACTTTCATACAATTTCCAGATACGGTTCCAATGGCTTACTTCTGTTCACTTTGTTGGTCTTTGCGATGAACGCTAAAGTTGAACTTGGTGAGCTTGTTCGGGGTAATTCGCAACACTTTCGGGTTTTCGCTTACCACTTCCATGGAGGTGGAGAGCGAATCAGTGTCCAACTTCACTAGGAAGTTCTTACCTTTCTTATTGAGTACCCATTGGTCGGGCACGTGGTAACGACCGTACTGGTCTGTGTAAATAACGATTCCCTCAACCGTCATCAACTTAACGCCCGGAATACCATCTTCGTAGATACCTTTGTTCTCGATAACGATTTCCCAAAGGTAATCCTCGCCATCGCGATATAGGTTTCTGGTTACATTGAGGTTTTCCGCGCTCAGTCCCTTTTTCTTGTCCGATTCATGTTTAAACTGAATCTGACCTTGTGCGTCGAACTCGATACGAGAACCCGCATCAGTCGTGACGTAGAAATCAAAGCTCTGCTGTGTGCGAGTTTTAAATTGAATAACCACTTTGCTGGTTTCTGGCAGTGTTCGGTTCACGGAATGACCCCAAAGGTCACCAAGATCCAAGCCTTGCTCAAGTGCAGTGGTTATCGCACCATCTTGAATTGCGACATCCAGACCATCACGGATGATGTGCGTCGAATCAGCGATGTAGCCTTGTGTTGCTAAGTTCGCAGTTAGCTCAACATCAAACGCGGTTGCATCAGCTTGGAATCCATCTTTGTTGTGATCTTCAAAAACCTTGCCAATGATCGAAGAAGTATCGAATACCTTGTCCGGTTCAACCGTCACTTTGGCTGTGTCTTCATTGGATACCGCCAACCCATCCACTTTAGCGACAGCTGTGTTGATGTAATCACCAAAGGTGGCACCTACCGATACACGTAATAAATAACGAATACGCAGCTTCTCGCCCGGATCAAAGTTCAACGATGTGAACATTAACTTGCCCGTGTCTGATGGCTCTTGATAGATAACCTGATCGTCTTCTGTACCAAACTCACCATCAATGCCGCTTAGCACAACTTCTGATGTATCCACGATGTATTTCAGACCACCTGGGTAACGGTCTTCCACAGTCACGTTCTTAAAGTAAGATTCATTGTTGTTCTCAACGATGATCTCATACTCAACCGCATCACCCACTTGCGCGGTATCTTGCAGCGCAGACTTGGTTAGCTCCAACTCCCCAGAGTTATCTGGAATCTTCTTGATGTGAGTAGTTACGCTGTCGCTGGTTTCAGTACCGTCAGATTCAGTCGCCGTAAAGGTATTGGTGATGTCGTCATCTAAACCTTTACCTAATGTACCCACGACCTCAAACGCGTAAGCATTTCGTTTGTTGGATTTCAGGTTAACGGTGGTGTCTAAGTCTTTATTCGGCGGGAAAGTATGACGCTGAATAACCACGCCCGAGTCGTCGACTTCCACACCTTCAATTGTCCAATCGGTAAAGACTTTATTAGCAGTGCTGTTTTGTAGCTCACTGATCTCATCGGTTAGACGAACATTGGCCGCGTTACCTTGACCGTTGTTGGTCACGGCTAAGTAATAAGTGACACTGTCATCATCTTCGGTGTATTCAGGTTTATCTGAACGTTTTTCAACAACCAGATCAGCACCCACTGGCGGCAAATCCAAAGCAGATACTTGGTCTGCTACTGCCTGCATAGAGGTTTCAGACGCTAACATGCCCTTAGAACGAGCGCGCATCGCTGGGCTACCAGTTAAATCGAGGTAGTAACCAAGCACATCGATATTAGTCAGCATGTCTTCGTTGACCGTCAATGTGAACGTGTAATCAATCTTGCCGCCCGGTGCGATGTCGACCAAGGTGAACAGGTCTTTGTCGTTAGCAAAGGTGCCCGGTTGAGTTTCAGCCCCTTCTGATGTAGCCGTTAGTGTCCATTTATCAAACGCATTACTAAAATCACCATCAATATGATCACCCATTGATTCAGAGAACTGGGTGTAAAGCGCCACATCTTTGGCTATACCACGGCCTATGTTTTGCACCACTAAGTGATACTCAACCTGCTCACCTGGAACGTAATACGGGGCATCGGTAAACAGCTCAGCTTGAACCACAGCCGCAACTGTTTGAACTGGAGGACTGATAACATCGCCGCCGTCTACTTGCGCAGTATTAATGATGTGTCCGGTCGCGGTATCGACTACGGTGCCTTTTGAGCGGAACACAACTGTGCCGTGCGGCGCGATATCTACGTTGTACTCCGTCGGGCTAACTTGCTCGGTAGTGGTACCTATTGTGGTTGAATCGACAACCAAAGAGGTGGAACCAGCCACAAAAGCAGGTCCTGTCGAACCGTTGTAGTATGCGACCTCAATCGACTCCATATCATCAACAACACTCAAGTCACTGATGTAGTTGTTCGAGGTGTTTTCAATGGTGATCAGGAACTCAAGCTCACCACCCGGCTCATATTCGGTTTGCACGTTGGTTTTCGTCGCAACAAACTCCGCCTCTTTCGGTGTGATAGTCACTACAGAGTCTTGTGGGGCGCCGTTGTAAGTGATGGTGGCCGTATTGCTGATATCACCAATCGCTGTCGTGCGAATTAACGCCTTAACGTGGAAGGTTACTGTGCTCTGTGGCGCAACATCCATACTCGCATCGATGTCTTCACTCAAGTCGAACGTCTTTGGAGTGACAACAGATCGATCATCCGAGGCGTCAAAGCTCACTTCCCATAGTAGGAATGCCGACTCTTGTTTATCCGCAGTCGTGTCGACTTGAATGTCACTGATGATGTCTTGAAGTTGAACACCAGATGCAAACGCATCAGAGCTGTTGGTTACGGTGATGTCGTAGTTAATCAGCTTGGTTACTTCATACGATGGCGTATCAACCGTCTTCTTGACCGAAACCGTCGCCAACACTGGTGTACTGGTAGCACTGTCATCAAATGTTGTGCCGTCAAAGGTCGCTGATGCGATGTTAGTGATATCGCCTGTCGCCAACGGATTAGTCGTCACTTGAATCGTGAAAACAATGCTATCTTGAGGCGCAATATCGAGCGTCTCATTAAGGTCTTCACCACTGGTTACATCCGGTACTGGGGTTTCACCCGTTGTCGATACCGCAGATATTTGGATTGAAGCAGGGTCAAAAGCTTGCTCAGTCGTACCGCCTGCGATCGTGGTTTCAACCGACTTCAGCGCATCTTCAATAGCAACACCTTCAGCCCAACCTAAGCCGTTATTCTTAACGGTCACGGTGTACTGAAGCGCCTCTCCCGGAAGGTACTCTGCTTTATCGACGTCTTTAGTGATCTCAACTTGCGCATCTTCTGGAATGTAGGTCGCGTCTGCAGAGTGCTCACCGTCGTCGCTATCAACTTTAACGACGTTAGTGATCTCGCCTTTGGCTTTATCATTAACAGTGTTGGTCACGACAAATGCATAACTGTCACCCGGGTGAATGCTGTAAGTCGCACTATAACCCTGCGCGTTATTAACTACATCTTTGCGAGCGTTCAGTGCTGGATCGCCACTGCCATCAAGCTGTTCGTCACTAATGACCCAATTACCGGTCAACGCTTGTTCTTGATCTGGGCTGTTAGCCACCTCTGTCATGATGGTGTCGATACGATCGGTTAGAACTTGATCCACAAGGTAACCTTCACCCGTGTTAGCCACAGTGATCTTGTATGAGATTGGTTGACCCGGTTGGTATTTGGCATCAGGTTCTGAAATTGGCGTCGTCTCTTTGGTTAACACCAATTGACCCGACTTCGGCGTGATAAAGCCTTCTCGTAAGCGAGCAATCTTCGAATCGTCCAAACCATGTCGAAGGTAAGCCGTATTGGTAAAGCGCCCAATCGCGTCATCACGAACCTTACCTTGAACGTGAATACGGACAGCTGTGTACTTATCACCACCACCCGTACCGGCATCGTCACGCCCTGCCATCTTGATAGATTCGGCAGGTAAATCGATGTCTGGACTGTTTTGACCAACTAGCTTATCTAATTCTGAAAAATCATTAGCGTCAGGGTCTGACGGCGCCGAGTTATAAAGCACATCGTAATCAACCGTCCATTCTGTCAGTGCCGTTTTCATTGAGCCATCGACAGTTTCGACTTCAAAACCACTAATGATGTCACGAATCGAAAACAGGCCAGAATCCACATCGTCGTTGGTGATGCCGATGTAGTAATTCACAGTACCGCCCGGCACGTACTCAGGCGTATCCGTCCATTTATCAATCAGGATATTCGAGCGCCCCGGATCAAGTACGATGTCGTTGGTGTTATCACCGTTCACTTGCGCCGTGTTGGTAATAGTGCCTGTCGCTGAAGTCGACACGGTGCCTTTCACGTCAAATACAATACGCTCACCAGGACGAAGATCGACAGTTGCATTCAATGGTACGCTGCCGTTGTAGTTACCTTGCACGTCGTAAGTGCCAACAGGTTCAACCGCAATAGCCGTTGTCCAACTAGAGAACGCATCATCACCATCTTCAGTTTTGATGGTGTGAATCGCATCGATAACACTCACGTCATTTGCGATGCTATCGCCAGTGTTCTCTAACGTAACTTGATACTCAACATCACCACGTGGTGCGTAAGTACAACCGCTGCCATCGATTGAAGGAACAGAACACCCTGCCGATTCACCATCGGTATAAGCCAAGGTTTTGAAGTAATCGAGCTCAGCATCTTTAGGGGGGATCACTTGCGATGTTGCAGAGTCACTTCCTGCGGTCACTCGGTTCGCATCAATCGTACCCAAGGCGTCGTCACGAACGATACCTGTTAAGTTAAAGGTCAGCACTTCTCCCGCGGCAATATCGGTTTCAATATCAAGGTTGCCGTTGGTGTTATAGCTTGGTACATAAGTATCAATGTTGGCATCAATACCATTGCTGACTTCATGAGTGATATAGCCCGAAACAAAGGCAGATTCCATTGTTCCACCAATAACCTCAACTTGAATATCCTTTACCGTGTCTTTGATCTGAATATCATTCGCCCAACCGTTTTCAGGGTTTGTGACTACAAATTCATACTCAACTTCGTCACCCGGAAGATAGGTATCACCATCACTGAACGGGGTGCCGTTGATCGACACCACACGTTTTTCAACACTGGTATTATTTTCAAGCGGCATTAAATTCGCTGTTCGAGCACTACCGTCGTACGTCGCTTTATTTTGAATGTCACCCAATGCATCTTCACGAATGTGAGCATGAATAGTGAACGTTAGGCTTTCTTGAGGCGCGATAACAATTTCATTATCAATATCGATGTTATTGCCCGGAACAAAGTCAATCGCGTCGGTAATAGAGCCTGTCGCCGCCGTTTTATCTAAGCTAACTTCCCAGCCAGCCAAGAACGGTTGGCCGGCAGGATCACTACCAGAAGTTGTGCTGTCTTCTGCAATACGAGTTTGAATTTCCGAAATCGCATCTTCTAGGCGAGAACCATATTCAATACCATCACCCGCATTCTTAATCTCAACGCGGTAATAAACCTCACTCTCACCAGAAGCTTGAGAGTATTCAGTTTTTTGCGAAGAGAAGCCTGCATCATAAAACGCTTTTTTAGAGAACGTGACTTCAGGATCCGCCATCGTTGATGGTGGTGATACCGCGATCAGTTCATTACCATTGTCTTCATCGATGAAAGCTTTATTAGTAAAAGATCCTACCGCTTTCGGACTGATCTTGGCTTTTATGACATAGCGGACAAACGCTGACGATGCAGCTCGGCCAAAGTTGTCTGCCGAGATATCGAAGTGAGTATCAATCGGCTTATTATCTTGGATTGAGTTATCAACATCTGGGTTGGAAATACCTGAGCCATCAGTGAATGTTTCAATCGTCCAGCTATCAAATGCAGGGCCACGCGTTCCATCAAAGTACTGAGTGTTAATTTGGTCGATGTCATCACGCAAGCTCATATCATCAACGTGGGCGCTCGCAATGTTCTCAATTAAGATTTCATATTCGACGTAGCCACCTGGCATGTAATTGGTTGCGCCAACCAGCTCATTACCATCCGTGTCGTAGTACGCCAGAATGTTCTTTTCAAAATCGACTTTACGGGCTTCTTGCTGAATATCATGAGATATCGTGTCGCCATCGACGGTTAGAACGTTGACCACATCGCCATTAGCTTTGTCATTGATGGTCGCGACAACTTGATACTCAAGCTTAGCGCCCATCGGAATATCGGCTTCAACATTTAAGTTACTGTTGGTTGATGAGTAAACATTGCCAGCACCTGCGCCCGCATCCACATACTCAGAATCGGTTCCAGTTGCGATCGATGTGATGGTCCAATCTGAATACGCTGGCCCTGTATTACCATCCACTAAGCTGACCGTAACGTCTTCCAGGTTATCGACGATTGGAATATCGTGAGCGTTACCTTTGCCGTCATTCTCAATCACTAAGTGATAGGTCACAGTTTGAGCTGGCTCGTACACCACTTCATCGGTGGTTTTATCAAAATCTAAATGGTAGTCATCGGGAATCACTACAGTATCTCGGTAATGAATATCACCGACCGCATCCGGTCTTACTGTACCTGTTACTGTGTAAGTCACGTCTTCGCCAGCATCGATATCAATCGAGGTTACGATGTCAGTATCGTTCGCAACATCACCGTCTTTGGTACCATCGGTTGTACCCACGTTCGCAGGGTCGCTCTTAGCAACTGCCACCGTAAACTTGTTTGAACCTACCGAATCATCGAAAAATGGATTACCTGAATTGCCATCTTGTAGCTCCACTGATATGTCGTTAATCAGTTCGTTAACGTCAACGTTATTTCGATAACCGTGTCCATCTTGAGAGTTGTACTTGATGGTATAGGTCAACTGATCGCCCGGGGAGTAACGATTAATATTGGTTGTACGAACTACGCCGCCACTGTTATGCACTTGATGGTTTTCAGCCACGGCACGTTTCGCATACTCACAATCGTCAGTACAACCGGCATTATCGTCATGAATCAGCACTGCTTCGTTGCGGATTATGCCGCCGTCTCTGTCAGCGACACCGTTAGATACCGCATTGTCTTTGACATGCGCCTTAATACGCACCGTGACAAAGTCTTTGGCCGGAATTGAAACTGGGAACTCCACATCTTCAGTCGTTTGAGGGCCGAAACCAGAGCCAGTATCAACAGACCAATAGTCAAACGGGTTTTGATTAAGAACATCTTCTACTTCACCATCTTTATCATTCGCTAGCGTAGTAGTGATCTCACTCAAGCGATCCATGAAGATAAGATCGGTCTCATCAGTGTCGCTGTTATTGCCAATAACGATGGTATAGGTGAGGTCTTCACCCGGTGTGTAACGGACAACATCAGTCGTTTTAGCTAGTGAAACATTGATGTCATAGGTACTGTGTGAGTTATCTATTTGAGCGGAAGAGCTGTGGTCACGGTCTGTAATAGGATCGTAAACATCAACACGGTTCGATACTTGTTCTTCTTCATAGTCAGACTTAACAATACCGCTCACCTCATAGTGAACCCAACCTCCGGGAGTGATATCAACATCGGTATCAATGTCTGTATCGTTAGCAATGTCACCGTAACGAGAACCCGGTTTATCTGTATTGGTCGAACCTACAATTGTCCAGCTATCAAAGAAATTAAGCGCTGAAATGCTATCTTGTACCGTTGCGTCATTCGCGTAACCAATGCCGCGATTATAGATATAAATATCGAATGTAGCGCGCTCACCTACAACAAAGTCGGTATTTTGAGCGGTCTTAGCGACTACAAGATTCGGTTCGCTAGGATAGGTACGTACCGTATCCGATAAGTTAGTATCAGGTCCCGTCACTGTTGCGGTATTGGTGAATGCTCCCCAAAGAATCTCACTGTCTACAGTGCGATCGAGTGTCCCAACAATGGTATAAGTAATCGTGGCACCTGGCGGGATCTGAGCGGTGGCATCCAGATCATTGTTATCCGAGAACGATCCAGGGTCAGTCACAGCTTTCACCCACGGAGAGTCTGCCTCTCTTTCTGCACTGATCGTCCACGATGAGAACACGGGCTTGGTTTCACCCGGCTCGTGAAGGAGCTCAGCTTCTATGGTGCTGATTTCATCTTTGACATTGATGTTAGAAGCGAAGCCGTTCCCTGCTGGGTTGGTAATGCTGATCGTATAAGTGACAGTATTGGTGGTGTCGGTATACGCGTTTTGTTCGTTATGACCATCAACACGCTTATCCAATACTAAGTAGTAATCTCGTGGGTATGAGCCTCTGTCGGAATAAAGCACGCTGTCGACCGTCACTTCATTACGGATTTCATCATCGGCAATGGGGTTTACGATCGCCGCAATGCTATAAACAATCTTATCGTGTGGGGCCAACTTAGCCTTCTCGTCTAGGATAAGTTTATTGCTTTGATTACCTTCAATTTGACCAGTAAAGCCGGGATCACTGTTTGTCGAAATTGAGCCGTCAGAGGCATAGGATTTCGCAGTAATAACCCAGCTCAAATATGCTTTAGTCGGTGTATCGTTAATCGACTGAGTCATGACAGAGACTAAATCATCATAAACCGGTACATCAATCGCGTAGCCGTCACCGTTATTCTCTACCGTGATGTCGTAGTTCAGGGTACCGCCAGCTGAGTAGTAACGAGAATCCACTTCCTTTTGGACTTTTAATTTCGAGTTTGGCATTTGAACGCCAGAGCCCGACTCGCCTAAGTTATCCCCTAAACACAAACCCGCATCGGTACCATCATCAACAATCTGACCCACACTAGTGTCTGCTACTTTTGCGGTCAGCTTATAATGAACGTAGCCTTCAGGTGCGAGGTCGACTTTCAAATTGATGTCGTTTGTTGTCCAAGTATTGTAATTAAATGAACCATAATTCGATCCATCACCACTTCTATCAGCGACTTCAAGCTTCCACTCGGAAAATGCTGAAGCGTTAGAGCCATCCGCTTGCTCTGTCACGATACAAGCAAATTTATCGATAACTTCAATATCGTTGGCGAAAAACTCTGTGTCCTTGTTAGAAATAACAATGTCATAAACCACTTCGTTATCACCGGCTATCCCCGGGACATAAGTAGTATCTGTGGTGTTCTTATTACGTGTAATTTGACTTGATGACGTTGTCAGAACGTCTTTAGAATCAAGAATATTAGCTAAAGCATCGCCAGAATCCGCGAGGCCATCAGCATCAACCACTCGGGCAGCAACTTGGGGAATTTGACCAATAGACACAGGGCTAACGTCCACCACAACGGAATAAACAATCTGCTCACCGGGATAGATAGACACTTTGTCTTCTAGTGACTTGTTGGACTCCTTTCCAGATGCATTGAGTTCTGAAAGGCTATTAGAACCGATTGAGGTCACTTCATTGGTCCAAAAATCGTAAGGATTACCAACCTTGTCAGTTGCGTTCTTTTCGTTGCTGACATCGTTACCTAGATCGGTTTCAAGATCCGCAAGAAACTGCTGAACAGAATAATGGTACGCGATACCAGTGTTTGTTTGGTTAGCAACCGTGACCGTATAGGAAAACTCATCGTCGACTAGGTAGTTATCCGATTGGTTCAAGGTATGTGTCAGGGTGATACTAGGCTCAGTGGGTGGAGTGATAACCTCATCAACTGTAACCAAGTCATCGCGTGTTTCAGCAGTTATGTCGTCATTAACAATGTCGCCGACTAAATTGTCGGCAACAGTTGCTTGAATTTCGTAAGTCACAGACCCGCCAATATCAATCGACGCACCACTTACTGATAAGTCCCCTGATTCGGCGAAGGTGCCTGGTTCGCTCTTGCTGCCTTCAACCTTGCTGACTGAGTTAACGTTGTCAGTAAAGGCTTGTTGCAAAGCCCCTTCAATATTGAGTGCCTTTATGTCTGAAAGGACATCTTGAACGTCGAGCGTCTGAATAAACGTATCGCCAGTGTTCGAAACCTTAATCTTATAGGTGAGTTTGTTATTGAGTTGATAGTTCGCCTTATCGACCGAAACAACAACATCATGTTGATACACGCCACGCTGAATGGATTCTGTATTTGATTCAACAGCATCCAACAATCCCGTGCTCGCACTTGCGACGTTATCAATCGTACCAGCTGCGTCGGCAGAAACGGTGGCGACCATGATATAGGTCACCGACCCACCAGCCGCAATACGCACACCTGATGCATCTAAGTTTCCGAAGCGACTGTAATCACCTGGAGATGACAGGAAGGAGGATTGCGCTTGAGTCGAAACTTGCGAGAACGCGTTAACATTATTTCCTTGATCATCTGTCGTTAAGATATTTAACAGCTCATCTTTAACGTCCAACTCAGCGATAGCTTTATCCGACTCATTCGTTAAAACAAGCGTATAAGCCACCTCTTGGTCGTTGTCGTAAGACGCACTGTCAACAGACAGATCCATAACAAGACCCGTTGTGCCCGCATAGGAGACGAATGGAAACAGCAGAATGGATAAGAAAAAGGCAAGATTGTATCTGAACATTAACGCGCACTTCACAGTAGATTGACAAGCGTCTAGGCAAAAAGCCATAGATTTGACGTCACTAATTTGGCACTCAGCCTGTTAGGGACATGCGCAACATACAGTTCAAATAATCCGAACAATTAACATCCGTAAAAAACAAATTACTGAAGATGTTAAATAGAGAGTCTGATGTCTAAATTAGAATCAAGACATTGAGTTAATTATCAGAAGGTTAATGTTTTAATGAGTGAGTTTTCACAGTTGTTACGTAACTTCAGAAAGGAACTTCAATTTACGCAAACAGAGTTTGCAACCTACTTAAATCAGCTGGACGACGAGTTTAATGCGGTTGACGTCGTAACGATAAATCGTTGGGAAAACAGTAAGGTAAAGCCTAGTACATACAAAGCACTCAAGATCTTACAGTACCTTGGCGGAGATTTGTTTGAGACAATAAAGAGCTTTAAGTCCGAACAAAAAGACACGTTAATCGAACTGTTTTTAAACGAATCCTATGGCTCATTTCAAAGTAGAATTTCAGCTCTATCAGGCCTGAATCAACAACAAGGCAAACGCAACTTTAAGTCACTGCCTTTAATGTCAGAGCCGTGTGACACTGGCGTTATCGACAGAATCAAACTACTTTCTAAATTCACAAAAGTTGATATTTCGCCACTGGACCAAATTGATTTATATCTCTACTACTGTGAGAAAAAAGCACATGGTCACAAGTTGATCAATGTTGATGGCGACATTGTGAGTCACAACGTAGGCTTTTTCTTTGAAGACCATCAATTTGAGACATTAAAAACTCAAGAGCTAGATCTAAGAATAGCCTGCTCTTTAAATTCAAGCAAAAGCATAAATTATTTTAATATAAGCTCACACTCAGAGACAAAAGATCATGTTATTGAGCATATAGTTTCAGATATAAAGTTACTTTCTCAGAACAAAAACATTAAAAAATATTCTGTTTTAGTAAAAGATCCCAATATGATGAAACTCTTGAAGGGCGTGGGGTTTGAAGTATTTAAATTTTCAGAACCTTCTGCTAAAAAATGTAATATCACATTCAAAAATAAACATTATAGCTACTGTATATTAACGATTGATAAAATAGACTACCTGACGAATCGGAACGTAATGTCACTAATCAAAGATGAATATTCTACCATGAAGAAATTTCCGCAATTACTGCGCGACGCGCGCAAGAAATTGAAGTTAACGCAAAAGGATTTTGCGGCATACATTAATCACTTAGATGATGAATTCAGCTCTGTAGATGTCGTAACGATAAATCGATGGGAAAATAGCAAAGTAAAGCCAAGTAATTACAAAGCCCTAAAGCTATTGGACTGCCTTGGTCTGGACTTGTATACAACGTTGAAATCCTTTGATTCAGAAGATAACGAAGACAGTGCACTACTTGAAGACTTCCTTCGTGAGAGGTTCTTTTCGTTTCAAAGCCGAATATCGTCTATCACTAAAGGGGAAATAGAAGAAGGCTGCGACTGTCAGATCATGCCACTAATGACAGATCAGAATGACAAAGCAGTAATAGATAGAATAAAGCTGATTTCGCAATATACAAAGATGGATCCTTCAGCCCTTGATACTATCGATCTGTTTCTCTATTGCAGTGAAAAAAAGGCGCATGGCAGAAAAATGGTCGATGTAAATGGCGATATTGTTAGTCATAGCCTAGGTTTTTTCTTCAACGAAGAGGTGTTCGAGCAATACCAAAATAAGCATCTACATATTAAGCAAGCTTGCTCTTTAGATTCTAACCAGAACTTAAATTACATTGTGGTTAGCGGTCACTCTGAGAAGCGCGAACAATCTATTGCGAACCTAATTTCCGATATGAAGCTTCTTGCAAGAAATACTAAGATTAAAAAGTATTCCATGATCATTAAGAACCCAAGTGCATTGGAACTTATGAAGAACATCGGATTTGAAATATGGAAGTTTTCAGAACCAACAGAAGAAAAGTCGAACATTACCTTCAAAAACAAAAACTACCGCTATTGCGTACTGACTATCGACAAGATCGAATTACTGAGTAACAAGAATGTTATCGCATTCATTAATAAGTATGGTTAATTTTTAGTAACCACTATTAATAAAAAGCCACCGTATAATGAACTGACCCCCAATAGTTGGACACCAATTATTGGGGGTCTTTTTATGTCCAAATATAGCCGTGAGCTAAAAT
>NZ_JALNTS010000013.1:0-81168 GCF_023161725.1 Vibrio sp. 1CM24A
CGTTTTTTTATTCGTTCGATTAAAAAGAACTCAAAACGCCTCAAAAGTAGGCTTTTCTCTTACATCTCTTGTAGTTTCTTAGAGAATAAAGAGACTTTTTCCCAGTTTGTGTACTCAACTTCCTTGGTTGTATCCGTTTCTCCACCTGTCATATTCATAATGAAGCGAATCATGGTTTTATCGAACCAGTTATAACGTGGGTAATAGAGAGCCCCCGCGAATACACCGATCAAAGTTGGCTGCCACGGTGACTTAAGAAGAAACTTCTTAATATAAGCGCTACCTTCAGGGGTATCTTTACCTTGGTCTTCTTTACGAGCCGTTAAGTTAACGCAGAAGAAAGCGACCTTGTTTGATTGCAGCTGAGCAAGGTTGGCATCAATGAACTGATATAGCTTCTTATTAAGGTGGCCATAACGAATAGATGCGCCAATCAAAACTCTGTCGTATTGAGCAAAGTCGACACTAGTAATAGTGTGCAGATCTTGAAGCTCACATTCGAACTCATTCATTTCTTCTTTTATATAGTTCAAGATTTTCTTGGTCTGCCCTTCACGGCTTGAATACAAAAATAGAGCTTTTGCCACAATGTTGTCCTTAGCTACGCCAAAACGTAGGGGTCAATAAAATTAATAAGGTGAATATCTCTAAACGACCAAACAGCATAGATACGATCAACACCCACTTAGCCTTGTCATTCACATCGCCGAAGTGCATTGCCACTTCACCCAAGCCCGGGCCAAGGTTATTCAATGTTGCCGCTACGGCAGAGAAAGCACTCAGCTCATCCATACCGGTTGCAATAAGAGCCAACATACAAACCACAAAAACCAAGGCATAAGCAGAGAAGAAACCCCAAACTGCATCAACAACACGTTGTGGCAGTGCAGAACCGCCAACCTTGATGGTATAGACAGCACGAGGGTGAACAAGACGCTTCATTTCACGAGCACCTTGCAGAGTAAGCAGTAAGATTCGAATGACTTTCATACCACCGCCCGTTGAACCTGCACAGCCCCCTATAAAAGAAGAGAACAGAAGCAGAACAGGTAAGAACAATGGCCACTCGGAGAAACCAGTAGTGGTGAAGCCTGCTGTCGTAGATATAGATACTGTTTGGAACAAGGCTTGATCAAAGGCATCGTAATACGAGTCATAAGAGTGGTGATTAAGCAGTAATAAGAAACAAACTAAGAACAAGACCGCCTGAATAAAGATAAAGGCGCGGAATTCAGGGTCTTTCCAGTAATACTTAGGATGTACACCACCAGAAGCAAACGCAGCAAAGTGAAGCGAATAGTTACATGCGGATATAAGAAGGAACACGACTGTAATCATGTTGATCGCAGGGCTATTGAAATACCCCATGCTCGCATCGTGAGTAGAGAAGCCACCAATCGCAATAGTAGAGAAACTATGACTGATGGCATCAAAGAAGCTCATCCCAGCAAGCCAAAACGCTACTGCACAAGCAATCGTTAGACTCAGATAGATGTACCAAAGCGCTTTTGCCGTTTCAGCAATACGCGGAGTCATCTTACTATCTTTTACTGGACCCGGGATTTCAGCACGATATAGCTGCATACCACCGATACCCAGAACAGGGAGGATGGCTACCGCTAATACGATGATACCCATACCACCGAACCATTGTAGGAACTGACGGTAAAACAGAATCGCCTTAGGCAGATCATCAAGGCCAACAATCACAGTCGCGCCGGTGGTAGTTAATGCAGAGAAGGATTCGAAGAAAGCATCGGTTACCGACACATTGGGGTTATCGGCGATCAAAAACGGCAGCGCACCCGCACTACCGATTACCGTCCAAAACAGAACAACAATCAAAAAGCCATCGCGCGCTTTCAATTCATGCTTATAACGTCGGTTTGGAAACCAGCAAGTTGCTCCACAGAATAAGAGAACGAAGAAGGTCGTCACAAATGGCACACCCGCACCATCTCGATAGATCAGTGCGACGAGCGCAGGAGCAAGCATTGATACACTAAAAAGTGCTAATAATAATCCGACGATTCGAATAATTGAGCGAAATTGCATGAGCTATTGAACGAAGCGAAATGCTTCACACTTCCTAGTTGTCTTTGACTTTCGTTACCAGTGCCTTAGCACCGCTTTTATTGATCATGGTTTGGGTAAACGAATCTACCTGAAGGAGCTCTATTTCAATAATAAGCTCAACTTGAACACCATAATCCGCTTGGACCTCAACAGCCTGATGCTGAGCCATAATGGATTGTGCGATCGGCACAAAGCCATAGTCTAACTCTAGCCGTAATTTTGTGGTTATTTTTTTCTCGATAGTTTGAAGCAGCTTGAGAGCTTGTTGCACGCCACCACCATAAGCCTTAACCAGACCACCGGTACCAAGCTTGATTCCACCAGAATAACGAGTGACCACAGCCGTTAACTCGCCAACACCAGACCCAGATAGTTGTGCCAAGATGGGCTTACCAGCAGTCCCAGAGGGTTCACCATCGTCACTAAAGCCCCATCGCATTGAGTCTTCAGGTCGCCCAGCCACAAACCCCCAGCAGTTATGTCGTGCTGAAGAGTGCTCTTTTTTTACCTGCTCTACGAATTGTTTAGCAGTTTCTATACTTGGTGTATGAGCAAGGTGCGTAATAAAGACGCTCTTTTTTATCTCTTCTTCAAACAGAGCTGACGCTGACGGTATTAAATAGGGCTGTTCATTCATATCGTTAACTTAGTAAATAAGAGCGGAGAAGTGTATCACGCGTGAATAATAAGGGTTAGAGGATCTGTGCTATCGCACAATGTTAAACAATTGTTTAAAAAATGTATTGAAATTAATCAAGCAGAGGTACAGACTAAGATAACTGGTCTTACCAGGTATTCTACAATAATAGAAAGATAACAAGATTCTCTCAAACAATCGTGGATTGTATGTCATGGAGATAGACAATGATTTACCAAGCTAACACCCTACAGGTAAAGGAATTACAAGATGGTATTGCGGAATTAAGCTTCTGTGCACCAGCCTCTGTAAACAAACTCGACCTTGCTACTTTAGAATCACTAGATAAAGCGTTAGATGCTCTTAATGCTCACGCTGGATTACGTGGTTTAATCTTAACTTCAAACAAAGACGCGTTCATTGTAGGCGCAGACATCACTGAATTTCTTGGCCTATTTGCTAAGCCAGAAGCAGAACTTGATGAATGGTTAAGATTCGCTAATTCAATCTTCAGCAAGCTCGAAGACCTTCCTGTCCCAACTCTTTCAATGATGCGTGGCCATGCCCTTGGCGGCGGCTGTGAATGTGTACTCGCTACTGATTTCCGTATCGGTGACAAGACCACCAGCATTGGCCTACCTGAAACCAAACTTGGCATCATGCCTGGTTTTGGTGGTTGTGTGCGCTTACCTCGTGTTATCGGTGCTGACAGCGCAATGGAAATTATCACACAAGGCAAAGCATGCCGTGCAGATGAAGCGCTTAAAGTTGGCTTGTTAGATGCGATTGTTGAAACAGACCAGTTACTAGAATCGGCAATCAACACCGTTTCTCTGGCTGCTAATGAAAAATTAGACTGGCAATTACGCCGTAAACAAAAAACATCAGCGCTTTCGCTAAGCAAACTCGAAGCGATGATGAGCTTTACCATGGCTAAAGGCTTAGTTGCTCAAAAAGCAGGGCCTCACTACCCAGCTCCAATTACTTCTGTGATTGCGATTGAAGAAGCAGCACGTAGCGATCGCGATGCAGCACTCGACATCGAACGTAAACACTTCGTTAAGCTAGCAAAATCTGAAGAAGCGAAAGCACTGGTTGGTCTGTTCTTAAATGACCAATATATTAAAGGCTTAGCAAAACAGGCTGGTAAATCTGCAAATAAAGCGACTGAACGTGCTGCAGTACTTGGTGCTGGCATCATGGGCGGCGGTATTGCTTACCAGTCAGCATTGAAGGGCGTGCCAGTGATGATGAAAGACATTGCACAGGCGTCTCTTGATCTTGGTATGAACGAAGCTTCTAAGCTGTTGAATAAACGCTTATCACGCGGTCGCCTAGATGGATTCAAGATGGCAGGCATTCTGTCTTCTATTACTCCAAGTCTGCATTATGCAGGTGTTGAGCAATCAGATGTGATTGTGGAAGCCGTTGTAGAAAACCCTAAAGTAAAAGCAGCAGTGCTGAGTGAAGTTGAAGGTCTCGTGGGTGAAGATACAGTTCTTACATCAAACACCTCAACGATTCCAATCAACCTATTAGCGAAATCTTTGAAGCGCCCAGAAAACTTCTGTGGCATGCACTTCTTTAACCCTGTGCATCGCATGCCTTTGGTTGAGATCATCCGTGGTGAGCACACTTCAGAAGAAACAATCAATCGCGTAGTCGCTTACGCTGCGAAGATGGGTAAATCTCCTATCGTTGTTAACGACTGCCCAGGCTTCTTCGTTAACCGTGTACTTTTCCCTTACTTTGGCGGTTTCAGCATGTTGCTACGCGACGGTGCTGACTTCACTAAGATCGATAAAGTGATGGAGCGTAAGTTCGGTTGGCCAATGGGCCCAGCATACTTGCTAGACGTTGTGGGCCTAGATACAGCACACCACGCACAAGCCGTAATGGCGCAAGGTTTCCCAGAGCGTATGGGCAAAGAAGGTCGTGATGCGATCGACGCGCTTTATGTCGCTGAAAAATACGGCCAGAAGAACGGCAGCGGTTTCTACACATACAGCGTAGACAAACGCGGTCGTCCTAAGAAGACCTTCTCTGAAGAGATTCTTCCTATCTTGGCTGACGTGTGCCAACAGCCGCAAGACTTTGATGACCAGACAATTATCCAACGTGTGATGATTCCAATGATCAACGAAGTAGTGCTTTGTCTAGAAGAGGGCATTATCGCGACACCGCAAGAAGCGGATATGGCACTGGTTTACGGTTTAGGCTTCCCTCCATTCCGAGGCGGCGTATTCCGCTACTTAGACAGTGTGGGTATTGGTAACTTCGTTGAAATGGCGAAAGGCTACCAAGACTTAGGTGCAATGTACCAAGTTCCTCAACTATTGCTTGATATGGCAGCGAAGGGCGAAAGCTTTTACGACAGCCAACAAGCCAGTTCTCTGTAACCCACATTTGGAAAAGGAATAGCAAAATGAAAAATGTAGTTGTTGTTGATTGCCTTCGTACCCCAATGGGACGTTCCAAAGGTGGAGCTTTCCGTCACACTCGTGCTGAAGATCTGTCGGCACATTTGATGAAAGGCATTTTAGAGCGCAACCCAGAAGTAAACCCTGTCGAAATTGAAGATATTTACTGGGGCTGTGTACAACAAACGCTAGAGCAAGGCTTCAACGTTGCACGTAACGCTGCCTTGCTTGCTGGTCTACCGATTGAGATTGGTGCGGTAACAGTCAACCGTTTATGTGGTTCATCTATGCAAGCTCTGCATGATGCAACCCGCTCTATCATGGTTGGTGACGCTGAAATCTGTCTGATTGGTGGTGTGGAGCACATGGGCCACGTACCAATGAACCACGGTGTTGATTTTCACCCTGGCATGTCAAAACACGTAGCAAAAGCGGCCGGCATGATGGGTCTAACGGCTGAGATGCTAGGTAAAATGCACGGTATCAGCCGTGAAGACCAAGACGCATTCGCAGCACGCTCACATGCTCGCGCTCAAGCAGCTACTGTTGAAGGTCGTTTCAAGAATGAAATCCTACCGACAGAAGCTCACGCTGCAGACGGTTCTCTGTTCACTCTGGATTACGACGAAGTCATTCGTCCAGAGACAACAGTTGAAGGCCTATCTCAGCTGCGTCCGGTGTTTGACCCAGCAAACGGCACAGTAACAGCAGGTACTTCATCAGCTCTGTCTGATGGCGCTTCTGCAATGCTTATCATGAGCGAAGAGAAAGCCAACGCACTTGGCCTTAAGATTCGCGCTCGCGTGAAGTCTATGGCTATCGCTGGCTGCGATCCTTCAATCATGGGTTATGGCCCAGTACCAGCAACCCAAAAAGCGCTGAAGCGTGCAGGTTTAACGATTGAAGACATGGGTGTGATTGAGCTGAACGAAGCGTTTGCTGCTCAATCTCTTCCATGTGCGAAAGACCTAGGTTTACTGGATGTGGTTGACGAGAAAGTAAACCTTAACGGCGGTGCCATTGCTCTTGGTCACCCACTAGGCTGTTCTGGTTCTCGTATCTCGACGACGCTAATCAACCTGATGGAAGCCCAAGACGTGAAATACGGCCTGGCGACTATGTGTATTGGTTTAGGCCAAGGTATTGCAACGGTATTTGAACGCCCATAGCGTTTACTGACTGTAATACTTGAAGGGTAATCTTTTGTGCAGCTATATTTATATAGCTGCACTTTTTATTACTTGGCATCCAACAATGCATCGGTTGCGTTCAGCGAACTCAACGAGAGAAAAACCAACTCTGACATCTATGCACAAAACGCATATATTCAATGTTGATGTTTCATTATTTTTTCTCGGATGATTCAACTAAAGTTACTTCAGTTTCCTAATATTCCTCCACGGAGCAGATCATGTTTAAAGCACTTGTACTAAACCAAGAAGACAAAAAAACTATCGCGTCAGTTTCTCAAATTGAAGAGTCTCAATTACCAGAAGGTAACGTGAAGATTGATGTTAGCTACTCTTCTTTGAACTACAAAGATGGTTTGGCGATTACAGGTAAAGGGCGCATTGTTCGTAACTTCCCTATGGTTCCTGGTATCGACCTTTCAGGTGTGGTTTCACAATCTGATGATCCACGCTACAAAGCAGGCGACGAAGTTGTGCTAACGGGTTGGGGTGTTGGTGAAGGTCACTGGGGCGGCATGGCTGAGAAAGCGAGCCTAAACGGTGATTGGTTAGTGCCACTGCCTGCAGGTCTAGACGCTAAGAAAGTCATGGCGATCGGTACAGCAGGCTTCACAGCAATGCTTTGTGTGCAAGCTATCGTAGATGCAGGCATCAAGCCAGAAGACGGTGAAATCCTAGTAACAGGTGCAAGTGGCGGCGTAGGTAGCGTATCTATCACTCTACTAAACCAACTGGGCTACAAAGTGGCAGCAGTGACTGGCCGTGCTTCTGTAAACGGTGAACTACTTAAATCACTAGGCGCGACACGCATTGTAGAGCGTGCTGAACTAGAAGAACCAGCAAAACCACTAGAAAAACAATTGTGGGCTGGCGCTATCGATACGGTAGGCAGCAAAGTGCTTGCGAAAGTGTTAGCGCAAATTGATTACAACGGTGCGGTTGCGATGTGTGGTCTAGCAGGCGGTTTTGACTTACCAACTACGGTAATGCCATTCATTCTGCGTAACGTTCGCCTACAAGGTGTTGATTCTGTAATGTGCCCTCGTGAAAAACGTATTAAAGCGTGGGAACAACTGGCTGAGCTACTACCAGAATCTTTCTACGCTCAAGCAACCAAAGAAGTGTCTTTAGACGGTGCAATTCAAGCAGCAGAAGACATCACTAACGGTCAAATCACTGGTCGCGTAGTCATTAAACTATAGGTTCTCAAACATAAAGTTATCAAACCTTAAGCAACAACTTTAGGCTTGAATAACCCAAAACAACAAAGGGCTGATTTTTATCAGCCCTTTTGCGTTTTTGTCATTCAGGTCCGTGAACCCAGCCCCGGTTAACCCAAACCGACATCCGCAATCCGTTTTTGAATCAACTCACCACACTCCTCTTTTACCACTCTTCTTAACCATTGTTGTGAAGCAGAAGAATCGCAACGCGAATGCCAGATCAGTGAGTAATCAAACGGCATGAATTCAAATGGTAATGGCTTAACAACCAAGTCATAACGCTCAGCCACCAAATAAGCCAAATCAGCAGGTACCGTAATCACTAATGGCATTCTATCGACAATCGCCAATGCAGCTTCAAGGTGATAAGCACGCAACACCATTTTTCGTGGTTGTTGATTGGCTAAGGCATTGTCTAATAAAGCCTTAACACCATCACTGATCGCAATCATCGCGTGCGGGAGTGACACATAGTCTTCAAGGCTTAAAGGTTGATCCGCCAACGGGTGGTTTTTAGATAACAGACACGACACACCAACCGGCCCCAAGACCTCTTGATGAAGTGGTGCAATGCTGCCACTCGGACGACAGATCGCCATATCAACGCGTTCGGTGCTGAGTTGTTTAAACAAATGCTCATGCTGCAACGGAGCAAACTCCAAAGATATATTGGGTGCTTGTTCATAAATCTTCGGCAACGCATAAGGCAAGATGGTTTGCATCGCATAGTCGGTGGTTGCGATCAGAAAACGTTCGCTGCAATAGTAAGGATCAAAGTCACTCGGACTCAGCAATTGGCGAAAAGACTCCAAAGGCTGATCAATACGCTGGCTGATCTCGAGTGCTTTCTTGGTAGGAATAAGGTGCTGACCTTGGCGTGTAAACAGCGGATCGTTGAGTAATTCTCTTAAACGCCCTAGTACTCGACTGGTTGCCGACTGGCTTAAGTTAAGACGAAGCGCGGCCTGGCTTACGCTGCCCTCTTCAATCAATACCTTTAAAGCGACCAATAAATTAAGGTCTCTACGATAGATGTCTTCTAATTCCACGCCACTTACCTAGCTGTATACGATTGCCATTAGTCACTAAGTTGTTTATAGCATGCTTTAGATAAAAAAAATCCCGCAATTACGCGGGGAAGCCCAAGAAAATTTGGGGATAGTGTCGGAATGTTGTCGTATCGGAATTCGCTTGCTGTATTCGGGTTAGTGCTCTTGCTCTTCGGCTATGCCTTGCCAACGGCGCATCTCTACCCAAATACCAATAATCGTTGCTACTATGCCAAAAATAGGCATCAGTGAGGTCTCTGTCGATGAGCGTAGTACTAACGCACAAAAAGAAATAAAACAGAGAACCGAATAAATTGTTAATCTATCTAATCCTGTCAACATCGCCACTCCTTAGCTAGTTGCCTTTGTTTCAAGTTGTTATCAACTTGTTAACTAAGTTATAGGAAATGATTCTGTTTGCCAAGCACTTATTGCATATTTTTTCTGCAGACGTATTATTCACTCGTTAGATAGATATAGAGATACAAACCATGACATTCAAACCTGAACTGGCAACCCATACTTTAGAAGCTGAAGGCCTGCGTTGCCCGGAACCAGTAATGATGGTCAGGAAGACAATTAGAAACATGCAGGATGGCGATGTGTTACTGGTAAAAGCTGACGATCCTTCGACAACTCGAGATATTCCGAGCTTTTGTCGATTCATGGATCACCAGTTGGTAGGCCAAGCAACAGAAACGTTGCCTTACCAGTATTTGATCAGAAAGGGATTGGAGGCGTAACGCCCCACCGACTATCAAGTATCAAAAAAGCCGCTCGTACCTTATGTTCTTAAACAGAACTCAGAGTACGAGCGGCTTTTTGTTTATTCGCTTCTAGATTTGTTTTGCAGATGCTCCAGCTGATGCTGAATTTCTCGGATATCTTTGCGCATCGGAATAATATGCGCGACCCGAATCCAAGCCTCAACCGCAAGTGCAGTCATGATGATGGCACCCGCGACCATTGGCAGCCACATGTCCGTCAACACCATGCCTAATAGTGTAAGTGCAAGACCAAAAGTAAATAGATAACTTTGGCTTTGTGGAGTAATACCCATATAACGCGTCAACATAATCATGCCCTCGTGTTCTTAACTCACAAGATTAAAATATCATGACAAGTATGACAGTTATATGTCCATTCGCTCGATAAACCCCACAATACTTTAAGAGTATGACCTACAACACATTACTCTACTGATTGAGTATAATAAGACTCAATACCGGCTACTAATAGAAAGCCGCAGCGATAGCTAAGCCCACGAATAGTAAGGCTGTGATCTTACGAATCAGATCAAGAGGCATCTTATCCGCAGACAGCTTACCGATGATCACCACTGGCACATTCGCCAGCAACATACCGATCGTAGTACCCAGAATCACCCACGTTAATGCATCAGAGTATTGAGCCCCTAGAATGGAGGTTGCGATCTGGGTTTTATCACCGATCTCAGCAATGAAGAAGGCGATGAAACTGGCGACAAACGGGCCTCGATTCGAGATCTGCTCATCGTCATCCAACTTATCCGGAATCAGAATCCAGCCCGCCATAGCGATGAAACTGACCACCAGCACCCACTTTAATACTTCAGGTGAAAGATAGTCGGCGACCACAACCCCGAGCCATGCAGCAAGGGCATGATTGGCAATGGTGGCAAAGAAGATAGCCGCGATGATAGGTATCGGCTTGCGATATCGACTGGCTAATAAAAGAGATAGCAACTGAGTCTTATCACCGATCTCGGCTAAGGCGACAGTTGTAATTGAAATTGCTAAAACGCTCACGACATGCTCATTTGGGATGGAGATTATTATATTTAACCAAAGACAAACCTCGCGCCCCATCCCGGTTCACGATGCTTGTCTAAGGTCTTGCTAAGCGCCACCAAGGTGGTGGTTGCCTCGAACGCCATGATGATTTTGCATCAATTATGTTGACGAACGAACTCATTCAATAGGATATGAATAAGTAAGCTACTCCCCAAAGACCGCGAGATTTTAATCACCCACGCTTTCAAACACAAGTGTCAAACTTATCAAAATATCCACTTGTGCCGAAAAACAAACATTAAAGGCAAAAAAATCCACTAAACGACATTTTAGACCACTAATTAAACAAGATTACCCCTACTCGCTTTACGAATATCTCGGTATACTCAGAAGTTATTTTTCTCATTCATTTAAAAGAATCGCGCGAACCTGACTATGCAAAAATACGATATCAAAACCTTCCAGGGAATGATCCTCGCGCTGCAGGATTACTGGGCTCAAAACGGTTGTACCATTGTTCAACCTCTAGATATGGAAGTAGGTGCAGGCACCTCTCACCCAATGACATGTCTACGAGCACTTGGCCCAGAGCCAATGTCTACAGCTTACGTTCAACCTTCTCGTCGTCCGACCGATGGCCGTTACGGTGAAAACCCTAACCGTCTGCAGCACTACTACCAATTCCAAGTAGCGCTAAAACCATCGCCAGACAATATCCAAGAGTTGTACCTAGGCTCCCTAGAGGTTCTTGGTGTTGACCCACTTGTTCACGACATTCGCTTCGTTGAAGATAACTGGGAAAACCCAACACTAGGCGCATGGGGCCTTGGTTGGGAAGTATGGCTAAACGGCATGGAAGTAACTCAGTTTACTTACTTCCAACAGGTTGGCGGCCTTGAGTGTAAGCCAGTAACTGGCGAGATCACTTACGGTATCGAGCGTCTAGCAATGTACATCCAGGAAGTAGATTCTGTTTACGACCTAGTATGGAACGTAGCACCAGACGGTTCTAACGTGACTTACGGTGACATCTTCCACCAAAACGAAGTTGAGCAATCAACGTACAACTTCGAGCACGCAGACGTAGATTTCCTATTCACTTTCTTCGACCAGTGCGAGAAAGAGTGTAAAGAGCTACTTGAGCTTGAGAAGCCACTGCCGCTTCCAGCTTACGAGCGCATTCTAAAAGCAGGTCACGCATTCAACATCCTTGATGCGCGCAAAGCTATCTCTGTAACAGAGCGTCAACGTTACATCCTTCGTATCCGCAACCTGACTAAATCAGTTGCTGAGGCGTACTACGCGTCACGTGAAGCGCTTGGCTTCCCAATGTGTAAGAAGGATAAATAATCATGGCGAAGAATTTTCTAATTGAACTGGGTACGGAAGAGCTTCCACCAACAGCACTTCGTTCTCTAGCAGAAGCATTTGCTTCTAACTTTGAAGCAGGCCTTAAAACGGCTGAACTTTCTCACGAAGGCATCAAGTGGTACGCAGCACCTCGTCGTCTAGCACTTAAAGTAACTGCACTGGCTGAAGGCCAAGCAGACAAAGTGGTTGAGAAGCGTGGCCCTGCTGTTTCTGTTGCATTCGATGCTGAAGGCAACGCGACCAAAGCAGCACAAGGTTGGGCTCGTGGTAACGGTATTACTGTTGAGCAAGCTGACCGTCTGAAAACAGACAAAGGCGAGTGGCTTCTTTTCAAACAAGAAGTAGCTGGCAAACCTGTTCAAGAATTGGTGATGGACATCGCTGCGAAAGCACTAGCTGGCCTACCAATTCCTAAAGCAATGCGCTGGGGTAACTCAGACATTCAATTTATCCGTCCAGTGAAAACACTGACAGTACTACTAGGTGATGAGCTTGTTGAAGGCGAAATCCTAGGCGTAGCATCTGCTCGTACTATCCGTGGCCACCGTTTCATGGGCGAACAAGAGTTCACAATCGATTCTGCTGACCAATACCCTGCGATCCTAGAAGAGCGCGGTAAAGTAATGGCGGATTACGAAGCGCGTAAAGCGATCATCCTTGCTGATTCGCAAAAAGCGGCAGCTGCGGTTGGCGGTACAGCTGACCTAGAAGATGACCTTGTTGAAGAAGTAACGTCTCTGGTTGAATGGCCAGTAGTACTTACAGCGAAGTTCGAAGAAGAGTTCCTAAAAGTTCCTTCTGAAGCTTTGGTTTACACCATGAAAGGTGACCAAAAGTACTTCCCTGTTTACGATGACAACAAGAAACTACTACCAAACTTCATCTTCGTATCAAACATCGAGTCTAAAGAGCCTCGTCACGTTATCGAAGGTAACGAAAAAGTGGTACGTCCGCGTCTTGCTGATGCTGAATTCTTCTTCAACACAGACCGTAAGCGCCCGCTTATCGACCGTCTTGCTGAACTAGACCAAGCTATCTTCCAGAAGCAATTGGGTACGATCAAAGACAAAACAGACCGCATCACAGAACTTGCTGGCTACATTGCTGAGCAAATCGATGCTGACGTTGAAAAGTCTAAGCGTGCTGGCCTACTGGCTAAGTGTGACCTAATGACATCAATGGTATTCGAATTTACGGATACACAAGGTGTAATGGGCATGCACTACGCAACTCACGATGGTGAAGACGAGCAAGTTGCACTAGCACTTTACGAGCAGTACATGCCTCGTTTCGCGGGTGACGACCTACCAAGCACAGGCATCTCTTCAGCAGTTGCAATGGCAGACAAGCTAGACACTATCGTAGGTATCTTCGGTATTGGCCAAGCACCAAAAGGTTCTGACCCATTTGCTCTACGTCGTGCATCACTCGGTGTGCTTCGTATCATCGTTGAAAACGGCTACAACCTAGACCTAACAGACCTTATCGGTAAAGCGAAAGAGCTACTAGGCGACAAGCTAACCAACGACAACGTAGAAGCTGACGTTATCGACTTCATGCTAGGTCGTTTCCGCGCATGGTACCAAGATGCTGGTTTCAGCGTTGATATCATCCAAGCGGTACTAGCACGTCGTCCAACTAAGCCAGCTGACTTTGACCAACGTGTTAAAGCGGTTTCTCACTTCCGTGAACTGGAAGCAGCAGAAGCACTAGCAGCAGCGAACAAACGTGTAGGTAACATCCTTGCGAAATTCGATGGCGAACTACCAGCAGAAATCGACCTAACGCTTCTTCAAGAAGACGCAGAGAAAGCACTGGCTGAGAACGTTGAAGTCATGACGGAAGCACTAGAGCCAGCATTCGCAACAGGTAACTACCAAGAAGCCCTAAGCAAACTTGCTGACCTACGCGAACCAGTTGATGCATTCTTCGATAACGTAATGGTTATGGCTGATGATGAAGCGCTTAAGAAGAACCGTCTAACGCTACTGAACAACCTACGTAACCTGTTCCTACAGATTGCTGACATCTCTCTACTGCAAAAATAAGCACGAGTGAGACTGTTGCTCTAAGTCATACTCTGAGTAACTAACTATAAACACCCAAAGGGAAGCGAAAGCTTCCCTTTTTGTTTTTGTGAACCAAGCATTTGTTTGTAGAGGTGTTATTGATTAACTGAATGAATCAGCACTCAGACTGTAGAGGGCATTGTTTGCTATAACTGATCTGTTTATTCAGGGGAAGGGAACAATGAAAAAAACAGTACTCGCGCTTTCAATACTCGCACTCAGCGCATGCAGCCAAACCAGTGATGACAGCTTATTGCTGACGATTGATAACAACACTGTCGTATTTGAATCGACAGGAAAAGGCACTGTTATTGCTGAACAGGAACTCGCTAAAGGTAGCTATACCTTCTCTATCAGCGATACTCAAAATACCTGTGGCACCAACTATGCGCTGGCTGAAGAAAACCGCATCAAATTCAATAAACCCCTTCGCCTAGACGACTGCGCCGAGAAGTCTGAATTAGATATCAAGGTCTTTCGCGCTAACACCTATCAGTTTACGCTCAACCCACAGACCAATGAACTCACGGTTCAGATAAAGCCGAAGCAACAACAAGTTCAAAGCTTTGCCTGTCCTGTACCCAGTGATCAACCAACCACCATCGATGTTACTCAAACCTTTGATGATGGCACCGTGGTAAGAGACGCTCTTTCGGGCAAACAAGTCACAGTAACGAATGGCAGCGTCACCATGCAGCCTGCAGAAAACAGCCAAGGTGTTCTGCTGCTTGAGAAAGTAGAACCAGAAACCAAGGCAGACTTTAGTTGGGACAACGCCACGGTATACTTCGTAATGACCGACCGTTTCCATAATGGTAATCCTGATAACGACAACAGCTATGGTCGCAGCCAAGACGGACAAGATGAAATCGGCACCTTCCACGGTGGTGACTTGGCAGGCTTAACCGAAAAACTCGACTATATAGAATCGCTAGGTGCCAATGCTATCTGGATTACCTCTCCACTAGAGCAGATCCATGGCTGGGTTGGCGGCGGTGATCGCGGTGACTTCAAACACTACGGCTACCACGGCTACTACCATCAAGATTGGACTAAGCTCGATGACAACATGGGCACCGAAGATGAGCTGAAAACCTTCATCGATACCGCGCACAGCAAAGGCATTCGCGTTGTTTGGGATGTGGTAATGAACCACACGGGCTATGCGACACTTGCCGACATGCAAGAGTTCGACTTCGGCAAGCTCAACCTTACCGATGAACAAGCCAAACAAACCCTCGGCGAAAACTGGACAGATTGGCAACCAGAAGCAGGCCAGAACTGGCACTACTTCAATAACTACATCTCTTACAGTGACAAAGAAGCGTGGGAAAAGTGGTGGGGCAAAGCTTGGTTGCGCAGCGATATCGGCGCCTATGACTCTCCGGGTTACAATAACCTCACCATGTCTTTGGCGCACCTGCCCGATTTCAAAACAGAGTCGACAGAGACAACCGGGCTGCCTAATTTCTATCGCAATAAGTCCACCAGCGCGACCGATGAACTCAAAACACCTCGTGACCATTTAATCACTTGGTTATCAGATTGGGTGCGCGAATACGGCGTGGATGGTTTCAGGGTCGATACCGCTAAACACGTTGAACTCGAAGCATGGGCAGAACTGAAAGAGAGCACCAACCAAGCACTTGCCGAGTGGAAACAGAACAACCCAGACAAGGCCTTGGATGACTTACCCTTCTGGATGACTGGCGAAGTATGGGCACACAGCGTGGTCAAATCAGATTACTTCGCTAACGGATTTGATTCGATCATCAACTTTGAATTCCAGAGTGATATCGCACCCAAAGCACTTAAGTGTCTATCCGATCTCGATGCTGACTACCTTCGCTATGCAGAGAAGATCAACAGTGACAGCGAGTTCAACGTGTTGAGTTACCTTTCATCTCACGACACCTCGTTATTCTGGACACAACACGGCAGTGACTTTGCCAAGCAGACCAAAGCCGCGAATGCACTGATGCTGGCTCCAGGCGCGGTACAGATCTATTACGGTGATGAAATAGCCCGTGACTTTGGCCCAACAGGTTCCGATCCAATGCAAGGCACGCGTTCAGACATGCCTTGGGACAAAATCACCGGAGAGCGTGCCGAGTTGCTAGAACACTGGCAAGCGCTTGGCCAATTCCGCCAACGCCACCCAGCTGTCGCGCAAGGTAAGCACATCATCCGTAACAGCAAGGGTTATTACGCCTTCGAGCGCCAATACCAAGATGACAAGGTGTTGGTTGTGTATACAGGTTCGAAGTAAACACGCACGGTTATCAAACGACATAAATTAAAAGGGAAGCTTGGGCTTCCCTTTTTTGATCACCAAAAGCGCGTTCAATAAGCAAGCTGTCACTCATTAGCCAAACTTTATAGAAGTTTTTTTCGTGTTAGAGCATTTGGCGCTATGCGTCGCAAAAACATTGCGGTATGTTCAAGGAATACACTGATGGCAGGCATAAGGTCTGCCTTACTGACACATAACAAGCAATCACAATGAATTAGGTAAAATAAGTAATGCAGTTCTCTAAGTTTGGTGAAAAGTTTAATCGATACTCTGGAATCACTCGTTTAATGGATGATTTAAATGATGGCCTGCGCACTCCAGGCGCAATCATGCTCGGTGGTGGTAACCCAGCCGCTATCCCAGCCATGCTCGATTACTTTAACCAAGCCAGTGCCGACATGCTCGCCAGTGGAGAACTCATCGCCGCCCTCGCCAACTACGATGGTCCGCAGGGCAAAGACAGCTTCATCAAGTCGTTAGCGGCAATGCTGAAAGAGACCTATGGTTGGGACATCAGCGAAAAGAACATCAGCCTGACTAACGGCAGTCAAAGTGGCTTCTTTTACCTGTTCAACCTTTTAGCAGGTCAACAGCCTGACGGCTCACATAAGAAAATCCTACTGCCGATCGCACCGGAATACATCGGCTACGGCGACGCGGGCATTGATGACGATATCTTTATCTCTTACCACCCAGAGATCGAGCTGCTAGAAAACCGCCAGTTCAAATACCACGTCGATTTTGAACAACTAAAGGTTGATGACTCAGTAGCGGCTATCTGTGCATCTCGTCCAACCAACCCAACGGGTAACGTACTGACCGACGAAGAAGTACGTAAATTGGATAAACTGGCGCGTGAAAACAACATCCCACTGCTGATCGACAATGCTTACGGCCTGCCGTTTCCAAATATCATCTTTGAAGATGTCGAACCGTTCTGGAATGAAAATACGATTCTGTGCATGAGCCTTTCTAAGCTTGGTTTGCCAGGTGTGCGTTGCGGTATCGTGATTGCGAGTGAAGAAGTAACACAAGCATTGACCAACATGAATGGCATCATCAGCTTAGCGCCAAACAGCGTCGGCCCTGCGATTGCCAACCACATGATTGAAAAAGGCGATTTACTACGCTTGAGCAGTGAGGTGATCAAACCTTTCTACAAAGAAAAATCGCTACGTGCAGTTGAACTGCTACAAGAGGCTATCGATGACCCACGCTTCCGCATTCACAAACCTGAAGGCGCTATCTTCTTATGGCTATGGTTTGATGAGTTGCCGATCACCACAATGGAATTGTACGACCGCCTTAAAGCTCGCGGCGTATTGATTGTTCCGGGTGAATACTTCTTTATCGGTCAAGAAGACGAGTGGGATCATGCTCACCAGTGCTTGCGTATGAACTACGTACAAGACGATGAAGCGATGCAGAAAGGTATTGCTATCATTGCTGAAGAAGTGAAAAAGGCTTACTCAGAGCAGTAATAAGAGCTTTTAGCTTACCGTAGGTCAAATACAAAAAGAGCACCTCATGAGGTGCTCTTTCACTTTTACTTCCCGATGATGTTTGTCACTTGAATACCCTAAATAATTGAGGGTTCAGCTAGGCGACTAGAAAATTCAGCCCTATGAGCATAGGGAACCTATGTGATTAGGGGGGATTTACGACGTCAACAACGCTGTAGCTTCAAGTATGACGGGTATTAGCCTTCTAGTAGACTATTACCATTAATAGCAATCTTGCGTGGTTGCATCGCTTCTGGGATTTCGCGTTCTAGGTCGATGTGAAGAAGACCATTTTCCATGCTTGCACCTACCACTTTTACGTAGTCAGCCAGTTGGAATTTACGCTCGAAATCGCGCTCTGCGATACCTTGGTATACGAAGGTTTTCTCTGCTTCAGCTTTACGCTCACCTTTCACAATTAGCATGTTCTCTTTCTGAGTCAGGTCTAATTGGTCATCAGCAAAACCAGCGACTGCCATAGTAATACGGTAGTTGTTCTCGTCTTTTTGCTCGATGTTGTATGGAGGGTAACCGCCAGAAGAGTTCTTCGATGTGTTCGCTTCCATCATGTTGAATAGACGATCGAAGCCGATTGCGTTGCGGTAAAGTGGAGTGAAATCTACAGTTCTCATAATGCTATCCTTTTAGTAAGCAATAGTCTTAGCTGCGAATTTTACTTAGATCGAACCTGTGTGTGATCCAGTAAACAGCTAAGAGATTCAATTCGCATTCCTCGGGTTTCACCTCTATTGGCGACAACGCTGGGACATGGCAATGAATCAATTTTTAAATTGTGTGCTGCCAAAGCTATCCTCTATTGAGCGATACTTCGTTAGCGGTAATGAAGGTTCTGTTTCTTCTCTTTTGAGCAAGACAGTCATCCTCTTCATAAATAGATATGTGGTGCCACAAAGCGCTTTTCAAGCAGCTTGATTCAACTTTTAGTTAAGAAAAACCAAACGCTGTATAAATATTACTTAATTTTAATTAACCACCATTGGTCATATCCTAATCAGGTTGAATCCTTTTTTATCGCTTTTGGTGGCAATTCTGATGTCTTCTACGCATATTTCTTACGCACTCCACTCCTACGATGCCTTGGCGCACCTAGATATCCACATCGATAAGGTGGCTCTGGTAACGGAAGGCGGCGGCCAGCGCGGAATTTTCACAGCGGGCGTGTTGGATGCCTTTCTCGAACAAGGCTTTAATCCGTTTTCATTGATGATTGGCACATCAGCGGGTTCTCTTAACCTAGCATCCTATATATGCGGCCAACATCGCCATGCTTATCGCGTCATCACAGAAGCAACAGCCAGCCCTGAATTCTTTGATACATATAAGTTCTTACTGCAAAAGAAAGGATTAGACCTAGATTGGTTACTTGAGCAAACCGAAACAAGCTTGCCGCTCAACTGGCAGTTAGGTCATGACAATATGAAAAGTTGTCAGGTGCTTGCCTGTGCGTCCCACGCGACTCGTCACGAGCCAGCCTATTTTGACTTAGACTCACACGCTTGGCAGGACGCTCTCAAAGCCTCATGTGCCGTTCCCTTTATCAGCCCAAAGGCAATTCAAGCAAATGATGAAGAGTGGCTTGATGGTGGCATTGCTGCTCCGATCCCAGCACAAGAAGCCTATAAGCGGGGTTATAAACATATTGTGGTGATTCGGACAGTACCTATCTCAACGTCTTTTGATCACCGCTGGATGTGCAAATACAGTAAGTTGTTAGGGAAAACAAAAGCTAAAGCGATGATTGAGCTGTTACTCAAACACGAAGCCCATTACCGCGCGACACAAGACTTTCTGAGTAACCCGCCAGAAGACGCCACTATCTATGAGATTCACCCAGACAAAGCGCTGCACTCTACATTGCTGGGAAGTCCACAGCATGCACTTGAACATGACTACGAAGTAGGACTTTTATCCGGAAAGTACTTCCTCGCAACGGCTGGTCGCCATATCGAACAGGCATAAAAAAGCACCGCCTGTGGGCAGTGCTTTATCATTTTGAGTTTCTTTATTACTAAAGAAATCTATACATCAAGGTTAGCAACCTTCAATGCGTTCTCTTCGATGAAGTTACGGCGAGGTTCAACTTGGTCACCCATTAGCGTCGTAAACAACAGATCAGCACCAACAGCATCTTCAATTGTTACTTGCATCATACGGCGAGTTTCAGGATCCATTGTGGTTTCCCAAAGTTGATCAGGGTTCATCTCACCTAGACCTTTGTATCGCTGTAGGCTTAGACCACGACGAGACTCTTTCACTAACCAGTTCAGAGCATCGACGAAGCTAGAAACTTCTTGAGTACGCTCACCACGCTTAATGTAAGCGCCTTCTTCAATCAAGCCATCAAGTGCTTCAGAAAGGTCCGCTAGCTTACCAAACTCTTTAGAGTTAATAAGATCGATGCTCAGAAGGTGCTCATGAGTCACACCATGAGTACGAACCACAATCTTAGGAACGCTTAAGCCTAGCTCTTCGTGTTTTTCAACTTCAAGGCTGTATTGGCTCGCACCTACTTCTTTCGCGTTTAGCTGCTCAACAAGCTGCTTACCCCAAGCTTCAACTGCCGCGTCATCGTGACACTGCTCAGCCGTTAGACGAGGAACGTAAATCAGTTCGTGAACCAATGCGCGTGGGTAACGGCGGCTCATACGATCAACAAGCTTGATGCCTGCATTGTATTGCTGAACAAGCTTCTCTAAACCTTCACCTGCAAATGCTGGCGCTTCAGGGTTTACGTGCAGTTCTGCATTGTCTAAAGCCAAAGATACTTGATACTGGTTCATCGCATCTTCATCTTTAATGTACTGCTCTTGCTTACCTTTCTTCACTTTGTAAAGTGGCGGTTGAGCAATGTAGATATAACCACGTTCAATCAGCTCTGGCATTTGACGGTAGAAGAACGTCAGTAGCAGAGTACGGATGTGAGAACCATCGACATCGGCATCGGTCATGATGATGATGTTGTGGTAACGCAGTTTATCTGGGTTGTATTCGTCACGGCCAATACCACAACCAAGAGCTGTGATTAGCGTTGCTACTTCTTGAGAAGACAGCATTTTATCGAAACGTGCTTTCTCTACGTTAAGGATTTTACCTTTCAGCGGTAGGATTGCTTGGTTCTTACGGTTACGCCCCTGCTTAGCTGAACCGCCAGCAGAGTCTCCTTCCACAATATATAGTTCAGATAGTGCAGGATCTTTTTCCTGACAGTCAGCAAGCTTACCTGGAAGACCCGCTAAATCTAATGCGCCTTTACGACGAGTCATTTCACGAGCTTTACGCGCTGCATCACGAGCACGTGCTGCATCAATAATTTTAGAACAAACTGTTTTCGCTTCACCTGGGTTCTCAATAAGGAACTCAGACAACTTCTCACCCATTGTAGATTCAACGGCAGACTTCACTTCTGAAGAAACCAGCTTATCTTTAGTTTGGCTTGAGAACTTAGGATCAGGCACTTTAACAGAAACAATCGCCGTCAGACCTTCACGAGCATCATCACCAGAGGTCGCAGTCTTCGCTTTCTTAGAGAAGCCTTCCTTGTCCATGAAGCTGTTCAGGGTACGCGTTAGCGCCGCACGGAAACCTGCTAAGTGAGCACCACCATCGCGTTGAGGGATGTTGTTGGTGAAACAGTAGATGTTTTCTTGGTAGCCGTCATTCCACTGCATCGCAACTTCAACGGTAATACCGTCTTCGCGCTCAGAGTTAAAGTGGAAGATTTTTTGGATGATTGGCGTTTTGTTAGTATTAAGGTGTTCAACAAACGCTTGGATACCGCCTTCGTATTCGAAGTGATCCATTTTGTCTTCTTCGCGCTCATCAATTAGCTTAATTGATACACCAGAGTTCAAGAATGATAGCTCACGTAGACGCTTAGCTAAAATGTCGTAATGGAACTCGATGTTAGTGAAGGTTTCTTCACTCGGCCAGAAACGAATCTCTGTACCTGTTTTATCCGTGTCACCGATAACCGCTAGCGGCGCTTGAGGCTCACCGTGGCTGTAGGTTTGAGTGTGGATTTTGCCACCGCGGTGGATAGTAAGAGTAACTTGCTTAGAAAGTGCGTTAACTACTGAAACACCAACACCGTGCAGACCACCAGATACCTTGTACGAGTTATCATCGAACTTACCACCAGCGTGAAGAACCGTCATGATTACTTCTGCTGCTGATACGTTTTCTTCTGGGTGCAATTCTGTTGGAATACCACGGCCGTCATCGCTCACAGACACAGAACTATCTTCATGGATAGTTACAATGATGTCATTACAGTGACCAGCTAGCGCTTCATCAATAGAGTTATCTACCACCTCAAAAACCATGTGGTGCAGACCGGTACCATCATCCGTGTCGCCAATGTACATTCCAGGACGCTTACGTACCGCATCCAGACCCTTCAGTACTTTAATACTCGATGAATCGTAATTATCTGACATAGTTACTCTCTGACTAATTATCCTTGCTCTATTTTGCCATGTTCCACATGAAACATCCTGCTATTTTCGTCATGCATATCTGCAATCTGATCAGCGGTAATAGAGCTTACAAAAACTTGAGCCTGGGTCGCCTTTAAACACTCAGCAAGACGTGCTCGGCGTTGGCTATCTAATTCGGAAGCGAAGTCATCTATCAAATAGATGCACTGCTTACCTGTCATTTGAGTGAGGTGTTGCCCTTGTGCTACTCGTAGCGCGCACACCATCAACTTCAATTGACCTCGTGACAAGACATCTTCCACTGGAGTGCCGTTCACTTTTATCTTCAGATCCGCTTTGTTTGGCCCACTAAAGGTGTAACCAAGCTGCTGATCCCTTTCAAAATTCTTTTCTAATATCTCGGCGTATGGGGTGTCTTTGTCCCAGCCGCGATAGTAGTTAATCTTTATCTCAAACTCAGGAAGGAAGGTCGCACAGATCTCTTCGGCGACTTCTTTGAGCTGATCAACGTAGGTGGCACGCCACTGACTGATGCTTTCTGCTAAACGGGCCAATTCTTGGTCCCAATAGCTCAGCTCTCGATAGTGAGTTGCCGTTTTCAATAAGGCGTTTCGCTGCTTATTGAGGCGCTTTACCCTGCCCCACGCATCATAAAAGCCCGACTCACTGTGGAAGACTCCCCAATCAATGAATGCTCGGCGATGCTTAGGTCCATCGGTTAGTAAATCAAACCCTTCAGGGTGAATCAACTGCAAAGGTAAGACTTGAGCTAGCTGAGCCAACTTTTGCCCAGTTTGACCGCTTATTTTAACCTCTGTCGTGCCATCGCGCTGCTTATTAATGCCAATTGGCAGCTCAAATTGATCCGAGGTCATAAAACGGCCATGTACAAACAGCTCACTACACTCGTTTTGTATGATACGACCGGTAAGTGAACTCTTGAATGAGCGACCATGTCCGAGCAGATACACCGCTTCAAGGACGCTGGTTTTGCCGCTTCCGTTAGCCCCTATAAGAAAGTTAAAGCCTGATGACGGTTGAATGTCACAGGCTTCAATATTTCTAAACTGCTTAACGATTAAGCGCGATAAAGGCATAACGTCTTCATATTAATCTTCAATCACGACTCGGTAGGTCAACATAGGGCAGCTTATAAGCGAATTGGCATAACAACGTACATCGCGCTGTCATCTTGTGCGTTCTCGATAAGAGCACTCGCATTGGCGTCTGACATTGAGATACGAACCTGTTCACAACGCAGTGTGTTCAGAACATCCAATACGTAGCTTACGTTGAAGCCAATCTCTAATGCGTCACCGTCGAAGTTAACATCGAGTACTTCTTCCGCTTCTTCTTGCTCTGGGTTGTTCGCGGTAATACGCATCTCGCTATCAGCAAGGTTAACGCGAACACCACGGAATTTTTCATTAGATAGAATCGCAGCACGAGAAAATGCTGAACGTAATTCATCACAGCCAGCTTCAAGTGTCTTGGTGGTATTTTGCGGCATTACGCGGCGATAATCAGGGAAACGACCATCAACAAGCTTAGAAGTGAAGACATAGTTGTTCACTTCAGCTCGCACGTTAGAGTTACCAATTTGCAGTGTTACTGGCTGTTCAGGTGCATCCAATAGCTTCACTAGCTCTTGAACACCTTTACGAGGAACAATGATCTGCTTCTGAGCAAAATCGGCACCCAGTTGTGCTTGAGATACTGCCATACGGTGACCATCGGTCGCTACGCTGCGCAGGATAGAACCTTCAATCTCAAACAACATACCGTTGAGGTAATAACGAACATCTTGGTTCGCCATTGAGAATTGTGTTTTCTCGATAAGACCGCGAAGTTCAGCTTGTGTCACTGACACTTCAACTTCACTGCTCCAATCTTCAATATTTGGAAAATCTGCCGCAGGTAATGTTGCTAATGAGAAGCGGCTACGACCTGAACGAACCTGAATACGGTCACCATCCAATACCACAGTGATCACTGAGTTATCTGGCAATCCACGGCAGATATCTAGGAATTTACGTGAAGGTACGGTAATGCTGCCCGCTTCGAAATCACCTTCAAGCGTTACACGGCTGATCAGTTCAACTTCTAGATCCGTCGCTGTCATCGACAACACGTTATCTTCTACTTTAATCAGTAGGTTTCCTAGAATTGGAAGCGTTGGCCTACCACCGAGTGCGCCAGATACTTGTTGTAATGGCTTAATCAGGTGACTACGTTCAATGGTAAATTTCATATCTTGCTCTTACGGTCTAAATGGCACTGCGTAATAGTACGTGGCCAAGATTCTGCTTATTAAGGTTAAGAATACTGTGTATTAAGAAGAAAGGGTACGAATCAAGTTCGAATAATCTTCTTTAATGTCGTGGCTCTCTTCACGCAGCTGAGCAATCTTACGACAAGCATGCAGTACCGTCGTGTGGTCACGACCACCGAATGCATCGCCAATCTCAGGCAAGCTGTGGTTTGTTAGCTCTTTCGCCAGTGCCATCGCCAATTGACGTGGACGAGCAACAGAACGAGAACGACGCTTAGACAATAGATCAGCGACTTTGATTTTGTAGTACTCGGCTACTGTCTTTTGAATGTTATCAATAGTGACCAGTTTTTCTTGCAGTGCAAGTAGGTCACGCAGTGCTTCACGCACGAAGTCGATCGTGATCGGGCGGCCAGTGAAGTTTGCATTCGCAATAACACGGTTCAATGCGCCTTCCAGCTCACGAACGTTAGAGCGTAGACGCTTGGCAATAAAGAACGCTACTTCATCCGCAAGGTGAATTTGGTGGTCTTCGGCTTTCTTCATCAAGATCGCAACACGCGTCTCAAGCTCTGGTGGCTCAATCGCTACCGTCAAACCCCAGCCGAAGCGAGATTTAAGACGATCTTCTACCCCGTTGATCTCTTTTGGATAACGGTCAGACGTTAGGATGATCTGTTGGTTGCCTTCAAGCAGCGCGTTAAAGGTATGGAAGAACTCTTCTTGAGAACGCTCTTTATTAGCAAAGAATTGGATGTCATCGATAAGCAATGCATCAACACTACGGTAGTAGCGCTTAAATTCTTCGATCGCGTTGTTTTGCAGGGCCTTTACCATATCCTGAACAAAACGCTCTGAGTGCATATAAACCACTTTCGCATTCGGCTTATTATCAACAATGGCGTTACCCACCGCATGCAACAAGTGTGTTTTACCTAAACCAGTGCCGCCGTATAGGAACAACGGGTTGTAGGCTGTACCTGGGTTATCAGAAACCTGACGTGCCGCAGCCAAACCCAGTTGGTTCGACTTACCTTCAACAAAGTTATTGAACTTATGTTTTGGGTTCACGTTTGAGCGGTGATTCAAGTCAACCGCGACAGGCTCTTCATCACGCCAGATATTATGGACAGGCTTGCGAGCTTGTAATTGCGCAGGTGCTGATGACTCAGCGGCCACATCAGCTGCAGTACGAGTCTGAGTCGGTGCCGGTGTCGCAGGCTTTGGTGCAATCACACGCTTGCTTCCCACTTCAAAATGAAGATGTGGGATATCGTTACCGCAATATTCTTGCAGCAGACGGTTAATGCTATTTAGATACTTATCACGAACCCAATCGAGTACGAAACGGTTCGGTGCAAATAGAGTTAGAGTATTGTCATTGAGTTCCGCTTGTAACGGACGAACCCACATACTGAATTCTGTAGCTGGTAACTCTTCTTGAAGCTGTTGCAAACACTGCAACCAAAGCGAAGATGACACGGTGCCCTCACTCTATTTAAAGTAATATGAAATGACCGCTAATTTTACCTGTTGATAAGTCAGATCACCAGCAATTGATCACAGATCCAGTGAATAAGATCCAAGTTATTCACAATAAATTTGTAATTTATCGGTGGATCCACACATCTTGCCCCTAATTTACTCACACAATGATCCACTTATGCCCGGATCCTTGCTAGTTATCCCCAAATCGGGAATTCAATCTGGTTATGGTTAATAACATCTGGTTATTTATTCTAGTGAGCATTTTCCCAGTAACATCCAAACCCATAAATATAAGGAGTTACCAAATGAATAACTGGATTAAGGCTGCAATTGCGGCTATCGCACTCTCTGCTGCTACTGTTCAAGCTGCGACTGAAGTTAAAGTCGGCATGTCTGGTCGCTATTTCCCGTTTACGTTCGTTAAACAAGACCAATTACAGGGTTTTGAAGTGGATTTATGGGATGAGATCGGTAAGCGTAACGATTACAAGGTTGAATACGTAACGGCAAACTTCTCTGGTCTGTTTGGTCTTCTTGAAACGGGTCGCATCGATACCATTTCAAACCAAATTACAATGACGGATGCACGTAAAGCGAAATACCTATTCGCAGACCCATACGTAGTAGACGGCGCACAAATTACCGTTCGTAAAGGTAATGACAGCATTAAAGGTATCGAAGACCTTAATGGCAAGACAGTTGCGGTAAACCTAGGTTCAAACTTTGAACAACTGCTTCGCAGCTACGACAAAGATGGCAAGATCAATGTAAAAACCTACGATACAGGTATTGAACATGATGTGGCACTGGGCCGTGCCGATGCATTCGTAATGGATCGCCTATCAGCACTAGAGCTTATCAAGAAGACTGGTCTACCATTACAACTGGCGGGTCAGCCATTCGAAACCATTGAAAACGCTTGGCCTTTCGTCGACAACGATAACGGCAAAAAACTGCAAGCAGAAGTAAATGAAGCATTAGCAGCAATGCGCGCAGATGGTACGCTAGAAAGTATCTCTCAGAAATGGTTTGGTGCGGACATTACTCAGAAGTAATTACTCACTTTCTCCATTCAAGGCCCACTGCTTTATACAGCGGTGGGCTTTTTGCTTTTGTGCACTGATTAAAAAACCTGATAGAACAGTACTTACATATAGAACAACACTGCCAATAAAAATACGAGATAGATTATGGGATTTGACTTTAATTACATGCTAGAGCTGTTGCCGATACTACTGAAGTATTTAGGCACCACGATGGAGATGGCGACTTGGGGCTTGTTCTTTGCTCTAATTCTGTCTCTGATACTGGCGAATATTCGTGTATTCAAAATCCCAGTACTCGACCAACTGAGCCAGCTGTACATTAGCTTCTTCCGAGGCACCCCACTGTTGGTGCAGCTGTTCCTCCTTTATTACGGCTTACCACAAGTCTTCCCGTGGATGGTTGGGTTGGATGCCTTCAGCGCCGCTGTGATTGGCTTAACCCTGCACTTTGCCGCGTATATGGCAGAAAGTATTCGTGCCGCGATTATCGGTATTGATCGCAGCCAGATGGAAGCCAGCCTTTCGGTCGGGATGACAACCAGCCAAGCGATGCGCCGAGTGATCTTGCCGCAAGCAACTCGCGTGGCACTGCCGTCATTGATGAACTACTTCATCGACATGATCAAGTCGACCTCACTTGCCTTCACCCTAGGTGTCGCCGAAATCATGGCTAAAGCTCAGATGGAGGCTTCTTCAAGTTTCCGCTTCTTCGAGGCTTTCTTAGCGGTAGCGCTGATTTACTGGGGCGTGGTCGTTATCCTCACTCGTATTCAAATTTGGGCCGAAGTGAAACTGAATAAGGCGTATGTACGATGATCAAATTACAAAATATCCACAAGCAGTTTGGTGACACCGAAGTTTTGAAAGGGATCGACCTAGAAATCAAGCAAGGTGAGATAATTGTCATCATAGGTTCAAGTGGTACGGGTAAATCTACCCTACTGCGTTGTGTGAATTTTCTAGAGCAAGCCGATCAAGGCACGATTTCGATTGATGATATCAAGGTTGATACTCAGAAACACACTAAGGCAGAGGTGCTTGCATTGCGTCGTAAGACCGGTTTTGTATTCCAAAACTATGCACTGTTCGCTCACCAAACCGCGAGACAGAATATTGCTGAAGGTTTAATTACCGTTCGTGGTTGGAAAAAACAGCAAGCCCATGAAAAAGCACAACAAATACTTGATGATATTGGCTTAGGTGACAAAGGTGATAGCTACCCAGCCGCGCTCTCTGGTGGCCAGCAACAACGGGTGGGTATTGGCCGTGCAATGGCACTACAACCCGAGCTTTTACTGTTTGATGAGCCGACTTCAGCACTTGATCCTGAGTGGGTTGGCGAAGTGCTTAACCTAATGAAAAAACTGGCAAATCAGCATCAAACCATGCTGGTGGTTACCCATGAAATGCAGTTCGCTAGAGAAGTAGCAGACCGAGTGATCTTCATGGCTGACGGTCATATTGTCGAGCAGGGATCTCCACAGGATATTTTTGGTAATCCACAGGATCCTAAATTAATAAAATTCTTAAATAAGGTTGGGATCGACTAAGGATCCTTGTGATTTTGGTTATTCTACGTATAATCCCCCGACCGGAATTTTAGTTAACCCAATCATTGACACTTTTTGTGACAGTGATTACAATTCCGCCTCTTTGTTGAGAGGCGTCGGTTTTCCTTTCTTATATAAAGAAGAGAAAAAATGCCCACGCCGGGTTTAACAAAAACCTAAAACTACTGATCAGTAAGGTAATTACAAATGAAACGCACTTTTCAACCTACAGTTCTAAAGCGTAAGCGTACTCACGGTTTCCGTGCTCGCATGGCTACTAAGAACGGTCGCGCAACAATCAATGCACGTCGTGCAAAAGGCCGTAAGCGTCTTTCTAAGTAATCTTTGATTATTTTGAATAAGCTAGCCTTCGGTCGGGAGTTACGCTTGTTAACTCCCGAACATTATCAAAATGTCTTCAAGCAAGCTCATCGAGCTGGCTCCCCTCATTTCACCATCATTGCCCGAAATAACTCTCTTTCAAATCCTCGTCTTGGATTAGCCGTTCCGAAAAAGCAGATTAAAACCGCCGTGGGTCGTAACCGATTCAAGCGTCTTACTCGTGAAAGCTTTCGTAACACTCAACACAAACTTCCTAACAAAGATTTTGTTGTAATCGCTAAGAAGAGCGCGCAAGATTTAAGCAATGAAGAAATGTTCAAGCTACTCGACAAATTATGGCTTCGCCTGTCTCGCCCTTCGCGTGGATAGCGCTAATACCCATCTATTTTTATAGATGGTTTATTAGTCCACTCATCGGCCCACGCTGCCGATTTACTCCAACCTGCTCTTTATATGCGATAGAAGCGTTGAAAGCTCACGGTTTTGTAAAAGGGTGTTGGTTATCAGGCAAACGTCTATTAAAATGCCATCCTTTGAACGAAGGGGGCTTTGACCCCGTTCCACCAGTCCAAAAACAAGACAGAGATAAATAACGATGGATTCTCAACGTAATATCCTGTTAATCGCATTGGCTTTGGTTTCTTTCCTACTGTTCCAACAATGGAACGTAGCTCAGAATCCAGCACCACAAGCGGTTGAGCAGGCACAATCTGGCAGCACCCTACCAGCGCCATCTTATGCAGATGATCTAGACCCGGCTCCTGGTCAAGTTGCTTCTGCTAAAACTATCACAGTAACAACTGATGTACTGACTCTGTCAATTGATACGGTTGGTGGTGATGTCGTTAAAGCAAACCTAAACGATTACTCTGCTGAGTTCGATTCAGACGATACGTTTGTTCTTCTTAAAAACGAACCTGGTCACCAATTTATCGCACAAAGCGGTCTAGTGGGTCCTCAAGGTATCGACCTAAGCAGCACAAACCGCCCAAGCTACACAGTTTCAGCAGACAGCTTCACGCTTGCTGATGGTCAGGATGAACTACGCATCCCGATGACTTACCAAGCGAACGGCCTTGATTACACGAAAACATTCATCCTTAAGCGTGGAAGCTACGCAATGGATGTTGAATACGATGTAGTCAACAACTCTGGTAACAACGCGACATTCGGCATGTACGCTCACCTACGTCAGAACGTAATGGATGACGGCGGTAGCCTAACAATGCCAACTTACCGTGGTGGTGCTTACTCTACGGAAGATACGCGTTACAAAAAATACAGCTTCGACGACATGCAAGATCGCAACCTGTCTCTTAACCTAGCAAACGGTCAAGGTTGGGCAGCGATGATTCAGCACTACTTTGCAAGTGCATGGATCCCACGCGACGAAGCAGGCAGCAACCTTTACACTCGTGTAATTGGTAACCTTGGCGATATCGGTGTTCGCATGCCGAACAAAACCATCGCTACTGGCGACGAAGCAAACTTCAAAGCAACGCTTTGGGTTGGTCCTAAACTTCAAGACCAAATGGCTGCTGTTGCACCAAACCTAGACCTAGTAGTTGACTACGGTTGGTTATGGTTCATTGCTAAACCACTTCATACTCTGCTTTCGTTCATTCAAGGCATCGTTGTGAACTGGGGTCTGGCAATCATCTGTCTAACTTTCATCGTTCGTGGTGCTATGTACCCACTAACGAAAGCTCAGTACACGTCTATGGCGAAAATGCGTATGCTTCAGCCTAAGCTGACTGCAATGCGTGAGCGTATTGGCGACGACCGTCAACGCATGAGCCAAGAAATGATGGAGCTTTACAAGAAAGAGAAAGTAAACCCACTAGGTGGCTGTTTACCTATCCTTCTGCAAATGCCTATCTTCATTTCGCTATACTGGGCACTAATGGAGTCTGTTGAACTGCGTCACTCACCGTTCTTCGGTTGGATTACTGACCTTTCAGCACAAGACCCATACTACATCTTGCCACTTCTGATGGGTGCTTCAATGTTCTTAATCCAGAAGATGAGCCCGACAACTGTAACGGATCCTATGCAGCAGAAGATCATGACCTTTATGCCGGTTATGTTCACATTCTTCTTCCTGTTCTTCCCTTCAGGTCTGGTTCTATACTGGCTAGTATCGAACATCGTAACTCTGATTCAGCAAACGCTTATCTACCGCGCGCTGGAAAAGAAAGGCTTACATTCTAAGTAAGTTCGATAATAGAAAGAGATAAAGAAAGGCGACCAAAAGGTCGCCTTTTTGTTTTTAGCTGATTACAATTCAGCTAATTGATTAATCGTGAGCGCCCCTTTTTGGCTTTCACATGCTAGCAGGCACAACTATGACTACAGATACGATTGTTGCTCAAGCGACTGCACCCGGCCGTGGCGGCGTCGGTATTATTCGCGTTTCAGGCCCACAAGCAGCCCAAGTTGCGCTTGAAGTTACCGGCAAAGTACTGAAACCACGTTACGCTGAGTACACCCCTTTTAAATCTCACGATGGTTTAGAGTTAGACCAAGGCATCGCGCTTTACTTTCCTAACCCGCACTCGTTTACCGGTGAAGACGTATTAGAGCTACAAGGCCACGGTGGTCCTGTGGTAATGGATATGCTCATCAAGCGTATCCTCGCGATTCCAGGGCTACGCGCAGCACGCCCAGGTGAGTTCTCGGAGCGTGCCTTCTTAAACGACAAAATGGATTTAACCCAAGCAGAAGCGATTGCTGACCTCATTGATGCCAGTTCAGAAGAAGCGGCGAAATCAGCTCTGCAATCGTTGCAAGGTGAGTTCTCAAAACGCATTAATACGCTGGTGGACTCTCTGATTCACTTACGCATCTATGTTGAAGCCGCTATCGACTTCCCAGAAGAAGAGATTGATTTCCTTGCTGACGGTAAAGTAAGTGCTGACTTACAAGCTATCATCGACAACCTCGAAGCGGTTCGCCAAGAAGCCAATCAAGGTGCCATCATGCGTGAAGGTATGAAGGTGGTGATTGCAGGTCGTCCTAATGCCGGTAAGTCGAGCTTACTGAATGCATTATCGGGTAAAGACTCCGCGATTGTGACTGATATTGCTGGTACCACCCGTGATGTACTGCGTGAACATATCCATATTGATGGTATGCCACTGCACATTATTGATACCGCAGGCCTGCGTGAAGCCTCGGATGAAGTCGAAAAAATCGGTATTGAACGCGCTTGGGAAGAAATTGCTCAAGCCGATCGCGTTTTATTTATGGTCGATGGCACCACTACTGACGCAACCGACCCGAAAGATATCTGGCCAGATTTCGTTGATCGTCTGCCGAATAACATCGGAATGACCGTGATTCGTAACAAAGCCGATCAAACTGGTGAAGATCTCGGGATTTGCCATGTTAATGATCCAACTCTGATTCGACTATCAGCAAAGACGGGACAAGGCGTTGATGCACTGCGTAATCATTTAAAAGATTGCATGGGCTTTGCTGGTGGCAATGAAGGTGGCTTCATGGCACGTCGTCGCCACTTAGATGCCCTAGAACGCGCATCTGAGCACCTAGATATTGGTCAGCAACAGCTCGAAGGCTATATGGCAGGTGAAATCTTGGCAGAGGAGCTACGTATAACGCAGCAACACCTCAACGAGATTACTGGTGAGTTCAGTTCCGATGACCTACTCGGCCGTATCTTCACCTCTTTCTGTATTGGTAAATAACCTTTAAAGGCCGGATCATGCTGGCCTTTTTCTTTAGTAAGGACAGCTTAATGATCCACATTATTACAGGCAGCACCTTAGGTGGTGCAGAGTACGTTGGCGATCACCTTAATGATCTTCTTGAAGAGCAAGGCCACGAGATCACCCTTCATAATCAGCCTGAATTCGATGATATTCCCCAACAAGGCTTTTGGTTGCTGGTGACTTCAACTCATGGTGCGGGTGAATTTCCAGATAATATTAAGCCGTTTATCGACGCATTGACCCAGCAATCTCCAGATTTAAGCCAGGTTCGCTTTGCTGTCGTGGCGCTTGGTGATTCGAGTTACGATACCTTCTGTTTAGCGGGAAAATCAATCCACAGCCAGATGAAAGAGCTCGGTGCTCAGCCTATTTCTGACTGTTTTACCATCGATGTATTGGAAACTCCGGTACCAGAAGACGCAGCAGAAGCTTGGTTCAACGATCATAGCGACCAGTTTTAACCTCTCTCTTCTCTCAAAAAGCGGCTTATGCCGCTTTTTTTGTCTCTGAACATCGCGATTGTGAATAACTTTTTTTCAAAAACATCGAAAATTAGCGATCTATTTTCAATTTCTGCTGTGGATAAGATCATACATATACGGTGATTAACCTATAGTTATCCAAATAACAAGTTTTAGGCTAATTTCCTCCTGTGAATAAGTAGCCATTTTGATCCCAGCTAATCCTCATCCTGATCAAAGTTAGATCACATCATTTGATCCAAAAAAGATCCATGATCTCGTTGATCATTTTCGACTTATCCACAGATACCCTCGATCCTAATAATAGATCTAATAAAAGATCTCCTTAAAGATCTTATCTATATTAATTAAAAACAGCTTTTTCGAAAAATCCCAAAAACGTTTTCTCAGGCTATGAAAACAGGTAGAATATCGCTCCTTTTTATCAATCTAGAAAACGTTTGAATACCTGAGGTCGGTTCATGCTTTATCACGAAAAATTTGACGTCATCGTTGTTGGTGGTGGCCATGCAGGAACGGAAGCCGCACTCGCATCTGCACGTACTGGTCAAAGTACGTTATTACTTACTCATAATATCGATACACTAGGACAAATGTCTTGTAACCCAGCCATTGGCGGGATCGGTAAGGGCCACTTGGTAAAAGAGGTCGATGCAATGGGTGGATTAATGGCGCAAGCTATTGATCATGCAGGTATTCAGTTCAGAACATTGAACGCATCAAAAGGCCCTGCGGTTCGTGCTACTCGTGCACAAGCTGACCGCGCACTGTACAAAGCCTTTGTTCGTAACGTTCTTGAAAACACGCCAAACCTAACTTTGTTCCAACAGTCGGTTGATGACTTGATCGTTGAACAGGATCAAGTGGTGGGTGTGGTAACGCAGATGGGCCTTAAGTTCCGCGCAAGCGCTGTGGTTCTGACTGTGGGCACATTCCTAGGCGGCAAGATCCATATTGGCATGGAAAGTTCTTCAGGTGGCCGTGCTGGTGATCCACCATCGATCGCACTGGCTGACCGTCTTCGTGATCTTCCATTCCGAGTTGATCGCCTGAAAACAGGTACACCTCCTCGTATCGATGCACGTAGCGTTGATTTTTCTGAGCTTGAGGTTCAGCACGGCGATAACCCGACGCCTGTTTTCTCGTTCATGGGTAGCCGAGCTCAACAACCTCGTCAGATTCCATGTTACATCACGCATACCAATGAAAATACGCATGACGTAATTCGTGCCAACCTTGATCGCAGCCCTATGTACGCGGGTGTGATTGAAGGCATTGGCCCTCGTTACTGTCCTTCGATTGAAGACAAAGTAATGCGTTTTGCTGACAAGAACAGTCACCAAATTTTTATTGAGCCTGAAGGTCTAACGACTCACGAGCTATACCCTAATGGTATCTCTACCAGTCTGCCGTTTGATGTACAGGTTCAAATTGTTCGTTCGATGAAGGGCTTTGAAAATGCTCATATCGTTCGCCCTGGCTATGCGATTGAGTACGATTTCTTTGATCCTCGCGACCTTAAGCTGACTTACGAAACTAAGTTTATTAAAGGTCTATTCTTTGCCGGTCAAATCAACGGTACCACTGGCTATGAAGAAGCGGCTGCACAAGGCTTGATGGCCGGTCTGAATGCAAGTTTGTTTACTCAAGGCAAAGAAGGCTGGAGTCCACGTCGTGACCAAGCTTACATGGGCGTGCTTATTGACGACCTATCGACCATGGGTACCAAAGAACCTTACCGCATGTTTACATCTCGCGCGGAATACCGTTTGCTGCTTCGTGAAGACAACGCCGATATCCGCTTGACTGAAAAGTCGCGTGAACTTGGCCTTGTTGATGACGCTCGTTGGGCTCGTTTCAACGAGAAGATGGAAAACATGGAGAAGGAGCGTCAACGTCTGAAAGAGACTTGGATTAATCCAAAATCTGAAGATATTGATCAACTGAACCAAATTCTGAAAACACCAATGTCTCGTGAAGCGAGTGGTGAAGATCTTCTTCGTCGCCCTGAAATGACTTATTCACAGCTAACCGCATTGGATCGTTTTGGTCCTGCACTGGAAGATCAACAAGCGTCTGAGCAAGTTGAGATCCAAGTGAAGTACGATGGTTACATTCAGCGTCAACAAGACGAAATTGAAAAATCACTGCGTCATGAAAACACCAAACTGCCTGCTGATATCGATTACAGCAAGGTAAAAGGACTTTCTAACGAAGTGGTTCTTAAACTAACGACAGCTAAGCCTGACTCAATTGGTATTGCTTCGCGAATTTCAGGTATCACACCTGCTGCAATCTCAATTCTGTTGGTTTACTTGAAAAAACACGGCCTGTTGAAAAAAGGTGAGGAAGCATAATGAGCGCATTACGCGAAAAACTGGATCACCTTATTGGCCAGACTGAACTTGAAGTATCTGAAAAACAACGTGGCCAGTTGGTTGGCTACGTTGAGCTACTGAACAAGTGGAACAAAGCTTATAACCTAACGTCAGTTCGTGACCCGCAAGAAATGATGGTGAAACATATCTTAGATAGCATCATTGTTAGCACTCACTTACAAGGTAAGCGCTTTATCGATGTGGGCACGGGACCTGGTCTTCCTGGGATTCCGCTCTCAATCATGAATCCAGACTGCGAGTTTTACTTGCTAGACAGCCTAGGTAAGCGTATTCGTTTTATCAAACAGGTGATTCATGAGCTGGGTATCGACAATGTGGTACCGGTTCAAAGTCGCGTTGAAGAATTTCAACCAGAAGAAAAGTTTGATGCAGTGCTCAGTCGTGCATTTGCGTCAATGACAGACATGGTAGAGTGGTGTCACCATTTACCTAAAGAGCAATCCGGTGTATTTTTGGCTCTTAAGGGACAACATCCTAGAGACGAAATCGACCTGTTACCTGAATGGTGTTCAGTGACAGACATTAAAGCTTTGCAAGTGCCAGAGCTTGATGGAGAGCGTCATCTAGTTACTTTATCGCGTCAGGGATAATCAGCGAGGCCATAGTGGGTAGAATCGTAGCAATTGCCAACCAGAAGGGTGGCGTAGGAAAAACAACAACTTGCATTAATTTAGCAGCATCAATGGCGGCAACAAAACGCAAGATATTGGTTGTTGACCTCGATCCTCAAGGTAATGCCACTATGGCGAGCGGTGTCGACAAGTATCAAGTTGAAGCAACTGCTTACGATTTGTTGGTTGAAGACACCCCATTTGATGAGGTGGTTTGCCGGAGTACATCTGGTAATTATGACCTCATCGCCGCGAACGGCGACGTTACTGCGGCAGAAATCAAGCTGATGGAAGTGTTTGCTCGAGAAGTTCGTTTAAAAAACGCACTCGAATCCATTCGCAATAACTATGATTTCATCTTTATTGATTGCCCACCCTCATTAAACCTTCTTACAATCAACGCGATGGCTGCGGCCGACTCCGTATTGGTTCCTATGCAATGTGAATACTTTGCTTTGGAAGGTTTGACTGCATTGATGGATACCATCAGTAAGCTAGCGGCTGTTGTAAATGAGAACCTGAAGATCGAAGGTCTTCTGCGTACTATGTACGATCCTCGCAACCGCTTATCGAACGAAGTATCTGATCAACTCAAAAAACACTTTGGTAGCAAAGTCTACCGAACTGTGATCCCTAGAAATGTGCGTCTGGCAGAAGCCCCGAGTCACGGCAAGCCAGCAATGTACTACGACAAATATTCCGCAGGAGCTAAGGCTTATCTTGCTCTTGCAGGCGAAATGTTGCGTCGTGAAGAAGTCCCAGTATAGGTCCAACCAAAGGAATTCGCTCAATGTCTAAGCGTGGTTTAGGAAAAGGGCTAGATGCATTGCTTGCAACTAGCTCATTGGCTCGTGAAAAACAGCAAGTTGCTTCTCATAGTCAGGCGTTGTCGGCTGATGGTGAGCTTATCGAACTGGCTGTTGGTTGCTTGAAGCCTGGTGTGTATCAACCGCGTAAGGATATTGCGCCTGAAGCGCTAGAAGAACTGGCTGCATCAATTCAATCTCAAGGCATTATCCAACCGATCGTAGTTCGCCCATTGGCGCATGACCAGTTCGAGATTATTGCTGGTGAACGTCGTTGGAGAGCGGCTCGTCAAGCTGGCCTTAAACAAGTGCCATGCCTGATCAAGAGAGTTGAAGACAAGGCCGCTATCGCGATGGCATTGATTGAGAATATTCAGCGTGAAGACCTGAATGTTATCGAAGAAGCACAAGCGCTAGAGCGCCTACAGAACGAATTTGAGCTGACACACCAACAAGTCGCTGATGTTATCGGTAAATCGAGAGCAACGGTGAGTAACTTATTACGTCTAAATCAGCTCGAAAATGAAGTAAAAGGTTTAGTTTCCAATAAACAACTGGAAATGGGGCATGCTCGAGCACTGCTTGCGCTTGAAGGTGATACCCAGGTTGAAGCAGCAAACACTGCGGCAACCAAAAAAATGACCGTGCGTCAAACTGAGCAACTTGTCAAAAAGTGCTTAAAACCAGACGTTGAAGGTGAATCGAAGCCTGAAGACACAGAAGCTATCGAACTTTCACGAAGACTCACGGAAAAATTGCAAGCAAACGTTTCAGTTACTCGTTCTGTTAGCGGTAAGTCAAAAGTGACAATTACTCTTGATGAGCCTCACAAATTAGAGCAACTTATTGCTAAACTAGAGTACTAGATGAGATAATTGATTTAGGTCAATTATGTAATAAACAAGTAATTTCGTACAAAAGTTGTCGGTTTGTATGCAAAAATGTAAATGATTGCTGCGTTGTTATTGCAATCAATTTGGCTGAACGTATAATTTTCGCCAATTTCTCAGCACGCTTTTAAGCGAGTAGTAAAGAAGGCTTAAAAGAGGAACGAATACATGGTAGCGGCGTTAGCAAGACCAGGACGAGTGCTTGCAAAGCAAATGTTATTGATCGAGCTTAGCGCGGTTATATTAGTGGCGATAGGGTTAGGTTTAGCTGTTAATCCTGATTGGGGTTTTGCTGCATTAATCGGTGGCGGTATTTTTGTCATCGCAAATGCAGTTTTTTGTGTGTGTGCTTTCCTTTTTAGTGGAGCTCGCGCAACTAAGTTAGTTGCGGCGTCGTTCTATGCAGGCGAAGCGCTAAAAATCCTTATCACAGTTCTACTATTCTCTATTGTCTACATGTATATGCAGGTGGAATTAGTTCCCCTCAAACTGACCTATTTACTGGTTCTAGGTATTAATATCTTTGCGCCAGTGCTTTTCATTAACAATAAAAAATAGGATGAGTTATGGCTGCGCCAACAGCATCCGGATACATTGAGCACCACTTACAAAACCTTTCTTTAGCTAAGTTTGGTCTTGTAGAGGAGACAAGTTTCTGGAACGTACATATAGACAGTCTGTTTTTTTCGGTGTTGACAGGGATGTTATTCCTTTGGGTTTTTCGCTCAGTCGCAAAGAAAGCAACAGTAGGTGTACCTGGTAAGCTTCAGTGTTTTGTTGAAATGGTAGTGGAATTCGTTGGTGACAACGTTAAAGAAACTTTCCATGGCCGCAACCCTCTGATTGCCCCACTAGCACTGACTATATTCTGCTGGATTATATTAATGAACTTGATGGACTTAGTGCCTATCGATTTCTTACCATATCCTGCAGAGCATTGGCTAGGTATCCCTTACTTGAAAGTGGTTCCTACAGCTGATGTAAATATAACAATGGCAATGGCTTTAGGTGTTTTTGCTCTGATGATCTACTACAGCATCAAAGTGAAAGGTCTAGGCGGATTTGCTAAAGAATTGGCACTGCATCCATTTAATCACCCAATCATGATTCCATTTAACTTGGTACTTGAGGTAATTTCGTTATTAGCGAAGCCACTATCTCTAGGTATGCGTTTATTTGGTAATATGTTTGCGGGTGAGGTGGTGTTTATTCTTATCGCGGCAATGCTACCGTGGTACTTACAATGGGTAGGTGCACTACCTTGGGCTATCTTCCATATCTTGGTTATTTTGATTCAAGCGTTTGTTTTCATGATGTTGACAATCGTTTACTTATCAATGGCTCATGAAGATAGTGATCACTAAAAAAAATTTTTAAGCTTTATTCTAACTATTAATGTTAATCGGAGAACGTAAATGGAAACTGTACTAAGTTTTTCAGCAATCGCTGTTGCTATTATTGTTGGTCTTTGTGCCGTAGGTACTGCAATTGGTTTTGCTATTCTTGGTGGTAAATTCCTAGAAGGCGCTGCGCGTCAACCTGAAATGGCTCCAATGCTACAAGTTAAGATGTTCATCATCGCTGGTCTACTGGATGCTGTTCCAATGATCGGTATCGTAATCGCACTACTATTCACGTTTGCTAACCCATTTGTTGGTCAACTAGCAGGCTAATTAACTCTCAATAGTTAATTAAATTTTTGTAGTTGATTCTTAACGAGGGGTAGCTGTTGTGAATATGAACGCAACTCTGTTAGGTCAAGCAATTGCTTTTTCATTGTTTGTTTGGTTCTGCATGAAATATGTATGGCCACCAATCATGCAAGCAATTGAAGAACGTCAGAAAAAAATTGCTGACGGTCTAGTAGCCGCTGAACGCGCTGCTAAAGACTTGAACCTGGCACAAGCCAACGCTTCTGAGCAAATGAAAGAAGCAAAGCGCACTGCAACTGAGGTTATTGATCAGGCAAACAAACGTAAAGCTCAAATTATTGATGAAGCACGCGAAGAAGCTCAGGCAGAACGCCAGAAAATCTTAGCGCAAGCTGAAGCAGAAATTGAAGCAGAGCGTACACGTGCCCGTGATGACCTGCGCAAACAAGTCGCAACTCTGGCTATAGCTGGTGCTGAGAAAATCCTTGAGCGTACAATCGATAAAGATGTACACGATGATCTTCTTAACAACATTACTGCAAAACTTTAAAGCAAGGGGCTGTATATGTCTGATTTGACTACAATCGCACGCCCCTATGCTAAAGCAGCGTTTGACTTTGCGGTAGATAAAGGTGAGCTAGACCAATGGGGTCAGATGCTTACTTTTGCTGCCGAAGTGGCACAAAATGATGATGTTCATAATTTATTAAGCGGTTCTATGACTGCTGAAAAATTAGCTGAAGTATTCATTGTAATTTGTGGCGAACAATTTGATGAATTCGGTCAGAACTTAATTAAAGTGATGGCAGAGAATGGCCGCTTAATGGCTTTTCCTGATGTTTGTAAAGAGTTCTTTATACTCAAAAAAGAGTATGAGAAAGAGATCGACGTTGAAGTAACTTCAGCGGTAGAACTTTCTGAAGAACAACGCGCAGAGATCAGCAGCAAATTGGAACAGCGCTTAGCGCGCAAAGTTCAGCTGAATTGCAGTATAGATGAGACTCTACTTAGTGGAGTTATTATTCGAGCCGGAGACCTAGTCATCGATAACTCAGCGCGCAGTCGTTTAGACCGCCTGAGCGATGCATTGCAGTCTTAATGGGGATTGGAGCATGCAACTTAATTCCACTGAAATTAGCGATCTAATTAAACAACGTATTGAATCTTTCGACGTTGTTAGTGAAGCTCGCAATGAAGGTACTATCGTTTCTGTAAGCGATGGCATCCTTAGCATCCACGGCCTAGCGGACGTGATGCAAGGTGAAATGATCGAACTACCGGGTGGCCGTTACGCTCTAGCACTAAACTTGAACCGTGATTCGGTTGGTGCTGTTGTAATGGGCCCGTATGCTGACCTACAGGAAGGCATGAAAGTTACAGGTACTGGTCGTATTCTAGAAGTACCAGTAGGTCCTGAAATGCTTGGTCGTGTTGTAAACACGCTAGGTGAGCCAATTGATGGTAAAGGTCCAATCGAAGCTAAATTGACTTCGCCTGTAGAAATTATCGCACCAGGTGTAATCGACCGTAAATCGGTAGATCAACCTGTTCAAACTGGTTACAAGTCTGTTGACTCAATGATCCCTATCGGTCGTGGTCAACGTGAACTAGTAATCGGTGACCGTCAGACTGGTAAAACAGCAATGGCGATCGATGCGATTATTAACCAAAAAGATTCTGGTATTTTCTCTATCTACGTAGCTATCGGCCAAAAAGCGTCGACTATTGCTAACGTAGTTCGCAAACTAGAAGAGCACGGCGCACTAGCAAACACTGTTGTTGTTGTTGCATCTGCATCTGAATCTGCAGCGCTGCAATACCTTGCACCGTATGCTGGTTGTGCGATGGGCGAATACTTCCGTGATCGCGGTGAAGATGCACTGATTGTTTATGATGATCTATCTAAGCAAGCTGTAGCTTACCGTCAAATCTCGCTACTACTTAAGCGTCCACCAGGTCGTGAAGCGTTCCCAGGTGATGTTTTCTACCTTCACTCTCGTCTACTAGAGCGTGCTGCTCGTGTAAGCGAAGCATACGTAGAAAAATTCACTAACGGTGAAGTGACAGGCAAGACTGGTTCTTTAACTGCTCTACCTATCATCGAAACGCAAGCTGGTGACGTATCTGCATTCGTACCAACGAACGTAATCTCGATTACTGATGGTCAGATCTTCCTACAAACTGAGCTATTCAACGCGGGCGTACGTCCAGCTGTTGACCCAGGTATCTCAGTTTCTCGTGTAGGTGGTTCGGCGCAGACTAAAATCATCAAGAAGCTATCTGGCGGTATCCGTACTGCTCTAGCTCAATACCGTGAACTTGCAGCATTTGCTCAGTTCTCTTCGGATCTTGATGAAGCGACTAAGAAGCAGCTAGACCACGGTCAAAAAGTTACAGAACTGATGAAGCAGAAGCAATACGCTCCTATGTCTGTATTTGACCAAGCTCTAGTAATCTTCGCTGCAGAGCGTGGATACCTTCAAGACGTTGAACTTTCTAAAGTTCTAGACTTTGAAGCTGCTTTACTGTCGTTTGCTCGTGGTCAATATGCCGATCTAGCAACACAGATCGACACAACGGGTGCTTTCAATAAAGAAATCGAAGCTGAGCTGAAGAAGCTTGTTGACGATTTCAAGGCAACCCAGACCTGGTAATTGGTAGGTGGTCTTAGGGCCACCTCATACCATTAACGGAGAGTAACGATGGCCGGCGCAAAAGAGATACGTAATAAAATCGGTAGTGTTAAAAGCACACAGAAGATTACGAAAGCAATGGAAATGGTAGCAGCTTCAAAAATGCGTCGTTCTCAAGACGCAATGGAAGCTACTCGTCCATATGCAGAAACAATGCGTAAAGTGATCGGTCATTTGGCTAATGGTAGCCTCGAGTATAAGCATCCTTATCTTGAGGAACGTGAAGCCAAACGTGTTGGTTACATCATCGTTTCTACAGACCGTGGTCTTTGTGGTGGTTTGAACATTAACTTGTTCAAAAAAGCCATGAACGACATGAAAGATTGGTCTGAGAAAGGTGCTGACGTTGAACTTGCAATTGTAGGTTCAAAAGCGACAGCATTTTTCAACAACAGCGGCGCGAAAGTAGCAGCTCAAGTTTCTGGTCTGGGCGATCGTCCAAGCCTTGAAGATTTGATTGGCTCTGTAAGCGTTATGCTGAAGAAATATGATGAAGGCGAATTAGATCGCCTGTTTGTAGTGTTCAACAAGTTTGAAAACACTATGGTTCAAGAACCAACGATCGATCAATTACTTCCTTTGCCTAAATCAGACAGCGAAGAAATGAAACGCAGTCATTCTTGGGACTACATTTATGAGCCCGAGCCAAAACCACTACTAGATGCACTATTGGTTCGATACGTCGAATCTCAAGTGTACCAAGGTGTGGTTGAGAACCTTGCTTGTGAGCAAGCGGCTCGAATGATTGCAATGAAATCAGCAACAGATAACGCTGGTGACATTATTGATGACTTAGAACTTGTGTATAACAAAGCGCGTCAAGCGGCGATTACACAAGAACTTTCTGAGATCGTTTCAGGCGCAGCTGCGGTTTAAGCTTAGGTAAAACTAAATAGTTAGAGGATTAACGATGGCTACAGGTAAGATCGTACAGATCATCGGTGCGGTAGTCGACGTAGAGTTCCCACAGGGTGAAGTACCTCGTGTATACGACGCTCTGAATGTTAATGAAGTACAAGAACGTCTAGTTCTTGAAGTTCAGCAACAACTTGGCGGTGGCGTAGTTCGCGCAATCGTAATGGGTAGCTCTGATGGTTTACGTCGTGGTTTGACAGTTGAAAATACTGGCGCTCCAATCTCAGTACCAGTTGGTACTAAGACATTGGGTCGTATCATGAACGTCCTAGGTGACGCGATTGATGAGTGTGGCGAGATTGGTGCTGAAGAGCATTACGCCATTCACCGTGAAGCTCCAAGCTACGAAGAGCAGTCTAACGAGACAGCTCTTCTAGAAACTGGTGTTAAAGTAATCGACTTGATTTGTCCATTCGCTAAGGGTGGTAAAATCGGTCTATTCGGTGGTGCTGGTGTAGGTAAGACCGTTAACATGATGGAACTTATCAACAACATCGCACTTCAACACTCAGGCCTATCTGTATTTGCAGGTGTAGGTGAGCGTACTCGTGAAGGTAACGATTTCTACTTTGAGATGCAGGAAGCAGGTGTTGTAAACATCGAAAAACCTGAAGAATCAAAAGTAGCGATGGTTTACGGTCAGATGAACGAGCCACCAGGTAACCGTCTACGTGTTGCACTGACTGGTCTAACAATGGCAGAGCGCTTCCGTGACGAAGGTCGTGACGTTCTACTGTTCGTTGATAACATCTACCGTTACACACTAGCAGGTACTGAAGTATCAGCACTTCTAGGTCGTATGCCTTCAGCGGTAGGTTACCAACCTACACTAGCTGAAGAAATGGGTGTTCTACAAGAGCGTATCACGTCAACTAAATCTGGTTCTATCACGTCTGTACAGGCGGTATACGTACCAGCGGATGACTTGACTGACCCGTCTCCAGCAACAACGTTCGCTCACTTGGATGCAACGGTTGTACTTAACCGTAACATCGCATCTATGGGTCTATACCCAGCGATCGACCCGCTAGATTCTACTTCACGTCAACTGGATCCATTGGTAGTTGGACAAGAGCACTACGACATCGCTCGTGGCGTTCAGTCTACTCTTCAGCGCTATAAAGAGCTGAAAGATATCATTGCTATCCTAGGTATGGACGAGCTATCTGAAGAAGATAAGCAAGTTGTATCTCGTGCTCGTAAGATTGAGAAGTTCCTAACTCAGCCTTACCACGTAGCGGAAGTATTTACAGGTGACCCAGGCGTTTACGTACCTCTTAAAGAGACTCTACGTGGCTTCCAAGGTCTTCTATCTGGTGAATACGATGACATTCCAGAGCAAGCGTTCATGTACTGTGGTGCAATTGACGAAGCTATCGAGAATGCTAAGAAGCTATAAGGCTAACTAGGAGGCGATATGGCAGCAATAACCTTTCACCTAGACGTTGTAAGTGCAGAGAAACAAATTTTCTCAGGCCTTGTTGAGACGTTTCAGGTGACCGGTAGTGAGGGTGAGCTTGGTATTTTCCATGGTCATACTCCACTGCTGACCGCTATCAAGCCTGGTATGGTGCGTATTGTTAAGCAGCACGGCCACGAAGAAATCATTTATGTTTCTGGTGGTATGGTAGAAGTTCAGCCTGGTACAGCGACTGTACTGGCTGATACAGCTATCCGTGGTGAAGAGCTAGACGCAGCAAAGGCGGAAGAAGCTAAACGCAAGGCTGTGGAGAATATCCAAAATCAGCATGGCGACATAGACTTCGCACAAGCGGCCGGTGAACTGGCTAAAGCCATTGCTCAGTTACGAGTTATCGAACTGACAAAACAGCGTCGTTAATCTTTTTAAGATTATAGACTCTGAGATAAAGGCGACCTAAGGGTCGCCTTTTTGCATTTTTAGATTCTCAAAAATGCTTCTTTTACGTATCACTACTGGTTAAATGGTTATTGCGATTTAATTTTTTGGCCAAAAACGGTTAGAATATCGGCTTAATAAAAATAACGTTGGATAGGTTTACAATGAAGTTTAGCGCGGTAATTCTCGCGGCGGGCAAAGGCACTCGCATGTATTCAAACACACCAAAGGTTCTGCACACACTTGCGGGTAAGCCAATGGTGAAGCATGTTATCGATACATGTAATGGTCTAGGCGCTCAAAACATCAACCTGGTTTACGGCCACGGTGGTGATCAGATGAAGGCTACTCTAGCTGAAGAATCTGTAAACTGGGCACTGCAAGCTGAGCAGCTCGGCACAGGCCACGCTGTGGATCAAGCATCTGCACATTTCGCTGATGATGAAAAAGTATTGGTGCTATATGGTGATGTTCCACTGATCTCACCTGAAACCATTGAAAACCTATTAGACGCTCAACCAAACGGTGGCATCGCGCTACTTACTGTCGTGTTAGACAACCCAATGGGCTACGGACGTATTATTCGTCGTAATGGTCCTGTTGTGGCTATCGTTGAACAGAAAGATGCAACGGATGAGCAGAAGCTTATCAAAGAGATCAACACTGGCGTTATGGTGGCGACTGGTGGCGATCTGAAGCGCTGGTTGTCTGGCCTAAGTAACGACAACGCACAGGGTGAATACTACCTGACTGACGTTATCGCAGCGGCTCACGACGAAGGTCGTGCAGTTGAAGCGGTACACCCAGTAAGCCCAATTGAAGTGGAAGGCGTAAACGACCGCTCTCAACTGGCTCGTCTAGAGCGCGCTTACCAAGCTGAGCAAGCAGACAAGTTATTGAAGCAAGGCGTAATGCTGCGCGACCCAAGCCGCTTTGATCTACGTGGTGAACTGCAGTGCGGTATGGACGTTGAGATTGACACTAACGTTATCATCGAAGGCAGCGTAAGCATTGGCGACAACGTGATTATCGGCACTGGTTGTGTATTGAAAGACTGCGAGATTGATGACAACACCATCGTTCGCCCATACAGCGTGATCGAAGGTGCAACGGTCGGTGAAGACTGTACGGTTGGTCCTTTCACTCGTCTACGTCCTGGTGCTGATATGCGTAATAACTCGCACGTTGGTAACTTTGTCGAAGTGAAGAACACTCGCCTTGGTGAAGGTTCTAAAGCGAACCACTTAACGTATCTAGGCGATGCTGAAATTGGTCAGCGCGTAAACGTGGGTGCGGGTGCAATTACTTGTAACTACGATGGTGCGAATAAGTTCAAGACCATCATTGGCGACGACGTATTCGTTGGTTCAGATAGTCAATTAATAGCGCCTGTTACTATTGGTAATGGTGCTACCGTTGGTGCTGGCTCTACAGTGACACGCGATGTTTCTGAAAATGAGCTGGTTATCAGCCGTGCGAAAGAACGTAAGATTGCTGATTGGAAGCGTCCAACTAAGAAATAATCTCTAACGTTCAAAAGATATTCTTACGAAAGCCAGTAGCATCGCTACTGGCTTTTTTGTATCGGTCACTCACTGCTAACAAAATAATCAATTTGGCAATTGTATTTTTTTAATAGATTGTTAATATTCGGGCAGTGGTTCGGTATAAATGGGTTGATGTACGGTGATATTGGTTGAAAAGAAATGGCAAACATTGCCGATCATTATTTTGTCTTTTTCAATGTTAATAGGTCTCTATGGCTTTTATGTAACGTTGGAAAAGCTGGTTGTTGAGAATGAGCGTGATCATCTTGTCTCTTTGATGTCAGACGTTATCTATGAAATTCGTGAAGATAGCGAGTTATTTACGGCTGATATGGATGTCGATGATTACATCGGAGACTTAACGCAAGCCAACACTCGACTCCGAATCCAAGTGATCAGTCCCGATGGTGTCGTGATTGGTGATACGGATCTTTCAGACCATGCACTAGCTAGAGTTGAAAATCACGGTAACCGCCCCGAATTCAAGCAAGCCCTTCAACAAGGTACTGGCAGTGATGTCCGTTTTAGTACCGTTACCTCCATCGACCGAATCTACTATTCAATGAAAGAGAGCATAAACGGGCAAGACTTCGTTATCGTGATCTCTTCGCCAATGCATCAACTGAAACAGATGAACTTCCAATTGATGGGGATTCTGGTTGGTATGGTGTTGCTGAGTTTGAGCTTCTTGATTGGTACCTCTTACGTGAGCAATCGCCAAATTGTTCATCGAGTGGAAGAAGAACAGAAGAAGCAAGATGAGCGTATTCGCCAACGAACCCATGAAATTGAGTTAATGCACCGCCTCGCGAATATGCTGGCAGCGTGTAACAACATGGTCGAAGCCCAACAGATCGTGTCGGATATCTTACCGAGAATTCTTGGTAACGTGAACGGCAGTGTTTCTTTGATGCGTGCATCGCGTAATCAGTTGATCACTCAGCTCGATTGGGGAGAGACTTGGCCGGGAAGCGCGAGCTTTGCTCCTGAAGAGTGCTGGTCACTGCGTAAGGGGCGTGCACACCAATCAAATGACGATTTCCACTCGTTAACCTGTGGTCACATGCATGAGATGGAAAACAACCAAACCCTGTGTATTCCGTTGACGGCACACGGCAACACCATCGGCATCATGCACCTTTATTTCGGCGTTGGTGATATCAAGATAGATCCCATTACTGAACAATTGGCGTTCAGCGTTTCCGAGCACTTAGGTTTAGCATTGGCTAACCTGAGCCTGCAAGAGAAGCTTCGCTCACAAGCATTGAGCGATCCGCTGACTGGCTTATTCAACCGTCGTTTCTTCGAACAAAAACTGGAAGAGCACTCGATGAATTCGGCCACCAGCGAACAGCCATTATCGCTATTGATGCTCGATTTGGATCACTTCAAACGCTTCAATGACAACTTTGGCCATGATGCGGGTGACTTCGTATTGAAAGAGATTAGTGCGCTACTCAAACAGAGTGTCAGCGAAGACGAGATTGCTTGCCGACTCGGTGGTGAGGAGTTAGCGGTACTGCTTCCACATTATTCAATGCAGGAAGCGACGGAGTTTGGTCAAACCTTGTGTGATGCTGTGCGTTCGATGCATCTTGAACATAAAGGTCTGTCATTAGGTCAGTTGGGTGTTTCGATAGGTGTCGCCACGTATCCTAAGCCAGCGTCTGATACCGAGTCTCTGGTTAAGATGGCCGATAGTGCTTTGTATATGGCGAAAGATATGGGCCGCAGCCGAGTGGTTAACTATGATGAATATAGCCGCCATAAAGCGCCAGCGTTAGAAATTGTCGACGGTGACGTTGCTGCAAAATAAGTAGAAGTGAAATTTAGATATAAAAAAAGAGCGAGTAATCTCGCTCTTTTTTGTTTTCGTTAACTTAGAAACTAGTCTTGTTTCTCGTCAGCGACCACTCGAGAGTTATCAGGTGTCGCGAAGTGTTCAGAAAGCTCTTTGTTCGAAACAATATAACCAACCCACAATGCACCCAAACAGATTACAACCGCGATACCTGTCGCGCTTAGTGCTTGGCTAGCCATTGCTGCGACCAATGCACTTGATAGGCCACTGATACTGATTTGCAGGCTGTTTTGTAGACCAGCAGCTGTCGCAGGGCTCTGTTTAGCGCTTGATAGAGCACGGTTTACTACGATTGGGTAAAGAGCACCGTTTGCGACAGCAATCAAACAGAAAGGTGCTAGTAAAGGCCAGATTGACGTCAATTCCCATTGTGATGCAATAAAGATAAGCATCGCTGCTACGCTGAACAAACCGATAAGATTTCTTAGTACAACGCCATCGCCATATTTCTTCACAGCTTGCTTACCGAAGTAGCCACCCGCCATGAACGCGATTGTTTGTGGGATAAAGCTCAAACCGATATCTTTTGCTTCATAACCTAGCTGAGCCATGATCTCTGGCATACCCGTTAGGTAAGCGAAGAACGCTGCAGATGCTGATGCAAACATTAAAACATTACCCATGTAAGGCTTTGATTTAAGCAACATCTTGATGTCTGTCTTAATCGATGTCTGTTTTACTTCAGGCGCTTCTTTTGGTTGAGCCATTGTTGTCGCCACTAGCAGTGCACCCATCAAGGTTAATGTGATGAAGATGCTGTGCCAACCAAAGCTATCCGCCAGTAACACTCCTAGCTGAGGTGCTAGTGCAGGAGATAGCGCAACCAAAGGCATGATGGTTGCAAAAATTTGTTGGCTACTGCTTTGTGAGTAACGCTTGATAACCATTGCTTGCCAGATTACAGCTGGAGCACATACACCGATCGCTTGAATGAATCGTAGTGTCAGTAGGTGCCATACCTCGGTGCTGAATGCTAAGCCGAATGAAGCTGCAGTAAAGATAACAAGACCAACCGCCAGCGTATTACGGTGACCATACTTGTCACTCGCCAGACCCCAAAGAAGCTGACCCATTGCCATACCGCCAAGGAATACCGTTAAAGACAAAGCAATTTGCTCTGGGCCGGTTGCGAAATCAACTTCCATTGCCTTAAATGCAGGAAGGTACATATCGGTCGCAATAAAGCCAAGCATTGAAAGAACTGCAAGGTAGACCAATTGAAATTTAGAAATATTCATAAGATGCCATTAAGCTAAAGGTAGTGATGTTTTTATCATCAAAAAAATTGTTTGATATACAGAAGTAAAAGCCCCTGTTTATTTATGCTGACATTCTATTTTTCAGACCTGATAAAATAAAACGCTAAAATATGTGGTTATTAATCAAAAAATTTGAAGGCTTATGTTCTCTAAATCCTCTTTAGAAATGCTCGATACGGTTGCTCGCTTAGGCAGTTTTACTGCGGCGGCAGAACAATTGCACAAAGTACCATCGGCGATCAGCTACGGTGTTAGGCAGGTTGAGCAAGAACTGGATGTTCTACTTTTCAGACGTTTACCGAGAAAAGTAGAGCTGACACCGGCAGGTGAATTGTTCATTGAAGAGGCACGTGCGTTGTTGAGGCAGATGGAAGAGGTCAGTGCTCAGACTCGCCGAGCAGCGCGTGGTTGGAAGAAAACCTTGCGCCTAACGCTCGATAACGTAGTTAAGCTCGATAAGATGAAGCCGATGATTGAAGAGTTCTACCAAACCTTTGAGTTCGCAGAGCTTCAGATCAACATGGAGGTGTTTAATGGCTCTTGGGAGGCGATTGCACAGGGCAGAGCGGATATTGTGATTGGCGCAACCTCAGCGATACCGGTCGGTGGCGACTTTGAGGTTAAAGATATGGGACGCCTAGATTGGGCGTTTGTAATGTCGCCAAGTCACCCGTGTGTGCGAGAGCAAAACCTCAACGAAGAATTTGTTAGCCAGTATCCCGCGATATGTTTGGACGATACCTCTAGTGTGCTCCCCAAGCGACACACAGGCCACTACTCAAGTCAAAGACGCCTGTTGTTACCCAACTGGTATAGCGCCATAGAGTGTCTTAAGAATGGAGTCGGAGTGGGTTATATGCCAAGGCACATTGCCGCGCCAATTATCGAACAAGGCCTGCTGGTGGAGAAAATACTGCCTGAACCGAGTCCGCAGAGTCATTGTTGTTTGGTATGGCGAAAAGACGATAACCATAAACTGATCGAATGGATGGTGAAGTACCTAGGATCGAGTGAGAAACTTCACCAAGATTGGTTGGATCATCGCAAGGCGATCTAATGATCTCTTTATAAGAAGATCCTTTTCAAGCTTGAGCTGAATCAGCACCAATAAAAAGAGCGAGTAAATACTCGCTCTTTTTGATTCGGTCGTTAACTCTTATGACAAGAAGAACTTGTAGGAAGGGTTATCGGTTTCATCTTTACACTGGTAGCCAAGTTCTTCTAAGTGTGTTGAGAACTGAGCCAAGTCATCGTCATCAAGTTCAAAGCCACACAATACACGGCCGTAGTCGGCACCATGGTTACGGTAATTGAATAGGCTGATGTTCCAGTGGGTACCTAAGGTATCAAGGAATTTAATCAATGCACCTGGGTATTCTGGGAACTCAAAGCTGTATAGGCGTTCTTTCAGTGGCTTCGATGGTTTACCGCCAATCATGTAGCGAATGTGCAGTTTTGCCATCTCATCATCAGAGAGATCGACAACCGGGTAGCCGCCCTCACGTAGGTCATTGATGATGTGTTCGAGTTCTTCTTGGCCACCTTGCAGGCGTACACCAACGAAGATATTCGCGAGGCTTTCGTCGTTGTGGCGGTAGTTAAACTCAGTCACCGCTCGACCACCAATGATATTACAGAACTCTAGGAATGCCCCTTGTCGCTCTGGAATCGTCACCGCAAGTAGGCCTTCTCGCTTCTCACCCAGCTCACAACGTTCAGAGACATATCGCAGGCCGTGGAAGTTGGTGTTAGCACCAGACAGTACCGTTGCCAATTGCTTGTCTTGCAGTTGGTTCTGCTCAGCAAACTTCTTCAAGCCAGCCAGAGCAAGCGCTCCTGAAGGTTCAGCAATCGCACGAGTGTCTTCAAAGATGTCTTTCACAGCAGAGCAGATCTCATCGCTAGAGACTGCAATGTGACCGTCAATGTACTGTTGGCAAAGACGGAAGGTTTCTTCACCAATGCGTTTAACCGCAACACCATCAGCAAACATGCTGACCTGATCCAGTACTACAGGTTCACCAGCATCGAGAGCCGCTTTCAAGCACGACGAATCTTCTGGTTCTACTGCAATGACTTTAATCTCTGGCATCAGCTGTTTTACTAATACAGCAACACCCGCAGCTAAGCCACCACCGCCAACCGGCACAAAGATATAATCCATGTGACCGTTTTGCTGCAGCATCTCCATACCCATCGTACCTTGCCCTGCAATCACTAGTGGGTGATCGAAAGGAGGCACAAAGGTAAAGCCATGTTCAGCAGAAAGACGCTCGGCTTCTGCCTTGGCTTCATCAAAGTTGCTGCCGTGCAGAACCACGTTACCGCCAAATCCACGTACCGCATCAACCTTGATGTCTGGTGTGGTTTTTGGCATCACAATCGTGGTCTGAATTCCCAACTTAGAACCAGACAGCGCCATACCTTGAGCATGGTTACCCGCCGATGCAGCAATCACACCTGCGGCTTTTTGCTGCTCAGAAAGGCTTGATACCATGTTGTAGGCGCCGCGTAGCTTGAACGAGTGCACCGGCTGACGGTCTTCTCGTTTAAGCTGAACCTGATTACCAATGCGCGCGCTTAAACGCGGCATATCCTGTAGAGGTGTTACGATTGCCGCTTCGTAAACCGGCGCTCTCAGGATCTGACGCAGATAATCTGCGCCAGTTTGTTTCTGGGGACTGGAGGTGTCATCACTCATAGTTAGCCCTCAAGTTTAGACTTATCACGCACTGCGCCTTTGTCGGCACTGGTCGCCATGCTTGCGTAAGCCTTCAGTGCAAAAGACACTTCACGCTGACGGTTTTCTGGTTTCCAGCCTAGTGCATCTTGTTTAACTCGACGTGCTTCAAGCTCTGCTTCAGGCACATCAAGTGTGATTGAGCGGCTAGGGATGTCGATAGTGATAATATCGCCCGTGTTCACTAGACCAATCACACCGCCACTTGCTGCTTCTGGAGAAGCGTGGCCGATAGATAGACCTGATGTACCACCAGAGAAACGTCCGTCAGTTAGAAGAGCACAAGACTTACCTAGACCCATAGATTTTAGGTAAGTCGTTGGGTAGAGCATTTCTTGCATGCCCGGACCACCTTTGGGACCTTCGTAACGGATAACAACCACTTCGCCTGCTTTTACTTTACCCGCTAAGATGCCGTCTACTGCTGTGTCTTGGCTTTCGAATACGATTGCAGGGCCTTGGAATTTAAGGTTTTCTTCATCAACACCCGCGGTCTTAACTATACAACCATCAACCGCGATGTTACCCGAAAGCACCGCTAGGCCACCTTCTTGGCTGAATGCGTTCTCTTTGGTACGAATACAACCATCGACGCGGTCATCATCAAGGCGATCCCAACGACAATCTTGTGAGAAAGCTTTGGTAGTACGGATACCAGCAGGCCCAGCGCGGAAGAACTTAAGCACCGCTTCATCTTCTGTCTGCATGATGTCGTATTGAGCTAGTTGCTCTTGCATGCTTAGACCAAGCACGGTGCGAGTCTGGTTGTTCAGTAGGCCAGCACGATCAAGCTCACCTAGGATAGCCATTACGCCACCAGCGCGGTGAACGTCTTCCATGTGGTATTTAGGTGTTGAAGGAGCAACCTTACATAGGTGTGGAACGCGACGAGACATCTCGTCGATATCACCCATATCAAAATCAATCTCACCTTCTTGAGCTGCCGCTAAAAGGTGAAGTACTGTGTTGCTTGAACCACCCATCGCGATATCTAGCGCCATTGCATTATCAAAGGCTGCGCGGTTAGCAATGTTGCGTGGTAGTGCTGATTCGTCGTCTTGCTCGTAGTAACGCTTAGTTAGGTCAACGATACGTTTACCAGCATTGATGAACAACTCTTCACGGTCTGCGTGGGTGGCTAGCATAGAACCGTTACCTGGCTGAGATAGACCAAGCGCTTCTGTTAGACAGTTCATTGAGTTCGCTGTGAACATACCTGAACATGAACCACATGTCGGACATGCAGAACGCTCTACTTGCTCACTTTGCTCATCAGAAATGGTTGGATCAGCACCTTGGATCATTGCGTCAACAAGGTCTAGTTTGATGATTTGATCAGAAAGCTTGGTTTTACCCGCTTCCATTGGACCGCCAGATACAAAGATCACTGGGATGTTAAGACGCATTGCTGCCATCATCATTCCCGGAGTGATTTTGTCACAGTTAGAGATACACACCATCGCATCCGCACAGTGTGCATTGACCATGTATTCTACTGAATCCGCGATAAGCTCACGTGATGGCAGTGAGTACAGCATGCCGCCGTGACCCATTGCGATACCATCATCAACTGCGATGGTGTTGAATTCTTTAGCGATACCGCCCGCTTTCTCGATTTCACCCGCAACCAGTTGACCCATGTCTTTAAGGTGAACGTGGCCTGGTACGAATTGAGTGAACGAGTTTACAACTGCGATGATTGGCTTACCGAAGTCATCATCTTTAACGCCAGTTGCACGCCATAAAGCGCGCGCACCAGCCATGTTGCGTCCGTGGGTAGTCGTTGCTGAACGATAGATTGGCATTGCTTAAATCCTTATAAAATATTTGGCTGTTGCTTACTTAGCTGTTTGCGTTTGGTTTTCTGAAGTGTGGTCTGCTGGGTAAACATAATCTAACCAGCCCCACTTATCTTCAGTGGTTCCATTGAATAGACCAAAGTAAGCCGCTTGAACTTTTTCAGTGATAGGACCGCGTTTGCCTTCACCTACTGTAATTTTGTCTACGCTGCGAACCGGAACGATTTCCGCCGCTGTGCCTGTCATGAAGACCTCATCGGCAAGGTATAGCGCTTCACGAGCAATGTTCTCTTCACGGATCTCATAACCCATGTCTTTTGCTAGTGTCATGATCGAATCACGAGTGATACCCGGCAGAATTGCGCTGGTCGCTGGTGGCGTTGATAGCACGCCATTGCGTACCACAAAGATATTCTCACCTGCACCTTCAGAAAGGTAACCATCAACACTCAGTGCGATGCCTTCATCGTAACCATGACGGCGAGCTTCACCACCAACCAGTAGTGAAGATAGGTAGTTACCACCGGCTTTTGCTGCGGTTGGGATCGTGTTTGGAGCGGCACGGTTCCAGCTAGAAATCATCGCATCAACGCCATTTTCTAGCGCTTCTTCGCCTAGGTAAGACCCCCAAGGGAAAGCTGCGATGATCAGTTCCATCTCAGTGTTTTCTGGCGGGCAGACACCCAAACCAACGTTACCTACGAAACCTAGAGGGCGGATGTACGCTGACTCTAGCTTATTTTGGCGTAGCGTTTCGCGAGTCGCTTCCATAATTTCTTCCTCTGTATAAGGAATAGGGAAGCGGTAGATTTTTGCTGAGTCTTTTAGGCGCTTAGCATGTTCAGGGTGACGGAAGATAACCGGCCCTTTTGGTGTGTTGTAACAACGAACACCTTCAAACACAGAAGTACCGTAGTGCATTGCGTGAGTCAGGACGTGAACGTTCGCCTCTGCCCAAGGAACCATCTCACCGTTAAACCAAATATAGTCTGCTGTTTTAGCTGTCATGTTTGCGGTTCCTTATGCGTTTATCTTTTGTTGTAAGTTGTTGTTTGGCAGTTCATTACGGCTGATCGAGATAACGTCAACGGTACGCACATCCCACAGCTTTTCGATTTGGTTTACCAAGAAAGAGATCGGACGGTCACTGTCTACGATGATCTCAACACTCGCCACTTTGCTTTCGTGGTTTTGAGTGCCCGCAACTTGCTTAACAATGAAGCCACGGTGGCGGATAACACGAAGAACACGCTCTAGTAGTACAGGCTTATCATCGGCTTTGATGTCTAATAGGTATCTTTTCATGTTATGTGTTCTCCAACATCTCACTGTTTGAAGCACCTGGTGGTACTAGTGGCCATACGTTTTCTTCTTCATCGATAAGAACATGAAGTAGGTAAGCGGTTTTGCTCTCTAGCATCTCTTTCAATGCTGGTTCTACTTCTTCTTTACGAGTGATGGTTTTGCCCGGGATATCGAACGCTTTCGCGAGCATCACGAAATCAGGGTTGTCATCTAAGATGGTTTCACTGTGGCGGCCATCAAAGAACAGCGATTGCCATTGGCGAACCATGCCCAAACGAGAGTTATTAAGCAGTACCATCTTCACTGGGATCTGACGACGCTTCAATGTGCCAAGCTCTTGAATGTTCATCATGAACGAGCCGTCACCAGAGATAAGTATAGATTGGTCATCAGGACGCCCAACCGATGCACCCATTGCAGCTGGCAAGCCAAAGCCCATAGTGCCTAAACCGGCAGAGGTGATGAAATTCTGTGGATCGCGCGGCTGAATGTGCTGAGCTGCCCACATTTGGTGTTGGCCGACATCGGTCGAAATCATCGAGCTTGCTGGCATCATGTCTGACAGTTGCTTCAACAGCAGTGGAGCAAAAATCAGATCACCAGGGTGGTCGTAACGCCATTTGAATGAGCTACGAAGGCCTTCAGAGTGGTGAACCCAAGAGGAGATGTCTTGGTTTAGCTCTAGTTGAGGCATGATCTTGTTGATGTCACCGCGAATTGGCGCATTGGCAAGACGCAGTTTGCTGAACTCAGCGGCATCGATATCGATATGGATAACCTTAGCATGCGGCGCAAAGGTATCGAGTTTGCCTGTTACTCGGTCATCAAAACGAGCACCAACAACAATCAGTAGGTCACTCTCTTGAACCACAAGGTTAGCAGCTTTGGTGCCGTGCATACCCAGCATACCAAGGTAGTGTGGGTCATCACGTTCGATAGTCCCCAAACCTTTCAGTGTGCTTACTGCTGGCATTGGGTTAAGGCGTAAAAACTCACGAACCGCATCGGTTGCTTTAGCAAGTTGAACACCACCACCTACGTATAAAACAGGACGGGTTGCTTGAGACAAAAAGTACTGTGCCTGTTCAATGGCATCAGTTGTCGCAACAGGAATTGCGGGTGGAGTAAATTCAGGAAGAGTGTTAACAGGTGCTTCTGCTAGTTGAACATCTTTAGCGATATCGACGATAACCGGGCCAGGACGGCCAGACTTAGCTACCACAAACGCTTCAGCGAGCGTTGGAGCTAGATCTTCAATATCAGTCACTAGGTAGCTGTGTTTGGTACATGACAGAGACATACCAATCACATCCATTTCTTGGAATGCATCGGTACCAATGTGGGAACTCGCAACTTGACCAGTGATGGCAACCATTGGGATAGAGTCCATAAAGGCATCAGCAAGGCCAGTGACTAGGTTGGTAGCACCTGGGCCAGACGTTGCCATACAAACAGCGACATCTTGTGTTGCTCGAGCCATGCCGATCGCGGCCATAGCAGCGCCTTGCTCATGGCGACATAGGATATGTTCAACCCCGCCGTCATAGAGTGCATCGTAGATTGGCATGATGGCACCACCTGGGTAACCAAATACGGTCTCAATTCCTTGTTGCTTGAGTGCGGATACGACTAGTTCTGCGCCTTTCATCGGAATTCTCCCGTATTACCTTTATTTTGGTAACTGTTTCCTTTGTCTCTGCACATCTTGTGCTCCCATTCTTCCTGTAAATCGGCAAAGCCGAAAATGCTCAAAAATATAAAAATCGAATGTTTAAATTAGAAAAAACCCCCGGACTTGTCAGTGCGGGGGTTTTTTCTAATTCGTGGTTACTTTCTTCCCACTCGCCCCCGCGCAGTCTTAATAATGACTACGATAATCAGGTTAATCAGTGCGTAAATGCGAGCGTTAAAAATCATAATATTCGAGTTTTCTCGTTTATTGTCTTCAGTAAATGTCTACATCTCTAGTGTTATCACACAAATCTGCCGCATGACAAGGAAAATGTCATTCTTTTTTCACATTAAAACACCATTCCACCAAGCTATATAACAACCTTATAGCTTTGGTGAGCAACGAATATCCAGAGCGAATACTTTTAAATCAAAGACAAAGGAAAGTTATGGGACTCGCGATAATTCATAGCCGAGCTAGTGTGGGTGTAGAGGCGCCAGAAGTGACCGTTGAGGTGCATATAAGCAACGGAATGCCTGGCTTTACGCTGGTGGGTCTACCTGAAACAACGGTCAAGGAATCTAAAGATCGAGTGAGAAGCGCGATCATCAATTCTCGCTTTGAGTTTCCTTCGAAAAGAATCACGGTCAACCTCGCACCTGCCGATTTGCCCAAAGAGGGAGGCCGTTTCGACCTGCCAATCGCGCTTGGGATTTTAGTCGCATCCGATCAGCTTCCGACATCAAAAATAGCTCAGCATGAATTCATCGGTGAGTTGGCGTTGTCAGGAGAATTGCGCTCAGTAAAGGGTGTGTTGCCAGCGACGTTAGCCGCCGATAGTGTCGAACGATGTTTAGTTGTCCCACATCATAACGGTGATCAGGCTGCGTTGGTGGGCAAGGGAGCGCATAAATCTGCACAAACCTTGTTGGAGGTTTGCGCTGACATGTGTGGACAGGCTCAGCTTGGGCTATATAGAACAGAGCATCATCAGGCTGATGTTTCAGAGCTTCGCGACTTACAAGATATTATCGGCCAACAACAAGGCAAGCGAGCTCTGGAGATCGCTGCTGCTGGGAATCATAACTTATTGTTTCTTGGCCCGCCCGGAACCGGAAAAACTATGCTCGCTTCTCGACTGCGTGACCTATTACCTGAAATGAGTGATGACGAAGCGATGGAAACTGCGTCGGTGGCCTCGTTAACGCAACAAGAGATCAATCAATATAACTGGAAGCAACGACCTTTTCGGTCGCCTCATCATTCAAGCTCGATGGCAGCCTTAGTGGGTGGTGGTTCGGTGCCTCGCCCCGGAGAGATCTCTTTAGCGCATAACGGCTTATTGTTCTTAGATGAGATGCCGGAGTTTGAGCGCAAGGTGCTTGATTCATTACGAGAGCCACTAGAGTCGGGCGAGATCATTATCTCCCGTGCTGCGGGCAAGACTCGTTTTCCTGCGCGTTTTCAATTGGTCGGTGCACTTAACCCAAGTCCAACGGGTTATTACGAAGGTAACCAAGCGCGCGCCAACCCACAGATCATCCTGCGTTACCTCAATCGCTTATCTGGGCCGTTACTGGATAGGTTCGATATGTCATTGGAGATACCTCTGTTGCCAAAAGGAATGTTGGCCGAAGGCGGTGATCGCGGAGAAACCACCCAGGTGGTAAAGCAAAGGGTCAAACAGGCTCGTCAAACCATGTTATCTCGCAACCATAAATCGAATGCTTTACTCGGCAGTCGAGAAATTGAAAGGTATTGCCCACTGCGACGCGAAGATGCGGAGTTTCTTGAGACAGCACTACATCGCTTGGGTTTATCGATTCGTGCTTATCATCGAATTATTAAGGTGGCACGAACCATTGCCGACCTTGACGGTAACGAGCAGATCGAAAAGAAACATCTATCGGAAGCGCTTGGCTATCGAGCGATGGATCGATTGTTGAAGCAACTCACGGCTCAAGCTGTCTAGTAAGCAGAAAAAAGCCTGCTTAGATGCAGGCTTTCGTTGGATTGCAGTTCATAATCGCTAAGGTTAGAACTTGTAGTTCAAGCCAACTGAAACGATATATTGAGACTCGTCGTAGAAGGTAATGTTCGAGTCGCTGGTGCCGTAGCCCGCTAGTGAAATAAACGACCAGTTTTCCCAATCCATGAATTGATCATACTCATAGGCGGCGAATAGGTTGATATTGTCGTCGCTGCGTTTCTTGTCGTAGATCGGGTTGCTCGCATCGTAAGAGCGTTGGTTGTAACCCGCTGTTAGTGCGTACTGGTGACGCCCCATGCCACCAAACAAGCTTACCTCACCACCGAATTGGTCGTAAGATTCAGCTTTACCATCAGCATCACGTGTTTGATAGATGACGGATGGAATAAGCATCATGGTACGACTGAGTGGCAGGCGATATTGACCTTTCAAGTAGAGAGTATTGGCATCTCGTTTGAGCTCTTGCTCTTGAATATCATCCTTGTCGACATCTTTGGTCGCATAGGCCATGTCTAGCGAGAAAGCTGAGCCCGCAATGTTGCTTAGCTTCAAACGAAACGCATTGCCAGTTTCATCGGTCTTGGTGCGAGCTGATGTGGTGTTGTATGGATCGGCCCAAGTTTCACCCGACATAATGGTTGGAAGCAGTGAAGCGTCGATCACCATGCCAGACTCAAGCTGGTATTTATAACCAACCTCTAGCACAACAGTACCCGTAGCTACGTCATCACGAGCGGTACCTGTGTAAACCTGGTGATTTAGCTTCTCACCAAAGGTGTAAGCGACACTGCCTAAAGGGGCGACAAGAAATGAGCTTTCTGAAGAAGCCTTCTGATCTATGGATGAAAGATTGCTATCAGCATCGGTATTAAAGTTTGAGGTAGAAGAGGCAACTCCGGTATTGATAGAGATTTCACCACTGAAACCTTGTTGGTCTGCAAGTTTGGCAAAAGCGGGAGAAGCCGCAACGCTCAAAGCCAAGAGAGTTATTTTGATTTTCATTTAAGGGCTCCTTGCCCACCGGTTCTTAGGACGGGTTATTAATAGCAGTAAAGCTTTAAACTTCCAGGTTAATTATTTATCAATGATGATTTTTGAACAAGCAAAAAAAAGGAAGCCGAAGCTTCCTTTTATCAATGGCTTACTTCTTTAATAAGAAGTTCACCAGCTCGAAGTACTCATCAAGAGAGTTGATACCTTGAGCTTCGACTAGGTAGCGGTTGTTAACCACAACAGCGGGTACACCTGAAAGGCCGCTGTCTTTGAATGCTTTGTCGAAGCGACGAACCATAGAATCTACTGCAAAGCCGTTATACGCAGCATCGAACTTCTTCGCATCAACGCCTTCGTCTAGGAAGATTTGACGCAGCTCTTCTTCATCACGTGGTGGCTTGTTCATGGTGTGGATGCGGTTAAACATCACTGGTACCATTTTGTCTTCAACTTTCAGTGCAATCATCGTCGCGTAAGCTTTGCTCATTGGCAGGCCCATGTTGCCACCCATGAATGAAACATGGTTCTTCTGTAGCTTAGCGTCTTTAGGTAGCTGTTGTTTTAGCTGCTGGATGATTGGCTCAAAGCTATTACAGTGTGGGCAGTAAAAAGAGAAGAACTCTGTCACCATTGGTTTTTTTGATGCTTCTAGGTCGAGAACTTTGTAGTGTTCACCTTCGTTAAATTTCGCAGCGTGAGCTGAAAGGCTCAACATGATCAATGAGAAAAATGCGAATAGCTTTTTCATTTATCCAATCTCCATTATGTTTGAATTTTTATCTAGTTGTATGTTGCGATTGCTGTTACCACTGAGGCATTAACGAAAGTGGTGGCTCTTGCAGGGTAGCAATTTGCTCTTTACAAGCAAGTACTTGTTGCTCCCAATATTTCGGATCATTAAACCACGGGAAGGCCAGAGGAAACGCAGGATCGTGCCATCGTTTCGCCAACCATGCCATGTAATGCACCATACGTAGACCGCGTAGTGGTTCGATTAGTTTCAGTTGTGAGGTATTAAAATCGCAAAATTCTTGGTAACTCTCGAGCAAAATATCCAGTTGCATCAGCTTATCTTGGCGTTCGCCATTAAGCAGCATCCACAGATCTTGTATCGCAGGGCCGTTACGAGCGTCATCAAGGTCGACGAACATTGGTCCATCGCGCCACAAGATATTGCCAGGGTGGCAGTCACCATGTAGGCGGATATTCTCAATGTTGCTCGGCCACTGGCTCTCTAGCTCTTTGATCAGAAGGTCAACGTCATTGAAGAACGCGTTTTCTAGGTGCGTTGGGATGAACTGAGAGTTCTCTAGAATCTTACGTGGCTGATAAAGGTATTCATCTAAGCTGATGGTCGGGCGATGTTGGAATGTTCTTCCCGCGCTGGCTTTATGAATACGACCAAGAAAACGCCCTACGCCTTCCAGTTGGTCTAGGTTATCCACTTCATACTGTCTGCCACCGACACTTTCAAACAAGGCAAATAGGTAGCCTTGATATTCATGTAAGGTTGCACCGTTGATTCGCATTGGAGGAGCAACCGGCATCTCTTGCTCGATAAGCTCGAGTGCGAAGTCATGTTCTTCTTGGATCTGTGCTTTGTTCCAGCGTTGCGGGCGATAAAACTTAACGACGTAGCGCTTACGGTCTTCATCGGTGAATTGATAGACACGGTTTTCGTAACTGTTGAGAGCGAGAAGCCCGGATTCAGCGCGAACTCCGATGCTCTCCAGTGCGTACCACATGAAGTCAGGAGTCAGGTTATCAAAGTTAAAGGCTTGCATCGTCATAGAATAAAAAAGGCTCATTACTGAGCCTTTTTCCATTTATTGGGTTGTTATACCAAGCACTACGGTGCGGGTATCAGAGCTTCTTGATAAAGCGGCTTTCGACTTCCATCGTAAACTCTTCATTATCCGAGAGTATAAACTGAATTGTCGAAACTGGTGAGCTCAGTTTTTCTGGGTCGGCGCCTAAACTGATAGGTAGGTTCAAAACCTCGCCTGGATCGACAGTAATCGTCTGTTTACCATACCAGATAGAATCGGGCAGTCCGCTAACATCGAGTTTGTACTCTTGCTCTTGTTGAGTCTTGTTGATCACTTTCAAGGTGTAGGTGTTTTCAACTAACCCTTGGTTATTGACTCTAAACAGCTGGTTTCTGTCACGCAGAACACTTAGGCCAGCGGGATCAACGCTCGCGATTTGGGCAAAGAACAAGCCCAGCATCACGATCAAGATGGCGCCATAGCCCAATAGCTTAGGACGCATTACCTTGGTCGAGTGACCTTCAAGTCTATGCTCGGTAGTGTAATTGATCAGGCCTTTCTCGTAGCCCATACGCTCCATGGTGTTGTCACAGGCATCAATACACGCGCCGCAGTTAATACACTCGTATTGCAGGCCATCACGGATATCAATCCCCGTTGGGCACACTTGAACACACAGGTTACAGTCAATACAGTCGCCTAGACCAAGCTCTTTTGGATCGGCTTTACGAGAGCGAGGGCCACGGCTCTCACCACGCTCTGTGTTGTAACCAACAATGAAGGTGTCTTTATCGAACATTGCCGACTGGAAACGGGCGTAAGGGCACATGTGCAGACAAACAATTGAACGCATCCAACCCGCATTGGCATAAGTACACCCAGCAAAGAACAGTACCCAAAACACCGGCCAGAAAGACGAGTTAAAGGTAAAGAAGCCAACCACTAATTCTTTGATTGGGATGAAGTAACCAACAAAGGTTAAGCCCGTTGCAATGGCAATCGCCCACCACGCAATGTGTTTGAGGGTTTTTCTGAGGATTAAATTGCTCGTCAGTTTGCCCGAGTCTTGTTTTCTTCGCTTATTGGCAGCACCTTCTAGCTTCTCTTCGAACCAGATGTACATGAAGGTCCAGACGGTTTGCGGGCATAAATAGCCACACCAGACACGACCTAAGAAGGTGGTTATGAAGAATAAGCCAAACGCGGCAATCATAAATAGGATCGCGAGTAGGGTCAGATCTTGCGGGTATAAGGTGGTGCCAAAAAAGTTGAACTGTTGGCTGCCGATATCGAGCAAGATCGCTTGGCGTTCACCAAATGGAATCCATGGGATAAGCGCAAAAAGTAAAAGTAAGAACCAACCGCCATAACGACGCAGTTGTTGGAATTTACCTTTGCTTTCTCGAACATAGATTCGGTTACTTGGGTTAAATCGATCTCCATTACCTTTATGTGTTTTCGGGTTAAAGGTTTTAGGAGTCACATCTTTGATATCGATTTTATCCTGACTCATGAACTATCCTTTTTGTGGCTTGTTTGCCCGGTTAAGTCGGGCATGACGACATTACTTGAAAGTATGGTTTAGAGAACCTGTTGAAATTGAGCTTGGTGCATTTGTTGTTATCGCACTCACTCTTATTATTTTAGAAGATTCTTATGGATGGCGATTATAGCGACAATCTTGTTCTTATTTCTTTAACGCTATCAACCTTTAACAACAAAAGTCATAACAGTTGTGACGAAAAAATAGCGAACAGAAACAAAAAAGCGACCTAGTGGTCGCTTTTTAAAATTGAGTGTTTTATCTATACGGCAATTGAGCTCTAAACAAACGGGCGACTAAAGAAGGCCACGCGCTTTTAGAATTGCGGTTTTGAAATCATCTTCTTGGTCTTTTTTCAGACCCGGGATCATTTCATCTTTTTCGCTGTTGCGCATTTTTAGGTGGTAGATAAGAACATCGTCAGTCAGTTCTTCAAGCTTGCCTTGGTAGCCCGCTTCTTTTGATAGCTTAATGATGAACTCTAATAGGTTAAGCTCTTGATCTTTCTGCCACTCAGGCTCCATCAGTTCAAGCAGTTCTTCAATGCGGTGACACTTCATACTTTATTTCTCCACAAATTTTATAATGATTTGTGGCTAAGGTATCAAATCGGGTAGGGAATACCAATGTGTAAACACATTTCAAGATGGGAGCGGGCAAGAAAAAAGCGCAGTAAAAACTGCGCTTTTTGTTAAGCGGCTTTAATCACTTTTGTTGTAGTCGGTGCTAATAAAGCAGTCTTCTCAACTAGAGTCATTGTAGGAGCCAATTTCTTAGCCGTTGGAGCAGCAACAAAGCCACTACGACGACGCATCGCACTACGGTTGGTGTGCGAGAACCTGACAGCTGTTGGGCGCATTAATTTACCTAACGGTCAGGCATATCCATTGCCAATCTAATGGCCTGATTTACCATGAGCTCCACCTCAATTGCTTGAAGCGTCACTCGTCTGGCTTTCGCCAATCCGAAGAATAAATCAGGATAATGATATGCATGCATATCAAGGCTTAGATTATCACTATCTAAGTTATCGATCGACGCCTGAGTGATAAATAGACGATATTAGAGCTAAAATAGTGTGAGCAGTATATTTGAGTTTGAACCTCTTTCAGGCTTAAGATGATGCTTTAAAGGAGGTGCATATGTCGTTCTTAAAGAAAACGTTAGCAAGTTTTGGAATTGGATCTGCCAAGGTGGATTCTGTATTGCAACAGGAAGTGCTTTATCCAGGCAAGAAGGCGAGCATTATTGTGCATGTCTATGGTGGCGCTCAGCCACAAGAGATCGACAACATCGATCTCAACTTGTGCTGTCGTTACGTCAAAGAAGTTACCATGAACTCGCAAAGGCAAGAGGGCGGTCAAACACGTCGAATGCACCAGACATACTCGTTGGCCAAATGGAGCCTGCCGTATGCCTTTGTTATTCAGCCGGGTGAAACCCGTGATTTTGAATGTGAGTTTGATGTCCCGCTGAATACACCAGTCACGATTGGTGATTCAAAGGTGTGGCTAGAAACCGGGCTCGATATTGCGATGGCGATTGATCCATCGGATAAAGACATCTTAACGGTTCGCCCTGATGCACTCCTCGATGGTATTTTCAACGAACTTGAAGCTCAAGGGCTGCGCATTCGCCAAGTGGAATGTGAAGCGGTAGAAGGCTTTGAACTGCCATTTGTACAAGAGTTCGAGTTTGTTCCGACGACGGGTCCTTATCATGGCCGTTGGCGTGAGCTTGAGGTTGTTGCCCATCGTGATGAAACTGAGCTTAAGTTGTGGTTTGAGATAGACCGTAATCGCGACGGTGCCAAAGGCATGTTGGCGAGCTTATTGGGAGTGGGTCAGCTACAGCGTCAATTGAGTGTGCCATTGGATACCTCACCTGAAGAAGCCGGCAAGATGGTGCTTGAGTATCTAGATAGCGCCTCTTAGTTAGCTCTTTGGTTCTTTAGCTTTAGAGAGCCTAGCCTCATCACACAGTTTAGGCGTTATTAATGTCATAAAAATTTAAGCTTACACGTGTAAGCTTAATGTGCAATACTAGGTCAATTGAACATTTACTCTAGTAGGATACACATGTCTGCATCATCAGCTAGCGAATACAGCGACATCGAAGAACGCGCTAATGCGATAACCCATGGCTTGGGTGTCGTGCTTGGCGTGGTTGGTCTGATCTTGCTCCTGATTCGCGCGTTTGATTACCAAGCCGACATGTTGACGGTTGCCAGTATGGCAATCTATGGCAGCAGTATTATCCTGCTCTTTCTTGCTTCCACGCTTTATCACTCGATCACCACAGAAAAAACCAAGCGTTTATTGAAAACCCTCGATCACTGTGCAATTTACTTACTCATCGCAGGTAGCTACACGCCGTTTTTATTGGTTGGCTTAAGAACCCCATTAGCGATGGGCTTGATGGCGGTTATCTGGGGAATTGCGCTGGTCGGTATCATCATGAAGATTGCCTTCGTCTACCGATTTAAGCGTCTATCGCTGTTCATTTATTTAGCTATGGGCTGGTTGTCGTTGATTGTGGTGTATCAACTGGCGATGAATATCGAGATAGGCGGCTTGGTGTTATTGGCGCTCGGTGGCGTGATCTACTCGTTGGGGGTTATTTTCTATGTGGCAAAACGCATCCCTTACAACCACGCCATCTGGCATTTGTTTGTTTTGGCGGGCTGCGCTTGCCATTTCTTCGCTATCTATTTGTACGTGACTCCGGTTTAGCGAGCCAGTACCTCAGTAATCTCAGCTTTAATCTGATATTCAGGGTGTTGTTCTAGGTCGATCATGATTAGCTTGCCTTCTTCACCCGTCTTTGGTCGAAGGTATGTGTCGGCCATTCGTTTGATTGATTTCCACACTGCAACTTCTTCTTCTGCCAACAACTCACCTTCTGCAGTAAATACGCTGATGTTAAGTGATACCAAAATGACCGCTTGAGTGCCTTGGTTGGTGATGGCTGTCGGAATGATAAGCTCACCATCTTCATAGCGACTGGCACCCAGTACAACATCCACTCCTGATTGAGACAGCTGTAAGCTTGGCTTCTTACTATTAACCACAATCGTAGTGCCACGCGTGTTCGTTGCGACAGGTACGGCTACGACAGGGGCTGCTGCAATAGGCGCTGCTGAAACAGGCACTGCGATCTCTGATGTTGTCGCTGCTGCTTCCGTTTGCTTCGGTGCCACGTATTGCCAAGTAAAATCATCTTTGAGTAACACTTGTTTGCCATCAGGCAATGTGACCATTTGATCAGCAAAGGCAGAACTTACGAATACTGAGTTTGCGAGCAATGCGCCAGCGAGAAGTACGTATGATTTCATCTGTGTTTCCTTGATTTTGTGCTTGGTTAGCGTCGCCAAAAGGCTGGGAAAAATAGAACAATGAGCGTCAATATCTCAAGTCGCCCCATCAGCATTCCTAAGCTTAGCAACCATTTAGCGGCGTCGGGCAGTGGAGCAAAGTTCCCGGTTGGACCGATCACGCTGCCCATGCCTGGACCAACGTTGGCAACGGCTGTGATAGCGCCAGATATACTGGTCACGGGATCAAGCCCCATTGCGCTCAAGCCACCTGCAATTAAGATAATCGTAATAAAGAACATCAAACCAAATGCGACCAGTGAACGCACAATGTCGTCATTGACGGGTCTTTGGTTATAGCGTTGAACAAACACACCCGACGGGTGAATCAGCTTCATCATTTGTTTGTGGAGCATGGTCATCGCGATCTGGAAGCGGAAGATTTTGATACCGCCAGAGGTTGAACCTGAGCACGCGCCCGCCATCATTAGAAACGCAAACAAGGTCGTTGGTAGTGCGCCCCACGCGGTGAAGTCTTCTAAGCCAAAACCGGTTGTGGTTACGACTGACACAATGTTGAACATCGAAACACGCATCGCATCCATAACTGTGTAGCCATCTCTAACCACCAGCCATGTCGAGATCACGGCACTGGTGACTAGGAATAGATAGGTGAAGCCTCTCACTTGCGCGTCTTTGTAGAGGATTGAGAGTTTTCTGCCACGCAGTGCGCTAACAAACAGTAGGAATGGTAGACCGCCAAGGAACATGAACAGGGTTCCCACCCAGTGAGCACTGTTAGAGAAGTGGTTCATTGAGCCATCTGACGTTGAGTAACCACCCGTAGACAGTGTTGTGAAGGCATGATTGATCGCGTCAAAGATGCCCATGCCTGCAAACAGATAGCTAATGATGCACAAGCCAGTCAGAACCAGATAAACCGCCACGATGTTCTTGGCGACCGTTTTCGCTCGTGGGCTGCTTTTATCTGACCAGTCGGATGATTCGGTTTGGAACAGTCGCATACCACCGACGTTGAGCATTGGCAAAACCGCTACCGCCATAACGATGAAGCCGATGCCACCTAACCATTGCAGTATAGAACGCCACAACAGAATGCTTGGTGCCATGCTGTCTAAGCCGCTTAATACGGTTGATCCTGTCGTGGTGATACCAGACATGGTTTCAAAATAGGCGTCAGTGAAGCTGATGTGGTTGATGAAGACAAACGGCAGTGCAGCAAAGGCACTGGCTATCGTCCATACCAGAGAGGTGATTAGGAACATGTCCCGCACCCCAAGTCGGAACTTTGCGGAGCGGCCTAAACTCAAGCAGATGAACGCCACTATGTGCGTGATCACTACCGATTGACCAAACTCGAGGAAGCCACCGGTGCCTGTGAAAAAGGCAACCAATGTAGGGATGTACATGAAAAGGGCGAGTTTTGATAACACTAACCCTATCACTAATAATATCGGACGAAAGTTGACCATAGCTTAATAGACCATCGCTTTGAGCCGGAGCATCGTTCTCACAAGAAGAAGGTTGTGAGAACAAGCTTACGAGAACAAGGCTATAAGAAGAACGGGCTCGGTTGGAATAGAGACTCAACATCTGGTACGTATTTCTTGTCCACTAGGAACATCACTACGTGGTCATCTTGTTCGATTACGGTTCTATCGTGCGCGATAAGTACTTCTTCTCCGCGAACAATCGCACCAATAGTGGTGCCCGGTGGTAGTTTGATGTCGCCAATCGCTCGGCCAACCACTTTAGATGTGGTTTCGTCACCGTGAGCAATGGCTTCGATCGCCTCTGCAGCGCCGCGGCGTAGAGAGGATACGTTTACGATATCAGCACGACGAACGTGAGTAAGCAGCGCAGAAATGGTCGCTTGCTGTGGCGAGATAGCAATATCAATCACACCACCCTGAACAAGGTCGACGTAAGCACCGCGCTGAATCAGTACCATTACCTTCTTGGCACCCATTCGCTTCGCCAGCATGGCTGACATAATGTTGGTTTCATCTTCATTGGTTAGGGCAATGAACACGTCCACTTGATCGATGTTCTCTTCGGTCAGCAGCTCTTGGTCTGCGGCATCACCACAGAAGACGATGGTGTTTTCTAATTCTTCAGACAACTTCTCGGCACGAGTGTAACTGCGCTCAATAAGTTTGATGCTGTAGCTCTGTTCAAGGCGTTTTGCCAAGCTTGCACCAATGTTACCACCACCGACAATCATGATGCGGCGGTACGGTTTCTCTAGGCGCTGTAGCTCACTCATTACTGAGCGGATGTGGTTACTCGCTGCGACGAAGAACACTTCATCATCGGCTTCAATGATGGTGGTGCCTTGTGGGCGAATAGGGCGACCTTGACGGAAAATAGCAGCAACACGAGTATCGATGTGCGGCATGTGCTCACGCAAAGCAGACAGTGCATTACCGACCAATGGACCACCGTAGTAGGCTTTTACTGCGACTAAGCTAACCTTCTGTTCAGCAAAGCTCACAACCTGCAGTGCACCTGGGTATTGAATCAGGCGTTCGATGTAGCTGGTCACTAGCTCTTCGGGTGCGATCAGGTGATCGACTGGGATAGCTCCTGATTTGAATAGCGCTTCTTTCTCTTCTAGGTATTGAGGAGAACGAATACGAGCAATTCGGTTCGGCGTATTGAAAAGAGAGAAAGCAACCTGACACGCAGCCATGTTGGTTTCATCCATGTTAGTTACAGCAACCAACATGTCGGCATCTTGCGCACCCGCTTCACGTAGTGTGTTTGGGTGGCTGGCATAACCGTTTACAACCCTAAGGTCGTACTTATCCTGAAGTTCACGAAGTCGGTCAGCATTACGGTCGACAATGGTGATGTCGTTGTTTTCACCAACCAGGTTTTCAGCAAGGGTACCGCCAACTTGTCCAGCACCTAGGATAATGATCTTCATAGCCTTTCTCTTTTCTTTACCGTGGTAATTCTAGTTATCTAACTTTATTTTGATAATGCACTAGAAAGAAACAGCGGCTAAGAAATAAATTCTTAGCCGCTGTTAGTTGTTATGCCTGTTTTACTAGAACTGCGTAGTAGAAGCCATCCATATCTTCTTCTCCAGGTAGTATTTGACGACCCGGATTTTCGATATCAGACCCAACCAGCGTTGCGTTCTCTGTACGTGCTAGGAATGCTTTCACTTGCAGCACGTTTTCTTGTGGCGTGATAGAACATGTCGCATAAACCATGGTGCCGCCTACTTTCAGCTGACGCCACATTGCATCCATAATTTCGCTTTGCAGTTCAGCCAGCGCATCAATGTCAGATGCACGACGTAGCCACTTGATGTCAGGGTGACGGCGAATTACGCCTGTCGCTGAACAAGGTGCATCAAGTAGGATACGGTCGAACTTATCACCCATCCACCACTCTTCAGGGTAGCGAGCATCACCACAAATTACGTCGGCACGCAGTTGCAGACGCTCAAGGTTATCGTAAACACGATCTAGACGTTTGATGTCGCAGTCAATCGCAACCACTTCAGTGTTTTGAGTGTGCTCAAGAATGTGTGCCGTTTTACCACCTGGTGCAGCACAACAATCTAAGATCAGCTCACCATCTTTTGGTGTTAGGTAATCAACCGAAAGCTGAGCGGCAGCGTCTTGCACTGATACCCAACCTCTGTCGAAGCCAGGAAGCAAAGTAACATCACAAGGTGCAGCTAATTTTATGGCATCGGCTGCTTCTGGGTGCAATGTGTATTCAATGTTTTCGTTTTTAAGCAGTTCAACATACTCGTCACGAGTGTGGTGTTGGCGGTTAACGCGCAGCCACATTGGTGCCTTGCTGTTGTTTGCTTCAACCAGTTGCTCCCATTGATCTGGGTAGCTCTCTTGAAGCATTTTTAGAATCCAGCTTGGATGGCCGTATTTGCCTGCATTGTGGCTAACGGCTTTCTCGTCTAGTTCTTCTTGGTCACGTAGGTAGCTACGTAGTACAGCGTTGATCAAACCACTCAGGCTTGGACCACGCAGTGTTTTAGTGCCCTCAACCGTTTCAGCAACCGCGGCGTGCGAAGGGATACGCATGAAGCTTAGTTGGTAAATGCCCACCAAGATTAGGTGGTGGAATACACGCTTCTTACCTTTAAGCGGGTTTTCCATCAGTTCGTTAGCGATTGACTCTAAACGAGGCAGGTAACGAAGTGCGCCGTAGCAAATCTCTTGCAGTAGAGCATGGTCTCGTGGACGGATCGTTTTTTGAGCCGCAGGGAGAGCGTGTGAAAGAGAGTGGCCTTTATCGACAACTTGGAATAGGACATTTGCAGCAGCAGCGCGAACATTCATGAGGGGTACCGAATATTTATTTGAATACATGAGGGTATCTCTGCCCTCGTAAAGGTTTTCTAAGCTGCGTAATTAGCAGCTTTAAAAGCGGATTAAGAAAGTTGTGTACCAACTTCAAACCAGCTTGCACGTGAGTTCAAGATGTCCTGAACTGACATGGCTTTTTTACCTGGAACTTGCAGTTGTTCAAGAACAAGTACGCCTTGCCCTGTCGCTACATAGATACCAGTTTTATCCGCTTGCAGAATGGTACCTGCAGGCTTATCAGAAGTTTGCTCTGCCACACGGCTTTGCCATACTTTGATGCTGTTCTCAGCAGCTTCAAAGTGGCTCATTGGCCATGGGTTGAAGGCACGAACGCAGCGCTCAATATGCGCAGCTTCATCACTCCAGTTGATACGCGCTTCTTCTTTGCTTAGCTTCTTCGCGTAGTTCGCAAGCTCATCGTCTTGCTTTTCTGCAACTGCTTTGCTAGAAGCGATGTCCGCTAGACATTCAACAAGCGCACCAGGGCCAAGGCCCGCTAATTTCTCGTACATTGATGCGCTAGTATCTGTCGCTTCGATAGGCAGCGTTGCGATGCTTAGCATGTCGCCAGTATCTAGGCCGATATCCATCTGCATGATCGTCACGCCTGTCTCTTTATCACCGGCCCAAATAGAGCGTTGAATCGGAGCAGCACCACGCCAGCGCGGTAGGATAGAGCCATGTACGTTGATACAACCCAAGCGAGGCGTATCTAATACAACCTGTGGAAGCAATAAGCCGTAAGCGACAACAACCATGATGTCAGCGTTCAATTCAGCTAGCTCTTGCTTGGCCTCATCTGACTTGAAGTTTTCTGGTTGGTAAACCGGAATATTGTTTTCAAGTGCGATGTTTTTTACTGGGCTCGCAGTGAGTTTTTTACCGCGGCCAGCTGGGCGATCTGGCTGTGTGTAAACAGCAACAACTTCATGCTCCGAAGACAACAACGCCGCCAAGTGACGGGCGGCGAAATCCGGAGTACCTGCAAAGACAATTCTTAAAGACTGACTCAAGGTAGGCTTCCTTCTAATTTAGTAATAGCAGCGGTTATTAACCTTGTTTCTCGTTGAAACGTTTGATCTTCGCTAGCTTATCTTGGATACGTTTACGCTTTAGTGGCGATAGGTAATCAACAAACAACTTGCCTTCTAGGTGGTCAAGTTCGTGCTGAACACAGATAGCCAGAAGGTCGTCAGCGTCGAATGTGAATTCGTTGCCGTCACGGTCTAATGCTTTAACCGTTACTTCTGCAGCGCGAGGTACTAGAGCTCGAGCGCCTGGTACAGATAGGCAGCCTTCTTCGATTCCATCTTCGCCGCGTTTCTCAGTAATTTCAGGGTTGATAAGCACCATTGGCTCATCACGTGTTTCTGAAATATCGATAACAACGATGCGTTGGTGGAAATCTACTTGCGTTGCCGCAAGGCCGATACCTTCTTCGTCGTACATGGTTTCAATCATGTCATCAACGAACTTTTGAATCTCTGGGGTAACTTCTTTTACCGGTTTCGCCACGGTACGTAGACGATCATCTGGTAATGTTAATACTTGTAATACAGACATATACACTCGAAATATTGAACTGTGCCGAAACAGCTTAAACCTTGTTGGCTCAATTCTAGACATTTTAGAGGTCAAATGACAGCATCCTGAAGGTAATTCTCAAATCAGATGTCATATATTCAGACCAAGGAACCTAGGTCATGCGTCATTTTTCTCCCATTTTTTCTCTTGTTTGTGCCTCGCTTTCGTTCGCCGCGACGGCTGAAAATAACGCTCAACCTTTAACCATTAAGCAGGGCGCACCTGAGGCGTATGTGGTGGTAAAGGGCGATACCTTATGGGATATATCTGCGATGTATCTTGATAGTTCGTGGTTGTGGCCAAGGTTATGGCAGGTAAACCCTGAGATAGAAAACCCTCATCTTATATATCCCGGAGATAAACTGTCTCTGGTTTGGATTAATGGTGAGCCGGTATTGAGTCTTAAACCGGTTATCAAGCTGAGCCCAAAGATTCGTGTCTCGGCGAAGAAAGCGGTGCCAACCGTCAATGAAGGATTGGTTCTTCCTTACCTACAATCTGATCGCTTGGTTGAACTGCAAGATATTAAATCGGCTCAACGAGTGTTAGGGACGAGTGATGGAAAGAGATTCTTATCGGGTGAAGACCGGTTATTTATCTCGGGCAACCAACAACATCAAAAGTGGGGTATCTACCGCGCCGTTGAAACCTATCAGCGACAGCAACCTCAAGCGAGTATGACCTCGTTGCGTTTGGTCGCCACGGCACGCTTAAAAGAAGTGGACGCGGAGTTCAGTAGCTTGCAGATAGAGACTCAGCTGCAAGAGGTGCTGCTTAACGATCTCGTGTTGCCAGAGCTTGGTGTTGATCAGGTGAAGCTCTCAACCACATTTTATCCAGCGCCTAGTGCGGCTGGTCAGTTTGCTAATATACTGGGTTCATTGGATGGCAGCCAATACAGCGCAAAGAATCAGGTCGTCGTTATTAATAAAGGCTCACAGGACAACCTTCGCCAAGGCTCTATGTTCACTCTTAGCGAGAGCGGGGCTGTGGTGTTTGGTAAGCAAGGTGAATACAGCTACAAAGAGTCTGCCGCGAGCGATAAGGTGCAATTGCCAAGTACCTCGCTGGGCAGCTTGATGGTTATTCGCCCTTACGAGTATTTTAGCTTGGCGTTGATCACTCAAAGCTCCAAGCCGGTCAGTAATGACATTCTTGCGGTATCGCCTTTAGACCTTGCGTTGACGGAAGAGGTTAAGGGCACCGAGTGAATGAGCAACAACTGATGGCTTGGCTCTCGCTGAGCTTTGTTCCGCAACTGGGTGGTAAGCGTCTTTCTCGTTTGCTGAGTGTTGATTCCCCATCGAATATTGTTGGCTACTCCAGCCAGCAGCTGCAAGCGATTGGTTTGTCTGCTAAGCAGATCTCCTACTTAAGACAGCAAGCTCCTAGAGAAGTGGAGGCTTGCTTAGCGTGGCTAGCAAGGCAGTCCAACCATCACATCATTACCCCTAATTGCCCTCATTATCCCAAACTGCTGAATGAGACAGCCTCCGCACCAAGTGTGCTTTTCGTTAAAGGTCATCTTGAAAAACTGATTGAGCCTCAAATTGCTATGGTTGGCAGTCGCAACGCCAGTCTCGAAGGGCTGCAAACCGCGAAGTCCTTTGCTAAAGAATTCGTGCAAAATGGTTTGATTGTCACCAGTGGCTTAGCGCTCGGTATTGATGGTTATGCTCATGATGGTGCTTTAGATAAAGGAGGGGAAACTTTTGCGGTGTTGGGCTCAGGCTTGGACTCCATTTACCCTGCACGTCACCGAAATCTAGCGGATAGAATTTGTGAGAATGGCGCGCTGATCTCAGAGTTCCGTCCAAGCGCTAAACCACGACCTGAACATTTCCCTCGCCGTAACCGTATTATAAGTGGGTTGTCTTTGGGGACTCTCGTCGTTGAGGCGGCTGAGAAAAGCGGTTCTCTGATTACGGCGCGTTATGCGATGGAGCAAGGTCGCGAAGTGTTTGCGCTTCCCGGTTCGATTCATAACCCAACCAGTCGCGGGGGCAACAGTTTAATCAAAGCTGGAGCATGTTTGGTACAGAGCGCTCAAGATGTTCTAATTGAAATAAAGAGTCTGTTAGACTGGTCTATAGATCAGCAGCCCAGTTTGTTCGAACCTACGCCGAACAAGAGTGAAAATGAACAATTGCCATTTCCACAGCTGTTAGCTAACGTAGGATTAGAGGCGACACCCGTTGATATTTTGGCACAGAGAACCCATATACCTGTGCATGAGGTCATGATGCAGCTTTTAGAGCTTGAGCTCTCAGGGCATGTTGTTGCAGTTTCCGGTGGCTATATTCGAAAGGGGAGAGGCTAGCTATGATGATGGACATACTGATGTACTTGTTTGAAACCTACATCCATAGCGATTCTGAATTGCAGGTGGATCAAGATGAGCTGGAAGATGAGCTTCTTCGCGCAGGGTTTCACCAAGATGATATTTATAAGGCCCTCCATTGGTTAGAAGATCTTGCGGCACTGCAAGACACCGACAACCAAGCGGCGATTACTATGTGCTCCAATACCTCGATGCGTGTTTATACCAGTCGAGAGATTTCACGTATTAATATGGAGTGTCGAGGCTTCTTATTGTTCCTTGAGCAGATCAACGTGCTCACGACAGAGATTCGTGAAATGGTGATTGATCGTGTGATGGGGCTTGAGACCAACGAATTTGAATTGGATGATCTGAAATGGATTATCTTAATGGTGCTATTTAATGTGCCGGGTAATGAAAGTGCTTACACGCAAATGGAAGAGCTGTTGTACACCAAAGAGCAAGGTATCTTGCATTAATACAGGCTTGTCATGAGTAGTAAGATTGATAATCAGCTTTTTTCAGCACATGAACATGCGTTAGAGCATGAACCATGTCCACAGTGTGGTGGAGAGCTTCAGCTTCGCCATGGTAAGCACGGGCCATTTTTAGGCTGTAAGCAGTATCCGAGCTGTGATTACATCAAGCCTCTTCATCAAAATGATGGTCATGTGGTGAAAGAGCTAGGCGTGCCGTGTCCTAAATGCCAAAACGAATTGGTATTAAGGCAGGGTCGCTTTGGGATGTTCATTGGTTGTAGTAGTTATCCAACGTGTAATCACATCGAATCTTTGGATCAACCGAAAGAACAACCTGAAGAACAGCCACTTGTTGCCTGCCCTGAGTGTGGTCGAGGCCACTTGGTTGAGCGTAAATCTCGCTATGGTAAAACTTTTTATGCGTGTGATAACTACCCTAAGTGTAAGTTCGCCGTTAATCAGCCACCTGTTATAGGTCGCTGTGAAGAGTGCCAGTTCCCACTGTTACTGGAGAAGAAAACGGCCAGTGGCACTAAGAAGCAATGTGCTGATCGCAAGTGTCACCACATTCAATCTCAGCAGTAATACTAATCACAGTAAGTGACTGATCATAAATAAAAAAACGGCGCTCAATGAGCGCCGTTTCTATATCCAATGAACTTTTTATATCAATAAGCCAATGTAGGCTTACTTCATCTGCTCAGCAAACTCATGCACAGCAGGGTAGGCTTGCTTATCAAGAATGTCTGCCAGTGAGCACAACGCTCTTTGCAGCTCTGCGTTGTAGTCAGCGCTCACGTTAATGTGGCCCATCTTTCGACCCGCACGCTTCTCTTTGCCATACCAATGAACATGACAGCCACCTTGAGCCAGAATAGCTTCAGGTAGGGTATCTTCACCAAGAATGTTGATCATTGCGGTTGGGCGAATCAGTTTGGTGCTGCCTAGTGGCATACCACATACGGCACGCAGGTGGTTTTCAAACTGACAAGTTTCAGCGCCTTGCTGCGTCCAGTGGCCAGAGTTATGAACACGTGGTGCAATCTCATTAACCAGCAGTGAACCTTGAACATCAAAGAACTCAAGTGCTAGCACGCCAACGTAATCTAAGCGCTCAGCAATGGCAGTGAACATGGCTTTCGCTTGCTCTTGCAGTTCAATATCATCAATGGCTGTTGATAAACTCAACACGCCGTCGGTGTGAACATTCTCAGCCAGTGGATACACTTGAATCTCGCCATTGGTACCACGAGCACCAACCAGTGATACTTCGCGGTCAAACGGAACAAACTCTTCAGCCACAATGGCTTGGTTGTCTGTTGCGGCAATGCACTCAGCCATTTCTGTCCAAGTCGCGTCAACATTGTCTAATGTCTTTAAGCGCCATTGACCTTTACCATCGTAACCGCCAAGTGTGCTCTTCAATACCATTGGTAAGCCAACGTGAGCGATCGCAGCGTCAAAGTCTTCGCGAGAGTTAATCACGTAGTATTTGGCATTTTTCACATTTGCTTCGTCTAACAGGGCTTTTTCAAGACGACGGTCACCGCCGGCTTTAATTGCTTCTGTTGTCGGTAAGAACTTACCGCTGCGTTCACACACCTCAAGTACATCGTGAGGAATATGTTCGAATTCAGCAGTAATGACGTCCGCACGCTCAATCGCATTTTCTAAGCCGTTGCCCAGAATCGCTTGCGTTAATGGGTGAACAATATTTTTGCTGCCAACATCAAAAGCAGAAATTTCAATATTCAGCGGTGCCCCAGCTAGGGACATCATGCGAGCAAGTTGGCCCGCGCCTAACACAAGAACATGCATGGAAATTAGTCCTCTGCAGGGTTTGGATTAGCCAAAACCGTTTCTGTTTGCTCAGAGCGGAACGCTTCTACTTTTGCCATTACTTCTTCATTGTGTGTACCAATGATTTGAGCCGCTAGGATGCCTGCATTGGCAGCGCCAGCTTCACCGATAGCCAAAGTACCTACCGCGATACCTTTTGGCATCTGCACGATAGAAAGCAGAGAGTCCATGCCTTTCAGTGCTTTAGATTGAACTGGAACACCAAGAACAGGTACGCTTGTGAAAGCAGCCGCCATGCCCGGTAGGTGTGCTGCGCCGCCAGCACCAGCAATAATCACTTTAATACCGCGCTCTTTCGCACTGGTTGCGTAGTCTGCTAGCAACTGAGGTGTGCGGTGAGCAGAAACCACTTTTGTTTCGTACGCCACGCCAAATTGATCCAACATTTCTGCAGCTAGCTTCATTGTTGGCCAATCAGATTTAGAACCCATGATAATACCGACAGTCATCTCAAACTCCTTCAGGTACGATTTAATTAGTGATTAGATATTTTGCGCGCATTATACGGGTAAAATTGCTTAAGGAAAACGTTTGCGTCAGTCTAAGTTGTTAATTGATACATTTTATAAACAAATAGCTTTAGTCACAGTGAGTGATAATTTGTACACTTAGTGAGTTAGATAACTGAATTAATGAGGCACCCGTGGATAACTTTCAACATACATTGCAGGCATTACAACAAGGTGAAGTCATTGCTTACCCGACCGAAGGCGTTTTTGGGGTCGGTTGTGATCCCGATAATCCACAAGCCATCAAGAAATTGCTCGATCTAAAACAGCGACCGATGGAGAAAGGGTTGATCTTAATTGCTGCAAGTTACGAGCAACTGTTACCTTACATTGATGAAAGCCAATTGACGGAAGAACAGTTGGCAACAGTGAAAGTGACATGGCCAGGTCCAGTCACTTGGATCATGCCAACCAGCAGCAAAGTCACTGACTGGGTAAGTGGTCAATTTGATTCCATCGCGGTACGAGTGACTGATCACCCTCTGGTTCAAAGAATGTGTAATGAGTTTGGTAAGCCGTTAACCTCTACCAGTGCTAACCTGACCGGCAAGCCGCCTTGTATGACAACTGAAGAAGTTCAGCTGCAACTTGGCCAACATTTGGTGGCTATTTTAGAAGGTCAAACGGGTGGCCGTGAGAAGCCAAGCGAAATTAGAGATGCAAAAACGTCGAAAATATTAAGACAGGGTTAAACCCTGCAGAGGAAGAAAGATGTCAGCAATTGATAAAGAAGCAGTAAAACAGTTTTTACTGAGCCTACAAGATTCGATTTGCCAGCAGCTTGAGCAAGCTGATGGTACAGCACTGTTTGAAGAAGATGCATGGCAGCGTGAGCCTGGCGAGCGCCTTGGTGGTGGTGGTCGAACTCGAGTGATGACCAACGGTGCGGTATTTGAGCAAGGTGGGGTTAACTTCTCTCACGTAGCGGGTAAGGCTATGCCTGCCTCAGCTACAGCTCATCGCCCTGAATTAGCCGGACGCAAGTTTGAGGCAATGGGTGTCTCATTAGTTATCCACCCTAAAAACCCATATATCCCAACCTCACACGCGAACGTTCGATTCTTCATAGCAGAAAAAGAAGGGGAAGACCCAATTTGGTGGTTTGGTGGTGGTTTTGACTTAACGCCATTTTATCCTGTCGATGAAGATTGCCAATCTTGGCATCAAACAGCCAAAGATCTTTGTGCGCCATTTGGAGATGATGTTTATCAAGAGCACAAAGAGTGGTGTGATAAGTACTTCTATCTTCCGCATAGAGATGAAACACGTGGTGTGGGTGGGTTGTTCTTTGATGATCTTAACGAGTGGGGCTTTGAAAAGAGCTTTGCTTATATGCAGGCGGTCGGTGAAGGTTTCGCAGCCGCATACTTACCAATTGTAGAACGACGCAAAGAGACGCCTTATGGTGAGCGCGAGCGTGATTTCCAACTTTATCGTCGTGGTCGCTATGTTGAATTTAACTTAGTGTATGACCGTGGCACCCTATTTGGTCTACAAAGCGGTGGTCGTACAGAGTCTATATTGATGTCGATGCCGCCATTGGCTCGCTGGGAATACCGCTACGAACCACAAGCGGGTTCACCAGAAGCTCTGCTTTATAGCGACTACCTAAAGCCTCGAGTTTGGTAGTTCTTCCTTCCTTATAGGGATAGTGATAGGGTCATCTATATAGATGACCCTTTTTTATTTCTGTTAGGTAAGGATATGACACAGCAAGTAGATCGTTATGCCGTTTTCGGTAACCCTATTGGGCAAAGCAAATCGCCATTCATTCACACATTATTTGCTCGCCAAACCAGCCAACAACTTACCTATACAGCATTACAGCCAGAGCATGGTGAATTTATCACTGCGGCCAAAACCTTTTTCAGTGAAGGTGGTCGAGGATGTAACGTCACAGCACCTTTTAAAGAAGATGCGTATCAGTTTGCCAATCGCCTAACTGAGAGAGCTGAGCTGGCCGGTGCCGTAAATACCCTTAAGAAGTTAGATGACGGAGAAGTCATTGGTGATAACACCGATGGTGAGGGTTTAGTTCAAGACCTGCTTCAACATCAAGTCACGCTAAAAGGAGCACGTGTTCTTCTTCTTGGCGCTGGTGGTGCTGCGAGAGGAGTGATTCAACCTCTTCTCGACCAAAAGCCACAACAGCTGGTGGTCGCTAATCGAACTAGCTCCAAGGCTGAACTTCTGGCTGAGATGTTTTCGTCGCATGGCAACATCAAGGGGATGGGGCTAAGTGATGTTAATGAAGGCTTTGATGTCATTATTAACTCTACCTCATCTGGTCTAAGCGGGCAGCTTCCTGAAGTGTCTGAGGTGATTTTCAATTCTACTAGCGCCGTTTATGACATGGTTTATGGATCTGGAACGACGGTATTCAATCAATGGGCATTAGATAATGGTGTTCATGCTGCTTATGATGGTTTGGGTATGCTAGTGGGGCAGGCAGCAGAAAGCTTTATGCTTTGGCGTGGTCTTCGTCCGGGAACAAAACAGATCTTAAGAGAATTACGTAAAAATCTAGAGATGTAATGGGGTGTTTATAAAAAATGAATCAATCAATTCTATTTCCTGATATCCAAGATTGGGATGAAGAGAGCCGAACAATCACGTTCCCAGCACAACAGTCGGGCGCATTGATTGAATGTGTCATGTCTATTGAGGAATTATCACAATTGGCAGGAAGAGATATAGAAGAAGGCGATCAAGCTTTAGTTATCTTTTCAGAGTTACGTTTCGATATTGAAGAGCTAGCGGAAGAGTTAATAGAAGAAGAGGAGTATGACTCCTCTAATCGGATTCAGATCAAAGCGCTTTAGACTGGAAGTGCAGAGTCTAGATAGTCGTTTTTATTCTGAACATAGTTGTCAGCTGACTTCTGTAAAAAGGCACGCTCTTTATCATTTAATGGGCGTGCTTGTTTTACTGGGCTTCCTACATAGAGATAACCGCTTTCAAGTACCTTATTAGGCGGCACTAAGCTACCAGCACCAATCATCACTTCTTGTTTGATAATCACGCCATCCAACACGATAGCTCCCATGCCAACAAGTACACGATCTTCAATCGTGCAGCCATGCAGCATTACTTTATGTCCGATAGTGACATCATCACCTATTAATAGAGGGTAACCCTCAGGGTTTTCTGCATTCTTATGGGTGACGTGCAAGACACTACCATCTTGGATATTCGTTCTCTCTCCAATATGAATGTGGTTCACATCCCCTCGAGCTGCAACCAAAGGCCACACGCTAGAGTCGTTACCGATTTTGATATCACCAACCAGTACCGAACTTGTATCTATATAGACACCTTGCCCAATCTGAGGGGATATTCCTTTATAACTGCGTATTGAACTCATAAATCCTCCTTTATATAGGCACCTTAAGCCCTTAATTAAGGGGAATACTAGTGAAAATGGGGTGTTTTGAACAAAAAACGCTCGAACAATCAAAAAAGTA
>NZ_JALNTS010000014.1:0-66177 GCF_023161725.1 Vibrio sp. 1CM24A
GCTTTCTTATCCATACTGTCCATCCTTAGCCTTTAAGGCTTAAGTTTAGACAGTTACACAGAATTCAGGACAATCTCTACTTTTCCGAAAGAACTTTTATATAGCGATACAGCGTAGCAACGCCAATTCCAACAGCTTTAGCCGCTTTTTCCTTACTCATTCCATTCTTGACGTAACCGAGCGCCTCTTCACATTTTTTTGCAGTAGCTGGTGATGCTTGCTTACCCTTATATTTTCCAGCGGCTTTAGCCTCAGCAATACCAAGAGCTTGTCGCTCAAGTAGCAATTCACGCTCCATTTGAGCAACAGATGACAAAATTCCCAAAATCATCTTCCCTGATACCGAGGAGGTATCAATTCCGATATTGAGAATCTCAAACTCAACCCCCTTTGCTTGATGCTCTTCAATCAATAACATCAACTCGCCCTGTGAACGACCTAATCGAGACATTTCACGGACTACAATTTTGTCACCGCTGATAGCTTGATTGAGAAGCTTTTGGAAATAAGGTCGCTCAATACTCTTACCCGATGCTTTTTCTCGGATGATGGTTGCATCTGGGTACTTCGTTAGGATTTCATTTTCCTGGGTTGTTGTAGATTGTTCTCTGGTGCTTACACGCACATATCCATATATCGTCATCGCAACCTCTATCATTTAGGATTTATAAGATAATCCTATCATATAAGTCATTTGGTTGCTATATGATAGGAATTCAGGGATCTATTTGATAGGTATACCCAAAAGATAGAAGTGGTATGTTTGGAGAATAAAAAAGACACGGCTCCCAGTGTCTCTTTTATTCGCAGTTAGTTGAGAAGGTCTTCGTGATCGGGGGGGATAAGGTCGGTGATAGTGCAATTTAATACCCTAGATATGAGAAGAAGTTTTTCGACAGTAATGCGCACGCCGTCTTCTTCTATTTTTCTAACGTAACTCCTACTTAAACCTGCCTGTAAACTCAACTGTGATTTTGATAACCCAAGCGCTAAACGGCGTTCTCTGATTCTCTCTGCGATCTCTAATGCTAGTCTATTCATTGTATATTTTTGTTTTTTTTCTATGCTACCGCATTTTACTTTTGTTCTCTATCGTTCTTGACTTAGTATGTTTTGGATAATATATTACCCAAGTGCAACGGGTATTATATTATCCACGTGAGAGGTTAAGATGAAACTAATGTCGTATGAGCTAATCAAAATAGCTCGCAGTGCTCTAAGTCATTTTGAAAAAGAGGAAATTTTCCGCTTGAATGAATTTCAGACGCAAATGGTTCCGCTTTTCGATGAACAATATGATGTAGATCGTTATCAAGAAAGATTTCGTAATCACTGCTATCGGGCAATTAGATTATTGGAACAAGAAAACTTGGTTTGTCGTCTAAGTGCAGCTAATTATCACAATGCACTGTATGTCGCGATCGAGGAGAGTGTTGGCGTAAAAGTACAAGTGACTGAAAAAAATACGTGTGCTTTGGAGGGTGAACTTACATATAAAGAAGGTCTCATCGCTTCAAAATATGAACTAGAAAAAGTAGCTGAAGCGCATCGAAGTGTATTGTCTAAGTTTCCTGCGCATAAGAGCTATTTGAATGCTGAACTAGACAAAGTTACGACACAAATTGAATCACTTGAATATCAACTGATAGTGCTAGATAAGCTCATAATACGAGATGAATTAAACGAAAATAACTAAGGTGCCGATTGATAGTGACTATTGTTTTATCTTTATTCCCTCAAAAAAATATGTTATAACTATTATAGCTGTTATAACTAATATAACGGCTATGGTTTATTATAAGGAGTAGAATGCAAAGTTCTGCTCCTGTCGTTCAATTTTAAATTTTTCGATAAAAATAGTGTTGTCGCGGGGCGCATTTGCTCTGACGCATGGCGCACTTCGAGTGCTTGATTTGGCTCGTGTATTGTCTTAATCGGCAAAGCAACTCTTCGTGCAGTTACTTTGCACGAGTTTACCTACTTAATCAAAACACTTTCCAGGCATACTCGTAGGTAGAGGCTTGGAGGCGTCACCCAAGTAAGTGGAAGTAGAGTCGCATACCATATTTAGCATTAAACAGTAGGAACTAGTGCCATAGTTGTCATCGAGAATAAACGCCCACAACGATGGGCGTTAACGTTCTAATTTTCAAAAGCATTCCTAAGAGCAGCAGTCACACGCTCTTCATTCGCTCGAATACGGACATCATCAGATTGATCGATCCACTGGACGATACCATGTTCGTCAACCAAGATGGACGTTGGAATTGCCATTGGTTTGAACTGCATCTTTTTCGGAAATGGCAGACCAAATACGGTCATTACACCTTCCGAATCGCCACCCAATGCCTTGTGGTGTTCAACACCAAATGCTCTGATCATTGAAAGATCCACATCGGATAGAAGAGTATGAGTCAGTTTATCTCTTTTTTTATGCATCATTGCATGTTGTGGTGAATCGTTTGAAACAGCAACAACCTTTACATCAAATTCGTCAAACATTGGTTTCATATCTTCAAACATTTTTAGTTCAGTACTACAGTAAGGACACCAAGAGCCTCTGTAGAACTTTAGAAACACTCGCTTACCATCTAACTCATTGTTATTAAACCGAGTACCAAAGTAGGTGGTTGTAGAAAAATTTGGTAATTGGTCACCAACTTCAATCTTGATATCACCTAGTGGAGCCTTGCTACCTTTGAGTGTGATATAAACCAAAACCGTCATAATGATTGGCAACATAGCGATAGGTAGGCTGACCAGTACTGAAACAGGAATGGATAAGCTAATGTGGAAAATCGCAGCGATCCCCATGATAGAACCTACGATCAAAGAAGTGACAAAAGCGACTGGCACTTCAGGTGTTTGGTTTTTTCTTACTTTAGAGAAGTAATGCATAGCACCAAGCACAGTTATTAATAAGCCCCCGATAGAGAGCTGTAGGTCGATATTCATTCTGATAACCTCACTAGAAAATTAGTAATATACTACCATTTGTGAACGATTGTTCAATTTGATTTAATCATACTTTTTAGGCAGTGATCTACTACTATTTCCAGTTCTTTTTTGTTTCGACCAGTACAAGCCATTGATGCAGTACCACGTAATGTTGTGGCGATGATTAGCGCATTGGTGGTTGCATTGCGGTCTAACTCAGCAAGTATCGATTCTTTGTCGGTGAGGAAAAACTCTTTTAAGTTGAGTTGAACTGCTTCACCCGCTTCCTTTAATGCTATTCTGGCAGCTTCGGGTATGTTTTTTCCAAGAGCTTCAGGTTGGCACATGACCACCATACATCCCTTAGGGCTACCCGAGCAGCATTGCCTATCAACGATTGACATCATGTAGTTCTTTAGGCGTTTCTCCAATGGTAAGTCATTGTCATTTAACAAAGGCATTCTGTTCTTAACCTGCGAATCTAGGTAGTGTTTGAGGGCTAGCACAAATAGTGACTCTTTGTTACCAAATGCGTTGTATAAGCTTGGTTTTGTAATACCAATGGTCGAGGTTAAATCTTGAACAGATGTTCCAGAGTAGCCATTTTCCCAAAAAACCTTCATCGCAAGTTCCAGTGCTATATGTGTGTCAAATTGTTTTTTTATATTAGCGATCATAACCTTACATATTCTGAATATTTATTCTAGTTTTCAGATTACCTAAAATACCCTGAACAAATGTTCAAATAATCCTTGAATCTCTCATTTATCTCTTTATTATACCGATCGGTATAACAAGTTTTAAGTCGATCATCGAGGAAAAAATGAGCGTAAAACGGAAATTATTAACACTCAACCTATTGACAGTTGCTATTGCATTAGCTATTGCAAAAGTAGTTACCTTATTTCTAATGGGAAATGAAAGTTTTTGGTATTTTTCATTTATTATTTCTGCAATTTCACTTTTGACTATTTGGTTCGTAATGAATAGGACTATCGATAAGTTAATATACTCCCCAATTGGTGATGAGCCTCAAATTATCCATAATCTAGTTGATCGCGTAACTAATGGTGATTTTACATTCAATGCGAAGGGTGATGAGAAAGGAATCAAATCGAAAGTGGCTACAATGGTCGGCTTTCTTAAAGTAATTACAACTGAAGTAAAAGATTCTGCTGAGACTTTAGGTCGATCGGCACAGTCAATGTCTTCTTCTGCTTTGGAGGTTAATAACCGTGCTCGTGAGCAAATGTTTCAGTTAGAACAAACATCTACAGCAATGAATGAAATGACTGTAAGCGCATCTGAAGTTTCAAGAAATGCTGCGCTTGCTACAGACGCAGCAGAAAAGGCACAAGAGTATTGCCGAACAGGTACATTAGTTGTTGGGGAAATGAATGAAGATATTAATGAACTACTTTCAGGAATTGAACAAGTAGTTGAAGTCAGTAAGAATCTTGAGAAAGAAACTCAAAACATTGGTAGTATTTTAGAAGTTATAGATGTTATTTCGGATCAAACAAATCTATTGGCGCTGAATGCTGCTATTGAAGCTGCACATGCAGGGGTTCACGGTAAAGGCTTTGCAGTTGTCGCAGATGAAGTTAGAAATCTAGCAGAAAGAACAATTCAAAGTACCAATGAAATACAAATAAATATAGAAAAGCTTCAGAAGGAAGCAAAACGTTCGATGGTATTAATGGAGAAGAATGTAACTAAGGCTCGGAGTACGGCTGAAAAGGTTTATAGCACAGATGATTCTTTAGAAAAAATACGACTTTCAGTGGATGTAACGTTGGATATGAATACACAGATTGCATCGGCCGCAAAAGAACAAACACACGTAGCAGAACAGATTAACTCAAGTTTAGTGGAGATTAGTCAGCATACTGCTACCACTCATGAAAAATCGAGTAATAATACTAAACTTGCATCTGAACTTTCTCTAGTCGCTGAATCTCTGCACACAGTAGTCAAAGACATCCGCACCTAGTTGAGACTATGTGTGTGATTATGTTTATGATGTTGCATCTTCGTATCTGATCGCCTCAACTAGATGACGTTATATTAAATTATGTCAGAGTTAAAAAGAGATTGCGCTAATTATCGGGATAGGGAAGAAGCTAATAACATTGCTTAGAACAAGCTTGTTCATGGTTCCTGCTGATGCTTCAAGTATCGCTGTCGTTGATGTGCTTTGGGCATGGTGGTTCTTGACTATCGTTGTGCGTCCTGTTGCGATTACGCTCGCAGTGCTAGGTCGCCGCTATCCATATTTTAGTGGCACTCCTACTCTGTAGAGTAAGCTATTGAAGAAAAGCTTTAAAAGGCGAAGAGATTAATCTTTATTAGTGCTATTCCCGTTGGTGTACTAGCGGTAGTTACGATTGCTGGTGGATTTGTTCAATAATTTTACCAGAATCTTTATGTAACCTATTGGTTGAATAGCTACTAATCGTTATTTGTCTATCGTTGTACATCTTACCTTTCGTAGAAATAGAGAAGAAAAGCCAACCTTGCTTTCAAGGTTGGCTTTTCTATATCTGCTACCAAACATTCGATAGTCTAAGCGAGCATTCAATTTTGCATCTATCAAATTCATTTCTGTCAGTTTTGTCCTAAGTCCTCACTAAATATAATGATTTTAATATTAATTGATTGAACTTAGTGCCTTAAGCGATGGTTGCGGCTCGGGGCTAAATCATGTCGATTTTAAACTTTAAGGCAAAACTATGACTATCGAAATTAAGCTAGGTGCAGCACTAGACGAGGGGCAGGAAGTCTCAATTATTGAGCTTGCATGTAACGCTGGGGATGCAGTAAATGCAGGTGATGTTCTAATTGCTTATGAAACAGATAAGGCAACGGTCGAACTGACTGCTGAGAGAGCAGGTACTGTCGTTGAGGTTATGGTTAATGTTGGTGAACTTGTATCAGCGAACACCATCCTTGCCTTGTTAGACGATAAACAAACGCAGAGTTTAGACAGCACTTTAGTAAATATCTCACTAGGTACCGCTCTTCAAGAGGGGCTAGTAGTGACGATTGGAGAAGTTACGACTCAACTTGGCGGTCTCGTCAAGCAGGGAGACACTCTTTTTGCGTATGAGACAGATAAGACAACAGTAGAATTTACATCACCAACAACAGGTACGGTCCAAAATATTTATAGCAATGTAGGCGACTCAATCTCATCTGAGACGATTGTACTTACAATTTCAGAAACTCTGAGTGAAAAGAATGGTATTGAATCCCCTCAATCACAAGAGAGAATGTCAGAAGAGTTGGAAGCTGATATCACCATTATCGGTGGTGGCCCAGGCGGATATGTCGCAGCAATTAAAGCCGTTCAACTAGGGCAAAAAGTCGTGGTTGTTGAAAAAGAAAGCCTTGGTGGTACATGCCTTAACTGGGGCTGTATTCCTACTAAAGCACTGGTTCGTTCAGCAGAGGTTCTTGATACCCTTAAGCATGCAGAAGATTTTGGTATTGTTGCTGATAATGTCGGTTTCAACTTTGACCAAGTGATGGGACGCAAGAATAAAGTGGTTAAACAGCTTGTTGATGGTGTTGGCTTCTTACTTTCAAAAAATAGCGTTACGACTGTAAAAGGAAGTGCAACTATTTCCTCTAGTGAGGTTGTGACAGTATCTTCAGAAAGTATAGAAACGACCATTCGTTCAAAGAATATTATTATTGCAACAGGCTCTGAGTCAGCAAATTTACCTATTCCTGGCTCTGATTTAGAGTGTGTCATTGATAGTAAGCAAGCCCTTGCACTTTCTGAATTACCAGAGAAAATTGTCATTGTTGGTGGTGGTGTTATTGGTATGGAGTTTGCGTTTATCTTTGCTAGTTTTGGTGTTGATGTCTCTGTCGTTGAGTACGCAGAATCGACACTGATCAACTGTGATATTGATGTCATTGACGAAGTTGAAAAAGCTGCCGAAGAGAAAGGTATTAAGCTCTACACAGGAGCAAAAGTCGAAGAGATCATCAACACTGAAGGTACAGGTAGTTTGGTTGCCTTTACTCAAGAGGGGAGTAAAAAGTACCTAGCGACAGATAAGGTCTTAATGGCAGTTGGTCGTGTACCAAACCTGACTGGTATTGACGCTGATGCATTAGGATTAGAGTTAAATGCGAATGGTAGAGGCATTGCTGTTAATGAGCGTATGGAGACTAATGTTCCGAATGTTTACGCTATCGGTGATGTTACAAATATCATTCAGCTGGCTCATGTTGCATCTCATCAAGGCATCGTAGCGGTGAACAATATCGCTGGAATTGACGCTGAAATGGATTATAAAGCCGTACCGTCTGCGATTTTCACTCATCCAGAAATTGGTATGGTTGGAATGACTGAGCAACAAGTGATCAAAAAAGGTCTTGAATATGTTGTCGGTAAATTCCCATTTGTAGCGAATGGTAAGGCATTAGCGTTAGGAGAGAGCAAAGGCTTTATTAAAATCATTGCAGATAAAGCAACGGATAAGATTCTTGGTGCAAGCATTGTAGGCCCTAATGCAACAGACATGATTGCAGAGCTGACATTGGCAATGCGTAATGAATTGACGACAGAGCAAATCATCGAAACCATTCATGCCCACCCTACGACCGCTGAAGTTGTTCATGAAGCGAGCTTGGCATTTCATGGTGGTTCAATCCATTTCTAAAATTCTAGACTTTAAAAGCTACTAGAATAAATAGACTTAAGCCGACATATTTGTCGGCTTTTCTATAACTATCAATAAGATAATTAAGATGACTTGAATATCTGGAACAGTAAGTTTTTCTGTCTCTAATATGAATTTGAACGCTCGTTAAAATAATCTTGAGCGATCGTTCATGTGAGCGTATAGTGAACCCATCAGAAAGCGAACAACGGTTGCTTAGCGTTGTTCAAATTGCGAAAGGTAACACTATGAAACGAGCAGTAATCACAGGTATTGGGATCATCTCTAGTATTGGTAATAACGCTGAAGAGGTGACCGATTCATTACGAAACGCAAGAAGCGGTATCAGCTATTCAAAAGAATTTGAAGAAATGGGCCTAAGAAGTAAGGTGTGGGGAGCACTGAAGATCGATCCGAAAGAACATATCGACCGCAAAACTCTTCGCTTTATGGGAGATGCGTCTGCCTATGCGTATTTATCGATGCAGCAAGCAATCGAAGACGCAAAATTAACACCTGAACAAATCAGTAACCCAAGAACAGGGCTAGTTGTCGGCTCAGGCGGGGCTTCAGGACAAAGCCAAGTCAAAGCGGCTGATACGCTACGTGAGAAAGGGGTACGCAGGATTGGTCCATATCTGATTACTCAAACAATGGCCTCGACCGCCTCTGCGACCTTAGCGACACCATTTAAGATTAAAGGGTTGAGCTACTCATTGTCATCGGCTTGTGCGACTGGTAGCCATGCGATAGGTCATGCATGGGAACAAATTCAACTCGGTAATCAAGATATCATCTTCGCTGGAGCAGGTGATGAGTTGAACTGGACTCAAGCGATGGGCTTTGATGCGATGGGGGCGTTATCAACTAAGTACAATGATAACCCAAGTGAAGCATCACGACCTTATGATAGCGAACGAGACGGTTTTGTTATTTCTGGTGGCGGTGGCATTGTCGTGGTTGAAGAGCTTGAACATGCTTTAGCTCGTGGAGCGCATATCTACGCAGAGATTGTTGGCTATGGTGCGACATCAGATGGCGATGATATGGTTGCGCCATCAGGTGAAGGTGCTACACGTTGTATGACCATGGCATTAGAAAAAGCCGAACGAAATGGCGTAACCAAGGTGGATTATTTAAATACTCATGGCACTTCGACACCTGTTGGTGATACCAAAGAGCTAGCGGCTGTTTCAGAGGTGTTTGGAGACCATCTGCCAATGATCAGTTCAACCAAGTCGATGACAGGTCATGGGCTAGGCGCAGCGGGTATTCATGAAGCCATTTACAGCTTATTAATGATGGAAAATGGCTTTGTTGCCCCAAGTATTAATGTGAAAAACTTAGATGAAAAGTTAGTTGATCTACCAATCGTGACTGAAACAAAAGATCATGATCTTAAGGCGGTCATGAGCAACAGTTTTGGCTTTGGTGGAACGAATGCGACCTTAGTTTTTAAACAATTCCAGCGCTAAGCTAACTATAAAACCCCAGTAAGAGCCGACAGATTCATTTGTCGGTTTTTTTGTCTCAAAGTTATTTTTGAACAAGTGTTCAAAATTTACTTGAACGATCGTTATTGTTGTTTTATAGTCTCTACATCGGTGAGGGAGACATAACCCTCGACATGAGGTTTCTTTTAGAAAAAGACCTTAAAAAATTTCAAAGCAATAACTGCTGGAGTACGAACAATGTCTTTTAATTTCAAACAAAAATACGGTGAATGGGCTTTAGTAACTGGTGCAACATCAGGTATTGGTGAGCAGATGGCAGAGCAACTGGCGGCTGACGGTATGAACGTTGTTTTAGTCGCAAGACGAGAAGCTGAGTTAAAAGAATATGCGAATACTCTTGCAGAAAAATATGGTGTTAAATCGGATATCATCGTTGCCGATTTAGCAACACAAGCTGGTGTTGATCAAGTAAAAGCGGTGAAGCAAGATATTGCGCTGATTGCTTTGTCGGCTGGTTTAGAAACCAATGGCGCTTTTGAGAAGTTAGACCTAGATGCTGAACGCCGTCTAATTCAAGTTAATGTGACTTCGACAATGGAATTAAGTCATCACTTTAGCAATACAATGGTAGAGCGTGGTAAAGGTGCAATCTTGTTGGTTGCAAGTATGTTTGGACAGATGGCTTCTCCATACTTCTCAACATACGCTGGCTCAAAAGCATTTGTAATTAACTTTGGTCAATCATTATACAGTGAATTAAAACCAAAAGGTGTTGATGTTAGCATCTTGTCACCAGGTCTAACTAAAACTCCGATGGCGAATGCAACAGGCGTGAACTGGTCTAAAGTACCAATGGCAGCTAAAACGCCAGAGAAAGTAGCAGAGCTAGCATTGAGTGGTTTAGGCAAACGCTTGGTGATGGTTCCTGGTGTTCGCAATAACATCATGGCTTTCATGGCGACATTAACACCACGTAAATTACTTTCAACAGCTATGAAACTAATACTCGATCGTGCAGTTGATCCAAAACGTCTTTAGTTAGCAAAAAAATTGGTTTTAAAATGGCTCTTATGGAGCCATTTTTTATACTTGTAGAACGGAATTTCATGTTTACTTCGATGCTAGAACCATATGAAGTAAGGAAATCCATCTACAATGGATAGCGAAACAGTAAATACAGAAATGGAGTAACGCTTGTTATGTATAAGGAAGTGATTGATTTTTGGTTTAATGAATTAGAACCAAAGCAGTGGTGGCAGAAAGACGAAGCGTTCGACCAAATGATCAAAGCTCGCTTCGGTAAGGTTCATCAACAAGCACTGGCAGGAGAGCTTTACTCATGGCGAACCAATGCAGAAGGGTGCTTAGCGGAAGTCATTGTGCTCGACCAGTTCTCTCGCAATATCTACCGTGATACTCCTGAATCATTTAGTAGTGATGCCATGGCATTGGTCTTAGCACAGTCAGCGATTGCTCAAGGGATGGATAAAGATCTATCAGATATTCAACGAGTCTTCTTATGTATGCTTTATATGTATAGTGAATCAGCGTTGATTCATACTGAAGCAGTGAAGTTATTTGAAGCGATAGGGATACAGAACAACCTTGAGTTTGAGTACAAGCAAAAAAGCTATTATTGAGCGTTTTGGGCGATATCCTCATCGTAATGAGACTTTAGGCCGCCAATCGACTGATGAAGAGCTAGAGTTTTTGCAACAACCAGGCTCAGGTTTTTAATCCCCATACCTGACTTTTTGGCTAGTGGGTTTTCTGGCTCATGTTTACCCTTAAATGCGCTATTCAACTGCTTTACGGAGATAGGTGAATGTTCATGCTATTACCTAGCAAGTCTTTGTTCAAACGTGAGTTTTAAGATCTATACGTTACAAGTAATCCACCATAAAAGTATGGTGGATTTCATTTAATTCAAATGCGCAGCATAAGACTTCACTTGATTTCGCCCATGATTCTTAGAGGTATAGAGCGCCACATCCGCACGATGGTATAGCTCTTTGATATCACGTTCATCCTGCTTAGCTTGGCTTAAACCAATCGAAATAGTGATTGGCAAATCCTCTCCTGAGAAGTTAAACGCATCACTCTCAATGGCTTTGCGAATATGCTCAGCAACATTTACAGCTTGCTCAAAATCAGCTTGTGTTAAAAGAACGGCAAACTCTTCACCTCCAACTAAATGACCATATTGATCATTGATGCTTTTAAAATGGTCGATATCTAGCAAGAGTAGGGTAGATGGTGTTTGGCGAGCCTGATTTAATCGTTGAACCGCTTTGTTTGTAAATGAACGTTTATTGAGAATATTCGTTAGGTAATCGACCTCAGACATTTTCTTTAGGTCGAGCTTGGCTCGTTCACTCTCAGTGACGTTTCTTACAATCCAAACAACTGCGGGTTCACCGTTAATATCTTCAGGTAGACGTTGGATTCTACCCTCATACCACTCATGGTTGTTTAACGTGACATGAGTTGGAACATTTGGCATTAACCCAGGCCCAAGTTCATACATGAAATTTTGTGTTTCGCCTGTTTCAATCGCTTTCTGTATGACACCGTGATAATGCTTTGCACGGGGTAGGTCATCTGAAAATAGGTCGTAAAAGCTCTTTCCAATAAGCTGTTCATTTACGTACTCAATGTTGATATCCGTACCACCATATACTTTCAGAAAAACACTGTCGGCAGAAATAACGAAGATATGATCAGGCAGCACGCCTAACATTGTCTCTAAGTTAAAGTTACCTATTGTATCTTTCTCCATTACATCGTCTCGTATTTCAATTTCGTTCATAATACCCAATCTTTAACGATCGTTCAGGTTTGGTTTGTTTGTTCATAGCTTTATCCAGTAACTTAACAATCTCCAAAATTGAAAATACAAAAGATAAAAAAACAATCGAAAAAAGTTGAACAGTCGTTCTGATAATGGTTTAATTGCTGAAGTTGAATGATTGTTCAAGTTGAGGAGAACATTATGCTTAAGTTTTATTTCCACCAAACGCCAAACCCAATGAAAATTGCACTGTTCCTAGAAGAGACAGGTCTTGATTTCCAATTGGTGCCAGTAGATACATTAAAAGGTGAGCAGCATACTCCAGAGTACCGTTTGATTAACCCTAACGGTAAAACCCCTGCAATCGAAGATGACGGTCAACGTGTATTTGATTCAAATGCTATCTTGCTTTACCTATCAGAGAAGACTGGCAAGCTAGGTGGTCAACCTGAAGATCGTGCAGAGCTTCTATCTTGGTTGATGTTTATTGCAACAGGTCTAGGTCCATACTCTGGTCAGTCTGTTCATTTCCGCCATGCTGCACCTGAAGGTCTAGATTACGCTGTTAACCGTTACCTACGTGAAGCTCAGCGTCACTACGAAGTATTAGATAAGCATATGGAAGGTCGTGAATTTATCGTTGGTAACGAGTTCACACTTGTAGATGTTGCTGCTTGGGGTTGGATCGACAAAGCAACGGTTGTACTTGGTGAAGAGGGTCTTAAACCATATCCGAACCTAAGCCGTTGGTTTGATGCTGTGAATAGCCGTCCTGCTGCTCTACGTGCTCGTGAGATTGACAAGGGCGTAGAATTTAAGAGCGAATTTGATGAAGAAGCTCGCCGTGCATTCTTCCCATCGAACTACCCAGAAGCAAAATAATTCTAAAAGCGTAATCGCATATAAATAGTGTAAAGCAAGCTCATTGGAGCTTGCTTTTATTGAAGGTATATAAAATGACTAACGAATATCAACCACCAAAAGTGTGGACTCATGACAGCGAAAATGGTGGTGAGTGGGCTAAAATCAACCGTCCAGTATCAGGTGCTACCCATGAGAAAGCGCTTCCAGTAGGTAAACACCCACTGCAACTTTATTCAATCGCAACACCAAATGGTCAAAAAGCGACAATCATGTTGGAAGAGTTGCTAGCGGCGGGTAAAGACGCTGAGTACGATGCACACCTAATTAAGATAGGTGAAGGTGATCAGTTCTCATCAGGTTTTGTTGATGTTAACCCTAACTCAAAGATTCCAGCATTGGTGGATAACTCGGCTGAAAAACCAACGAATGTGTTTGAATCGGCTTCTATTTTGCTTTACTTAGCTGAAAAATTTGATGCGTTCTTACCGTCAGATGCACAAGCAAAAGTGAAAGTGATGAATTGGTTATTCTGGCTTCACGGCTCTGCACCATACTTAGGTGGTGGCTTTGGTCATTTCTATGCATATGCTCCAGAAAAGTTTGAATACCCAATTAATCGTTTTACGATGGAAACTAAGCGCCAGTTAGACGTGTTGGATAAACAATTAGCGAATAATCGTTACTTAGGTGGTGACGAGTACTCGATTGCAGATATTGCAACTTGGCCATGGTACGGTAACCTAGTTTTAGGTGCATTATACAGTGCTAAAGAGTTCTTGGATGTGGAGAGCTACCCAAATGTCCTACGCTGGGCAAATGAGATTGCAGAGCGTCCTGCTGTGAAGCGAGGTAGAACGGTTAACCGCACTTGGGGTGAGGATTGGGAGAATGTTCCTGAGCGTCATGGTGCTGAAGATATTGATGCTGTTCTCAAATTGAAATAAATTCTGACATCACAATAAAAACCGCTAGGTCACTACCTGGCGGTTTTTTTTAACCTGTTGAAACATCGGCATTACTCTATAGTATTAGAGAGTGAATGAATGGATAGAGTCGGTCGATTGTGAAGTCAACAGTATTCGTAACACTTGGTATTACTGCCATACTACAAGGATGTGCTACCTACGGCACTCCGCAGAATAAACAACACACCAAGATAGCGATTTATCCCAATCGTATTCCTATCAAAACTCTGTGAAACGTTACAATTCAGGCGAAGTGATGGTACTTGTCGCTTTTTCTGGAGGTGGAACAAGAGCCGCTGCATTTGCTTATGGTGTTATGGAGGGAATGTGAGACCAGCCCTTAGAGTCACAATCGCATGATATTAGCTTTCTTGACGAAGTTGATAATATCTCTTCGGTATCGGGCGGAAGCTTTACTGCCGCTTATTATGGGCTTTATGGAGATAAGTTGTTTACTGACTTTGAGCAAGAGTTTCTCTATAACGATGTGACGACATCACTATTGCAGCGTTTCTTGACTCCGACACTCTGGTTCTCAAGGTCTGGTATTACAGATGAAGCCATCACATACTACCAAGAAGAGCTTTTCAAAGGTGCAACGTTTGCTGACTTCAACCAAACAGATAAGCCATTAGTCGTTATCAATGCGACTGATTTAGGCACGGGTGTTCGTTTTTCTTATGTACAAGAGTACTTTGATTTACTGTGCTCTGATATCTCTCAATACCCAGTAGCTGACGCTGTGGCGGCTTCAGCAGCAGTTCCTGTATTCTTTAACCCAGTTGTATTGGAAAACTATGGTGATTGTGGTGACAGCAATATTACTAACCTTGTTGAGCAGTCAGAATTAAATAGCGTTGCAAAATCGACACATTCATCGCTAAGTCACTATTTAGATAAAGAGCAGACGAAATACATTCATTTGGTTGACGGGGGCATTACTGACAATCTTGGTCTATTTTCCTTGTATGACATGATGTCAATGCATGGTGGGCAGGAAGGGTTCTTTACCGATTTAGGAGCGGATCTTAAGCCCTATGTCGTTGTGATTTCCGTGGATGCTTCAGCTAAACCCGAGAATACGATGGGGCAGAGTGTTGAAAAACCAGATGTTACCGATACGATTGCATTCATGACGGACATTCAACTGCATCGTTACAATGACCTAACTAAGAGTTTGATTAAAGAGACGTTAAAGCGCAACGGGCAAGCGGCAACTGAGCATGGACAACCAGTATCAACATACTTTGTCGATATTAATCTTAATGATGTTACAGATGAAAAGCGTAGGGTTTTGTTAAACAATATCCCAACAGCACTGAATCTAGAAAAAGAGCAAGTCGATCTACTTGTGCAAGAGGGAAGGGAACAACTTCTTAAAAATGAAGATTTTAGACGGTTCCTAAAAGATTTTAGCAACAAAAACTAAACACTGTCGCTGATATAAAAAACCGCAGACAAGGCTGCGGCTAACTAAAAAAACAAGGCAGTGTTTTAGTGTTTAAAAAGGGAAACAATAGAAAGGTTTCCCAAAAAATTTATGGGTAACTTACTTATTTCTTTTCCCAAGCAAATTGCTGGAACATCGCATCTACAGGTGTTTTAGCAACGTGGTTTGTGTAGTTGCTGATTACTTTCTGAGATAGACCAAGGATGATCTCAAGAACGTTTTGCTGAGTGTAACCTGCTGCAAAGAATGCTTCCATTTGCTCTTCAGTCACGTTGCCACGCTGACGAACGATTTGAAGGGTAAAATCTTTAAGTGCTTGAAGCTTTTCAGTTGGCATTGCTTCTTCGTTACGCAGTGCTTCAGTCAGTGCAGGGTCAACTTTCATTGAGTGTGCAATACCAGTGTGTGCAGGAACACAGTAGTGACATTCGTGCTCAACGTTGATTGCTTGCCATACCACAGTTTTTTCTTCCGCAGTGAATGACGTTTCTAGGAACAGTTGGTGAAGCTGAGTGTACGCTTTTAGTAGCTCAGGAGACTCACCCATTGTGCCGTAAAGGTTAGGAATCACACCCATCTGCTTTTTAGCGCCAGCGAAGATAGCTTTAGCTTTTGGTGAAACAGTTTCTTCAGTGTGGATTTTAAATGCAGTCATGATTACGTTCTCTTGTATTGATTCGTTGATGGGGTTTGTGTGTCCCCGTTAAGTTGGAATAACTATAACCCAACATGAACGAGTGTTCAAGTAATAAATTGAACAAATGTTCAAGCTAATGCGGGTTTAACTTTAACTAATTGAAAAGGTTGTAGAAATAAAGGCTTGGTTTTTTTGATGTTTGATGGCTGGTGGAGTAGAGGCATTATCTTCAAACTTGGCCTGGGAGCAGAAATAAGCGATCAATCTCATGCAAAAGAGGTTAGGCGATTCATTTTTAAGACCTCCTATACTGCTAAGGCATAGTATTGAAGGTAGTAAGTGTGTGCTTGTGCAGATGTAATCAGAGAAAAGAGGGTTTCTAAGATATTTTGTTCAACGGTATTATTCTGCTTTCCAATAAAAATACCCGCTATGTGTCGGAACTCATAGCGGGTATTGAATTGTAATACTGACTTAGAAAGTTATTTCTTTTGCCAAACAAATTGTTGGAATATTGGATCAACAGGTGTGTGCGCTACATGATTGGTGTAATTACTGATCACTTTCTGTGACAGACCAAGAATGATTTCAAGAACATTTTGCTGACTATAACCTGCATCAAAAAATGCAGTTAGCAGCTCAGTTGTCACATTGCCACGCTCACGAACCATTGAAAGAGTAAAATCCTTCAATACTTGAAGCTTTTCTGTAGGCATATCTGCATCATTACGTAGGGCTTCATTTAATGCAGGGTCTACCTTCATAAAGCTAGCTAGTGCTGTGTGAGCAGGTACACAGTAGGTACAGTTATGTTCTACATTAATCGTTTGCCAAACAACGGTTTTTTCTTCATTAGTAAGTGAAGACTCCAAAAACAGTTGATGTAACTCTAGATAAGCTTTTAGAGCTGGTGGGGCTTCAGCAAGTACACCATACAAACCTGGAACAGACTTGTACTGAGCAACCGTCTTCTCGATGATTGCTTTGCTTCCCGCTGGTACACTCTCTAGTGTATGAATCGTAAACTTCGTCATATTACTATTGTTCTTGTCAAAATTGCCCACCATAAATTGAACCTATAATGGGCTAAATGAATTACTTATTATTTCTTTTCCCAAGCAAATTGCTGGAACATTGCATCTACAGGTGTTTTCGCAACGTGGTTTGTGTAGTTGCTGATCACTTTCTGAGATAGACCAAGGATGATCTCAAGAACGTTTTGTTGCGTGTAACCTGCTGCAAAGAACGCTTCCATTTGCTCTTCAGTTACGTTGCCACGTTGACGAACGATTTGAAGAGTAAAGTCTTTAAGTGCTTGAAGCTTTTCAGTTGGCATCGCTTCTTCATTGCGCAGTGCTTCAGTCAGTGCTGGGTCAACTTTCATTGAGTGTGCAATGCCAGTGTGTGCAGGAACACAGTAGTGACATTCGTGCTCAACGTTGATTACTTGCCATACCACAGTTTTCTCTTCAGCAGTAAATGACGTTTCTAGGAACAGTTGGTGAAGCTGAGTGTACGCTTTTAGTAGCTCAGGAGATTCACCCATTGTACCGTAAAGGTTAGGAATCACGCCCATCTGATTTTTAGCGCCAGCGAAGATAGCTTTAGCTTTTGGTGAAACAGTTTCTTCAGTGTGGATTTTAAATGCAGTCATGATCACGTTCTCTTATATTGATTCGTTGATGGGGTTTGTGTGTCCCCGTTAAGTTGGAATAACTATAACCCCACATGAACGAGTGTTCAAGTGGTAAATTGAACAAATGTTCAGTTTGATGCTGTTTTTACACTAACCATTTGAAAGTAAAGAGAAAATATATTTTAGTTAATGAGTACTGAGTTAATGATATGAATAGAGATTTGATAGATAGGTCGATTTTAGGAAAGTTGGCAAACGAGCAGGCAAAAGAAAGCCCAACACTGGGTTGGGCTTTAAATCTATAGTTTGATTAGCTATTTACTTAAACGGACCGCTAACAAAGATGTCGTCAATAAACTTTTCTACAGCATCAAGTTCTTCCGTTGCGCGAGCAAAAGTGCGAAGTCCAATAATCTGAACCTGTACATAACGTGCTAGTTCAACTGGGTCTTTATCAGCACTGATTTCACCATCAGCAATTGCCGAAGTTAAAATAACAGTAAATGCCTTTTCAATGTCATTGAGCAGGCGTTTTGCTGTCGCTAATAGTTCTGGATTGTCTTCTTCTGTTAATTCAGAAACAGACTTAACTATCATACACATACCACTAGGTGCTGTGTCTCGTTTCTCTAAGATTATCTTTCGTATGAAGCTTTTCAAGCCGTCAACTTTAGTTGGAGCTTCAGCTAGGCTACTTTCTAGTAATTGGTCGCTTTCCTGTCTATAACGTTCGATTGCTAGAATAAACAAGTTGTCTTTACTACCAAATGTTGCATAGATACTACCAGGTCGCATATCAATTGCGTCCTGTAATGCTCGCATAGAAGTACCGTGATATCCCTTTGCCCAGTAGAGGTTCTTCGCTCTAATGATCACATCTTCACGATCAAATTGTGCTCTTTTACTCATAGTGTTACCTAGGTGGTTGGGGCCTAATGCGCAGATTATAACGAACTTATTAACACTCGTTCAAGTTCAGTCTTGTTTGTTAAGTAATTCAGTTAAAATCTGTTTGTAATTTTCTACAGGATGAGCACCTGTTACTGCCGATTCACGATTGAATACCATAGTCGGTACACCGCTAACACCGTGTTGTTGCCAAACAGCTTCCTGCATGCGAACGTCTTCTTTTAGTTCTGGCTTATCTAACCATGAGATACCTTCATCTGCATTTAAACCAACAGCGATAAGTTCGTTGCGCAAAACATTGCGGTCAGATACGTCTTTTTGTTCGCTAAAGAAGGCATTAAATAAGCGAAGTTTAAGCTCTGTTTGTTTACCAAACTGCTTGGCAAAATCTAGCAGCACGTGTGCTTCAAGGGTGTTAACCATACGCATGTCTTCGAAATAGTTGAACTCAAAGCCGTGTTCTGCGCCTTTTTGAGCAATGCTGGCACGTGCTCGGTCACTATCTTCTCGACTAGAGCCATATTTTCTCTTTACATGGTCACGAAGGTTTTCACCTTCTGCTGGCATATCTGGGTTTAATTCAAATGGAAGCCACTCGATCTCAATCTTGTCCGCAACATCAAGTTCTTTGATGGCTGCCTGAAGGTTGTTATAACCAATGATGCACCAAGGACAAACCACATCAGAGATAATTTCTAGTTTTAACTTATTTGTCATATCACGTTACCTATATTATTTTTCACAATAGCTTGAACGACTGTTCATGTTTTGTATATAGTGGCACCGTTTAGAAGAAAAGGGAAGTGTAAATGTGATCTAAATCTCATTTAATTTCGATTTGATTAATCTTTCAATTATGCATGAATGAATTTCATTCTTGGCTCTTTTTGAAATTGAACGATTGGTCTACTATCAATCCATCGAAGCGAATTGATGAATCTTTCAAGATTTGCAAACGACTAACAAGCAATAAGCCAGATAGTAAAAGAGGGCATTAAAATGAGTACGCAACAACTAATCCTAGAGTTATCTTTAATCGGTTCTATGATCCTTATTACGGGCTTCTTTTTAGTTCGTTCATACAATGCGAGTGACTCTATTTCACTTAAAGCACAGAAAATTCTGACAGGTTTAATTGGTGCATTCTTATTGATGGCAGGTACGGTGAAATTCTTTGACCCGTTCACCACAATGTTTACTAAGCAGATTGCACTGAGTGAACTTCCTTTCCCTTTCCTTTCTCGCTGGGCTGGTCAACTGGGTGAAATGGGTGCAGGTGCGCTGCTACTTGTTGTGATGATTGGTGAAAAATCACTGCCACAAGAACTGCTGACAAAGGCAATGTATGCATCAACGGCGCTGACTACGATTATCATGTTTGTTGCAGTCTATGTTCACTTACTTCCAAACGTACCAGCAGAAGTGTTACCACTTCAGTCAAAACCACCCGTAATGACATTGGTTATTTTGGCGCTAGCATGGCTTAACGCTTACCTATACAAAAAGAACTATTAATAGATTTAAACGCCAACGGAATGTTGGCGTTTTTCGTTTTTATTTATTGGGGTAAAGAGGTACAACATGAAAACAACACTGGCATTTGATGTTTACGGCACTCTAATTGACACGCAGGGTGTCTTGCAAACGCTTGAAAAATGGTTGGATACTGGAGATGCCTTGTCAGTTTCCAAGCTTTGGCGAGAAAAACAATTGGAATACTCGTTTCGCCGTGGCTTGATGCGTGATTATGTTGATTTTTCAGTATGTACTAAAGATGCTTTGGAATATGCACTGCTTGTACAAAAGGTTGAGCTAAACGATGAGCAAAAAGTACAACTCATGAACGTTTATAAGACTTTGCCTGCATTTGATGACGTGGTCCTAGCGTTAGAGGCATTAAAAGAGAAAGATGTGGCTCTTTATGCTTTCTCGAATGGCAGTTTAGAAGCCGTATCTGGTTTATTAAAGCATGCAGGGATCTATCACTATTTTGACGGTGTAGTGAGTTGTGCGGATGTTCAGAGCTTTAAGCCCGACCCTGAAGTTTACGAGCATTTTTTAAGAGAAGCGGATACCACGATGGATAGAGCATGGTTAATTTCAAGCAATCCTTTTGATGTGACAGGCTCTATTTCCGCAGGGTTTAGATCTGCATGGGTTAAGAGACACTCAACCGTGGTGTTTGACCCATGGAATATCCAGCCAAGCGAGATCGTTTCATCACTTACAGATGTTGTTCAAGTTATTGGTTAACGGAGTATGCAGCTACCAATTGTTGAATCGCATGAGTACAGGATAAAACCAGGTAAAAAAGCGTAATGGATTAAGTGGTACATGGAACAATAACTTCCATTAAAAGAACATCAAGGAGCGTGAGTTACCATTGTTAACGTTCATCAAGATGTACAAGGGGGGGGAGTTAGGTGAGCGAGGTTGATCATGAAGTTTTGCTTAAACGGATCTATCAACAAACTTAAAAATGAGTGGTAGATTCATCCAATTTGTCCCTAGGTTTTACCCTAATTTACAGAACTCTATCAAGGCAATGCGCCTAGTTAAGTCAATGTGAACAAGTGTTCAGATTGTCTTGAACGATCGTTATTGTTGTGGTTAAATTATGTAGAATTCTATTAGGAAGGTATATTTGGTGCGAGTGAACCTGAGTGAATCAAATGGTCAGATTCGAATTCTGCTTGGTGCAATTATAGCCGTTGTAGGCTCTCATTATTTTGGATTAATGGTGTTGCTCGGTTTTGGTGTTATGTTTACAGGGATGTATTTTCGATTTCCCGTAACCGATGTTCATGAAACAACCCAACACTCCTTGACTGAGAACCGTTATTTAGGCCTATTACCAAAATTAAACCCTCAGCCGTTGTTCATCTTTAATGCTGAAGGTGAAATTGTTTTTACTAATGACACAGCTCAGACTACTTTCCCAGCCATTAGATGTTTTTCAGAGTTGGTAGATTCCGATGCTAAAGCGTTTATCCAAGAAAATAAGATAGAGCATCATCAATATCGGTCGGATGACGGCAAGCTCTATTCTCTTTTTTGTCGAAACGTTAGCAGCCTGAGTGAAATTTTGGTGTATGCAACCGATGTAACCGAAGTGCTATCGCTGCACGATGAAATCATTGAGACACAAAAAGAGATCGTCTACACCATGGGAGAAATCGGTGAAACCCGCTCGAAAGAAACAGGTGATCACGTTAAACGTGTTGCAGAATATTCAGAAGCACTGGCACTGCTAATTGGTCTTGATAAGAATGAAGCTCAAATGATCAAGTTCGCTTCACCATTGCATGATATTGGTAAAGTGGGCATTCCTGATAACATTTTGAATAAACCAGACCGACTTACCTTTGATGAATTTGAGATCATGAAAGGACATGCCAAACTTGGTTACGAGTTGTTAAACCATTCAGAACGTCCCATTTTAAAGGCGGCTGCTATTATAGCTGGTGAGCACCATGAAAAGTGGGATGGCTCAGGTTATCCCCATGGGTTAATTGGTGAAGACATTCATATCTACGGTCGAATTACGGCTATTGCTGATGTTTTTGATGCTCTTGGTACTGAACGAGTTTATAAACCAGCATGGCCTATTGAGAAGATTATTACGTTATTCAAAGAAGAGAGGGGCAAGCACTTTGATCCTGTACTGGTTGATCTCTTACTGAATAATCTTGAAACCTTTTTGGCAATCAGAGCAAAGTACTCCCGATAGTTTTCACTGTTTATTGAATTAATTTACCATTTTGGCTGGTAATCATGAATTGTTGCACTTACAATGTGAACGATTGTTCAAGTAAGGGCTTTATCATGGCTAATTATCCTAAATTCGATCGAGAAGAAGTTTTACAAAAAGCGATGAATCTCTATTGGGAAAAAGGATTTAATGCAACATCAATGCGTAATCTGCAAGACGTTGTGAATTTAAAAGCAGGAAGCATATACGCAACGTTTGGTAGTAAAGAGGAGCTGTATAAAGAAGCCCTAAACTATTATGCAGATACGTTTGTCGAAATGATGAATGACATTGCTTTAAGTAGCGAAAGTGCGCATCAGGCATTAATAGCCATCACAAAAAAATCGGTATTGGAAAGTGCGGAAACGGCACCGAGTGGTATTTGTATGCTCACTAAAACAATCAGTGAGTTAACCGATGAAAACAGTGATTTATTAGAAGAGGCTCAACGGTTGTTAGAGAAATTTGAACAGGCGATGGCACTCATATTTAGACAGGCACTAGAACGAAATGAACTTGTGTCTCAACTGTCTGCAAATGAATTGGCAAAACACTTACAGATTCAGATTATTGGTATGCGCTCTTATCTTAAGGGAAGTGGGGATAAGCAGGGAATGGAAAGGAACATTGATAAGATGTTCAGCCAGTATCCATTTAACTTTGAGGTGTAATATGAAGTCACAATCACAGACTGCTCTTTCTTTGATAACTGTCCACCTAATTGGAAAGTCGTTAAAAATTGCCTTGTTGGTTGGGACTATTTTGATGCTCATCAACCATGGTGAAGCGCTATTGAATAATCAAATGGATATACAAAGGGGAATCAAGATTGCTCTGTCTTATTGTGTGCCATTTTGCGTTTCTCTTTACTCAGCAGTATCGTCTGCCAGAGAATACCAATAGTTGAATGAGCCAAGCGACTGCTTGGCTCTTTTCTATGCGAGAGAGTCCTATCAATCGGTTTTCTTTGTGCCAATCGCAGAAAGGAAACCAGAGGGTTGTTGGAATCGTTCAAAGATCATATCTCGAAATGCTACGACTCTCGCTGAGATAAGCTTTCGATCTGCCCATATCATATAAGCTGTGCCTGTTGGCCCCTCTACTTCTGGCAGTACTGGAAGCAATTTTCCTTGTGCTGCAAATTGCTCAAAAGGGGCTTGAGGCATCAAACAAATGCCAACACCCGATAAGGCTGCCTCAATCGTCAACCTTAGACTGTTTACTGAATAACTTGGTTTAAACGGAATACGAATTGGTGTTCCATTCTCTTTAAACTCCCAGTAAGGCATTTCGTTACCTGCTAGTAGCTTATGATTGATTAACTCTTCAACTTTACTAGGCATACCATGCCTGTCGATGTAGTTCGGTGACGCAGCTAAAACTAGTGGTGATTGAAATAGGCGGCGCTGAATTAAGTGAGAAGCATGGGGTGGGCTAGTCACCAAAGCTAGGTCAATTTGCTCGTCAAAAAAGCGTTCTGTGCCAGAGCTAAATTGAATCGAGATGGATACCTCGGGGTGCATTTCCATAAAATCAATCGCCATCTGCTGTAGGAAGTAATCTGCGAATGGCTCTGGACAAGAAATACGTATTTCACCAGTTAATACAGGCTGACTATTTGAAAGCTGTATCCATTGATCATCAAGCTGAGAAAAGATGGAGGCAAAACGTTGGTAGTATTCATTGCCTGCCGTTGTCAGTTGGAATTGTTTAGCGTTGCGATGTACCAGCTTTTCACTCAATTGCTCTTCAAGGTAAGCAACAGCACGAGATAATGTTGGTGCAGATACATTAGTCTTCAAACTTGCCGCAGCAAAGCCTCCGCACTCAACAGATTGACAGAATAGATATAAATTTGAGATGTCTTTTGCTTTCATATATGCACGCTTTAAATTCAGAATTGTCTGTTTTTGATTCGCAAAGGCTAGCCTAGAATACAGCCATCAGTTAGTCAATCGGAGTCAAACAATGAAAAAGTTTCCACGTAAATTTCAATACCCACTAATGGTTTCAATGGTTCTTCCAACAATGCTACTTAGCATGCCTGCGATTATGGTTTATAAAAATCTACCAAATGGAATGTCATTTTTTGACGCTTGGGTTGCAGCACTTGGTCAAATGCTTCCGTCAGCACTTATGCTATTAGCTGTAGTTGCACCAACGGTTCGCCTTTTTGTTACTAAGGTTCTCCTTGAGCCAGCACCAAAGGCATAACAAGTAAGTTAGCCAAATCAATTCAAACCTTTAGATGTTTGACTCCATATAAGCCGCACATTGATGCGGTTTTTTGTTGTTTCTATTGTTTTAGACAGAGTCGCTATTGCTTTTTGAGAGAGAACATCACAAGCCCAATCATTGTTAAGATCATTCCCAAAAATGCCTGTAGAGTGATGCTTTCTTGAAAAAGAAGCCATGACTCAACGGCTATGAATGAAGGCACTAAATAGAAATAACTGGATACTTTAGTTGCCTCACCATGTTTGATCATATACATCAACAGCATCGTTGCAGATAGCGACAGTCCAACTACAAGCCAACCTAAACCTAATACAAAGGATAGGCTCCATTGAACACTCTGATCTTCGTATACAAGTGACAAAGCACCCATGACAAGAGTCAATGACAAATATTGGAATAGAATTTGAGTAATCAATGAGCCATCGCTAGTGAAACTCTTCTGATACAGCGTACCAAGAGTAATCCCGAGCAAAGCAGTGATTGAAAGTAAGAAGGCATCAAGGGAAACATTAGTAGTATCTGCACTAAATGGAGAAAGAACAAGGAATACGCCTGCAAACCCTACGATAATTCCTCCCCACTGAAGTCGAGATAAGTTTGTTCCTTTCCTAGAGATAATGAGTGCAGTCAAGATTGGCTGAAGCCCTGTCACTAAAGAAACAAAAGTCGCAGGCATACTCAGACTGATGGCTTTAAATGCACCACCCAAGAACATCGCTTGCAGCATAAAACCTGCCATCATTTGCTTCTTGACTGTTGACCAACTTGGCCATTTAGATTTCAGTATTAACGCTATGATGGAGAAGGTGATACAGGAAAAGAAGCCTCGTAAAAATAGCAACCAAAAAGGGTCACTGTACGCCACCGTAAATTTTGCGCCAATGAATCCTGTGCTCCATAAAAATACAAATTGGAGTGGTATGAGTGCTATAAACCATGATTTAGCGGTTGCTGATTTTGATATTGTCATTAGTAGTTCCAGGTTATAAAGCAGGGTGCTTATATCCTTGATATTGGAGGAAAAATAGTTAGGAGTTGTATTTCAATAGCAGCGACCTGCTAGAAGCTAAGTCCTGACGCACATGGGTAATGTTTTGTCCGATGATAAAAGCGATATCTTCAGGACTTTTGTTCAAAACCGTTTGAAGACCAAGCGCAACCCTTGAATCTATGGGAAGTGCAGCTATCTGACTCACTATTGACGCTTTTGGTCTGTCATGGGGAAGGTTCGAATGGAATGCAAAAGGTTTTTCAGTATGAAAACGATAGATTTTTCTTAGTTTTTCAATGCAACTTAAGTGAGGCAAGTTTTCTATATTGGTGTTGTGTAGTGCTTTAGCTAAGAACTTTTCAGCGTTTTTCTCCGAGCCTGTTAGCCAAGTAGCAAACATAAATAAGTGGGATAGTTCAGTGTTCATATGGCTAAATCATTGTAATAGCTAATGTGCCACCGATAGAAATGAGCACACCGCAAACTATCCAATTTGTTAGGTTTGATGGTTCTTTGACAATTTTAGTCATGAAGTAAAAGGCAATAGTCGCTGCAACGCTTTTGATAAGAAGTGGGAGACTAAATGGAACCAATGTCCAAATGTAGACACCAGAGAAAAACACGGGGATGAAAAGGATATGCATCAGTCTTAATCCAATCTTACGTTTTGAACCCGTAAGCTTGAAAACCGTAATCAAAAAAGTAATGACCATGATAACCCCAAAAATAAAATGAATAGGGGTGTTGTTCATAAGGCTAATGTGCATAGTCCCTCCAAGGGGGTTGAGTATAAATTAGTTAACAGTTTGGTATAACGATTACGGTATCGATCCTAACTCAAATTGAACGATTGTTCAATCATGCTGTTTACTTATACTCAATTGCAATATAAGCAATATCTGAGTGAATGGTTTGTAAATGGTTACGTAGTTGTTTGGTATAAGAGAGAAGCTCTTGTATGTTAGAAAAATCATGACTGTCGATATAGATGATCAGCTTATTTTGAGTTCCATTCTTGAATACTAATAAATCATCTAGCGGGACGTTTATGTCATAAGAGGTGATTGTCTCACGGTATCGGTGTGTGACATTGTCACTTGCATGGGTATTTGCTGCGTTGATGAGTGCATTGCGGTAGATCTCGAATGAAACCCCTAGCAGTATATAAATGATATATACCGTTGCGACCTTATCAGCATATTGGAGCGCAGGAATGTTATGTTCTATACCAAGTGAGGTTATCAAGATCCCCACAACCATTACGAGCGATGTGATGGCATCACCTCGTCCTTCCATCCCGCTATTACGAAGTGTCTCTGATGAAAGCTCTTCGCCTTTCTTTAACGTAAATTGGCTTACAATCAACTTAACAGCAAAAGTAATGATAGCTGTGGCGACAACTAATGAAGAGACGGACTCAGAGGGTATGGTCAGCTCTTGAATAAATTCTATGATGATTAGTCCAGTGAAAATGAAGATGATCATCGCCACCGTTGCATTGAAAATGTATTCCGCGCCACCATGACCAAATGGATGATCATCATCAGGTGCTCTGTTTGATACTTTTAAACCAATGGCGGCAAAGATATCAGTGACAAGGTCAGAGAAAGAATGCACACCATCTGCTACTAACACAGGGGATAGGAATAGGGTACCAATAACGACCTTGGCAAAGGCTAGTAGTGTATTGACCACCGCATTTAAGATAACAACAGAAAACTCTTTCACTTAAACCTCATGTCTAACTAATTTTGCATTCAATTTTGTAAGTTCAAAATTCAAGAATAATTATATCATTAATTGAACGGTCGTTCTGTATTGTGATTGTTGAATGTTAGGAGAGCACTATGAAAGACAGAATGAGTTCGAGCACAGAAAAGATGGATTTACAGTTAAAAGCTGAAAACAGTTCTGACGAAAAACTGCCATTAAAAATCGTACAACAACATGAAACTACATAAGATTTAAAGAACCCCAAAACTTGCGAAGGGTATCTCAGGTTTGATTTCAATTGCATTGTGTTTTAGGTGTTGTCTAGTCGTATCAACCCAAACATGATCTGACAGGTATGACTTTTAATAGAGTCGTCTTGATTACATGTAACAGTCAACGAACTAGAAGGTAAGTCATAGTGATACCAATGACTGCATCATTAATTATTAAGTTTTTAATCATTAATGTGAATCCTATCACATATGTAGGGTGTCATGGCAAAAAAGCTTTGGTTGTTAATTATCTGGAATAGCTATGCATGTCGTACGAATGCCAACCCAACAAATGAAGAATTCGTGATTGCACAGCAGTCAGTAGCACTTCTGTAATAGATTTAAAGAAAATCAGATAATGAAAAGCGAGCCCAAGTGGCTCGTTTTTTGTTTTTTATGTTGGTTAAATCATCCCGAACGATACTTTCTTCATCTAGTAGACCTTCGAGTCAACGAGGCTAGAATTGACTTAATTATGCCCCCAAGTGAGTCACTTCTACATTTGTTTCCAAGCTCAAAAAAGGGCTCGGTAGAACCAAAATTCAGTCTGTAACCTAAGAATCTGGTTTTGTTAGAGAAAGTGAACGTTTTCTGAATTAGCGTTAGACGAGCATAGCAATTTAACTATGAGCGAGAACACAAAGTAAATACAGTGTTCTATTTATTACAGGTCTAAACGTTAAAGGAGCCACATGAGCTCCTTTGAGGGACAGTTGTCCTTTAGAAACCACTGTATTCAATCGATTTAGCTACCAATTGTAATTCTATCAACTTCAATTGTTGCCTCTTCCCAATTATCTTTTTCTACGTTGCCAATAATCGTTATCTGATCATTCGGAGCAATCGTCAAACCAGCCCAAGCTTCATCATCCACATCGATCACAATTGCGTTTTTACCATCAGTAAACTTGTACTCGTCGTCTCCCAGAGAGTGCACAATGTTACCCGTCACCTGAACCTGGGTATCATCTCTTGCTTCTAGAACTTGAGCAACCGTAACAGGAGCACTAGCCGTCGGGCCATTAAATCCGCCCGTTGTTGGTAAAGTGTTTGCTGTTGCGAAGCCTGAAGTCAGAACTAGTGTAGTAGCAATAAGTATGTTTTTCATAAGAACCTCTAAATAGTCATAGTTTGTTTTGATGGGTGTACTATGCAGGGGGGAGTATTAATCGCGGATGAAAGTAGCGTTCATAATCTATTCATATTGAAAATACGTGGGACCATGATACATGTAATGTTTTTAAGTATTTGATATTAAAAATCATTTTAATAAAAATATTAATCGAAGAATTTTACTTATTACGAAAATTATTCATCTTCTAGGGTGTTTGATCTTTGTTATCCAACCCTAGTTCAGCAATGAACTATGAGCGGAATCGCTTTCCAAGCTACAAGCACCAACTGAATAATCTGTAATAGAGTCTAAGAAAACCAGATAACGAAAAGCGAGCCCAAGTTGCAAGTGGCTCGCTTTTTGTGTCTAGTAAAGATGCGTCTGAACGTTTTAACAGGGGGATAGCCTATAAGGTGTTCGTCAAACAGTTTTAGAACAGAGCTTCGATAGCGACTCATCGGGTGCTCTAGAAAAGCTAAGGTTATTTAGTCCCTGAGCGGTAGTTTGGATCTGTCCAGCATCGAGGTAACTCTTCCCCTGACATAAACATCAGTTCGGATTTTTTAAACATCTCAGGGTCTTGCTGTTCTTCACCTGCTTGAAACCGACCTTCGATACTGTCTTGAAATAAGTTGGTTAATTTAGTCATTTCAGTTACGTCTACGAGGTCACCGCTCTTTTTCTCTTTTAGAAACATTTTTTTGCCCTCAATCTAATCGATCACCCTTAATTATAATTGTTATTTGGAAAATGAGAGTGTTTTCAATTCCGGCACTTCTTGACTAAGCAGACCCCAGAGCTACGCTTATGGTCATCGACAAACCAATCGAAGAACAAACCTATCCTCAACAAATAAATGGAGTCGCGATGTCATCTGCCCATATTGCAAACAATCTCAGTGAACTGATTGGCGATACCGATCTTGTTAGAATCAACAGTCTTTCAGAGATATCAGGTTGTGAGATTCTTATTAAGTGCGAACACCAGAACCCGGGTGGTTCGATTAAAGATAGAGCGGCACTTCAGTTGGTTATGGATGCAATAGAAGCCGGTAAGCTTAAGCCGGGAATGACAATCGTCGAAGGTACTGCAGGAAATACGGGAATCGGCCTTGCTCTAGTCGCTAAATCCCTCGGTTACAAAATGTTGGTGGTGATGCCAAAAGGGCAGGCACAAGAGAAAGAGCGTATGATCTCGCTTTATAACGCTGAACTGTTATTGGTCGACCCTTGTCCTTTTGCAAACCCTGAACACTTTTACCACACGGCCAAGCGGATCGGTGTCGAAAATGAAGATTATTGGTGGGCAGATCAGTTCGAAAATCTCAGTAATTATCGAGCGCACTATTTAAATACTGGACCGGAAATATGGCAGCAAACCCAAGGGAATATTGATGCTCTAGTTTCTGTGGTGGGGACGGGCGGAACCATTGCCGGAAACTCACATTATCTATCTGAGCAGAAACCTAATCTCGAAACTTGGTTAGTTGACCCAAATGGGTCCGGCATTTATTCGTTTCTACGTCATGGACACTATCAATCAACGGGAAGTTCGTTCACGGAAGGCATAGGGATCATGCGGACGGTTGAAAATTTCAGGCAGGCAAAAATCAATCGTGCAATCACGCTTCCCGATCAGGATTTGGTGACGATATCCCGACTTGTTGCGGAGCATGACGGTATTCTTCTAGGAAGCAGTTCGTCATTGAACGTAGCCGGTGCGCTATACGCTGCAGCTAGAATGGGGAAAGGGAAAACCATCGTTACATTTAGCTGTGACCTTGCTGAACGCTCGTATTCGAAGCTGCACAACGAAGCGTTTCTGAAAGAAAAAGAGATACAGCTTAATAAAGAAAACCTTTCTCAACTATGGGCGCGTTATCAAGCCGAAGATGGCAGCATGGTTGTCAACGTATAGTCGCTTTAAGTTAGTAACAGCCAGTGCTCTGCCAGCTCTTTCGTTAGCGCTGAATATCCGTTAGCGCTAAGCATCCGGTTAGAGCTAAACATACATTAGCGCCAAATCCGGCACTATTGCTTGTTATTAGGGTAGTGAATCACATTATGAAATACGGCGTTTCCTTCACCGATATTTTTGTAGCCATGGCTCTGGTTAGCATTGAAGCGAACGGCTTGCCCTGCGCGTAACGTATGCCACTCATCATCAAACATTACGGCCATCTCTCCGGAAATACATAAGATGTGCTCAGTGACGCCAGCGTTATGTGGGGCGGATTCATGCTGATAATCGGGTGCTAGGGTGAGTTCGAATATTTCAAACCCTAGTGCTTCCTCAAAAGGAAACAACAAACTGACGAAAAAGCCAATGTTGTATTCCTCGTGTCTTAGTTCGTTTGTGTCTCTGAATAAACTCGTCAGTTCACTGTTTGGACTAGCTGCGATAAAGCTCGAAAGTGACACCTCGAATCCAGAAGCTATCTGCCAAAGCTTAGCGACTGTCGGGCTGGATTCTCCACGTTCAATTTGTCCTAGCATTGCTTTGCTCACGCCAGTTTCTTTCGCTGTTTTGTCTAAGCTCCAGCCTTTTTCTTGGCGAAGGCGTTTCAAGTTAACACCAACTTTAATTTCTGTTTGCATATTTTCTCTACAAGTTTTTTACAAATAAGTTGTGCGTTATAGCGCACAGTGCTAGGTTTGGTCTATGGACGTTATAACGCACGCAGGAATAAATTAACATGACTAAGCTAAAATTTTCTCACGTCAGTACCGGCTTTATCGCTGTTTTCATTGGTTATGCGAGCGCCGCGGCGATTATTTTCCAAGCGGCAATGAGTGCTGGAGCAACCGAAGAACAAGTGGCGTCATGGTTTTGGGCGTTGGGGATTGGCATGGGCGTAACCACAATACTGCTCTCGTTTTACTATAAGAAGCCTGTGGTTACAGCGTGGTCGACGCCTGGAGCAGCGTTGTTAATCACATCTCTTGAAGGGCTGACAATGAATCAGGCTGTAGCCGTGTTTTTGTTCAGTTCGATGTTGATCACGTTAGTTGGATTAGCGGGGATATTTGAGAAAGTCCTAAAACAGATCCCAACATCGATTGCCTCTGCGATGCTCGCGGGGATTTTATTGCAATTCGGTTTGGGTTTGTTCACGTCGCTAATGGAAGAAGCTCAAGTCGTAGCGGTCATGCTCGCTGTATTTATTCTGGCGAAAGCGCGGTTAGGAAATTTACTGATCCCAAGCATTTTCATTATCGCACTGGTTATGTGTGTGGGTTTTGGCAAACTCGATGTCAGTCAGGTGACTATGGGATTAACGACCCCAGTGTTCATCACGCCCGATTTTGAGTTCTTTTCATTGTTCAGTGTCGGTATCCCACTGTTTATAGTGACGATGGCTTCACAGAACTTACCGGGATTTGCGGTTCTAAAAGCGAATGGATACCAAGTCGATTCATCGAAGATCATTACCACCACCGGGGTGACAGGTTTGATCTTCGCGCCGTTTGGTGGCTTTGCGTATAACCTTGCAGCGATTACGGGCGCTATTTGCATGGGCCCGAATGCGGATAGTAATCCAAAGACACGTTACATGGCGGGGATCTGTATGGGCGGGTTTTACTTGTTAGCTGGCGTGATGGGGATGTCATTTGTGTCGCTGTTTAGCGCCGTGCCCTCCGAGATTGTCATTGCGGTTGCTGGCTTAGCGGTGATGCCGACCTTGATGAATTGTTTAGCTGTTTCGATGGCAGACAACCACTATCGAGAGCCTGCACTGCTTACTTTCTTATTCACTGCTTCTGGCACCAATTTACTGGGGATCGGCAGTGCATTTTGGGGTTTGTGCATCGGGTTGTTTTGTTGCTGGTTACACAATTACAAAGCTAAGTCGCGTGGAGCAAGCAAGACTTCGCAAACTTCGTCGTAATGAAACGACCCAAGATTAGGATCAGGTTCGCTGTGAATTAGAAACACCAGCAAGTTGTTTGAGTAGCAAGCCCAGTCATACTCGTGACTGGGCTTGCTTACAAAGGAATAAAGCTACTTAACTTCGTATCTCAGTAGCACTTCATTATCGAGAACGACATTTGTCGACCAGATAAAGCTTGCGCCAGCCCCACTGAATTTTTCGATAAAGTTCATGTACGCTTTTTTATTGTTTACGCCAATATCGTCTTCTGAGTATACCGATGCTTGAGGCCAAGATGTTGCATCGAACTCTTGGTTCATCCAGTTGTTTGGTGTTTCCCAATGAGCGGCGTAGGCATCTTGACCTTGGTCAGTTCCTTCCGTGGTGCAGCTTTCAGAAAGACGCTTCCCGTCCACTTCACTCAAACAAGCCAGGTCATAAATCGGTGAGGTATAAAAGGTTTGTGCTTGCCACTCTGGTCCTGTCACGGTTCCGTCACTAAAGCTCGCGATAAAGCCACCATCACCAGCGTGGTATGCCTTTCCGCGGTTATCTTCGCTGCCAAGACCTAGGTTTTCTTCCCAATCAATCACTTTCACGGCAATCGTGTAAGGCTTCTTCACCTTAAATTTGACGATGTTTGAGTTAAACGGTGTGAAAGGAACGGTATCTACCGCGATTAACTGGCCGTTGATATAAAGTTCGAAATAGTTATCGGCAAAAATATAACCTGTTATTTCCTCACCGTCTTGATCCACTATCGCTACAGGTACAGAGCTTTGATCGACTTCGGCTAGGCTGCTTGGTGTGGTATTTGAGCACTCTTCATAAAGATCAAAGGCTTTTGGCCCTGTCGCAAAGTTGTTCTTGGCTGGAACCGTCCAAACCTTTCCTTCTGAGTCCGTAATTTCCCCAACGCCCGCCACTCGGCTACGTCCGTTTGCACACTCAAAGAGGTTCGATTCAACGGTGGTCGCCACACCCTGAGTAATACTCGCTGAGCCTTGGTAATCACTGATGTTGCTGACCGAAGGCGTATCTGATGATGGTGAGCAGCCTGTAGCGAGCAAAGCAACCGATGAAAGGGCAAGGGCTTGATATTTTGTGATGATCATTGATTGGGTATCCGAGACGGGGTTATTTAAATAAGCGTGGTTCAAAATAAGCCAAGTGCAAGTAAGTTAATTGAAAACAAAGCTATTTCAAACAAATCCGAGCTAAGTAGCTAAGTAAGCCGTGAACTCATAGCGAATAGCTAGAGCGACGAAGCTAAGCAAGGACCAAAGTCTTTGTGAGGTGCCACGCTTGTTATCTGATAAGGCATATATTACCCGTACAAATGTAAACAAGCGTAAAGCTGAGTAAGCATGGGTAAAACAGCGCTTTTATAGGATGATCACATCAGCTTGCACGGAGCTTGCAAAAATACTCAGCCTGAAGTGGTTTCAGGTTGTGATTGAGATAGTATTTTGCTACAAAACGCGCATAATCTCGCTATACAACATTTAAAGAAGAAATTACCTATGACTACCTTTCAATACTACTTTCACCAACTGCCTTGCTTCGACTGTAAAAAAACGACAGTAAGTACTGATCTTGGTTGGTTAACGCCTGCGATGAAAGACGATGCTATCGCACAAGTGACAGCGACACTTGCACAAGGCGAGGTTACTCCAGATCTTTCAGCAGACGTTGTTTGCACGAAAGAAGAAGCTCGCGAGTACTTACTGCTTAACTTCTTTGGTTATTCAGAAGAAGAATTAGAAAGCGGGATTGAAGCGGATGATGAAAAAGAAGTGGCAGACGAAATCGCAGAGCTAGTAGAAGAAGGTATAGACACTATCACCTTCGAACATGAGATTGCTCTTCAGTGCTGCGCAGACTGCGATGTTGAAGACGAGTCAAACTAAGCTTTTGTATTAAGAGTATTAAACTAAGTACTCTTATTAAGGTTCATCATGAAGCTATGATGTTCTAATGATGAAAGGCGTTAGCGGATTGAAGTTCGCTAACGCCTTTTTTGTCTCTCTGTTTCTTATCTTTAAGCGGCATTCAATCTTAAGATGTTGTGCTTTGTATAATGCCTTGTTTGCTCAGTTGCGAAAGGATCTCTGCGGTCTTCTCTCTGAATAAATCTCTCAGTAGACGCACAGTAGGGGTGATGGATTGACGACTTGGACACACTAACCACAGCTCGGTAGGGGTCGGCTTAAACTCAGGCATAACTTTAACCACTTCGCCTGAAAGCAGATGAGGTGACATGTCTAAACAAGATTTTATTGCCACTCCTTTACCCGCGATACACCAACGTCTTACAAGGTCTGCGTCGTTCGAAGCGCGATTTCCTTTTAGTTTCACTTTATGATCTTGAGTACCATCGTTAAACACCCACTCGTCTTGCAACATGTCATGGAGTTGGTAAAGCAACCCATTGTGCTGCGCTAAGTCACTCGGGTGTTTTGGTGTGCCCATTTCAGCCAAGTAGTCAGGAGCCGCACACAATATCCTCGGCACATCGCATATCTTGAAACCATACATGTTGGCATCGGTCGGGGAACCGTAACGCAGCGCCATATCGACAGAATCTCGGTAGAAGTCGATATTGCTATCGCTGATACTAGTGCGAAGCGTCGCCTTTGGGTATTCAAGCAAGAACTCATCTAACCAAGGTGTGATTAGATTGCGTCCTAGATCCGATGAAAGCGCAATGCGAATTTCACCGTCAAGAATACCGAGCTCTTCGCGCATGTTGAGCTTCGCTTGCTCCAACATCTTTAAGGCTTGTTCGCATTCCGGTAAATAACGCTCGCCTGCTGAAGAGAGTCTCAGATGGCGCGTGGTTCTTACAAATAACTCCGCACCGAGTGCCGCTTCAACACGTTTTACCGCTGCACTTGCTGTGGCTGTACGCATATCAAGGTTGGTGGCTGCTGCGGTGATACTGCGAAACTCCGCCACTTTCAAAATGACCTGTAAGTCTTCAAGAAGCATATTATCTACCTGTATTGAATTATGTTCTAAATATGGCGTTGGGATATTTCCCCATCACAATCTGCAGATGGGTTATCTCTGCTTATCGCTTCTAAGTTAGCTTCAAATACTTAATTGTCAAAAATAATTTGATAATAATTCAAATGTGAGGCTGTTTTTCATTAGTAATTTTCTCACTATCATTTTCCCATATCGACAACGTAGCGCAGTACACATCGTATGGACGAAGCTGACGATCTAGGGGGATAAGATGACTAAGAAAATCACAATGGGTGTAACGGATTTGTCGTTCCACCGTACGACCGCATCATTGGTTTCCAATGTATTGAAAGCCATGGGTTTTGAGGTAGAGCGCATTTTCTCTCCACATCAGGAGAACTTTGAAAAGCTGAAAGCAGGCCAAGTGGATATGCTTTCTTCTGCGTGGCTGCCATCAAGTCACGGTATCTATAAAGCGGGCGTTGAAGAAGTTGAGCCACTTATCGAGCTTGGGCTTCATTATGAACCTTATGCTTTGTGGGGCGTACCAGACTATGTGCCTGAAGCGGCGGTTTCTGATGTCTCTGATTTACTAAAAGCTGAAGTGATCGAGAAAATGAACTCGACCATCCAAGGCATCAACCCCGGCGCTGGTATCACACGCTTCTCTATCCAGATGATGAAAGACTATGGCCTGAGCGATGCCGGCTACCAGTTCTTTCCTGGCAGTGAAGACGATTGTTTCAGTGCCTTTGAAAGTGCGGTCGCAAACAAAGAGTGGGTGGTAGTGCCACTGTGGAAACCTCAGTTTTTGCACTATCGTTACGATATTCGTGAACTCAAAGAACCAAAAGGCCTACTCGGAATTGTGGACAGAGCAGTGCTTCTTTTAAGAGACGACAAGAAGAATCTGTTCAGCGAGCAACAGATTCAGAAGTTGGATTCCTTACGATTCTCAAATGACATCATCGCAGAGCTGGATTACAAAGTTTGCCGTGAAGGTAAACCACAAGATCAAGTGACACATGATTGGTTGATTGAGAATGGCCTGATTTAGCCTCCAAGCCGTTGGTAATGCAGTGAGATGTCTGCATTACCCAGATAACGGCAATACCATTATCAAAAATTATTTGAAAATCATTCAAATATTAGGCGGTTTATCTAGTGTGAGAATTGACTAAGATTGACTCGTCTAATTCAAGGAGAAAGCACCATGTCAGTACCATCAAAAATGAAAGCTATCGGATTTACTCAATCACTTGCGATTACAGAGCAAGACAGTTTATTTGAGTTTGAAACGAGTCTGCCAGAACTAAATAATAATGACTTGCTGATAAAAGTGAGCGCGACTTCTATCAATCCTGCTGACGCAAAAATTCGTATTCGTAATGCTAAAGATAAAACTCTTGAGCAGCCAAAAGTGCTGGGCTATGACGCAGTCGGTGAAATTGTTGGTAAAGGTGCTGACGTTGAAGGCTTCGAAGTCGGTGACCGTGTGTACTATGCGGGTGACGTAACACGCATGGGGGCTAACGCAGAATACCAAGCTGTGGACTATCGTATTACCGCTAAAGCGCCGAAGAGCCTTTCTGATGAAGCTGCAGCCGTTATGCCACTAGCAACACTTACCGCTTGGGAAGCGTTGTTTGACCGCCTGCGAGTTCGTCCTGAAGAGAAAAAGTCTATCCTGATCATTGGTGGAGCGGGCGGCGTTGGTTCAATTACGATTCAACTGGCTAAACAACTGACCAACCTCAATGTTATCGCGACAGCTTCAAGACCTGAAACGGAAAAGTGGGTAAGAGATATGGGGGCGGATCATGTGGTGAACCACCGTAACCTTGTCGAGTCAGTGCGAGAGCAAGGCATTCAACATGTCGACTACATCTTCAATGTTGCTGATACAAAAGGGCACTGGGATGCGATGGTTGAGTTGATCGCACCGCAAGGTATGATCAGTTCGATTGTTGAATTTGACGGTGGCATTGACTTATCAGCACTGCAAGGCAAATCAGCAGGCTTTGTTTGGGAGCTGATGTTCACACGTTCACTGTTCAATACAGAGGATATCCAGAAGCAGCAAGACATCCTATTCCAAGCCGCGAATCTGATTGATGCGGGCCGTATTAAAACGACGCTAACCACGACCTTAAATGGCTTTAGTGTGGATACAATTAAAGATGCACACCAACGTATTGAAAGCAGTGCCTCGATTGGTAAAACAGCCATCAAATACTAATTGCTGATGCTTTAATCCGCCGTTGTTTTGAATCGTTGACGGTTTAAATAGAAGAAGCCCCTGATATCTTATCGCTAGTCAAAAGGTATCAGGGGCTTTTGTTTGTTTTCAGTTTAGTCAGCTTCTGGTGATGGGATACGTTGCGATGTTTTGAAGTGAAGCTGTATTAGGTCTAGCTCAAAAGGTGAGGGCTGTTTGTCCGCAATTAAAAAGCCGATTTGTTTGATGTCTTGCGCCTTAAGTTCCGGCGCATCGCTCAGTAGCCGACCTCTGAACACCGCTTGAAAATCATCGAAGTGGAACACTTTGCTAAACTGCTCTCCCTTAATTGTATCGAAATCGTGTTTGTATTGAACTCGATGACCGTCCTTCGATGTTGTGAGCCTCAGTTGGTAGGTGCGACCATCACCAACAAAAACTAGCTCTGCGCTATCTATTTCATGGGCTGGTGATTCAATGGAGCGCTTTACAGAACTGAAACCACCATTATTTTCTAACGATAGCCCGCCCCTAAATCGACTCATATTATCAAGATAGATGAGCTCGCCTGTTGAGATGCCACCCATTACATCGTCGTTGGTCACTGTCCAGTTTTGATGCTCACTCACTTGTGTAAAGTCGATCATGTTTGTTGTCCCTATTGCGCCAGCCTTAAGACTTAACGAATGTAGGCTGAGTAGAAGGAGTAAAGGTGTGATTAACCTAAGGGGTAACCGCGTTTTACACTGGGTTCCGTTCATCATTTTCTCCACTGCTTCCCCATAGGCTTTGCGTTGTTTACTCAATAGCGATGGATAGTTTATGGAGAGGGTTCAGTTTCAAGCATAGCTAAACGTCGCTTGATGAAGTCTTCATAGTTCGAGGTTTTGTCGTATTCGATCTTCAATGAGCCGTGGAACATCAGGGTCACGGTAACGTCTCGGTAGCTCAACCAACAGGTGTAACCATCGTAATCATGCCACGCTACCATCTCGCCCAATTGATATTTGCTGTCCAATTGCTTGCCCGAGGAGCGAATGCAATCGAACACTCTGAGAAACTCTAAAATGGTGATTCTGTTGTCCATGTACCACTCCCGCTGCGCAGTCGATGAAAAATGCTAAGTGCTTGTATTCGAATTAACTACGGTTTGGTTCTGCATTGCGATCACTGTGGGGAGTCGAGTACTCAATCGCTGTAGCTGTTTGGTCAAAGGGCTAAGATAAACATAAGAAAGGCGTTAGTAGACCTGAGTTTACTAACGCCTTTTTATTTAGTGTTTTTTATATTAAGTGTCTTTAGCTGGCTCTATAGATTTTTGACTCAAACCGTCAGTTAGAAATCATAGATCACAGCGGGATGCCTAGAAATAATGAAACACCGGAGGTTCATGCATTAAGAAGTTTTGATGCGAGATATTCCAAGCATAAGCGCCTGCTAGGGTGAACACCACATAGTCACCGATATCGACCTGCTCGATATGTTGATTTCGTGCCATAACATCTTTTGGCGTGCAAAGTTGTCCAACTAGTGTGGCGGTAGCATGGCTTATCGGATGTGAAATGGTGGGTTGTTTGCTACTTTTCAAGATAACAAACGGGTGGTCATGGTTTTGTGCTGCCGGTGTACGGAAATGATGTGTTCCACCACGAGCAATCACGAAGTTCTCACCAAGGTTTTGCTTAATATCCAGTACCTCCATCACGTAATAGCCGCACGGTGCCGAGATATAGCGGCCACATTCAAAACGTAGCTTCCAGTCTTGCATATGTTCTTTAGCAATCAAGAACTCCAACTTGTCGCAGAACTCCATCCAAGGAAAGTGTTGCTGCGGGTTTTGGTAATTGATTCCCATCCCTCCACCAAGGTTGATGATCAGCTCATCGAGTGAGAACGTCTTTTGCCACTCTTTGACGACTTGGAAATAACGTTGCATCAAGGCGAGGTGGCGATCGACTTCAAGTTGATGCGACATCAGGTGGAAGTGGAAGCCTTTTAGCTTGATCAAGGGAAAGTCGCGCAGATACATCAAGGCGTTATTGAGTTCACCCTCATCGAGTCCAAATGGAGTGGGTTTTCCACCCATGGCTAACTTGCTAAGTGTGATGTCACCAATGTCTATGTTCATACGCAAGAAGATCGAAGCAGGTCGATTCAACCTCTGAGTTAAAGCACCAATGCGTTGTAACTCAGTGAGGCTTTCGACATGAATCGCATCGACATCGAGTTCAATTGCTTGCTCCAGTTCACTTGGCATTTTCCCCGGCCCACCAAAGATCAGTGGTTTATTGAGTTGTTGCTGGTGGAGGTGTGTAAGCTCTCCGCCTGATGCCGCTTCGAAACCATCAACATAAGGAGCTAAAGTACGTAGTATCGGCGCTGAAGGGTTCGCTTTGGCGGCGTAAAATAGATCTACGTTTTTTGGTAATACATGGCGCATCTGCTTGATGTGCTGCTCCAATGCATCGAGGTCATAAAGATAAGCACATAATGGTTGCGTTTGTTGCTTGGCCAATTGCTGTATTTCTTGGTGGATGCTCGCAGGAAGTTGAGGTGAATTAAGCATGGTGAACTCCTTTTGAATGAGTAGGCCAAGGCGCGACTACTTGGGTGTACCCAGACTCTTTATCAGCATTTTTCATCAAACGGGTTGTGAAGTTATTTTTGCTAGGGAAATGACCATCGTTGAGCAACGACATAAGTTCGGGTTGCTGACCATTGATCGACTGCCAGCGGACGATAGCGTCTTTTAAAGTTCCCCATAACGTATTTTCAAGTGCTGAGTTCCCCTCAGCGATAAAGAAAATCGCCTCACTGATATTGTTAATGAAGGTGCAATAGCCGATACGGTTCCAACCTTGCTCACGGCTGTAGTAAACCGATTGACGAGCACGTTCTGAAAGTTGCTGAAGTGTTTCTGACGGCCAAAACTCGCGTAGTAGCTTGGTACCTTCTAAGTCTCGAATCCATACACAGCACGGCATGCCTTTTTCAAACCCAATCAACGTATTTTGTAAGTGCGGTTCAAACGCAACCCCATGTTTGAAGTAGTAGTTAAAGACGCCCGGAACCAAACAATGCAGATAGCGCTCAAACCACAGCGTGGCGACACTTTGATATTGGGATTGTGTTGTTTGCGCTTTTTGTTTGAGTTGAGTGGCGATGCAACTGTTCCCGTCTGTGTCGTAAGCAAAGAGCGCACCCGCTAACGTTGGCTGCAAAATATCGGTTTCGCTTAAAGTGAAATTCTCTCGATATAAAATACCAAATGACTCTCGAGCCTTTATAACATCCGCATGCTCTTGTTCAGCCACAGATTCTAGATTCAATGTGGTGGCGTAAGGTTCTGTCATTACCTTGAATACAGGATTACGTAACTGTTCGCTTTCTTTGATTGGGTGCAAAATCGAGGTTAATTGAACGGCACTATCGAGCTCATACCATGCGTTCTTACGTACACAGTTGGTTAAACGTACATTGATAGAGAACTTAGCAAACCAATCCATATCTGGGTGGTACAGAGTGCGCACGGATGAGGTGGGTAAGAGTTTTTCACCACCTAATCCAAGCGGGATGATTTTGCCTTGTTCAATGGCCGTATTGACCACTGGGTTTTGCAAAAGTGTGTAACTTTCCCAAGGGTGGCAAGGGTAAAGCATGGTAGTTGCTGAATTGTCCTCGTCAGGTGCAAGTTGTTCAAGCATGGTCGTTGGTGAGGTTCGGTCATCGGAACTCAAGACGTCGAGCAACGCAGTATCCACCTTAAACCAATAGAGGGGAACTTTAGCGCCAACCTCAGGGGAACAAGCGAGCAGATCATCGATACTGACACCTGACCGACTCTTTGGCGTTGGGTGAAAAGTATGTCCCCAAAGTAACGATTGCTCTGATGCGATAAACGCATTGTGATGCTGAGGAGAGCTGTCTGAGTTTAGGAACTGCTCGGTGATCAACAAACTGTTTTCCATTTGCTCGATCAATTCGTGATTGAATGGAATCGTCAGCACTTGTTTTAGATAACTGAGTAGAAGCGTCAGGGTTTGCGTTGCGTCCAGTTTACACCAAGCTGTGCAGGGCATTTTGACCCAAGGTGTATCGTAGAGCTTCACTTTTCCCAGTTTGCTGGTGTATTCAACAGGTAAAACCATCAAGCCATTTTTCTGAGGCTGACTTTGGTGAGGTAGGTGAATGGCCACGCGCTGGTGAGCGTTGTAGTTTCTTTTCAAAGTTTGAGGCAGAGAGGCTGAACTGTAGCGCCAATCAACCTGCTCATTGGGTATCGCGTATTCACGTAAGTAACAGTTCACCACGCCCATGATGGTATTGAGTTGGGCTTTTTCTCGGTTTAGCAGTACTTTTTTACTATTTTGAAGAACTTGGTCTTCAGTGGAATATTCACTTGGAGATAATTGAGTCTTTAACATGTTGATGTCCAAATTTTGAATGGATGATCAGCGCGATAGCAGCAATGCCACTGACCAACATAGAAAGTATGAAAGGAACCTCAAGCCAGCCCTGGCTTGATATGAAAGACGCGCTCAACCCAGCCGCAACGCCACCCCATTTAGACATAGCGTCAAAGCGGGAAAATACTTTGCCGCTTTGTCGTCGATCAATTTGATTTGCTAACGCTTGATGTAAGCCGTGATAACAGCAAACCATGCCAAGTCCGAAAACGATACGAGCAATAATCAACACTTCTTGATAAGGAGTGAGATGCATTGCGGCACTGAGTGAAAGCAAACCAAAGCCCAGCCATAAAGTACGCTGCGCTTGATTGCGTTCAAGCTGGTGGCGATCAATCCATTCTGAGAACAGATGAACTTTCCCTGCAAAGAGCAGATAAACACCATGTGGGAGGGCATACAAAAACCCAACCCACGCTTGATTCGTCACGCCATATTGCTGCACATAAGGCGAGAAATAGGGGAACGTGACGACCATGGCGAAAGCAAAACTGAACTGCGCGCCAAACACCCAATAAAGAGTATTTAACGAATTGGCTTGGCTGCATTGAGCTTTATTCGATGCTTGATCTTTTATAATTCCCTTAGATCTCGTTAAGTCATCAATGGGTAATGTTAAGGTGATCACTAGCGCGAATAGCGGCAAAGCAGACAGCCACAGATACGCGTTCAACGGGTTTGTTTCCGATAAACTCCAGCCAAGCCCTATCGGAGCAATAATTAACGCCAGACGGGCAGAAAGCTGAGTTTTATTAAGTGACTTACCGAGTGTTTTCGCATCGTTAATTTGGCTGGATAAGTAGCTGTTTGAGGCGGCCATGGTGCCACCAAAGGTTCCTTGAACGATAAGACCAAACACAAACATTGAGAGATTATCGGCTAAGCCGCACAGCGCGAAGCCTGCTGCAAGCCCGAGTTGAGCACGTAATAGAGAGCGACGTCTGCCATATTTATCGGCAAACTGCCCCCAAAAACGCGCCGCAACGGCCGTGCAAAAGGTGGGTAAAATGAACAGTACCCCCGCCCAGTCCGAAGTAATGTTTGCATCCAGTGTTGGCAATACCATTGGCAAAAACAACGGCATTCCCAAGGCTGCAAACGCGGCGATAAAGTGGCTTAAAAGCACGCAATAGATGAGTTTGGTCATGATGGGCTAACTCACGCTCTGCTTGATGTTTTCAAGGTAAGCGTGTTGTGCTTCTTCGCTGGTTAGCAATAAAAAGTTCGGTGCTGACAAGCCATAGAACTTATTGATATCGCTTGCGCCAGATGACTCTTTAGACAACAAGCTACCCGAGCTCAATAGATACTTAGCGTATAGGTTGGGTGACTCAAACAACATCTCGTTTGCGAGTTTGGTGTTGTGTCCTTGTTTGTCCAACTGGCTAAGCTTTTGGGAAAGGCTATTGGCAACCATTTCATACAGATAAGCTGATGTGGCGATTCCTTTCGTCGCCATTGCTTCCACAATCGCGGCAATGTCTAACTGCAAAGTAATGGTGGTAAACATCTGACCAAGAGCAAGCTCGCTGTCTACTGTGATGCGTTGGTCTAAAAGATGCTCGCATTTTACGGGTGATTGTTGCTCAAACGTTTGGAAACGCTCTGGCCAAATACGCGCTGCATCGTTGTCTTTCATGGCTAAGGTCATCTTGCCTTGCCCATCGAATGCGATGATGGCGTTTTGTTGGTTAGACTCCAAAGCGATACCGTAACGAATCCACAATGTAAGGTGCACTTTGCATAACAGATCAACGTAATCTTTAAACCAAGTCAGCGTACCTTGTTGATAATACTGTTCGGCGAGGTGTTCCAAGAACAAACGTCCATCAGGCATTGGACTGGCAAGGGCAGCCACAGGCACCAGTGCTTTGTCTTGGAAGTAGCTCTGCGGGTATTCACGTACAATGTAAGCAAAGGTTTTATCGTCTCCAACATGGCCGCCATGTTTCTCATTACAATGGTAAAGCGTGCCGTGTAAGTCTTGATCTGTTTGCTCTAAGTGTGTCAATAAACGTTCAAACCAATGCCCATCATAGAGTGTGGAGGGTTTGATTAGGCGAATGTTTTTAGTACCTAAAGATCGCATGATCAGCGGTACCTTGATGTGGATCTGTGGTGCTTGATTCACGACCACAGTGCGCACTGATAAAGTTGGAGTCACCTCAAGGCATGCAACCGGAGCTTCAATAACACCGTCAGGAAGTTCATCAAGACTCCTTAGTGTTAATGGATGTGCGGGGAATAACTCATGGCTAAGAGCAAAGTCGGCGGGCAGACCCACTTGCTCCATCGTTGGCCAACATTCTGGTTGTGGACTGGTCAATGTAACGAGTGACTTTTCGATTGCGAGCCAACGAAGTTCAAAGCTTTGTGCAAATTCTGGCGCGAATTGCTCTAGGTCGTGATCGCTTAAACCGAACTTAGCACGTGCTGTCGGATAGTAGGGGTGGTCAAGATAGGATGCGATTTGATCGGCACGTAATAGCTTTTGCTCCCAACGTTCTAGTTGAGAAATCGGCAGCATGAGTGCTTCCGAGTGCTGGTTGAAGGCGTTATCACACAATCCTTTGTGTTTTTCTGCACATTCGAGTTCTTGCAAATAACCATCTAATAAGGAATGCGAACTTTCGTGAGCACTTGCTTTCAGTAGTTCGATCCAATCTTGATAGTGCTGCTGGGTTTCAACGACACCATTTCTCTCGATGAGCCAACCATCACCTTTCGATCCATCCGGTTGGCCGTATACCCAACGCTGCATGTAATAGCTCGGAGCAACGGGTAAATAGAGTGTAAAGTCTGAACCCGCAAAAATAGCCCAAATTTGATTACGAGGATAAGAAGATAGTTTGAGCACACTCGGGAGTTTAGACTCAAATCGGCTTTGAGAAACTAATCCAAACAAATCTTCACGCAAGCACGTATCGACTAAGCGTTGAGTGAGGTATAACGCGCTTTCATTCATGCTGTTACCTCGTTTGTTGCTGTTAGGTTGAAGCGAGAGATTGCCTGTTGTAGCGCGAGTTCTAGTGTTTGACCAGAAGGAGAAACGACCGAAATTCTCGCTAAGTAATCCTTGTTGGAGAAACTTTGTTGGAACGTCTCACCAACCTTTTTAAGCACTTGCTGCTGAGTGACAATATCGCCCTCCTGGTGAATGAAAGAGGTTGATGATCCTTCAATCAAACCGCTTTGTTGCGCCACTACATAGTGCACATGGGCACTGCCATCAATACGAAATGTAGGATCAAGTTTGTGACCCAAGTGAAGATTTAAGATGGTATGGAACCAATTCCCGCCACAGAGGTTATCAAGCAAAAATTCTCGTCCATCACCAATACTTCGATAGTTGATCTCGACCAGTACCGGCCCCGAATCTGTGATGATGAATTCGCTATGACAGACACCAAACCCCACCCCAAATGTTTGAAGCTGACGTATACATTCTTCTCGGTAGTGAACGCTGTTAATACCATTCCAACTCGCAGCGGTTTCGATGAAGTAAGGTGGCGCAGAGAGTTCTACATCAAACCCACCAAGTGCGACTAAATTTTCCCCGTCGCCAATGGTTTCGACAGTGATAAGCGGACCTAGTAAAAACGCCTCAACTAAAATGGGAGTCGTAGGGTGCTTTTGCCAAAACGTATCGCAATAGTTATCCAGCTCAGCCGCAGAATCGCAGCGCTGCACGTCTAAACTAGCCACGCCCTCCTTGGGCTTCGCAACGACAGGAAAATCGAAATCGAATACAGGAGCGCTCTCTCGACTTAACAAAACACTTTGAGTATTAGGTAACGATTTTTCGTTGAGAACCTGACGAGTTAAGTATTTGTTTTTCGCCTTGAGCGTCACATTCCAATCTTTAGCAGGTAGGCCAAAGAACTGTGCACAGATTGCGGTGGAGGTTTGTAGGTGGTCGCTGTTGCTGAAAACAGCATGAGGTTCTAGAGCTTGCTCTGTGATGATTTCGATGAGCTCAAGAGGGTTGAACACATCGCACTCTAGAATTTCATCTGGATTAAAGCGGTCATCTTCATTCGCCAGTTTTAAGTGGTTGAGCTTTTGATCAGTGACTAAAACGACGTGGAGACCCATCGCTTTTGCTGTCGGTATGAAGCCATGAGTGACTGCGTCATTCACGACATGACTCACGATAATAATCGTAGATTTCATGGGCTTTTCCTAATTTTCTAACGTTGTTGTTACCTACTCACACATGACTTCCAAGCGGTCTCTTTCAAGGTTTAAGGAAAGAGTGTTTTGTTATCACTTTGTTTTTATTGACTATTATGTCACTACGCTTGTTGCATAAGGGAAACAAATATAGATCATAAAATTTATATTGCAAACACAAATGATATTTGTTTTCATTCGCACTGTTGTAATTTTATAAACTAAAACGGAATTAGAGAATGAACATTAGATTGGCCTTGTCCCCGCTCGCTTTGGCAATTGGAGGTGCATTAACCGCAATGACCACTATGTCAAATGTAATGGCAGCAGAAGACGTCGCGGTAGATGAAACTCTGCAAGTTATTGGTCACCAGTACGAAGGTTACGCGGAGCATATGCCGCAGTCGGGTACCAAAACGGATGTTGAATGGTTGGATGTACCGCAGGCAGTATCAGTGGTCACAAAGACGGAAATGCAAGACCGCGGTGCTGTACGTTTGGTGGATGCTCTTGATGGTGTTGCCGGAGTTAACAATACCCTGGGTGAGGGGAGCCGAGACCAATTTGTGATTCGTGGTTTTGATGCTCTTAACGACATGTACCGTGACGGCATGCGTGATGACGGAACGCTTCAATCGTACCGAAGCCTAGCGAATATCGAACGTGTCGAAGTGGTAAAAGGCCCTGCGGGCGCACTTTATGGCCGAGGTTCAGCAGGCGGTATCATCAACTTGGTCACCAAGCGTGCTAACGGAGATAACTTCACTCACGTTAATGGCAGTGTTGGCAGCAACAATCTGTTTGTTGGTCAGGTTGACAGTTCGATGGCGTTTAGTGACAAAGTCAGCGGTCGTATCAACGTGGAAAGTCGACAATCGGATTCCTATGTAGACCACGTCGACTCGAATGACTTCTTTATCGCACCCACCATTCGTGTATTACCAGCGGATGGTCACACGATTGATCTCGATGTCGAATATGCTCACCAGGAGTTGGTGCCATATCGTGGTGTTCCATCAAAGAATGGTAAGCCTGTCGACGTCTCTGAAAGCACGTTTTACGGTGGCACCAACGACTATCAAGAGTCGGACAGCATTCGTGTTGGCGTTAATTATGAATGGCTTTTGAATAGCGAATGGGCATGGACAAACCGCGCAGCATACAACCATATCGAACTTGAGCAAAAGGGTACACGCCAAGGAACGGTAACTGGGAATGAAGTATCTCAGACGGTAAATAACTTCGGTTACGATCCTCGCACCACGACCACTCTTCAATCGGAGTTGGTTTGGGAAACGGATTCGAACCAAATGATGATCGGTGCGGATTTTAATCAGATCAATATCGACTTAACGCTCGCAAGCGATAAAACCTTACCTTCGAAAGATATCTATAACCCTATCGCAGGTCCAACACCTGATCCGGGCTTCAAACCTTTCCGTGATAACACGACAACGACGAAAGGTGTCTACATTCAAGACGTTTACACCTTTGGTGATCTGTCAGTGATCGGCAATGTGCGTTACGACTCGATGGAGCTTGAACAGCAAAAAGCGGGCTCAGCAAAAGAGAATCTAGACGATGACAAAGTGAGCTACCGTGGTGGTTTGGTCTACCGTCTCAACAATGATATGTCAGTGTACGCAAGCTTAGCTCGTTCATGGCAATTGCCTTACTCAGGTATCTACATCAACCCTAAATTAGCAGAATTCTTCCATACCGATCTAAAAGAAGTGGGTGCAAAAGCTTACTTACTCGATAACGCCTTGATGTTGAATGCCGCAATCTTCCAAATTGATCAAGAACAACCAGAAACCAATATAGACGGAGACGTTGTTAACAAGATCGAAGCTCGTCACCAAGGTATTGAACTAGAAGCTCGCGGTCAGTTTACAGAGCAGTGGGACATTTCGGTGGGCTACAGCTATTTAGACGCGGAGAACAAAGAGACAGGCAAAAAGCCAAACGATGTGTCTGATCATCTGTTCTCTCTTTGGAGCACTTATCAGTTAGATGACAACTGGCGTTTAGGTGGTGGCGTGAAATACGTAGGCGACCGTTACGCGGGTAATGATGAAGCGGTAGCTCTGGGTGACTACACCACGGTTGACTTGATGGCAGCGTACACCACGGGTCGTCACAAAGTTCAAGCGAATGCTTACAACGTGCTTAATGAGAAATACATTCTGGGCGCAACCAACGGCACATCGGGTACTAACCAGATTGGTTACGGAGCGCCAGCCGAATTTATGCTCAGCTACGGCTATCAGTTTTAAAAGCTAATTCAGCTCTAGAGTTCGTTCATTTCTAAGAGCTAGTTCGACTCTAAAAACGATTGATTTGTTCACTACGAGTGAGTGAACAGTTGGCTTCATTTTGAGGCCGTTTAGCCCAAAGGATCAAAGCCCCGAATCGTAAACACGGCCTTTGATCCTAACTTGCCTATTTAGGAGATTTTCATGCCTTACCAGAATTTGGATGGTAAACCCTGTACTCAATCACATCAAAAGTTGCGTCTAAGTGCCCTTGCAATGGCCATCGCTTCAGTGACTTCCATGGGCGCATTTGCCGCGTCTGATCCTCAAACGACGACCATGGAAACGGTTGTCGTGACGGGCAGCTTGATCGGTAATTCAGAGCTTGAGGATGTGAAAGAGTATCCGGGAGCTCGTACTGTCCTGACTAATGATCAAATTAAAAAGACCGCAGCACTCTCGATTGATTCGGCATTCCAAAGCGTGCCGGGGATAAAAGTTCAAGATGAAACGGGCACCGGTGTTTTGCCTAACATCTCAGTGCGTGGTTTGAAAGCGAGTCGCAGTGGCCACGCTCAATTCCTCATGGATGGTGTTCCTCTGACACTGGCGCCGTATGGTCACACAGGACAATCAATTTTCCCTGCAACGCTGTCGATGCTTGATCGTATTGATATTGTGCGAGGCGGTGCGGCGGTTCAGTACGGACCAAACAACGTCGGTGGTGTGATCAACTTGGTGACCAAACCTATTCCACATGAGTGGCAAACGGAAATCAGTAATCGCTTTACTGTATTCGAGGATGGCGATACGCCGCTCAACGACCTTTACCTGCGAACGGGTGGTTGGTTAACCGATACGCTGGCACTTCAAGTCGAGGGGAACTTCTTAAAAGGTGAAAGCTTCCGTGAACACTCCGACACCGATGTCAAAAACTTCCAAGCGAAATTGCAATGGCTACTGAGCGATACTCAAGAGTTACAAGCTTTCGTTCAACGTTATGATGCCGACACCCAAATGCCCGGTGCTTTATCGCCAGATGATTATGACAAAGATCGTACTCAGTCGAAGCGTCCATACGATGAATATCAAGGCACTTCAACGCGTTGGAGCCTCAAGTACCTGCATGATTTGAATCTTGCAGATAGCGCCGAATTAGAAATACTGACGTTTGGCCACCGTTCTGAGCGTTTCTTCCAATGGGGCTTTAATAGCGCAGGCGGTCACTGGGCGGACCCGGCATTACCATCAACCGACATTCGTACATCACCACGTGAATTTTCTGTTTATGGTGTTGAACCTAAACTCGCGATGTACTTTGACGGAAATACCGTAACGCAAAACGTGATTGTGGGTGCGCGCTATGTTAACGAAGACATTGATTACAAGCTGACCCAAACACCAATTGCTGGTGGTGCTACAACAACCCCACGTGACTGGCACTTAGATACTGACGCTTTTGCTGGTTACATCAGCAATGAAATCGGCCTGTTCAATGACGTACTGAAAGTCACGCCGGGTATTCGTTACGAATCGATTGATATGACGTTTGATGATCTGGGCACAGCACAGAGCACAGACAACAAAGTGACGGAGTGGCTGCCGGGCTTAACCGTGGCATACCATCTGACTGAACAATGGGTTGGGTACACTAATGCACAAAAATCTTTGCGTGCACCACAAATCGCTTACATCCGTGGTAAAGGTGAAGAGGGCAGTGAGCTAGCGTGGAACTACGAGTTGGGTGCTCGCTACAACCAAGATTCAACCAGCTTTAACATCGCACTTTACCGCATTGATTTTGAAGATCAGCTGCAATGGCAAAGTGCTACCCAAACTTTCGATAACATTGGTAAAACCCTTCACCAAGGTGTTGAGCTCTCTGGTCGTTATATTCCTCAAGCGATGCAAGCTTTGAGCCTTGGCGCTGGTTATAACTACTTAGATGCAACGTTAGAGGAAGAGGGTGCAAACAAGGGCAATCAACTTCCTTATACGTCTAAACACCAATTTAGCTGGGATGCGACTTACGCCTTTAGCAAGGTAGATATTACTTTATCTGGTTACTACTTTAGCGAATCTTATTCTGACAATGCGAATACAAGTGCCGAAGATGCAACGGGCGCGACAGGTAAAGTGCCTGCCTACATGGTCTGGAACTTTAACCTAGGCTCGGATTTGTACAAGGATGAAAACAGTAAGCTGCGCATGAACCTTGCGGTGAATAACTTGTTTGATGAGGACTACTACTTCCGCGGCATTGATACCAGCCCCGTTGGTCGTTATCCAGCCCCAGGACGTTCTTACACTTTGGACCTGAATTATCAGTTCTAATACGTAATTTATTGAAAGTAATAACGAATAAAAGTCGCCAATACTCTTGGCGGCTTTCACGGTTCTAGCGTTTAAGGAAAATTAAATATGGAAAACAGCTCTCGCCTTTTGTTTTCGAATCAATTTCAGTTGTCGAATGGACTGCTGTCATTTAATAGGCCGTTTTTATTCAGCAGGATAGCGGTAACCTTAGTTTTGCTGGTTTTAAGCTTATTCTCATTCTCCAGTTCAGCACAAACGAGGGTCATACAAGATGAGCAAGGTCAGTTTGAAATAGCGACTACCCCGCAACGTATTGTGGTCTTGGAGTTCTCATTTGTAGATGCGTTAGCTGCGGTGGGTGTTTCTCCAGTTGGCGTTGCCGATGACAATGATGCTTCACGAGTGATTCCGGCGGTACGTGAATTGGTTCAATCATGGGAATCGGTTGGCATGCGTTCTCAGCCTAGCCTAGAAGCCATTGCTGTATTAAAGCCTGACCTGATCATTGCAGATGCAGAACGTCATCGTACTGTCTATCAAGATCTACAACGCATCGCACCAACGCTGCTTCTGAAAAGCCGCGGCGAGACGTATCAAGAGAATTTGGAGTCTGCACTCAAGATTGGCATCGCTCTCGACAAGCAATCGTCAATGGAACAACGCATCCAACAACATCAACACGCCATGGCTGAATTCAAAAGTCATTTCTCGCTCAAACAAACCGTCCAATTCGCTGTCGTGTCGGATAAAGGTATGTGGTTACATAGCCCAGCGTCTTACGCTGGGGGCGTGCTCACCACATTAGGCATTGCGAGCCCTATTGTGAAACCAACAGAGAAGGCATATTTGCCAACTAGCTTTGAGTTGTTGTTGAAAACCAACCCGGATTGGTTACTCCTTGGCGCTTATTCTCATCCAAATATTGTTGATGATTGGCAGATAAATCCGCTATTCAATGTACTAACCTCTGCAAAAAAACAGCAAGTTGTAGAAGTGTCACCAGCACTTTGGTCATTGAATCGAGGCATGTTAGCGGCAGAACAAATGGCGAAAAATCTTGAGCAGATCTTGGATCCATCATGAGTACAATGTTGTTCTCTAAAAGTAAGCGATTCTGGCCAATACTGTCGTGGCGAGTCACGTTATTTACGGCATTCGTGTCGTGTTTGGCACTGTTTGGTTACGCGGCCTCTATGACCGGGTGGTCTAATTTCTCATTAACATTGAGTGACTTGATTGACTACTGGTTTGCGTTTGATGAAAGCAACATGACTCATCAAATATTGGCGACATTAAGAGCACCAAGAGCTTATGCGGGGCTATTGATTGGTGCGAGTTTGGCCGTCGCTGGGTTATTGATGCAGGGATTAACGCGTAATCCACTCGCGTCTCCGTCGATTCTTGGTATTAATGCTGGCGCAACCTGTTTTATGGCGTTAGCTGCGATAGGTATACCCGTGATAAGTGAGCTAAACCCAATCCTTAACGCGGTTCTTGGTGCATTGCTGAGCGGCGGTGCTGTGATGCTTCTAGGCGGCTTTTTCTCTGCACGTTCTCATCCGTTACGTTTGGTTCTCGCGGGTATCGCCATTACGGCGTTATTGCTCGGGCTGACACGAGCGGCGCTGATTCTTGCTGACGATATGGCTTATAGCGTCTTGCATTGGCTTACTGGCTCACTGTCTAGTGTGGATGATGGGCAATGGCAACAGCTTTGGCCGCCTGTAGTGATTGGTTTGGTGTTAGCAATGAGCCTTGCTCGCAACCTCAACTTGTTGGCACTTGGCGAAGAAGTTGCTGTGGGTCTGGGCAGTAACATCCGGTTTACTCGCTTCGTGAGTGGACTGACGATCGTGTTGCTTGCCGGAGCAAGCGTCGCTATCGCAGGGCCTATTGGCTTTGTTGGATTGTTAGTGCCTCATTTGGTTAGACCTATGATTGGGCACAATTACCATTTACTGATTCCCATTTCAGCATTGGCAGGCGCAGCATTAGTGTCTTGGTCAGATGCGCTGTCTCGAGCGATTGCTTTCCCGACTGAAACACCCGTTGGCGTTATTACTGCTTTGCTCGGGACACCTTGTTTTATTTTGATTGCGACGAGGAGATCTTAATGCATCATCAAACTAAGATAGTTTTGTTATCTGGGATTCTCATATTAGTGGCATCCGCAGGTTTGTTTGTCGGTGCAGCTTCGCTTTCTGTTTCTCAAGTCATCGAACATTTGGTCGCGTTTTCCAGTGACGACTTTGTTATCCATCAGTATCGGCTACCACGTATGTTGCTTGCGATAAGCGTGGGCGCAGGGTTAGGGCTTTCAGGGGTATTAGTGCAAGGCGTGATACGTAATCCGTTAGCATCGCCTGATCTTATGGGTATTAGCGCTGGGGCAGGACTTGCTGCGACAGCGAGTTTAGTCTGGTTTCCTAATACAACGGTCAGTGTGCTTCCTGTGGTGGCGATGTTGGGTGGGGTATTAGCTGCTGGACTGATTGCTGCATTGGCCTGGTGGTCAAGGCCAACACCCGCCAAATTGGCGCTGATTGGTATTGCGGTGAGTGCGTTTCTGGCCAGTTGTATCGACTTCTTGTTGGTCACCAACCCGATAGAGATCAACACGGCCATGGTGTGGCTAACAGGCAGTCTTTGGGGCAGAAATTGGCAGCAAGTCCCGTTTATTTGGAGTGCACTGCTCTTGTTGTTACCCATGGCATTGTGGTTGGCGTGGCGATTAGATGTGATGGGGCTTGGTGAGGAAAGTGCAACCACATTGGGCACTAAGCCAAAACAGATTCAAGCTCTCGCTTTATTGGCCGCTGTATTGCTTGCCAGTGTTAGCGTTTCTGTTGCTGGAACGATCAGTTTTGTGGGTTTATTGGCACCTCACTTAGCACGCTTGTTGTTTGGGCATAATCATAAATTGTTAATCCCAGCATCTGCACTGGTAGGGGCAATTCTGGTTACAGGCGCTGATGGGTTGGCCAGAGGTCTACTACCACCTATTGAATTGCCAGCAGGCGTTCTCACGTCTGTGATTGGCGCGCCATATTTCATCTTTCTTCTCTATCGTTATCGAGGTTGGTAACCATGCTTAAAACGCAGAATCTTTCCGTCGCGTACGGTAAACAAACGATCATACCGAACCTGTCTGTTTCTATCCCTAAGGGAAAAATCACCGCATTGATAGGACCTAACGGGTGCGGTAAATCCACCTTATTAAAGACGTTAGTCAGAATTAACAAGCCAGTGGCTGGAGAGGTGTTGTTTGAAGACAAACCGCTATCAAGCTTCGGCGATAAAGCACTCGCTCGCTCGTTGTCACTTCTTCCGCAAATCTTGGTCAGCCCAGAAGGGATCACGGTCAGAAAATTAGTCGAATATGGCCGTTCGCCCTATGTCTCTCATTGGGGAAGGTTAGGGCAGGACGACCAAAGGATTGTCGAGCAAGCAATGCGAGATACAGGTGTGCTTGAGTTTGCTGATAAGCCTGTCGAGTCACTGTCTGGTGGCCAACGTCAAAGAGTATGGATTGCGATGGTAATTGCACAAGATACCGACGTAGTGATGTTGGATGAACCGACCACATACCTTGATATGTCTCACCAGGTGGAATTAATGAACCTGATGCAACAGATGAATGCCAAAGGAAAAACGGTGGTTGTTGTGTTGCATGACCTGAATCAAGCCAGTCGTTATTGCGACCATTTAGTGGTTTTGGAAAAAGGGTGCTTAATCGCAGAGGGATCGCCTGATGAGGTGATGACCGAAACGATGCTCAGTAACGTATTTGATCTCAAAGCTAGCGTGTTTCGAGATCCTATTTCAAACACACCAATGTGTGTCGCGATTTAGGAGAATATACTGATTGTCATTTTCTAGAGATTGACTCAATCAACAACGCCTTTCACAGAGCTGCGAAAGGCGTTTTTTAGTTTTACTTCACTTTAACTAGAGTGCTTGAATCTGTATGAGCAAATGCGCTGTCGTAGATCTCTAAGCCTGTTGTTTGAGAGTACGTCAGCGTGTCGTCTGAAATACTAATGTTCATTGTGAAGCCCGTGGTGGTTGCGTTGTCCGTCATGTATTCGGATTCAGCGATGCCACGTTTAGACGCAACTAACGTCATTGTATCGCCAGCAGGGCCTTCTGCGGTGACACATGTGGTACGTGGTACGCAGTAAGAGTTGTAGACGACCTGATTTTTTTGGTCGTAGATGAAGTAGCCACGTTGATCGTGGAATTTAGAGTCGTCGGCTTTTCTGAATACTTCTTGTTTGTAGTACAGAGCAACCAGATATTGATCGCTGGCATTGGTTGCATCTGCCGCAACCTCAAACGTCATCATTTCATAAAATGGTGTGACCGCGGGGCCACCTTTGCCCACTTCTGTGCCTTCTTGACCTGGAGAAATATCAACGCCGCCAGTTTCGACTGATTTCCATGTGCCGACTAGCTTTGCTAGTGGACCGAAATCCATACCATTGATTGTATTGTGGTCGGCTACTGCTGGAACCGAGATTGCTGCTGCAATACCAAGTACTAATAATTTTTTCACTGTAACTTCCTTTTTTTGTAATTATCTGACCTCAACAAAAATAAGGCTATTGTGAAACAAGTTTATTAACCCAGATCAGTATTCCTGGTTGCTATGAAAGCGATTTGTAACTTGATGTATCAGTCAATAAGGGAGTATTAATGTGTGTACATATTGAGCAAAAAGGATTGATTGGCTCGTCTAATCTCTGTCATACATCATGGGTTTGCTGACCCTTATGACTGAGTTCAGTCACATTGGATTAGGTCGTCTAAACTTAAAGCTTGTATCGCATCAAATACGACAATTTGGGCTCTAAAGATGTTCTCGAAATAAATGCAAATTAGTGCTTTACCTCAACTTAACTTGAGGTATTAGGATATGCAACGTTGCTTACGAGAATACTTTAAGGAGAGAAGAATGATCCAACTTGAACATGTGAATTTAGTGGTAAAAGATATCCCAGAAATGCTGGTTTTCTATAAAGCGGCGTTCCCTCATTGGTATGTCCGTGATGAGGGAAAAGGGGAGTGGTCAGGTAAGCCACGTAACTGGCTGCATTTTGGCGACGAGTACCAATACATCGCAATAAGTGATCACGGTGAAGGTGAAAATAGAGATTTGGCTGGGCATTCTGTTGGTCTCGCACACTTCGCTTATGTGACCAATAATATCGAAAGCGTAACCAAGCGGCTTGTTGATGCGGGCTTCCCAATTGCCAAACCCGGCGCCGAAGAACCTTATCGAAAAAACGTCTATTTTGTGGATCCGGCAGGTTTTGAAATCGAGTTTGTTGAGTATTTGAGTGATGATCCCAAGTTACGAAATGCCACAAGTTAGTTACGTAGTACGCCGCTTTATTAAAGTTGGTTAGCGGCATGAAAACACGTTAGAGAACATTTATAGAAAAGGGTATTGTGGAATAATCCGCAATGCCCTTTTTCGATCTATTTAACCGCTATTGGCTAACTGATGTTGAGCTCTTTTAGCTGGTGTTTACTTAGCTTTAAATGGCACCAATAGTTGTTTGCCAAACACATTAATCAGCGCGCCAGTCACGATTAGACCACCACCTAGGTAAGTCCAAACTGATGGAATCTCATTGAAGATCCACACACCTAATAGTGCTGAGAATACGATCTGAACGTATGAGTAAGCCGAAGCTTTACCAGCCGCTTGAGTTTGCATTGCTTTGGTCAAACCATATTGACCTATTTGTGTGAAAATCCCGACCAGAACCAACATCATGGTCAGGAATAGGCTAGGCCACACAAAGTCGTTCCAGATAAGGGCGGTGGAGATGGGTAGCGCAACCAGTGGGAAGTAGAAGATGATGACTGAGCTGTCTTCCGTTTGGCTAAGCTTTCTCACAATCACATAAGCAATTGAGCTACCAAATGCGCCACATAACGCCACCATAATGCTGAATAGCGGTAACTCGCTGCTCGCGCCACTGTTCATGCTTGGTTGTACCATCACTAATAGCCCAGCTAGGCAGAACGCAATGCAGATCATGGTCGATTTTTGGACGCGTTCTTTCAGGAACAACACACCAAGTAGAGCGGTAAAGACAGGATGCACGTATTGTAGAATGGTCGCTTCTGCTAATGGCAAAGTGGTCACAGCGTAGTAAACACACATCAAGGCTGCTGTGCCAACTGCGCCTCGAACAAACAACAAAGGTTTGTTATTTCCCCAGATCGAAATGCCTTTTCGCTTAACGTCGATATAACTGATGATCAAAGACACCAAAGCCCTTGCTGCAACAATTTCGAATACAGGTATGCCGTAGTTGCTGATGTACTTCACACACGCAGACATCAGTGCGAATCCAAAAGCAGAAAGGATCATGAATCTAACCCCAACAGGGATCATTGAAAAAGAGAAAGAAGGCATAAAAATATCAATCGGTTGAGGGAACAGGAATCATAACGTAGTTTAGAAGAGCCGACCAAAGTCTTTGTCCTGTTCTGGTCAACTTGATTCAATTAATTCTCATTTCAGATTACTTCGTTTTTTTATCTCACATAAGATCGGTTATAGCTCAATTTTATAAAATCAACATCAACAGAAGGTGACGCTAATTCAACTCTGATTTATCGGTCGTTTTAATTGTCGTCCTTAGTCATATCATTCTCGTGAATTTATAATAAGAGATATGTTCTATGAAACCAATCAATACCCTACTCATATCCACGCTCGCGCTTTGCTCTTTCAGTTCAGCTACTTATGCAGACACCATCTTGCACGCTTTCAACTGGGAGTATTCAGATGTGACAGCCAACGCCAATCAAATTGCTCAAGCCGGTTATAAGAAAGTACTAGTTGCTCCGGCAATGAAATCGAGCGGCAGCCAATGGTGGGCGCGTTACCAACCTCAAGATCTTCGCACCATTGACTCTCCTTTGGGCAACAAACAAGATTTGGCCGCAATGATTGCCTCACTTAAAGCCGTGGGTGTTGATGTATACGCTGATGTGGTGTTGAACCATATGGCGAATGAAAGCTGGAAGCGAAGTGACTTGGACTATCCGGGAACCGAAGTGCTAAACGATTATGCGAGCCGTTCAAGCTACTATGCTGACCAGACTCTGTTTGGCAATTTAGCGCAAGGTTTTGTCTCCGCTAACGATTTCCATGCCGCGGGCTGTATTTCAGATTGGAACGACCCTGGTCATGTTCAATATTGGCGTTTGTGCGGGGCTGATGGCGATGTAGGTTTGCCTGATCTCGATCCAAATAACTGGGTGGTTTCACAGCAACGTTTATATCTGAAAGCATTAAAGGATATGGGCATCAAAGGCTTCCGAATTGATGCGGTGAAGCACATGAGCCAGTATCAAATCGACCAAGTGTTTACGCCTGAAATTACTGCGAACATGCATGTGTTCGGTGAAGTGATTACCAGCGGTGGAGCAGGGAACAGCGGGTATGAGTCGTTCTTAGCACCATACTTAAACAACACCAATCACTCCGCGTACGATTTCCCGCTGTTTGCGTCGATTCGCTCGGCATTCTCAATGGGCGGTGGTTTGAATCAGTTGCACGATCCAAAAGCGTACGGCCAAGCATTGGATGACAACCGTTCGATTACTTTTGCGATCACACATGACATTCCAACCAACGACGGCTTCCGTTACCAAATTATGGATCCACAAGACGAGCAGCTTGCTTACGCTTACATCCTTGGCAAAGATGGTGGCACGCCGTTGATCTACAGTGATGATCTACCTGATTCTGAAGATAAGGATAACGGTCGTTGGGCCAATGTTTGGAATAGCTCGAATATGAAGAATATGCTGAGCTTCCATAACGCGATGCAAGGTAAATCAATGACGATGATTTCGAGCGACCAATGTACTTTGCTATTTAAGCGTGGCAAAGAAGGCGTTGTTGGAATCAATAAGTGTGGCGAAACGCGTGGCGTGACGGTTGATACTTACCAACATGAGTTCAATTGGCATGTTCAATACAAAGACGTATTGAGCAGCGCGACAGAAACCATTTCTTCTCGTTACCATACGTTTAATCTTCCACCACGCAGTGCGCGTATGTTTAAGCTTTAATGCTTGTTCTCTAGAGCGAACACCACTGGTAAAAAGCATAAGCCGCAGCAAGTTCTGCGGCTTATTTGTATCTAAGCTTAAGGCTTATCGTTACTGTTGATCTTGGATAACACCAAACCAATGATTCTGATGAGACAGTACTTTCAGCAACTCGATCTCTTTCGTTGTCTCTTCTCTAAGCCATTCAATGAGGTCGTTGATGATAGGCGTGTGACTACGCTGGTGAATGAAGTAAGTCCACGCACTGTGTTGGATCTTTGCATTCTTAGGACAGTACAAGAAGCCTCGTTGGAGATCTTGTTGAACTAACAATAGATCCGTGACCGTAACCCCTTCACCAGATAAACAGGCACTGAGTGCCATATCTAAAGACAAGAAGCTGGTATTTCTGACGGGTTTCTTTGGTGGGAATTCAACATCGGCCAACCACACTTTCCAGTCATGGTGATCTAAGGTCGGGTGCAACCGTGGCATGGTTAAGATCGAATCGAGGTCGGTGTCTTTGGTGGTTAAACTAGTAGAACAGACCGGCGCCATAAACTCTTCCCGCAAGAAGGTGATGTCTGGTGCTTTGTCATAGCGTTTTTTGAAGCGCGTATGGAAGATCAGTAGGTCATATTCACTGCTATTGATTGACTCGTCTTCCTCAATTACAGGAACTATGACGATCTCATGATCTTGATAACGCTCGTTTAATTCCCGCACTTTGGAGATCAATACTCGTGTCGCGAAACTCAAGGTCGCTTTGATCACAATACGCTTCTGTTTCGGCTCACTCCAAGAGGCGATAACGGCTTCGATATTGGCGTAGCTTTCTCGCAAAGCGACATACAAATCATGACCCTGTACCGTTAATTCAATAGCTCGATGCTTGCGAATAACCAGTGATGCGTTTAACTCATCTTCAAGCTGTTTGATCTGTCGACTGATCGCACTTTGTGTCACATGCAGCTCTTCGGCAGCCAGAGTAAAGCTCATCAGCCTTGCAGCAGCTTCAAAGGCTTTTAAGCCATTATGTGAGGGTGGCAAGCTAGGATATGGGGTCATAATTCGTTCGCATGAGTTTATGGAATGTTAGAGTCGCAAATTTATCAATTGAACGCCAGCCTCATCGATCGTATTTTGGGCGAAATTACCTGAGGCGCTCATGAAAAAAATACTCACTCTTGCATTCCCTTTGATCATTTCACAGCTGATCTCTATGGCGTTAGTCCTTACTGATGTTTGGATGATGTCGCGTATCAGTGTGTCAGCCCTTGCGGCTGGTGGCTTAGGCGCCTCTATCTACTTTTTTATCTTCATTATTGCGAGCAGCACTGTGGGTTGTGTCGCGAACTTGATTGCGATCGCTTATGGTCAGCGCGTCGCTCGCCCAGAGTTTGGTAATACTCAAATCAGATTGGCGGTGAAAGGCGCAACCATGTTGGCATTCGTGCTCAGCGTGACCTTAATGGCCAGCTTCTGGTTTGCTCCGTTGGTATTAGAAGCTGCCAAACAGCCGCCAGAAGTGATCACTTTAGCCATGGAATATGTCCATGCTTTGAAGTGGGTGATGTTGCCTTCGCTTATCTTGTTGGTACTTCGTGGCTTAACCAGTGCGTTTGGCAATGTGCGTTCTATTCTGGTGATGTCTATTATCACCGTAATTCTGAATGTGCCAGTCAGCTACTTCTTAACCTTCCAATTAGACATGGGCTTAACGGGTTTAGGGCTTGGTACGGCTATCGCGGCATTTATCGTGATGGTCGGATACACGGCTTGGGTATTTAAGCGTGACGAGTTTAAGCAATTCGCCCCTTGGCTAAATACAGAAGAGTACTCAATCAAGTTGATGAGTCCGCTTTTAATGATGGGTTTACCTATCGGCTTAGCAGCACTACTTGAGCATGGCCTTATTTACGGTGGCACCTTGATGGCGGGCACGATCAGTATTGCTTCGTTAGCTCTGCACCAAATCCTGCTGCAATGCTTAAGCTTTACTTGGAACTTCAATTTCGGTTTCTCACAAGCCGCAGCTATTTTGGTGGGGCGTGATTTCGGTGCGGGAAACTACGAAGGTATCAAAAGAACCTCGATTCTCAGCTTTATCTTGGTGTCGGTGTTGAGCGTTGCTTTGTCTGCCGTGTTCATCATATGGCCTGAGATGATCGCTTCTATCTTCAAGTTAGATGATGGTACGGGTGCGATGACCTCACTATTGGCTTCTGTTATCTGGGTAGTGGCGTTGTGCTTTATTGTTGATGCTTGGCAGCTACTGGCGATTAACCTGCTAAGAGGCATGAAGATTGTCTCTATGCCAACCGTGATGACTGCCATCGGTTATTGGGTATTTGGCCTACCTGCAGCTTGGTATTTGATGCCAAAATTCGAATTGGCGGGGATCTGGGGCGGAATCGGCGTTGGTTTGGGCGTGACAGGTATTCTGCTGCTTATCCAATTGATGCGTGTCATTCAAAAGAACAACCAATCTCCAGATTTGTCGAATCATGCTTATACGTGATTTGCTTATGGCGCACTGAACACAAAAAAGCCGCAGTCATCATAATGACTGCGGCTTTTTGTTGTCTATTCAGATTATCCCTTTTCTGGGGGAGATGGGAAGAATCAATATCAGGATTAGGGGCAGCTATTTTCTACCAGACGACTTATTCCAGACTACTCTCTACCAAACTATTTTCCACCAGACTACTTTCCACCAGAGAGCGCAGACTTCATCATGGTTTTGAATTGCTCTTTCTGCTCTTCCGTCAACACATTGTAAATGTTGTTCTTAAGACGCATCTCTTGCATCACCATCGACTTCTCTGTTGCTTGAACCGTATCAATGACCTTTTCCATTTCGGCTTCATCAAAATCTGGTTGAGTCACAAGGCTGATCTGTTTCTTTTTAAGCTCTATGGCTTTATCCATATCAATCTCTGTTCTATCGGATTGATACTCTTGAACAAGAGAGAACACTTCCGCTTGTTGCTCTTCGGTTAGATTCAAAGAAGCAATAACCATTTGCAGTGGGCTAAGCGCTGGCTGTGGCGGTTGTTGTGGTGATGAAGCACTCACAAACGGAGCGGTAACGAGTAGAGCTGAAGCAGTTAATACACAAAGTGACTTTTTCAGTGATTTCATTGAGTTTCTCCTGTTAGTGGAAACATGAGTATAGGTGAGTAAGCTGAACTCGATATGAACATGTCGTTCAGTTTAATTCGCCGAACTCATTGCGTTCACTTAGTTACCTTTATCTAAGCGTTGAAACGAGTTAGACCTTGGTCTTACAGAAACCGAGCTAAAAGGTGACTAGAATGATTTGAGTTGCTCACCGTTTTATCAAGGAATACACAAATGGAAGTTGGATTGTTCTGGGCTGAAAAAGGAATGTTAGTGCTTGGCGCACTGTTTGTTTTGACGAGTATGATGCAGTACGGAAGACGCAGTAGCGATTGGAAAGGCGTGATTACGATGTTCTACAAGCGTATCCCAATGAACATCGCCGAATACAAATGGTACCGTTTGGGTATCGCTCTGTTGGTATTTGCTGTGATCATACGTTTCGCATTGCTGATTTTATGGCCTACATATCAGTTCTAGTTCTTCACACTATCTCTCTTATCATGGGCACATAAAGCCGATAAATGAATGAGTCAGCCGGGCCTTAATAAACCCGCTTGTTAAGGCTGCTGTTAAATAAAATAGTGCTATTACTCAACAGTAAGGAGTGGCTATTACCTTTGTAGCATATTGTTTTTCATGAAGAATAATACGAAATAATAGCTTACCTACCTGTTTCATCATTCTTACTAATAATCTGCACATAAATCCATTCACCCCGTACCTGATACCATAATGTTCTGTTACACTCGTTCGAATTAGCTTTAATTTGTCAGTGGTGCATTTATGTCGTTCCCAGTTCTTATATGTGATGATTCTGCGTTAGCAAGGAAGCAGATGGCTCGATCACTGCCTAGTTCTCTAAATGCAGATATAACTTTTGCTGTTCATGGGCTTAATGCACTTGAAGAGCTCGCTCAAAACCAATTCAAACTGATGTTCCTCGACCTCACCATGCCGGAATTAGATGGCTATGGCACATTGGAAGAGATGCAACGTTTAGGCGATACCACGCCTGTTGTCGTTGTTTCTGGTGACATACAACCAAAAGCGCAACAGAAGGTGCTGGATCTCGGTGCTAAAGCGTTTTTGCAAAAGCCGATCGATAAAGAAGCGCTAAAAGCCATTTTACGTGAGCATGTCGAGCCGCCAAAACAACCTCAAATCATTACCCCAACCGCTTTAGAACTGCCAATACTTCGCAGACGTGATGTCTATATGGAAGTCGCGAACGTAGCGATAGGCCGTGCAGCTGATGCACTGGCTCGTCACTTTAATGTGTTTGTTCACCTACCGCTGCCGAACGTTAACATCTTCGAAGTGAGTGAATTGCACATGGCACTTCGCGATCTAGCCGACAACGACCAAGTGTCGGGTGTTTGCCAAGGCTTCAGCGGAGAAGGCATTGCAGGTGAAGCGCTAGTTTTGTTGAGTGATTCCAGTGTGAGCGACCTTAAGAAGCTTATGAAGGTGCCAACAGAAAGCGAGCAGCTAGAAGAACTAGAGTTACTGATGGATGTATCGAACATCTTAGTCGGCTCATTCTTGAATGGGTTAGGGGAGCAATCAGAAGTTCGTTTCTTCCAGAGTTCGCCTGTTCTACTAGGGCAACATATCTCGATTGATTCTGTCATTGAAAATACCAGTGGCTCGTTTAAGAAGACCATGACCTTTGAGGTTAGCTACAACATTGATGGCACTTCAATCCGTTGTGATCTTCTATTTATGTTCGTTGATGAGTCTCTGCCTCTTCTAGATAACAAGTTGGCCTACCTAATGGAGGAGTTTTAATATGTTGAATCTTCCTGCTGAATTTGAACAGTTCCACTGGATGGTGGACATGGTTCAAAACGTCGATATGGGGCTGGTGGTCATTAACCGTGACTTTCAGGTACAAGTTTGGAATGGCTTCATGACGCACCATAGTGGTAAGCAATCACATGATGCGATCGGTAAGTCGATCTTTGAACTGTTTCCTGAAATCCCAGAAGAGTGGTTTAGGCTGAAAACTAAGCCCGTCTACGACCTAGGCTGTCGTAGCTTCATTACATGGCAACAAAGGCCTTATCTGTTTAAGTGTCGTAACGTTAGGCCAGTAACCCAACAAGCTGATTTCATGTATCAGAACGTGACGCTAAACCCGATGCGCTCGCCAACAGGGCAAGTGACCTCATTGTTCTTGTCTATTCAAGATGCAACTGCAGAAGCGTTAGTCTCTCAAAAGAACTAGATCGCTCTATTCGCCAAACAACGCTTTCCTATACGCGTATTAGTATCAGTCTAATACGCGAATAAAAATGGCTAAGGTTAACCACCTTAGTCATTTTTTGCTTTCTATTCTTCAAATCTTATCTTTTCCCCCAGTTTTTCACGTCAACCAATCCTCTTTTACTGAGCGATTTGCAGAGTCTTCTAGGTTAAATGAACGAAAGCGCTGTAACGAAACGTGCTTTTGGAACCGTAATGCTCCGGGTTAATAGAAATTGGATTTATAAAGTGCAAGCTGAGAAGGGGCATTTAATGGAGTGTGAAGGTTGAATTATCAAACCCAAGTGAATCTTGGTCTCTAGATTGAGTCGTTTTTACCCTACTTTTCCAAGTGACAGCAAAACAAAAGCGTCACGAGATTACCCAATTTGGTCGAAAACAGATAAAAATTAGAAAAAAATCGAATTTATTTAAGAAAAAAGGCATTTTTTTGTTGGATAAAAGTGTGGTTTTTATGTGATTTCGAGGCACTTTCTTCACATATTTGCATTATGAGGGCGATATTACGTGAAATATGAAGGAAAACGATTGCGCAATAAACCAACAGCGTTTGCGCGAATGGTTCGCTAAGTTATTAATTAATAAGAATTTAGTTGGGAAGTGTGACTGAGAGATTTTTAGCGGATATGGAATCTTTGAGAGGATAGCATAAAAAAAAGTGAAATATCAGACTTGCTGTTACTAAATCACGACCTATAATGCTGAAAACCGGAGCGTCTGCCAACGCTCCGGTTTTTTTGTGTCCGAAGAAAAGTAAACTCGTCTGCCAACGGTTTTACTACGCATTTCGCGAGAGACACATAATTTTATGAATCAAGGAAAACACCATGCGTATCGAACAAGAACTTAAGTTAGGTTTCAAAGATGTACTCTTCCGTCCGAAGCGTTCTACCCTTAAAAGCCGTTCTCAAGTTGAATTAACCCGCGATTTTACATTCAAGCATAGCGGTCGTCAATGGTCTGGTACTCCAGTAATTGCAGCTAACATGGATTCGGTAGCAAGCTTTGAAATGGCAGCTGCTTTAGCAGAGCACGGTGTAATGACTGCAGTACACAAGCACTACACAGTAGAGCAGTGGGCTGAGTTCGCTAAAACAGCAGACAAGAAAGCACTGAACAACGTATTTGTATCAACAGGTACATCTGAAGCTGAGTTCGAGAAAGTTAAGAAGATCATGGCTCTTAGCGAAGAGTTTGTATTCATCTGTATCGATATCGCTAACGGCTACTCAGAGCACCTAGTTGAGTTCGTACAAAAAGTACGTGCAGAATTCCCGACTAAAGTTATCTCTGCGGGTAACGTTGTAACGGGTGACATGGTTGAAGAGCTAATTCTAGCTGGCGCAGACATCGTTAAGGTTGGTATCGGTCCTGGTTCTGTTTGTACTACACGTGTTAAAACAGGCGTAGGTTACCCTCAACTTTCTGCAATCATCGAGTGTGGCGACGCAGCACACGGCCTTGGTGGCATGATCATCGGTGACGGTGGTTGTTCATGTGCGGGTGACGTATCTAAAGCGTTCGGCGGCGGTGCTGACTTCGTAATGCTAGGCGGCATGCTAGCAGGTCACTCTGAGTCAGGCGGTGAAGTTGTAGAGCAAGACGGTAAGCAATTCATGAAGTTCTACGGCATGTCTTCACAGTCGGCTATGGACAAGCACTCAGGTGGTGTTGCTAAGTACCGTGCTGCGGAAGGTAAAACTGTTTTACTTCCATACCGTGGTTCAGTTCACAACACAATTTCTGACATCCTTGGTGGTGTACGTTCAACTTGTACATACGTAGGCGCAGCAAAGCTTAAAGAGCTAACCAAGCGTACGACTTTCATCCGTGTACAAGAGCAAGAGAACAACGTATTCGGTAAAGAGTAATCTGAACGAGTTCGAATAGTTTGAAAATCAAGAGCCGCTTTTTTGAAGTGACCCCATAAAGTTGGACATTTCTGTTAAGCGGCTTTCAAGGTCTGAGTTCGATATTCTATCGGAGTCAGGCCTTTTAGTTTCACTTTTATACGTTTGGTATTGTAGTACTCGATGTATT